>CAKQTZ010000002.1 GCA_934277375.1 uncultured Coprococcus sp. | reverse complement strand
AGCAGTTCGTAGGGGAATCGAACCCCTGTTTTCGCCGTGAGAGGGCGACGTCTTAGCCGCTTGACCAACGAACCATAAGTGCTTGTATCCTGCCGCTTCGCTTGCGACCCGTTTAATATAACAGAAACGAAAGCAGAATGCAAGCACTTTTTTTATAAAATTGCAAAGTTTTTTCAGATTATTACATAAAATCAAACAGCGACAGCTGGTTTGTCTCCGGCATTCCGTCCAGGATGCCCAGCTCGCTCATCTTCTCTATTGTTCCCTTACCTATCTTGGCACGCTCATTTATCTCCTCCTTGGAGAGGAACGGTCCCTTCTGGGCCGCATCGTAGAGCTGTTGCGCAGCCTTCTCTCCCATTCCTTCTATGGATGCGAAGGATGGCATGATCTTGCCGTCTATTATCTGGAACCTGTCAGCCTTTGCCTTGTATATATTTATAGGCACAAAATCATAGCCTCTGGCATACATCTCAAGGACAATCTTCAGATCCTTGAGTTTGCCCTCGTCCTTGGCTGATCTCTTGTTCTTGTCCACCTTGCTTATCTCATTGATGTGGAAGAGGACTCTCTCCTTGCCAAAGCACATCATCTCGTAGCTGAAATCATCAGCTCTGATACTGAAGAATGCTGTATAGTATTCAAGCGGATAATTGACCTTGAACCAGGCAATTCTCCACGCCATCATGACATAAGCCGCCGCGTGGGCCTTTGGGAACATGTACTTGATCTTCTGGCATGACCACACATACCAGTCAGGTACTCCGTGGGCAGCCATCTCAGCTTTCCAGTCATCCCATTTGTCGCATTTGCCCTTGGCCACTATTCCCTTACGAACCTTCTCCATGATGTTGAAGGCAAGTCCTGCGTCAAGTCCCATGTGTATCAGATAAACCATGATATCATCACGACAACATATGGCCGTGGATATCGTACACTTACCAGACTTGATAAGTTCCTGTGCGTTGCCCAGCCATACATCGGTTCCATGCGCCAGACCCGCTATTCGCACAAGGTCTGAGAAACATGTAGGCTTGGCATCTATAAGCATCTGCATGGCGAAGTCTGTTCCGAACTCCGGTACGCCCAGACTTCCAAGTGGTATTCCGTTGATGTCCTCCGGTGTGATTCCCAGTGACTTGGTGCTGTGGAAAAGCTCCATGACGTCCTTGTCATCAAGTCTTATCTTCGTAGCATCAAGCCCCGTCAGATCCTCCAGACGTCTTATCATGGTCGGATCATCATGTCCGAGAATATCAAGCTTAAGCAGGTTATGATCGATAGAATGGTACTCAAAGTGCGATGTGATTATATCCGATGCCACATCATTTGCCGGATGCTGTATAGGTGTAAATGAGTATATCTCCTCGTGTCTCGGGAGAACTATCATACCACCAGGGTGCTGGCCTGTAGTTCTTCTGACTCCGGTACATCCAAGAGCCAGACGCTCCATCTCACACCTTCTCTTTGTGACTGTTGCATTCTCCTCAGCGTATTTCTTCGCAGCCTTATCATCCATTCCGGATGCCTTGGCCTCCGCCATTAGTTCTTCCTTGGAATGATCCTTGAAATAATTGTACACATATCCAAATGCCGTCTTTTCCGCAACACCACCTACGGTTCCCGCTTTGAAGGCCTTGCCCTTGCCGAATAGTACCTCGGTGTATGCGTGCGCCTTTGACTGATACTCACCTGAGAAGTTCAGATCAATATCAGGCTCTTTGTCTCCGTTGAATCCAAGGAATGTCTCGAATGGTATGTCGTGTCCTTCCTTTATGAGCGGTGTTCCGCAATTTGGACAATCTCTGTCAGGCATATCACATCCGCTCATTCCTGAATACGACTTTACAAGCTCCGAATCAAAGTCCACAAAATGACACTTTGGACATATATAATGCGCAGACAGCGGATTTACTTCAGTGATACCGGCCATTGTGGCGACAAATGAAGAACCAACCGAACCTCGGGAACCAACCAGATATCCGTGGTCATTGGAATCCCACACCAGCTTCTGCGCGATGATGTACATAACCGCAAATCCATTTGAAATGATGGAGTGCAGCTCCCTGTCCAGTCTCTCCTGAACCTGAGGAGGAAGATCCGGGCCATATATCTCATGTGCTTTTGTGTAACATATATCCGTCAGAGTCTGATCCGAATTCTCGATGATAGGAGGTGCCTTGTCCGGTCTCACCGGTTCTATCCTCTCTATCATGTCCGCTATCATATTCGTGTTGGTGATAACAACCTCCTTGGCCTTGTCACTTCCAAGGTACTGGAACTCAGCCAGCATCTCCTCCGTGGTGCGGAAGTACAGCGGTGGCTGCATATCCGCATCATCAAAGCCCTTGCTCTTCATGATGATCGCCCTGTATATATAATCCTCAGGATCAAGAAAATGCACATCACAGGTTGCTACCACCGGCTTGTTGAACATCTCTCCAAGTTCCACAATCCTCTTGTTGTATCCTATTAAGTCGTCCATGGTTTTCGGATTTCTGGTATCCCTTGTCATGAATTCATTGTTTCCTATAGGCTGTATCTCAAGGTAGTCAAACCAGTTGACCAGTCTCACTATCTCCTCGTCCGGAGCATCGTCAACTATGGCCCTGAACAGCTCGCCAGCCTCGCAGGCAGAGCCGATTATAAGTCCCTCTCTGTATTTATTGATAAGACTCATCGGCATGCGCGGTCTTCTTGCAAAATATGTCAGATGTGACTCTGAGATTAATCTGTACAGATTTACCCTTCCTATCTCGTTCTTTGCCAGAATGATACCGTGATATGTCTTGTCCTTCTTGATGGCATCAGGTGAAGTGCTTCCCAGGACATTCAGATCGTCCATGGTCTTTACGTCACGCTCCTTCAGCATATCAAGCAGCTTGAAGAATACCTTTGCCGTTGCCTCCGCATCATCTATGGCTCTGTGATGATGAGCATTTACGACCTTGAGCTCCTTACACACTCTGTCAAGAGTAAATTTACCAAGCTCCGGCAGCAGGATATGGCTGAGCGTCATAGTATCAAGAACTGTGTTGTCAAACTTAAGTCCCAGCTCCTCTGCATTCTTTCTGACAAATCCCGTATCAAATGACGCATTATGAGCAACCACGATATCATCACCGCAGAACTCCACAAATCTCGGCACGATCACATCGAACATAGGTGCATCCTTTACCATGTCATCATTGATGGATGTAAGCTGCTCTATCTGGTATGGAATAGGCACACCCGGATTTATGAACTCTGAAAAAGTATCCACCACTTCTCCGTCCTTCACCTTGACTGCGCCTATCTCTATGATCTTGTTATGTTTCTTGGAAAGTCCAGTGGTCTCTATATCAAATACTACATATTCGGAATCAAGACTCTGGTTTCTTGAGTTCTTGACCAGATCTTTCAGGTCATCGACAAAATAACCTTCAACACCATATATGATCTTGAAATCCTTTCTGAGTCCCTTTGTGTGATTGGCTATGGGGAATGCCTGGACCACGCCATGGTCTGTGATAGCTATAGCCGGATGGCCCCAGTCACTGGCACGCTTCACTATGGTCTCTATATCAACCACACTATCCATCTCGCTCATCTTGGTATGCATGTGAAGCTCAACACGCTTCTCAGGATATGTATCCATCCTTGGCACACGAAAATCCTGTATATGCTTCATACCAAGTACACGGCATATCATGACCTCCTTGGCATACGAATCGAATTCGGCAAGACCTTTCATCCTGTAGAACTTACCCTTCTGTATCTCCTCGCGATAGACCTCCATATCCTCAGGGCTGCAGAACATCTTGAATCCTATGGTATCTGTGAAGTCTGTTATATATCCAGTGAGTATGATCTTGCCATTTCGCAGTTCTCTCTCCTCAGTACTCATGATCTGTCCATGGATGACAACCTCTCCAATACCATCGTTGATACTGGATATCTCAAGCAGCTTGCCCTCCACATCTCTTCCGATGAACACTTCTGGATCATCTGAGTACCTTCGTCTTCTTCCGAACTTCTCCTTGTCGCCACCTTTTGGGCCTGCATCACCACCTGGAGCCGCAGGGGCAGCCTTCGTCTCCTCATGCTTATGTCCCTCTTCAGTCTTGTCAGACTTATTTGAAACTCCAAGTTTATCCTTATCCACAGCCTTACCGTCAACTATGATGTCTCCATGATCTCTCAGATTGCTGAGTATTGCATCTATCTTCTGCTGCTCCACAAGTGCACTTGCTCTCCTGAGCTTTTCCTTGTCAGCCTCACTGTACTCAAATGCAACATTTACATCGAGATTAAATCTTTCCCGAAACATCTCCTCCATATACTGCTTTATCTTCTCAGCATGTATACGTGCGATCTGGCTGTCCTCTATCGCTATTGTTATAGCCTCTCCATCACAGTACCATTCCCCAACTGATCTGGCGAGTAGTCTGTATCCGACATTGCTGAACGACCTGATATCATAGAGTATACTGTCCTCATACGCCTTGACTATGGCATTCAGGTTGTACTGGGTAGACAAAGTATATCTCTCCATGATCTGCACCGTGTACTTCTTTTTTCCAAATACAAATCTTCTTATACATTCCTCTGCCTTCTCTATATTTGGACGGCTTATTATGTGTTTTGATATTATGTCAACTTGAAGAATTCTTCTGCTCTCAAGTATGGTCACCTTATTGACATACACTTCCATAAACAGACTGGCCAGTTCCCCATTCATCTCCACCCCTGGGAATACCTTCATGAATAGTTCTGTACGCATCTCTTCCGGTCTGGCTTCTTGATCGTCTCCCTGTATCTCCTCCTGATTGTCCTTCCGGGCTGCTTCCCCATTTTCTTTCCAGACCGGTTCTCGATCATTTTGCTTATCTTCAGCCATATCTGTAGAGACATTTTTATCCTGTTTATATGAGCTGTTTTCGACCTCAGGTATGCTTGAGATATCCGCATATAACTGATTCTCATACATCTCCTGCTCTGCCATCTGTGCCTCATAATCCATCTGTGCCTGCATCTGATCGGCATACATCTGATCTATATTCACTTGTTCTGGCATATAATCTTCATTGTTCAACTCTTATTCACTCCAATTATCTAATTCGCGTTTAAGTGCCGGTATAAATTCATCCTCACTCAGTCTGCCCACTATCTCACCCTTTTTGATAAGAAGTCCGCAGCCCTTTCCACCTGCAATGCCAAGATCAGCTTCCTTAGCTTCGCCAGGGCCATTTACCACGCAGCCCATGACTGCCACCTTTATATTAAGATGATCATAGTCCGAAACCAGTTTCTCAACCTTGTTCGCAAGTCCGATAAGATCTATCTCTGTTCGTCCGCATGTCGGGCACGATACAAGCTCCACTCCACCTTGTCTGAGACCGAGTGACTTAAGTATCAGCTTTGCGGAAAGGATCTCATCCACAGGATCTCCCGTGAGTGATACCCTGATGGTATCCCCTATACCCTCATGCAGTATGATTCCCAAACCTACAGCCGACTTTATGTTACCTCTGGTAACTGTTCCTGATTCTGTAATTCCTACATGAAGAGGATAATCTGTCTGATCAGCTATAAGCTCATGCGCTTTTACACACATCATCACATCGGATGATTTAATACTTATAACTATATTATGATAATCCAGCTTCTCTATCATATGCACCTTATCCAGTGCACTTTCCACGATTCCTTCAGCGGTAACTCCTCCGTATTTCTCCACCAGATCACGCTCAAGCGAACCACTGTTTACACCTACTCTGATGGGAATATTCCTCTTTCCTGCCGCCTCAACTACCCTGGCAAGCTTCTCCTGTCCTCCGATGTTGCCTGGATTGATCCTGATCTTGTCAACGCCGTTCTCTATGGCCTTTATGGCAAGCCTGTAATCAAAATGAATATCACCAACCAGAGGGATATGTATCCGCCTTTTGATCTCTGGCACTGCTGCCGCTGCAGCCTCATCATTTATGGTACACCTGATAATATCACAGCCTGCTTTTTCAAGCTGAAGTATCTGGGCAACGGTTGCGTCCACATCGCTTGTCTTTGTGTTTGTCATGGACTGTATGAGTATCGGATTACCTCCACCTATTACTCTGTCACCTATGTGAATCTCTCTTGTATTCATATATACTCGCAGCGCCAGTACCTGTATATGGGCACTGGCGCCTTTCCTCCTATATCTATTCCATTCATTCAAATATTTCTAACTGAAAAATACATTCTTTATGTCATTAAACAGTATGACAACCATAAGAATCATGACAATAACAAAACCAATGACTGTCACAATATTCTCCTTCTCCTTCGGAACCTTTCTTCTGGTTATCAGTTCTATCAGCAGGAACAGGAATCTTCCTCCGTCAAGTCCAGGTATCGGAAGCATATTCATGATACCCAGGTTTGCTGAGAGCAGGACTATATAGTTCATCCAGTTCAGAATCACCGTAAGCACATCAACCTTAGCTGCTTCATTAAAGGTATCATTCATGCTCTTGGCAACTCCGACAGGTCCGGACACCTGATCTGAGCTGACTTTTCTTGTCACAATAAGCTTCAAGCTGAGGAAGGTAGCCTTAACCCAGTATCTGACTTCGTAGGCAGAGTATTTCATAAGTTCACCAAAGCTTTCAGGCAGAACATATCCTCCACTTATTATTCCTATCTTATAGCCTGCACTTGTCTTTACCGGATGTACTGTTGTGTCATATACTGTACCATCGGGCTTTTGCATCTTGAGCTCTATCGGTGAACCATCGCCATATATCTCAAGGTATATCTGTAATTCCCTGAAATTCTTAATATTGCTGCCCGCTATGGCCAGCACCTTATCACCGTCCTCTATTCCGGCAGCCTCCGCAGGATATACTCCGTCGAATTCTTTGACAATATCTGCATATTCGCTTTCCTGAGCCATTTCGCTGTCATAAACCCTGCCTATCGTGGCTGGATCCGTTCCACAAAAATGTATTATTACCGCAGAAAATATAAATGCTATGACTATATTCATGAACGGACCGGCAAGCACCACTGCCATCCTGGCCCATATAGATTTCTTCTCAAATGAGTTCTCATCCTTCTCGTTCTCTTCCTCATCCTCACTGAGCATCATACAATATCCGCCCAGCGGTATCAGTCTCAGTGAATACTTAGTTTCCTTTTTTGTAAATGAGAACAACTTAGGTCCAAGACCCATAGAAAACTCTTTTACCGTAATGTGATTAAGCTTAGCCACTATAAAATGTCCCAGCTCATGAAAAAATATGATCACACCGAATACGAGTATTATAAGAATTATGTTCAATCTACCACCTGCTTTCTACCAATTCGTAAACCCATCTCTCTGTATCAAGAATCTGTGACACATCTGGATTCTCTATAACCCTGTGAGCCGACATACATTCCTCTATGATTTTGTATATATCAAGGAATTTTATTTTCTTATCAAGGAATCTGGCCACAGCACACTCATTTGCTGCATTAAATACAGTTGGCATGGAACCACCCTGTGCTATAGCATCATACGCAAACTTTAGCCCTTTGAATGTATCCATATCCGGCTTCTCCAGAAGGATCGAGTTCATACTCCAGAAATCAAGTCTGTCCCCCGGCATATACCGTCTCTCCGGATAGCACAGTGCATACTGTATCGGGAGCTTCATATCAGGCGTTCCAAGCTGCGCAATAACTGCCCCATCCCTGTACTCAACCATGGAATGGATTATGCTCTGAGGCTGTACTACCACCTGAATATCCTCCGGAGCCACATCAAACAGCCATTTCGCTTCTATAACCTCAAGTCCCTTGTTGACCATAGTCGCAGAATCTATCGTGATCTTTCGTCCCATACTCCAGTTTGGATGCTTCAGTGCATCCTCAACCTTCACATTCTCAAGGAAAGCTGTATTCTTTCCCCTGAACGGACCGCCTGAAGCCGTGAGCAGTATCTTCGCTACATCCCCGTGTACATTTCCCTGAAGTGACTGGAATATGGCTGAATGCTCGCTGTCCACAGGCAGTATAGTTACCTTCTTCTCCGCTGCCAAAGACATGATAATATGTCCTGCAGTGACCAGAGTCTCCTTATTTGCAAGCGCTATATCCTTACCTGCATTTATCGCTGCTATAGTTGGTCTGATACCTATCATGCCCACTATGGCTGTAACAAGTATATCTGACGACTCAAGTTCTGCTATTGTGATAAGACCTTCCATCCCCGATACAACCTTTATGTCTGTATCGGCAAGACTCTCCCTCAGCCTGACCGCACTTTCCTCGCTCCATATTCCAACAATCTCCGGTGAAAACTCTCTTGCCTGCTTCTCCAGAAGTTCAGCATTACTGCCCGCCGCAAGAGCTACGATATTGAGATCGTCCTGCGCCCTCACAACCTCCAGAGTCTGGGTTCCTATAGATCCTGTGGAACCTATTATAGCTACGTTCTTCATAATCTCCTCCTGTGCCATATTGACTACCAGTTCATTTTTCATTTGCCATCGCCGTATTGAGCAAATAATAGGCAGTATCCAGTGATTGCCCACTGAGCACTGCCCTTATCCCCTGACCCACTGCAAAGTATACAGTCAGCCATAACGTTCGCATCATCTACAGCAAATACATAAGCAGATAATATATGATAGGTGCTGTAAATATTATGCTGTCGAATCTGTCTAATATTCCTCCATGACCAGGAATAAGCTTTCCATAGTCCTTTATATTATTATTTCTCTTGATAGCCGATGCTGCAAGATCACCTATTACAGCAGGGAGCGCACCAACTGCACCTACCACAGCAAATAAGAGCGGTGCGTAATTCATCTGTTCAACATACAGATTAAACAGTATTCCAAATACTGCTCCGAATATACCGGCACCAGATATTCCACCCACTAGTCCTTCCACACTCTTCTTTGGGCTGAGCACAGGTGCCATCTTATGCTTTCCAAATGCCCTTCCGACAAAATAAGCACATGTATCATTTATCCATGAACTTACAAATATAAGAAGTACGAGTACCAGACCGTGCTTCATATCCCTTATAAGGTATACAAATGACAACATCACGCTCACATAGAAGAAATCCATGAATGATGCCATGATCTGTTTATCATTGTACTTTGGAAATGTCAGCACATATACAGCAAGCATAACCAGAAGATATATTACCATCATCGGAACTATAATTCCCATTCTGCCAGTGTATATCGCAATATAATAAATAAATGTTGCCAGGTAACATATTATACCGGGAGTCTTCTTATTCACACCATATACTCTCAGCAGTTCCATGTTACCAACCAGAGATACCAGTCCCATAACTGCACATGTGACCAGTCCTCCAAAATATAATGTGATGGCCAGTATCACTACCAGAACCGCACCACTTATAACTCTCTGTTTCATCGATTACTATCCTCCGGATTCCTATTTAGCATCACCGAATCGTCTCTCTCTCTTGTTATAATACCTTACAGCCTTTACCAGTGAATCCATGTCAAAATCCGGCCACAGCTCATCCGTAAAATAGAACTCCGAGTATGCCAGCTGCCACGGAAGAAAGTTGGATGTTCTCTCTTCGCCGCTTGTCCTTATAAGAAGATCCGGATCCGGAACGCCTTTTGTATCAAGATAATCCGCAAAAAGGCTTTCTTCCATATCATCGGCATTCACCTTGCCGGCATCAGCATCCCTCATTATCTTTTTAACCGCACGCACTATCTCGTCACGTCCACCATAATTGATAGCAATGTAGAACTGAAGACCTGTATTCCTGGAAGTAGCCTTCTCAAGATCATCCATCTTTTGGACGATATCCTGAGGAAGTCCTTCTCTCTTGCCTATAAGATGAACCCTCATATTGGCATTGTTAGATCTCTCCACACTGTCAACCAGATATTTTCTGAAAAGGTTCATGATTCCCGTGACCTCCTCCACGGAACGTTTCCAATTCTCAGTAGAAAATGCATACACTGTGAGATACTTTATTCCCAGCTTATCGCAGTTTTCACATATGGCCTCAAGTGCCTTTGCACCCTCTGCATGTCCGTAATTTCTGGGAAGAAATCTCTTCTTAGCCCATCTGCCATTACCATCCATGATAACTGCCACATGCTGCGGTATATTAAGTGTTTCTCCGTTAATCTCTCTGTTCATACTCTCTCCACAATTTCTGTCAGGTATACCTGCACATATTATACTGTCATAATTTCCTTGGACTTAGACTCAACTGCCTTCTCGACCTGTCCAACATACTTGTCTGTGAGTTTCTGGATCTTATCCTCGTTATCTTTGAGCTCATCCTCACTTATGTCGCCGTTCTTTTCCATCTTCTTGATGGCATCATTGGCATCACGTCTTATATTCCTTATTGCAACCTTGGCGCCCTCACCCTTTTTCTTGATATCCTTAACAAGCTCTTTTCTTCTTTCCTCTGTAAGCTCAGGGAAATTGAGAATGATATTCTTACCGTCATTGTTAGGTGTTATTCCGAGATCAGAGTTCATGATCGCCTTCTCTATCTCCTTAACAAGTGATGGCTCCCATGGAGATATCATCAGGGTTCTCGCCTCAGGAACTGTAATATTTGCAAGCTGCTGCATAGGTGTAGGAACACCGTAATACTCGACCTTGATCTTATTAAGTATGTTTGGGTTTGCTCTTCCTGCCCTGATCGTAGCGTACTCAGCCTCAAGGCTGTCAACTGACTTCTGCATCTTCTCTTCGTACTGTGTTAACATGATTGATTCTCCTTATGATTTATTTTCTTGATTATTCTGCGTTCACATATGTGCCTGTAAATCCACCTGTAACGGCCTTAACTATACTGTTCTCATCATTCAGTCCAAACAGCATCATAGGCATCTTGTTCTCCATGGCAAGCACGGCCGACGCCAGATCTATAACGCCAAGTTTATTATCAACTATATCACTCATCTTCATGGTATCGTACTTCTTCGCATCAGGATTCACCTTAGGATCGCTGTCGTATACTCCGTCAATGGCTTTACCTGACAGTATGACATCTGCCTGTACCTCTATCGCCATCAGTACTGTTGCCATATCTGTTGAGAAGTAAGGGTGTCCAATACCGCCAGCAAAGAATACTACATCACCCTGTTCCATATATTCTATAGCCTTATCCTTATCAAACAGCTCTGTCATATTACCACATACAAATGGGGTCATGATATGTGTCTTTATTCCGCAGCTTCTAAAGCTGTCCGCCGTATATATACAGTTCATAACGGTTGCAAGCATACCTATGGAATCTGCCTTAACCCTGTCCATATTGTCTGAAGTTCTTCCTCTCCAGAAATTTCCTCCTCCGATAACAACACACACCTGTATTCCTTTATCAACTATCTGTCTCACCTGATTTGACACATCTCTGACTGTCTCCTCGTCAAATCCGTGCTTCTTGTCACCCGCAAGAGCTTCGCCGCTCATTTTGAGCAGAATTCTGTCCATCTTCATATCTGATATCCGTCCTTTGTAATTATTATTCCTTCTTATCTGATCGAATCATACATATACAGATACTCTGTTATGCATCTGTCTGCACACTCTTAGATAGTATATCACATACACAGCATATTTCAAACAAAAAAAGACAGACCGTATCTCTGCATGTACATGCATACAATACGGTCTGTAATCTGTTTTCTTTTTATTACTCATTTCCTGACACGATCGAGTCGACATCATCCTGTACAATAAACGAATCAAGATCTAGCTGGTTGCCATAGCCTGAATCATTTACAACATTATCACTTATCGTCTGTACCGTTGTCGATGGAGAATAGTCATTGTCATCGAAAAGGAATCTGTGAAGCGCTGTTGTGTTCGTTGCAAGGTCACATGCTACTACATAACTTATCTCATTCATAGTCGGACATGCCATTGTGAATGGGAATCCTGTAGATGTTGACAGCTTGTAATTGAAGCATGACTTTGCCATGTCCATTATCTCCCCCTCAGTAAAACTTGATGACACATCATCAACGACCACGTTTATACAGTCAAGGAGCTTTGAAAGTCCGGCAGTCTTGGCTGCCTCTATCATCTTTGATATGACGGTTCGCTGTCTCCATGTTCTTGTGATATCACCCTCGTCAGTGCTTCTAATTCTGGAATACGCAGTAGCCTGGACACCATTGAGATGTACCACACCGGTCTGATCCACATAATCTGAATATATTCCATTCACACCCATCTGCTCATCTATACACTGATTAAGCTTATACAGCTCGTCCTCCTTGATCTCTATATCAATTCCGCCAAGTGCATCAATAGCTTCTGTAAGAGCTGTAAAATTGACTGCTACATAATCAGTTATATTAAGATCAAGATTCTTATTCAGCATGTTAACAGCGCCCTGTGCACCGCCATATGCATATGCATGTGCAGCTTTCTCATATGACTGGCTGTCATTACAAAGTTCAAGGTAGGTATCTCTGTACAGAGACACAAGCTTTACTTCCTGTGTATCATTGTTGATACTACATATTATTATACTGTCTGAACGCACACCATCATCGACCATACCAGAATCTCTGGTATCGATACCAAAAAGTGCTATATTTGTATAGCCTGTCATCTTTTTGACAGATTCCTCATTAAGGTCCTCGTTGATATGTGTATCCTTAAGTTCATTATACTGCATCTTATTGTATGTGCTGTTGATATACGACTTAACCAATACAAATCCGATGATTATAGCTGCCACAAACTCAACAGCCAGCACGATTCCCCATATTCTGTTCTTCTTCTTGCGTCTCTGATTGCTCATATCTTCTTCATCTTCTGCATACTCATCATCATACTCGTCATCTGGATATTCTGAAGAATACGCCTCTTCATCATACTGATCATCATATTCATCATCGTACTCATCCTGATCATCATCCGGGTCAAATGCACTGTCTGAATAATCATCTGTAGCATTCTGATTGTCATCAGTATCATCTTCATCTACATCATCAATACTCTCATCTGTTTCAGCGACTTCATCGTCTCCGTCATCCGGATCCACTGTATCGTCAGCCTCATCATAATCCTGATCATATCCGTAATCGTCCACATCATCATCATAATCTTCTTCATCATCGAAGAGCATCTCTCCAGAATAATCTCTCTTCTTAACCGAATCCATATCATTATCGGAATGACTATTATTCTTTTTTTCCATGTTTTTCTCCTAAATATCGAATTGTTTTATCTATAAAATTCCATACAGCAATGCATTTTACTACAAATAGCGTTCAAATTCAACGCAATACTCATAATTCTTACTTTTTTTAGGATACTTATCAATCAGAAACGTCCAAAACAAATCTGTCGATTACAGGCACAAGTCCATCCTCGTCATTGGACAGTGTCACATAATCCGCATGCTCTTTTACTATATCCTGTGCATTTGCCATGGCAACTCCTACCCCTGCGTAATCTATCATAGTCAGATCATTGTATCCATCTCCACATGCTATAAGATCCTCACGCTTCATACCGAGGATTTCCAGCAGCTTCTCCAGGGATGTTGCCTTGTGCACATTCTGAGGCATTATTTCCACAAAATATGGCTCTGACCGAAATATCGTAACCCTGTCTCCGTATTTGCCTGAAAGTTCCACTTCTATCTTCTCAGCCAGCTCCGGATCAGCCGTAAGCAGACATTTGTTCAGTGGAAAATCAATATATTCTTTAAAATTGTCGATACGCATTATCTCCATATTGTTGATACGCGCCTCAAATATCATATATCCATCTATATTTGTTCCAGTTATTACCCTCTCACCATCATATGTAACCATGCCACATCCAACCTTCTTGCAATAATCATATATTTCCCTTACAACATCATTGTCAAGCGTGGCCTGATAAGCTATATCACCTGTCTTGTAATTCACGATCCTTCCGCCATTGAACGCTAGTATATAGCCCCCAAATCTGTCAAGCTCAATTGTCTCAGCGATCTTTCGTATTCCAGGAAGCGGTCTTCCTGATGCTATCGCTACTACATGCCCCTTTTCCTGCACCTCTATTATCTTCTCCAGGGTCCTTGGTGTTATCTCCTTCTCAGTGTTTGTAAGTGTTCCATCAATATCCAGGGCAAGTATCTTTCTGTTCATAACAGCCTCCATCTTAATCCAAATTCTGCTATATATTTTCATCTGCATACTATATAATATGATATTGTCAGTCATATATCAGATACACAGGAGAAAATCATATGGATATCAATTTATACGTTAACCAAAAAAAAATCAACCCTTTATATAAGAAAGCCATGGCAGAATACATAAAAAGGCTGTCTCCATATTGCTCACTGTCAATAGTATGCACCCCCGGCAAAATAAAATTCAATTCCGGTAAAAATAATATTGATTTCGCCATAGGCGATGCCGAAACAATATCTTCTGAGGAATTCGCCAGGCAGATAAATGACATTACAACCGGAGGCATATCCAGGATAAACTACTATATCGGTTACCCTCCTGAACAGACCTCCGGAATGCATACCTTCTCCATCTGTTCGATCTCACCGGAATCAGACATGGCTGCACTGCTTCTGTCTGAACAGGTATACCGGGCATACACGATCCTTAACAATATAACCTATCACAAATGATCATATACGCCTCATAGCACGTGACACGCCTGCTAACTGTTCTGCAATGGCGACCCTCATAAGCTGATGCGGAAATGTCATATTTGATATACTCATTTTATAATCCGCCATTCTTATAATCTCAGGGTCGAGTCCCAGGGATCCCCCTATGACAAATGTAACCGTTTGGCATCCTCTGTCAGCCGCTTTCTTTATCTGTGATACAAGTTCTGATGTCGAGGTCTTTTTACCTTCTATACACAGAACAATTATGTAATCACTCCTGTCTATGACGCTCTTAAGCCTCTCAGCCTCCGCGTGTATTATCATGGAGTTTACCTTTTCCCCGGCCTTCTGCGGTATACGTTCGTCAGGGACCTCACATATCTGAAGCCTGTCACTTTTATCAATATCATGTCTGAATCCATCTATCATCTGTGTAAAGTGATTCTCTTTTATCTTTCCCACACATGCGATCTTGTATACCATAGACTTAACCTCCACTCTAAGCCTGATCTGCTTTCATTCTGTCAAATACCCGAAGCTCATCTTCCCTGTTTTTAGGTGTAAACATGCTCACCGCTATACAAAATATCATACTGGCTGTGAATCCGGCCACGTCACCGCTGATTCCCAGATAAGCTCCAATTGACGTCCCGCCAACAGCAGGTATAAACTGCCATATCACATATACTGCCACTCCGGCCGCAATGCCTGCATACATTCCTGATCTTGTAGCATTTCTGTACATAAGTGTACACATAAGAGGTGCAGCCAGAGCCGCTGCGCATATCCCCCAGCTCTGCACAATAGCAAGTTCAAGGTCATACTCCGTAAACTCGGCAAATACAAAAATAAGAACTCCCGCTGTAACCACAACCCCTATATCGATAATCAGCTTTGTGATCTGTCCCACATTGGACATGGATGGTATAAGCCCCCTTATATGTTCGCATATATTTCTCATAAATGATTCCAGCATGACTACAACCGCCACAATAAATGTGAGGAGTATGAAAAATCTCGCCGCATACGCATATGTCCCATCTCCAAACAGCTTTTTGAGCATCATATTGTACACCTGAAATGAATTCATTCCCAATCTGGTCTTCTCCGGGAATATAACTGGAACGACCAGCAGATCGAGCATGCAGCTTGACAATATCGTAAACCCTTCGAATACTATGGCCCATATTCTTCCGGCATCCAGCTCTTTCACGCCGCTTATATTCATTACTCCCTTATACATAAGAGGCATCGCTATACATCCAAGTCCGACACCGGTCATGGATACAGCCCTGCCTATGTCAACATGTTCACCGTCATAGTACAGTATATTAAGATATATACTTGTTCCCCCATTCAGTTTTGATCTTCTGTAATTTTCGAGTATCTCCCTCACATCCATGCGGTAGAAAATACAGAATATTATAACAATGCATGCAAGTATGACCATAATAAATACTATGGTCTTTATTATTCCCATAAGTCTGTTGTCAACCATGATCGTAGCCAGCACAAGGAACAAAACTATGGCTGCAAGGCATATGTTCTTATCTATATCCAGAAAATATGCAGCCACCGACACTATAACCTTGAGTACTGAGAGCAATATCGTGCCAAGCGTAACTATCCATACCATTGACACTATATCCTTGAGCAGCCATGAATCGTATCTGGCTGCAAACAATTCAGGTGCATTATGTATCTTTCTCGGCGATATATCAGCATAGGAATTCATTCTCTTTGCCAGGAATATCCATCCTATAACATTTCCAACAAAAAGCCCTATAGCCACAAAGCATTGTCCCGCACCATGAATTACTATATTAATTGGAAGCATAAATATCATCCACAATATGACATCATTGGCACACACCTGCCCCGCCGTCGATATACCACTGGAATTTTTTCTTTTAATGCCAAAAACTCTCTTATCTTTAAATACAGACATCTGACGCCTCTCCTGTTTCTTTTATCTAAATCTTTGTTCTCAATATTTTATAATATACCCTGCCCATTTTATCACAGTTGATGAAATGCCGCCACCATCAGATTCATTGTCACTTTTGCCGAAATGTTACAGTCAATTGCATTATTTTTTCAATAGTACAAAAACTATTCATGTGGTATAATCTGAATCGTATGGGCATTTTACATATTTATTACTTACTTTTTACCTGAACCAAATCAGGTAAACATGAAATTACTCAGGAGGACTATAATTTTGGATTTATTTTCTATCTTAACACTGCTAGGAGGCGTGGGACTGTTCCTTTTTGGAATGAATCTTATGGGGGCCTCACTGAAGAACCTTGCCGGAGGCAGTCTGGAAAAGGTTCTAGAAAAACTGACAACCGGAAAAAACCAGTTCACAGGAACCATCAAAGGATTTACACTTGGTACTGCTGTAACTGCGATAATTCAGAGTTCGGCTGCTACAACCATCATGCTCATCGGCTTTGTAAATGCCGGCATCATGAAACTCGGTCAGGCGATCCCCGTTGTATTTGGTGCCAATATCGGTAGTACTGCTACAGCCCAGATTCTTCGTCTTGGAGATCTTGCTGAAACAAGCGTTTTTCTGAAACTTTTAAAGCCGTCTTCATTTGCACCTATTCTTATATGTATTGGTGCTTTTATCATTCTTTTTACAAACAATAACAAGAAACGTGATGTTGCAAGTATCCTTGTTGGCCTTGGAATCCTCTTCCTGGGTATGAACACCATGGAGGGCGTATTTGCCCCACTCAAGGAGTCTGAGAGTTTCCAGAACCTGTTTACTTCATTCAATAACCCGTTACTTGGTATACTCATAGGTCTTGTACTCACCGCAATAATCCAGAGTTCATCGGCATCTGTCGGTATATTACAGGCCATATCTTCAACCGGAGTCATTACCTACGGAACAGCCATTCCTATAATCATCGGTCAGAACATTGGAAAATGTATGACCATCATTCTGGGCGGAATCGGTGCAAACAAGAAGGCAAAGAGAGTTTCTCTGTCATACCTTCTCTTTAATATATTTGGCGCAATATTCTTTGTAATCGTCATATATGGACTTCAGCTGTTTATAGACATGCCTTTCATGGACAAAGTTGTAAATCGCGGAAACATTGCCAATGTCCACTTCCTTTTCAACTTTATCATAAGCATAATACTCCTGCCATTTTCCAATCAGGTTGCCAAGCTTACAGGAAAAATTATCAAGGATGATGAGGAGTCCAAGATCGACAAGGAGCTTGCATCCCTCGACCCAAGACTTATATCAACTCCTGCCATCGCCATATCACAGGCAAGAAATGTCATGTTTGCCATGGCCGACAGTATAAGAGAGAACTTTGCAATAGCTTGTAGACTCATCAGCAATTACAACGAGGAGGACGCTGCAAAGCTTGAGGAAAACGAGGATTTCATAGATAAGTGTGAGAGCTCTCTGAACAACTTCCTGCTCAAGGTAACATCACAGAACAACATGTCCAGAGCTGAACGTCTGGATGTGTCAGAGCTGCTTAACAGCCTTAGCGACATGGAAAGGATCGGTGATCACTGCGAGAATCTGCTTGTAGTATCAAGGAATATTGTTGAACAGAAGATCAACTTCTCCGATCAGGGAATGAACGAGATAAAGACCGCACTTAAAGCAACAGATAATATCATAGATATGACACTGAGTGCGTTCAAGGAAGATGATCTTCAGGCCATATCAAGAATAGAGCCATTGGCGCAAACCATAAGTGAGATCACCGAACTGATAAAGGATCACCATGTTATCAGACTACAGGTTGGCGAATGTGGCATAGCGGGTGGATTTGCGCTGGTTGATATACTGACAAGTCTTGACCGTATTGGCAGCCATTGTAAGAACATAGGTCTTCATATCGCCAAGAAGATCAGAGGAACACACATGGATGAGATGCACGGTCACATATATATCACCGGATACAAGACATCCGAAGAATATAAGGCATTGTATGTATACTACACCTCCATGTACGCAGATCCTATCACAGAGGGATTCGATACCAGCCTAAGGGAGCTGCGCCAGATTACAACAGATTCAGACAGTGAAAATACAACTTCAAATGAATCAATTTCTCTTTCTGATGAAAATAAAGACGATAATGCTTCCAGCACAGGAAATAATTCTGAAGGAGCACAGACAACCCCGGATTCTGACAAAGCAAAACATAAAGAACCCGCTTCAGGCAGCCAGCCAAAGAAGAAATCATCTTCTGCCAAGAGCAAGGTTGCTGACAGACATGAAAAGATCAAAGAAAAGATCAACGAGAAATACCCTGATAAAGGGAAAAAGAATTCAAAGAAAAACAAATAGTCAGATTATATAAGAACATGGTTATAGAACAAAACATATTGATGATTTAATACCATTCAACAAAATACAGCAGTACAGAATGAGCGTCAACTCTTCCGTGCTGCTGTATTTTTATCTGCATATAGCCATATATATTCGTTCATCGAAATATCTCTGCAATCAATCTCTGCTGTAATTTATTATCATATACCCTTCATTCATCTCGATTCTGGCGTTTTCATCTGTGATACGGTTACTCACACCTCTGCTGTCTCCAATTTGAAAATCGTAATCACTTACCGTATATTCAAAACCTGTAAGAGTAACCGATCTGACACATCCACCATATGGTATAATCGATACATATTCGTAACCATCTATACGGCTTATACTGGCACTTCCATTTATCATAGTTATAACATTGTGATCATCCTCTATATAGGCATTAACACCTCTGTCCACGCATTCCTTCAGCAGTCCGATATTTGCCATGGTATGATCCATTCTAGTCCCGGTAGCACCAGATATATATATATCTGTCGCGCCATCGTCCATAGCATACCTCAGAGCTGCATGGGTATCCGTAAGGTCCTTGTGCACATCCAGATCGACAAATGTTATAGAATTCTGCTTCCTGGCCATCTTCCTGTATACCCCCACAGTGAGACTGCTTGCAGAATCGAAATCCCCAACTATAACATCCGGCACTATACCTATTTTATTGCATGTCTCTATCCCTCTATCAACAGCTATGACCCGGCTGCTGTCAAGATGTCTGTCCATCATTCCCTGAAGGGTATACAGATCCACTCTGCCACCGGTAATTATCATATAACTTTTCATATCTTCTCCGCTATCCGCTATCATCATTTATATCTGCTAAATATATCAAGAAAGCTTCGGCTGTTGGCATATGCATCCCCGCCAAATACAGCAGATCCTGCTACTATGACATTTGCACCTGCTGAGATTACATCCTCCACATTCTTCAGATTCACTCCACCATCCACTTCTATGTTAAGGTCAAGGCCACGGGAATCGGCCATCCTTCTGACCTCCTCTATTTTTCTGAGCGCAGATGGTATAAATGACTGTCCTCCAAATCCAGGATTCACGCTCATGACCAAAACCATATCAAGATCTTCTATAACATAATCCAGTGCCGATACCGGAGTTGCGGGATTGAGTGCTACTCCTGCCTTCATTCCAAGTTCATGTATCTTGGCCACGGTGCTGTGAAGATGTCTGCAGCTCTCGGCGTGCACTGTAACCCAGTCCGCACCCGCTTTTTTGAAATCCTCAAGATATCTGGCCGGCTCCTCTATCATAAGATGCACATCAAATATCATATCTGTCTCTTTCCTGAGACACTTAATAACTGGAGCGCCAAAAGAAATATTTGGAACAAATGCTCCATCCATAACATCGAGATGAAGTGCTGGAACCTCTGCTCTGTCAAGCTCATTTATTCCATCTGCAATATGCGCAAAATCCACTGACAACAACGAAGGTGAAAGAATTATCATTACCATTTCCTCTTTTCTTTTAAATCATTATATATCATCACATAGTCATCGTATCTGACCCGGCTTATCTTCCCATCAGCCACAGCCTGCTTCACCAGGCAGTCAGGCTCACTTATATGATTGCACATATTGAACCTGCACTTTCCCGTATATACAGCGATATCCGGAAAATACTCCTTCAGTTCCTCCGCCTCTATCGAGTCAACGTACAGCGAGGAAAATCCCGGAGTATCCATTATGTATGTACGTCCATCTATGTGCATAAGCTCAGAATGTCTTGTGGTATGCTTACCTCTCTTGATCTTATCACTTATAGCCCCGGTCTGTGCCTCAGCCCCCGGTTTTATCGCATTGAGTGTGGATGATTTTCCCACACCTGAAGGTCCTGCAAATACTGTTGTCTTATCCTTTATAAGCTCTCTGAGTTCATCTATGCCCTCACCATCTCTTGCGCTTATAAACAGAGTCTTATATCCGCTCTTGCTGTAAGATCTACACATCTCCATATCATCGGCCGACAGATCTGACTTGTTAAAACAGATAACCGTATCAACCCCACTCTTCTCCATACTCACAAGAAAGCGATCAAGAAGATTAAAATTAGGCTCCGGCTCACTGACCGCAAATATGATGACTGTCTGGTCTACATTCGCAACTGCCGGCCTGATTAAAGAGTTAAATCTAGGCAATATCTCCACAACATTGCCTAGATTGTTATCTGCATCAAGTATCTCTATATTCACATTATCACCGACCAGCGGTTTAATCTTTTTATTTCGGAATATTCCTTTTGCCTTACACTCATATAATGCGCCATCCTCCGCATCAATATAGTAAAAGCCGCCTATTCCCTTAACGATCTTTCCTGAGATAATCTGCTCTGCCACTACTCTGCCTTCTCCTGTGTAAATGTTGCTGACAATCCGCTGGTATTAAAGCTTGATGTCACATTTATTTCTTCTGAATCAGTTATTGTAACAGAGAACGATCCCTCATTGGTCTCCAGTCCCGTTGGTCCCTCGACACCATCTATACTGAGAGGAAGATCCTTCTCGCTGACCTTGCCACTGTATACCGAATAACTTTCCTTACCTATGGTATATGCAATATTTACATTCACATCTCCAAATGTATCAAAATCGAACTCTTTATTTGACAGAGAACCACTGAATGCTACTGAGTATGTTATCTGTTCCGGTCCCTTGCTGACAGTATATGATACAGGGGTCTGCTCATCAACCTCCGTATTCACGTCTGGATCCTGAGAGATTACCTCTCCCTCCTTGACAGTATCGCTGTATTCGTATCCAGGATTGCCGACGAGATTAAGCTCCTCAAGTTTTGCTGCAGCATCCGCCTCAGTCATACCCACAAGCTGTGGTACGACCACCGGTTTCTTTTCTTTGCCGTTGCTCACTATGATCTTTACGGTCGATCCCTCTTCCACCTCTGTTCCGGCCTGTGGATCAGATGATATGACATGATCCTTCTCTACGTTATCATCATATGCATAGCCATGAGTAACTGACAGATTCGACTCCTGTATCATGGTGGTCGCCTGTGAATCCTCAAGATTGAATACATCAGGAACAGTTGTCATTTCTTTTCCGGAGGAAATCACGATGTTTATAGGAGTATCCTTTGTTATTGATACACCCTCGTCTATACTCTGGGACACTACATATCCCTTCTCAACCTTTGCATCAGTGCGCTCCTCAAATGTATAACTGGTGAATCCATTCTTCTTCATCTGCTCCTCAGCAGCAGTCTTATACAGACCTACAACATTCACCATAGGCACTGTAACATCTTCTGTTGTTGCGTTTGTACCCTCAGTCGTTATGACATCTGTGCTTTGCTCAGTTGTTCCATCATTGCCTATAAGCTTCAGATTCCATCCCGCGATCTTGCCTATGAGCAGAATCGCAAGTATTGCAAGTACCACGGCTATCGCTATACTTGCAACCATTATTATCTTCTTCAATCTCGGATCCAGCTCATCACCATTTTCATATGCACCATCGTCTGCCTCATCAGTGTATTCTGCTGTCTCCTCCTCATCCTCATCGTCATCATCAGGGAACAGATCGTCAAACTGTGAAGGAGGCATAACCGGTCTGTTAACCTGCGGCTCAGACTTTCTCGGTCTTACCGGTTCCTCAGATGCAGTCTCCCCGGCATCCACCTGTCTGCCAGTCTTAATCATCTCCATCTCCTGCTTTGTCATCTCTATCGTAGGCGATGTCGGAACATTCGCCTTAGGTACAACTATACAGTCTATATTCGGATTCTCCTTTACCCTGTTGAGATCCGCTATAAGCGCATTCGCTGTGAGATACCTGCGTTCAGGTTTCTTCTGTGTACACTTTCTGATAATCTTCTCAAGGCTCGTAGGAATATCTGGATAATATTCCCTTGGTGACACCATCTCACCCTGAATGTGCATCAGCGCTATGGCAACATTATTCTCTCCTTCAAAAGGAACATGGCCTGTGAGCATCTCATACATAGTTATACCAAGTGAGTATATATCACTTCTCTCATCGCTGAAACCGCCCCTGGCCTGTTCAGGAGAAATATAATGTACACTTCCCATGGCGTTTGTTGTGGTGGTACTCGATGATGCTGCCCTTGCAATTCCAAAGTCTGTCACCTTCAGAGTTCCATTATGTGCAATTATTATATTCTGTGGCTTAATATCCCTGTGTATAGTATGGTGCTCATGAGCTGCCTGAAGTCCCTGTGCGATCTGTATAGCAAAATCTATAGCCTGCATAGGTGCTATTCTTCCGTGGGACTGTATATAATCCTTGAGGGTTGTTCCCTCCACAAGTTCCATAACAATGTAATATATACCTGCGTCCTCTCCTACATCATACACATTTACTATATTCGGGTGTGAAAGTCCGGCTGCCGACTGAGCTTCTATACGAAATTTTGTGACAAAATTCACATCTGAACTGAATTCGGGCTTCAGAACCTTTATAGCAACAAATCTATTGAGTACATGGCATTTTGCCTTGTATACTTCTGACATACCGCCAGATCCAACCAGCTCTATGATCTCATACCGATCACTAAGCATCGTTCCTGGATTTAACATATAAACTTATTCCTCCCAATCTATAGAAACCACGACAGCGGATATATTATCCTTACCACCGTAGTAATTCGCTCTCTCTACCAGTTTCCTGCCGGCCTCTTCCATGTTGTCTGTCTCTGAGATGATATCTCTTATCTCATCATCCTCGATCATATTCGACAAACCATCTGAGCAGAGAAGAATCTTATCGTCTGCTGAAAGCTCAATCTCAAAGAAATCAGGAACAACATCATCTCCTATTCCCAAAGCTCTGGTGATGATATTCTTCTCAGGATGATTTCTTCCCTTGTTTCTGTCAAGCTGTCCATTACGGATCAGTTCCTCAACAAGTGAGTGATCCATTGTCACCTGTTTTATAGTATTATTTATAATATAAAGTCTGCTGTCGCCAATATTAGCAACATACATTATACCGTCATCTATGATCGCCGCCACAAATGTGGTGCCCATGCCTGCATAGTCGTCAGGATTACTAAGCGCGGTCTTGTAAACCCTGTCATTCGCATAAATTATCGCTCTCTTCAAAAGAGATACAGGGTTGCTTATCTCACTTTCACTGATATATTCAGTTGCCGCATCTATAGCTGTTCTGGATGCAACATCTCCAGCCTTGTGTCCACCCATGCCATCAGCAACTATATACAGATTCTGAACAGCACCTATCGGATCATCCGTATAAAATATACTGTCCTGATTCATGGATCTTTTCTTTCCAACATCCGTTATTCCAAATGATTTCATATTATACTATGTCTCCATTGTCCTAAAATACAATCTGATACACCACCTTGCCTATTCTATCACAAGACATGAAAAAGAACAAGACGAACTATTTTATGCCCCCGTCTTGTTCTCCTCCTCATATTTTCTTCTGAGCTGGCCACATGCAGCGTCTATATCCCGCCCCATGCTTCTTCTCACCGTAGCGGTTATCTGATTTCTCTCCAATATGTTTTTAAATACTTCTATAGAACTGTTGTCTGCTCTCTCGTAGCTTCTTTCCTTTATAGGATTTACCGGGATAAGATTGACATGACAGTTTCTTCCTTTTATAAGCCGGGCAAGTTCCCTGGCCTTTTCCGGGCTGTCATTCTGCCCCTTTACAAGAGAATATTCAAATGTGATCCTTCTTCCTGTCCTGTCAAAATAATAATCGCAGGCATCCAGGATCTCATTTATCGTATATTTGTTGGCTATAGGCATGAGCTCTCGTCTGTCCTCATCATTTGGCGCATGCAGTGAAAGAGCAAATGTGATAGCAAGCTCCATATCCGCAAGCTTTTTTATCTCTGGAACCAGTCCGCAGCTTGACACCGTAATATTTCTCTGGCTTATGTTAAGGCCATTCTCATCAGTGAGCATGCCTATAAAACGCACCAGATTATCAAAATTGTCCAACGGTTCACCTGTCCCCATCACGACAACATTCGATACCCTCTCCCCGGTTATCCTCTGTATGGCATATATCTGTGATAGCATCTCAGATGCCGTGAGATTTCTCACGAGTCCTCCTATTGTTGAAGCACAGAATCTGCATCCCATACGGCAGCCAACCTGTGAGGATATGCACACCGAATTACCGTGTTTGTATTTCATGAGTACACTTTCTATTACATTGCCATCATGAAGCCTGAACAGGAATTTGTTAGTGCCATCCTCTTTTGAAATAAGCCTTGTCACAACGCTAACTCCATATATGTCACTGGCCGCCATAAGCTCCCTGAGGCTCTTGGGGATGTTAGTCATCTCATCCACACTCTCTGCAAGTCTTACATGGAACCACTGATATATCTGCCTCGCCCTGAACGCCGGCTGGCCTGCTTCAGCCACCCAACTGCTCAGTTCTTTCATATTCATAGACTTCAGATCCATTGTCTGTACATCTCTTTCTTCATTATCCATATGCTTTCCAATCTGTTATTCTAAACATCTATTTTCTTCTGACAAATTTCGATATGAAAAATCCATCGCACTCGTCTATACCCTGTAAGAGAGTCACATATCCGTTTTCACCGCCATGCCCCGGCACTATATCATCAATGCTGCATCTGTCAAAATCATGTTTTTTAAGAAACCACTCTGCATTTTTCTGATTCTCCATACTGTTTATCGTACAGGTGGAATATATCAGGGTGCCGCCAGGCTTAACATACCCGCATACCACATCGAGTATCTCCCTCTGAAGCTGTGCAAGCTCTTTTATGTTATCTCTTGTTACGTTGTACTTTATATCGTTCTTCCTGCCCATTATACCAAGTCCTGAACATGGCAGATCAGCTATGACCACATCTGCCTTTCCAAGAAGAGCAGCATCCTGAATCCTGGCATCATGCACCTCCACCGTGATATTATCCAAGCCAAGCCGGTCTACATTTTCCTCTATCAGTGCAGTCTTGTACTCTGTAAGATCCCTTGATATGACTCTTCCACCTTCTCCTGCCAGGCCAGCCGCATACATGGTCTTTCCTCCCGGTGCCGCACAGACGTCCACCACCAGATCTCCCTTTTGTATACCTGCCGCCAGAACAGCAAGACATGAGCTCTGATCCTGGACAACGAATTCTCCATCCGCAAATCCTGGAATGCGCCTCACATAATCATATCCTTTTATCAGCAGTGAAGTCGGACTTAGCTTTCCTCTCTCAGCTTCTATACCTGAGTTCTTAAGTTTTTCCTCAAAAGCATCTACACTCACAATATCAGTGTTTACCCTGATCGATGTAGGGCGGTCAACATAACTGCTGCCAAGTATCTTTTCTACAGTCAGGTCATCATACTCTGCTGTGAGTATCTCTACTATCTCCTCCGGAACAGAATACATAACCGAATAATATCTGTCCCTGTCTGTATTCTTATCAGGATACTTTATATTCTCCTTGTTTCTTGCTATATTCCTGAGTACACCATTCACAAATCCTCTGAGATTTCCAAATCCATGATCAACAGCCAGTTTTACACTCAGATTGCACGCAGCAGAATCCGGCACCGAATCCATATAAAACAGCTCGTAAGTCCCCATTCTCAGAACGCATCTTATAAGCGGCTTACATTTGTTTACCCTGGTCTTAGAAAACTGGTTGATCATGTAATCAAGGCGGATCCTCTGCTCTGTCACACCCTCAACCATCCTGGTTATATATGCCCTGTCCTGCTTACTCATAAACTGATTCGCCCGCAGCGCAGTTCCAAGTGCTGTATTTGAAAATGTCTTGTTCTTTTCTATGTCAAGTAAGGCAGCAAGAACCACCTCCCGAGTATTCATTTCCATAATAATCCTATCCTATCTGCATCATATGTGCTGTCCGGTTTCAAGCTTGTTTCCTGCAAGGAATGCCGCTGCATCCATAGGTTTCTTGCCCTCTGGCTGAAGTCTCATAATCTGAATGGCATCGTGTCCACACGCTATGGCAAATGATTTCTTGGTAACAGAAACTATATCTCCCGGCTGCCCACCATTCTCACAGCCTACAACCTTCGCCGCGTATATTTTCACGTTTTTACCATTTATCTTCGTGTATGCACATGGCCATGGCTGAAGCCCCCTCACAAGCCGCTCTATCTTATCAGCAGGCTGGGTAAAATCAATATCTCCCATATCCTTAGTCAGCATGGAAGCATAGCAGCTGAGACTGTCATCCTGTGGGGTTTTCGTGGCTGTTCCGTCCTCAAGTCCGGTAAGCGTAGACAATATAAGTTCAGCGCCTGCCTCTGCAAGCTTCTCTGTCAGAGTCTCCCCTGTATCATCATCCCCTATACTTACGACAGAATGTTCGATCATATCCCCTGTGTCAAGCCCCTTTGCCATATACATGGTAGTGACTCCCGTCTCCTTCTCGCCATCGATGATGGCCCATTCTATAGGCGCCGCACCACGGTACTTGGGCAAAAGTGATGCATGTATATTAATACATCCATACCTCGGTATATTCAGTATGCTCTCAGGCAGGATCTGTCCATACGCTGCCACAACTATCACATCAGGATCATACTTTGCGATTATATCCACATTTTCCTGCTCTCTGAGCTTTACAGGCTGATATACAGGTATATCATACTCCATTGCCTGAACCTTCACAGGTGTAGGCTTAAGGGCCTTACTTCTTCCCTTTGCCTTATCAGGCTGTGTGAAGCACGCAACTACATCATGACCAGCCTCCACTATCGATCTAAGCGCATACACCGCAAAATCCGGTGTTCCCATATATATTACTCTCATCTGATCTCCTCCTTGTCGCCGATCAGGCCAATACTAATTAGCCTCAACCTCGTGCAGTCCATCCTCAACGAGATCCTTATAGAGCTTTCCGTCAAGGTGATCAAGCTCATGGCATATCGCTCTTGCAAGGAGGCCCTCACCCTCAACCGTGAACTCCTCCATGTTCTCATCATATGCCTTGCACACAACATGCATAGGTCTGGTCACCGTTCCAAACTTTCCCGGAAGGCTCAGGCAGCCCTCTTCACCGGTCTGCTCTCCATCAGCTTCTATGATCTCCGGATTGACAAGGCACAGCGGATTGTCATCTCCTACATCTATGACTACTATTCTCTTTAATATTCCAACCTGCGGCGCTGCCAGACCGACTCCATTAGCCTCATACATAGTATCAAACATATCATCTATAAGAGTGAGTGTCCTGTCATCCATGTTCTTTACAGGTCTGCATATCTTCCTGAGTATATCATCACCGTCAAGTCTTATATTTCTTATAGCCATATCATTTTCTCCTTTTCACTAATACATATTTACAGGGTTAAAATCAAAGAATACGCTGACCTCATCCTGCCCCGAGTCTCTCAGCCAGTCCTCTATGTAGTCCTTTATGTCCACCAGTACACTGTAATCCTGATGTTTTATATAAAGCACACGTCTGTACATATCCTTTATTCTGGATATAGCAGGCTCAGATGGTCCCACCACAGCCAGCTTACGGATACCCACGTATTTTTCTCTTATAAGAGAATACATCCTATCCATTATATTGGCAAGCTGTTCTTCACGAAGTCCCACAGCCATGATAACAAGCATATTCCACTCCGGAGGGTATCTCATGATCATACGGTAGGATTCCTCCACATCATAGAAAGCTCGATAATCCTGTGCTGCTGCAGCCTTTATCGCATAATTTTCCGGCTTGTATGTCTGTATGATGACCTTTCCCGGCACTACTCCGCGACCTGCCCTTCCCGCCGCCTGGGTCAGGAGGTCAAACGTTCTCTCCCCGGCCCGGTAGTCTCCCGAAAACAGTGTAAGATCTGCCAGCAGGATGCCAACCAGCGTGACATTTGCAAAATCATGTCCCTTCACTATCATCTGTGTTCCTATGAGCACATCCGCCTCACCCTTGCCAAAGCTTTCAAGGATACTCTCGTATGTTCCTTTTTTTGACGTTGTATCCCTATCCATCCTCAGGGTAACAGCGTCTGGAAACATCCTGTGTATCTCCTGCTCGACCTTCTCTGTTCCAACGCCGTACCCTCCTATAAGCTTAGAACCACACGAAGGGCATGTCCTCGGCTCAGGGATACTGTAGCCACAATAATGACATATAAGTCTCTCTTCCGAGCCTCCGTGTCCGGAATGTTTGGTCATGGATACATCACAGTGAGGACATTTCACCGCCTCGCCGCAATTTCTGCACGACACAAAACTATTGTATCCCCTCTTATTAATGAAGAGCATGACCTGCTCCCTGCGGCCGAGTCTGTCAGCTATGTCCCTGGCCAACTCATCGCTTATGATCGATCTGTTTCCCTTTCTAAGCTCATCTCTCAGATCAACTATGCTCGTCTCCGCCATAGACCGGCCTGCAATTCTTTCATCCATAGTCCACAGCTTGAATTCGCCAGCCAGAGCACGCTTGTAGCTCTCCACAGACGGGGTTGCCGATCCGAGAATCACACTCGCCCCCTCAAGTCGCGCACGCTCCAGAGCGGTCTCCCTGGCGTGGTATTTTGGTGGATTATCGCTTTTATAACTGCTTTCATGCTCCTCATCAACAATTATCAGTCCAAGCCTGTCAAATGGAGTAAAGAGAGCCGATCTGGGACCTATGACCACATCCACCTCGCCTTTTTTCGCCCGTTCAAACTGATCATATCGTTCCCCTCCGCTCAGCCTGGAATTGACAAATGTTACACGGTCGCCAAAATACCTGGTGAAATACCGCACAGTCTGATATGTCAGGGATATTTCCGGTATCAGCACAATTGCCTGTTTTCCCGCCTCTACTACCTTCTGAATACATCTGACATATACCTCTGTCTTTCCACTGCCAGTGACACCATGCAGAAGATATGTATACCTATGTCCGCTCATGTAATCAACTGTGAATTCATCCACCAGACTTTGTTGTATATCGTTCAGTTTTATATCGTTTTCCGATACATTCGAGCCCTTTATATTATCAGATATGACATCCCTGTATCTGGAATCTTCAGATACAGCCACAGTTCCCTCTTCCTGCATCGCCTTCACAGTCTGGGATGTAACGCCCAGGCTTCCAGTAACCTCACTCATCGGGATCACCTGTCTGGCCTTCAGCGCCCTGAGTAGACGGAGTTTTGCCTTCGCGTTCTTCTTCATATATCTGTATTCTATCTCATCATAATTTTCAGCAGTAAGAATTACATACCTTACCACCACAGCCTTCACCGTCTTTCTGACCGGCATTACCGTCTGTATGGCATTTATCATTGTGGATCCATAATTCTCTTTGATCCACACTGCCAGTGCAAGCAGTCTGCCCTCCACGGCAACGCCCTCCGTACATACCGACTCTATCGGTTTTATTCTTGTCCTGTCATACTCACACGACTCCGTTATGCCTATCACGTACCCTTTGCGGATAGTATTGCCCCTGCCAAATGGTATATTCACCTGACATCCTGTTTTTACCTTATCCTGAAGTTTCTCCGGGATAATATACTGGAACACGCGATCAACCGCTTCATGAGATATATCAATTATCACGTCTGCATATAATTCTCCCATTCTCTTCCTCCAATATCTGTCGTATAAGTTCTCTTTCATCCATGTGTATTCTCTGTCCACATATCTCCTGATACGTCTCATGGCCTTTACCGGCCAGCAGTATCATATCGCCTTTCCCAGCACTGTCAAGTGCGAATTCTATCGCTTTTTTTCTGTCTGGTATCTTGACATACATGTTACTTCCAGAAGCTATTACACCTTTTTCTATGTCCGCCATGATGGTTTCAGGATCCTCCCACCGAGGATTATCACTTGTGATAACAGTCATATCTGCCATGATTCCAGACACCAGTCCCATCCCATACCTTCGTCCGACAGACCGGTTTCCGCCACATCCAAACACGCATATCATTCTTTTGTGACTATATCTAGCCAACGCGGCCAGCACACTTTTTAGGCTTACAGGATTATGGGCATAATCTATGACTACACGGATACCGGGTGACACCATTACAGATTCCAGTCTTCCACTTATCCTCACATCCCACAGTGATCTCACAGATATATCTGATGGTATTCCCAGTATGTCCCCAACAACAATTGCTGCTATGGCATTACATGCATTAAACTCACCGGGTATTCCCACCGAAATGCACAGCACTTCATTGTATGGCGTGTAAAGTTCAAACCGGGTCCCCATGACACACGCATCCTCCTTCAGGTGTATATCACCGGCCATATATACCGGATCATTTTGCGGATCACAATGCCACACTTCTCTACCCATGCCATAATATATGACCGGTATATCAGCTTCTTTTGCCGACTGTTCAAAGCACGCTGCATATACATCCCCGCCATTTATCACAGCAAGCCTGCACACCCCCGCCAGAGCCCTTTTCCACCTTTCATACTCCTCAAATGTACGATGCTCACCTTTTCCCATGTGATCTGGCGAAAGATTTGTAAATACACCGACATCAAAGTCCACCCCAGCCACTCTGCCATGCATCATCCCCTGTGATGACACCTCCATAACACAGTATTTCAAGCCATGATCCACCATGTCTGCCAGCTTTCTGTACAGATATATGATTCCCGGAGTTGTATTGAGTGAACGGACACTGGAGACTCCATCATCTATCTCTATAGTCCCCACCAGTCCACATCTCCTGCCACTTACGTCAAGCATATGTTTTATCATATATGCCACTGTGGTTTTACCCTTTGTTCCGGTGACAGCAATCATGGTCATCTGTCTCGAAGGGGCTCCCCAGAAATTATTGCACATTATTCCAATGCTTTTTCTGTAGTCATATATCTTCACTATAAATGGTTTTCTCCGGTCCCATTTGCAGGATCCCTCAGTCTCCACGACGTACTCCTCGGTGATCACGATCCCGACTGCGCCACGGATCATAGCATCATCTATATAATTGTGTCCATCTGTGACAGTTCCTCTCCTGCACACAAAGACCGCACCGTCTGTAACTGTGCGCGAATCGTCCACTATATCCAGAACCTCTGTATCGAGATCACCGCTCATGAGATCATATATGACCCCATCGAATAGACTTGCAGCTACCATGGTCGACCCCCATATACGACATTTTTCGCTATATGATTAATTATGCCATATATAGATATGTGTGCAGGTTCTTCCTTACGAAAAATGGAGGCTGTGCTCACTCGCTCCAGCCTCCAGTCTCATCTGCTAGTTATCTCCTGGTAAATATGATCAGTCTTCATCTGCTCCAACGATCTTTACCTTACCATGATAAAGCTCATCAACAGCTATAGACAATGGCTTCTTCTTTGGATCTGCAGCCACAAGAGGCTCCTGTCCATCGATGATCTCTCTTGCTCTCTTAGCTGTTGCAAGAACTATTGAATATCTGCTGTTTACCACAGGCTGCTCACCAGGCTCAACCTCTGCATTAACTACTGACATTAAATCTGTGTATGATGGATGTAACATAATATTATATCCCCTTTCTAAATATATTTATTTATATGATCATTTACAAAAGTTATCGTGTCTAATTTATCAGAGTTTCTTTATCTCTGCAAGTTCTTCTTTTATTCCTGCTATATAATCAAGCTGATTCTCTCTCCTGCATCCATAACTCTTGATCACAGAATCAACAGTATGTATACATTCATCCAGATCATCATTCACTATCACATAGTCATACTTGTCCATATCTTCAGCTTCTTCAGTTGCCTTGCGAAGCCTCTTCAGTATAGTCTCCTCAGACTCTGTTCCCCTTCCGGTAAGTCTGTTTCTAAGTTCTGCTATGCTTGGTGCCGATATAAATATAAGCAAAGCATCAGGGAACTGCTTTTTTACATTAAGAGCTCCCATCACTTCTATCTCGAGTATAACATTTTTTCCCTCTGCAAGACTTTCTTCCACATATTTCTTTGGGGTTCCATAATAATTCTCAACGTACTGTGTCCACTCTATAAACCCGCCATAATCTATGAGATTCTCAAAGTCACCACGATCCATGAAATAATACTCTCTTCCATCTACCTCGCCCTCTCTAGGTGCCCTTGTCGTAGCTGAAACTGAGAGATTGTATCCAAAGTCCGACACAAGTCTCTTGACCACCGTTCCTTTACCAACACCTGAGAAACCTGAGATCACTATGAGTGACCCTCTCTTTGTCTTCTTATCCGCCATCTCTTTATACCTCAAATCAAATAAAATGTTATACCTGCTATTCAAGATTCTGAATCTGTTCTCTAACCTTTTCTATGTCTGTCTTTAGCTGGATCGCCTTATCAGATACATCCAGTGAATTGGCCTTGGACAAAATTGTATTCGCCTCTCTGTTCATTTCCTGAGCTATAAAATCAAGCTTTCTTCCAACGCTTCCGCCATTCTCCAGTATCTTCTTTGTACTACTTATATGACTTTTCAGCCTGACCGTTTCCTCGTCCACACATATCTTATCTGCATAGATGACCACCTCTGTTGCTATCCTGTTCTCATCTATAACCGGATTATCGAGTACCTCTGTGATCTTATCTGTAAGCTTATGTCTGTAATTCTCCACCAGCCTCGGGGAAATCTCCTCTATATAATCAACAGCAGCCTGCATTCCATCAAGCTTTGCTATCATATCTCTTTTCAGATTTTCTCCCTCGGTTATCCTCGACTGGACAAACATCTCTGCTGCCTCATCGAGAGATGTGACTAGTATCTTCCACAGCTCATCCTGATCTATAGCCTGCTCCTCTACTGTAAACACATCTGGGAAACCACCAAGGACAGCAGGAGTTATCTTATTCTCTATTCCAAAATCATGGGCCATCTCTTCAAAATACCCCATATATTTATCTGCCACGTCCTTGTTATACTTAAGCTTGACATTATCCTCCGAGAAATCTTCGTAAGTGACAAACACATCAACCTTGCCTCTTTCAACATATTTCTTGAGATACATTCTTATATTCGTCTCAAAAAAACTTATCTTCTTCGGAAGTTTTATATTCATATCACAGAATCTGTGATTCACCGATTTCATCTCTACTACTATCTTATATGAGTCTGTGACCTTTTCACTGCGTCCAAACCCCGTCATACTCTTTACCATTTCTGTCTCCTATGTCAAGGCATATATAATATAAAAACCTAATAACAGATAATATATTATACTTCACGCCTGTTCAAAAATCAAATTATTTATTGTACTTCCTCTATTCCGATTATCCTCGGCTCAGCAACCATAGAATAGTTAGTGTGATAGATCACAAATCCCGGCTTTGCTCCCGCCGGCTTTTTTATATTTCTTCTCTCGGTGTAGTCAACCTCTACCTTAGGAGCGGTGCGCCCGGAAGAATAATATGCAGCAAGTCTGGCTGCCTCCTCATAGGTGGAATCCGGAAGTTCACCCGCGCCCTCCAGTCTGACTATCACATGAGAGCCCGGCATTTTTTTAGCATGAAACCACATATCACCGCCATTTGCCAGCTTGAACGTAAGCTCATCATTCTGTATGTTGTTCTTGCCGACATACATATGAAAACCATCACTGGAAATATAGTGCAACGGCTTTGTCCTGACTGTCTTCCTGCCTCCCTTATGTCCATAGTGTCCCTTGATGTATCCACACGATATAAGCTCTTCCTTAACCTGGGTAAGGGAATTCTCATCTATCGCCATATCCAGGAATGTCTGAACCGACTGAAGATGATCAAGTTCACTTCTGGTTTCCACCGTGAGCTGTGTGAGCGCCTCATACGTTCGCTTGAGCTTGTTGTATTTTGCAAAGTAGCGTTTTGCGTTGTCCATCACCGACACTGTCTTATCCAAAGGAATCTTTATCATCTCATTGGTATAGTAATTAAGAGCCTCAAAGCTGTCACTTCCCTGTTCAATGCCATAGCCATATGTATTGATCAGTTCACCGTATATCCTGTATTTCTCTCTGGATTCAGTATCCTTCAACTGCTTCAACTGCAGATCGTACTTCTTACTGGTTCTCTCAATCGCATTTGATACTATCTTTCTAAGGTCTGACGACTTCTGACGTATTCTTGTCACAGCACTTTTTCTGTAAAAATATTCATCAAGAACCTTTGATATCTCATCCCTGTACTCTATAGTCTTATCTTTATACATCGAAAGATGTATTGATGAAAATTCCACAGGTGTATATCCATCAAGCACGATCTCAGGAGTATATGTTCCGCTCTTTATGTCAGACACTATACTGCTGAAATTGTCATATATCCTGTCCAGATCATCCCCGGTAAGACTGTCCGTTGACATACCGCCATCCACCCCCGCCCTGTAGGCTATCTCACTGGCCATGACCGGAGAAAATCCTGTGATATTCTGGTATATAGCTTTTATAATATTCGTCGGTGATGATCTGACTCTGTGTTCAAAATCCTCCTCCGTCACCTCAATCGGTGATACTTTTCCCGCAGATGGCGGATACTCGTACTTCCTTCCCGGAAGAACCTCCCTCACAGAGCTGACCATATGGGATATATGTTTTATACTGTCTATTATCACATTCTCTTCCGTGGCAAATATTATATTGCTGTGCTTTCCCATGATCTCAATTATGAGTTTTTTTCTTTTCAGATCACCCAGCTCATCGAGGTGCTCTATCACCATCACCACTATACGCTCAAAACCAGGCTGATATATATCTATTATTCTGCCGTTATTTATATGCTTTCTGAGGAGCATACAGAAGTTTGGCGCAGTCATGGGATTTTCCTTTGCCGATTGCTGGAAGTATATCAGCGGAAGGCTTGCATCGGCAGACATTAAAAGCCTGTAATTCTCTCTGTTATTTTTTATTACTATATTGAGTTCATCTTTTTCCGGCTGATATATCTTATATATCCTTCCATCTATCAGCTTGTCCCTCATATCCCTGACAACGTTCGATATCACTATTCCGTCAAATGCCATCTCTGTCTCTCCTATACCCGAAAAAAGGCAGAAAATGCAAATCATTCTCTGCCTCTTCCATATCTACTGCTTTCGGATCCTACAGTGAATTGTAAAGATCCTTATATATATTCGCTGAGTTATACCATGAGTAATCCTGTCTCATGCCTCTCTCCTGAATACCGTACCATGCATCTTTGTTATTGTAATAAACTTCCTTAGCGTAATTGATAGCATTGAGAAGTTCGTATGCATCATAATTGGCAAATGAGAAGCCTGTTCCGGTTCCCTCAAACTGATTATAAGCCTCAACTGTATCTGCAAGTCCGCCCGTCTCTCTGACAACCGGTACCGTTCCATATCTGAGTGCCATAAGCTGTGTCAGTCCACATGGCTCGAATCTTGATGGAACAAGCATCACATCACAACCTGCATACATCTTATGTGAGCGCTCATCTGAATAATATATGTTCGCAGACACCTTTGCAGGATGTATACCCTGATAATACTTGAACATATTCTCATATCTCGAATCTCCTGTTCCAAGCACTATAAACTGTACACCATCCTGACATATATCATTCATGATCCTGTCCACAAGGTCAAGTCCCTTCTGATCTGTCAGTCTCGATATGATTCCTATCACAAACTGATTCTCATCCTGTGGAAGTCCACATTCCTTCTGAAGCTCAACTTTATTTATCTTCTTTAACTGTCTGAAGTTATCTACACTATAGTTCTTATATACCTGTGGATCAGTCGCCGGATTCCATACATCGTAATCGATTCCATTCACTATTCCCCACAGCGACTGCCATCTCGCACTGAGCAGTCCATCCAGACCTTCTCCATAATATGGAGTCTGTATCTCCTTTGCATATGTATTGCTGACCGTGGTTATCTTATCCGCATATACAAGACCACCCTTTAACATGGCCGCATCTTTCTGGATCTCCAGTTTGTCCGGTGTAAATACATAATCAGGGAGTCCTGAATATTCCTGGATAGTCTTGATATCCCATTTCCCCTGGAACTGAAGGTTATGAATAGTCATAACCGACTTCATGCCTGCATAGAACAAATCTCCTGCAAACAGAGTCCTGAGATATACAGGAACCAGTCCCGCCTGCCAGTCATGGCAATGAAGTATATCAGGCTGAAATCCTATTGATGGCAATATTGAGAGTGCCGCTTTTGAAAAATAGCAGAACTTCTCTATATCCCACTTAACATCTCCATAAGGGGTAAATCCGTTGAAATAATACTCATTATCTATGAAATAAACCTTGACACCCTCATACTCAAGATACATAACTCCGACATAATCATTCTTATATCCTATATCCATATAAAAGTGAGTTATATACTGCATCTTTTCCCTGTATTTGTTCGGTATACAGAGGTAATTTGGCATGATGACTCTCACATCGTATTCGTTCTTATCGAATATCTTAGGCAAAGTTCCAACTACGTCCGCAAGTCCACCAGTTTTTATAAATGGCACACACTCTGATGCTATATAAGCAACTTTCTTCATCTAATAAACCCTCCATGACATCTACACATTCTGTCCGCACACCGTGGTATTACAATCTCCCATATACCTTCTCCCAATACCACCGCAGCCGTTATAATCTGGTGGTTCAAAACCACCACATAAATCCTTGACCATTATATCACAGAGGTATATATAATTCAATAAAGCAGTATAAATGTACTGGACAATCCCTGCATTATTTACTAGAATTAACTAAATACTTTTTCAGGAGGATATATACATGTCAGATATAAATAACAAAAATGATGACGAGATGGACATCGAGATGATTGATGTTACTTATGAAGACGGGAGCACATGCACATGTGAAGTGATAGCAAAGTTTGACGTGAATGATATAACATATGCAGCACTTCTGCCAGCGGACGATGATGAGTCTGACATTCTTGTCTACAGATACAGCGAAAATGGTGATGACGTTGATCTCGATGAGATATCAGATGAAGATGAATTCAACGAGGTAGCCGATGCCCTTGACGAGATACTGGATGATTTGGAATTCAATTCTGAGGATGACGAGTAATACTGATATACAGCGATACATATTGCGCATAATAGACAGAGGGATGCACATATACATCCCTCTGTCTGTTTTTAACCATTCTTTATCAATTCATTGTTTAATGTATATTCAAGACTCAACGTCTTTGTCTGTCCAATTTTCTGAAAATACACACACAGCTTTTTTGAATCAACGTATGTTATCACTCCAACTCCGTATCTCTTATGCACTATCTTATTCCCTGTACATATAAGGTTTCTGTCCACAAGCATCTCCTGAACAAATCTGGATGATATTCCTTTCTTGCCATACATCATCTGAGGTACATACACATACAGTCCATATTTTGCCCTTGTCACAGCTACATAGAAAAGCCGACGTTCTTCCTCAACGTTATCCTCCTTTAGGGACTTCTTATGCGGAGTCACTCCTTCAACGGCATCAATTATGAATACATACGAATACTCCAGGCCTTTTGCAGCATGCATCGTCGCCAGAGTGACCGCGTCACCATTTTCCTTTGTTCTTTTATTCTTTTCTCTGAGTTCTTCTGTGTACCGCTGTATATATTCAAACCATCCATCAAAACTTGCAAAATCCCTGGCACTCTCTTGTATCTCCTCAAGAATATCCATATAGTCGTCAGGATTTATCCCTCTGTACTCTGAATACTCCTTGACGTACGAATCCAGCCCAACCGCCTTTCTGATGTAATTGACAGCAGCATATGGAGCCAGCTTTGCTATGCGTTCGAGGTCATTTTCCATCACATTTATATTATTGACTATTCTGTACTTTTCTTTGTAATATTCCCTGACCGACTCAAAATCAACAACCGAAGAATCAAACGCATCCCTGCTTATGTATCTGTTAGGTTTATTTATGATCTTCAAAATTGTTCCTCTGTCTCGCACTCCCCTGGCAACCCTGATATAGTCAAATATATTCTCCGCAAGAAAATGTGTGAATATATTCGGAATGCTGTCCTTCATGGCAAAAGGTATCCCATTTTCCATAAGCTTTGAAGCAAGTGCCCGCGGCTCTGTATTGGTTCTGAATATTATCGCCATATCTGCATATGGTATTCCCGTATGATTCAATTCATTAATCCGCTCTATTATACGCCTGTTCTGATCGCTTGGATTTTCAACCTTGACAATATGAACTCTCTCACTTGTCCCCTGTTTGAAAGCTGAACACAGATTTTTTTCATATCTGTCATGATTGTTTCCTATTATCCTCTTAGAACATTCAACTATGTCATAGCTGCATCTGTAATTCATATTCAGATATTCTATTGTCGTGCCAGGAAAATCCTCCGGGAACTTCTTCATTATAGATGGCGCCGCTCCACGGAATCCATATATTGACTGGTCATCATCCCCCACCACAAACACATTCTGACTGCTGCCTGCAAGGAGCTTTACCGTCTCATATTGTATCGTATTTATATCCTGAAATTCATCGATAAGTATATACCGAAACTTATTCTGCCACATCCGGAGGATATCCGCTCGCTCTGATAGAAGTTCATATGTGAATACCAGCATATCATCAAAATCGATCTTGCCCCTGTTCCTGAGAAAATTCTCGTACTCCATATAAACGACAGCAAAATCCTCTGTTTTCATGGTTGTGCTTTCATATTTTTCCAGATCTATACGCTCGCTTTTGACCTGCCCTATCTCATTTACAACATTTTTAGCAAAATCCTCCTGACTGTCATATTTAAAGCCATGTCTGTCAATACTGTCCCGTATGGCTCCATACTTTTCTCCATCAGTTACGATATTTGCACCGGTATAATTATATGCATTCCGCAATATCCAGAAGAACACCGAATGGAAAGTACCAAATGTTATCCCTCTGTCATCCGGACAGAGTTTATGATACCTATCCTTCATCTCATTTGCAGCGGCCTTTGTGAATGTTATCACCAGAATATTGTCTGGTCTGACTCCATGTTCATGTACCATATATCTGATACGATGTGTGAGAACAGTAGTCTTGCCGGACCCCGGCCCTGCCAGCAAAAGCATAGGTCCTTCTACATGACATACCGATCTCTTCTGTGCATCGTTAAATTCCATCTTGCCTCCTACTATCACGCACAAAGGCGGTTAAAGAATGCTCTCTTTAACCGCCTTTCGTCACATGAAATCATACTAAAACTTCTGATTATTTGCCACAACACTTTTTATACTTTAATCCACTTCCGCAAGGACATGGATCATTTCTTCCTACCTTAGGTGCCTTGATAACCGTTCTTGAAGACTTCTGGATCTTATATAACTCATCTCTCTTCTCCTTTGAGAAGATACCGTCCCACTGTGGAAGTGTGTACAGCCACTCAGCATTACACTCAACCATGTTCATATATAACTTCTCATAATCGATAGCAAGTCTTACCTCTGAGTCCTCTGTAACCTCGTCCAGGTTGTTGGACTCCATAAGACTGTCATCTATTCCATCAAGGAAACCTATCATATACTGCATGGTGAGACCGTACTTCTCTGCCAGTTCCTTAACAGTTCCGTGTTCCGGCTCTGCTATAGGATTGGTGAGCAGCTTCTCATATACTCCCTTCTCTGCCTGGAAGTAATTAAGCCAGAAGTCCTTGCCTTCGGGTGTTCTGTCATCTAATCCGTATGCGTAATCACGCCATTCTTTTAATAAACTCATCTCATCCTACCTCTTAAGTATTTTTTAAGCTTTAAAGAGTATATCAAATTATGCAATTTTTTTCAACAATTTTGTATGTCAGTGCACATTCTTATCCTGTTCTGTTTCATGTGCATCATCAGATCTAAGTTCCTGCCCTTTTCGCCTCAGAACTCTCGCTATCAGCCATACGCCCCAGCATATAACCGGTATAACCACATCCAGGAATATCATTCCCATAAAGTATTCACTTCCGGATACTCCCATTATAAATGTCGCTACAAACATTCCCACCAGCACTGCCGCCAAAAGCGCAGCTCCGATTCTTTTCAATTTATCCATGTAAGTCTCTTTTCTTTATCTTGTCAAAATATTCTTTTATCGTCTTCTCATATCCATTATCGGACAATTCATAGAACACCCTTCCAGCCATCTTATCCGGAAGATACTGCTGCTCCACATAATGGTTAGGATAATCATGCGCATACTTATATCCAGTATGTCCAAGCTTCTTTGCTCCACCATAATGAGCATCCCGCAAATATACCGGAACCTGCCCCGTGTCCTCGTTCTTTACCACATCCATCGCAGCAAATATTGCATTCACAGCAGAATTGCTCTTAGGGGCACAAGCTACATATGCAGCTGCCTGGGCAAGTATTATCTGAGCCTCAGGCATTCCTATCCGCTCAACTGCCTGGGCGCATGCAGATGCAACTACTATGGCCTGAGGATCGGCATTTCCCACATCCTCACTGGCACATATCATTATCCTTCTCGCTATAAATTTTATATCTTCACCGCCATACAACATCTTCGCAAGATAAAATACCGCCGCATCAGGGTCAGAACCACGCATACTCTTTATGAATGCCGATATGATATCATAGTGGTTATCTCCATCCTTATCGTATCTTATGGCTCTCTTCTGTATGCATTCCTCGGCAACTGGGAGAGTTATATGTATTCTTCCATCCTCACTTCTCTCGGTGGACAGAACACCCAGCTCAACAGCATTCAAAGCACTTCTCGCATCTCCGGATGCCATATCTGCAAGGAAATCCTCCGCATCCTCATCTATATCCGCATCAAATGATCCCATTCCCTTTTCAGAGTATACCGCCTTGTGGATCAGCTGCTTTATATTATCCTTGGATAACGGATGTAATTGGAATATATGTGATCTGGATATCAGTGCGCCGTTCACCTCAAAATACGGATTTTCCGTAGTCGCACCGATTAGTATGACGGTTCCATCCTCCACAAAAGGAAGGAGATAATCCTGCTGGGACTTATTAAATCTATGTATCTCATCGATGAATAATATAGTCCTTCTTCCATACATTCCCTTTATATCTTTAGCCTCCGACACCACCTGCTCCATATCCTTCTTACCAGCTGTGGTTGCATTCAGTTGTCTGAATTCTGCTTTTGTCGTATTTGCTATGACCATGGCAAGGGTTGTTTTGCCAGTTCCCGGAGGGCCGTAAAAAATTAGTGAACTGATCTTATCCGCCTTTATAGCCCTGTAGAGTAGTTTATCCCTGCCTATTATATGCTCCTGCCCCACCACATCATCAAGGCTGACGGGCCGCATTCTCTTGGCCAGCGGAGAATCATCATCCGCCATATTCTCTCTCATATACTCAAACAAATCCATAATCCTTCACCCTGCCATCTCATGTATTAATAAAAATCTTCATTAGACACTTCGAAGCCCGGTATCTTCAAAATAACGGGCTTCGTCAATCTACTTTATGTATACTCTACTTTATAATATCCAGCTTCTTGAGCATATCATTAAATTTCATGATATCTATAGGTTTACAGATATAATCATCGTAATCATCACTTGCAAGATTGCTGTCAAAGCTTGCCTCATCCAGTGCACTGGTCATAATTACCTTTGACCTCAACATTCTTGACACTCCATGTTTTCTCTCTGCACTTCTTATAGATGCCAGAACCTTATAGCCGTCAATCTTAGGCATCATGATATCCAGACATACAAGTTCGAATAACTCGCCCTTCTCAAGCGCATTGACAAATTCATCAACCGCCGCTATTCCATCCGGTGTGATCACAACATCCCCAAATTTACTTAAATACTTGGATAAAAACTTTGCATTTGCAACATCATCCTCAGCTATTAAAATCTTCATGATCATTCCTCCCTAATTCTACAGTCTGAGCACTTTCTCAAGATGACTGATCATCTCTTTTACTTCTACTCTGAAACTTTTCCTTGAATACTGATTTCTGCGTTCCAGCAATCCCTCAGTAAAGATACCGTTAAACATCAACGTGAGCTCCTTTGGTGCAAACACTGACCTTATCTCTTTACTGTCAATCGCACCCTGAAAGAGTGAACACACAAAATCATTACGTTTCAACATACATTCCGATATTATCTCCCTGGTCTCTGACATATGCAGCAGTTCTTCATAATGCAGCATTATGGCACCCATCCCTATGTAATTATCATAGTATGTCGCATATGTATCTGCATAATACCTTATCTTATCCAGATATGTACCTTCCAGGTGTTCAACCGTCCTCTGGATATTGATATCGAACGCCGCATACTCATTGACTACGGCCACAAGAACTTCGTCTATGCCGCCGAAATACTTATATATCAATGTGTCCGATATATTCTGTTTACGCGCAAGATTCTTCGGTGTAAGAGCATGTAATCCCAAATCTCCAATTAGTTCAATAGCTGAAGCGACAATTTTATCTCTGTACGAAATATAACTATCCTCCAATGTCTGTTCCTCCCATTACATATATTTATTGCCCTTAGAACACTGGTTTTATTCTATGTCATGGGATATATTTTGTCAACTGTGCATATTTACAGGCTGTAAAACTGACACAATGCATAACGAAAATACATTTAATTTATACACGATCAGCCAACATCTTTCCTATATCTGTCTGAATACCCCCTCTTTTCTGCTGTACAAATATATATTATCTGACAGGAAGTCCATTTCTGACACCGCGTTTAAATTGGCCTCTCTCACCAGATCACTAAGATATTCTTCCGTATAGCCAGCCCCAGCTCCTATGAACAGCAGCTCATGCACACTGGATGGCAAAACATATATATCATCATCAACAAGCTCCGCGCAGCTCTCTAGCATTCCCGGATACAAAACCGCAGTCGCACCGTTTATTCCATATGAATTAGTAAGTATGTACAGTTCGCCTGTGCAATCGCCAATATCTGGATCAAAGCTGTTGTATCTGTCCTGTATAACATCAAAAAGGCTTTTTCTGAGTGCAGGAAACATCCGTTCTGTATTTTCAAGCCCTTTTTTATACATAGTGTCAATACTCACTCTCCATCGTTTCATATCACTGTTGCTCACCAGTGTCGTAGCTATCCCATCTTTCCTCAGTTCCACAACTCTCCTGAAAACTATGGCAAGATCCTTGTATTCCACATACGGAGCATCTCTCAGCAGTTTCTCATTACGTTCTCTGTTTATGATCCTCAATATAATGTTATCCATTACGTTATTCTCATCCATCACTTTTTCAAGTCTCACGCCATCAGCACCGCACCTTCTCCTGTGCAGCCGATATACATCATCGATCACATCATCATAATCTTTTCCACCCATATATTCTCTGTAAAATGGCTCCAGATAGATGGTTGGACACACTTCATCACTGCTTCTGCACAAATTCAGAGCTGTGAGTTCAACCCCATTATTCTTCAGAACCTTATTTGTCTTTATCACCACCTCTTCGTTATCCTGCAGCATCCTTACTTTCATGCTATCTACCACACAAGCTGTAAATTCATCAAATTTCATATTATTCTCCTTCTATATTTTGAGATATAACGAAACGTCCCGTTTTTATTTTTGAAATATTTCATGGATGAATTCTATAAAATCCCGTTTCCAAATTCAATAGAATTTGTGCGCTTTATAATGGAATTTGTGCGCTTTATTGTGGAATTTCTGTATTTCGATAAATCATACAATATAAAACCCCTTACAAAACCGTGATATATTCATTCTGAATAAACTCGTTTTGTAAGGGGGGTCAACTATATGTATATATTATTGTACAGAATGTTCATTTACATATTCTGTAAGGAACTCGATAAATGTATCCATCTCCTGATCCGTTCCTATAGAGATTCGGAGATAATTATCTATACGTGGTTTATTAAAATATCTCACATATATATGCGCTTTTTTCGCTGCTTCAAATATTTCTGCGGCTGGTATCGATTCATGCGTAGCAAACACGAAATTCGCTGAAGAAGGCAGGCATGTGAATCCAAGCGGAGCTATCGCCTTAGCAAATCTCTCTCTGGTTGCCATTACCTTTGCAGTTGTCATCTTAAAATACTCATCATCCTTCACTGATTCAGCCCCCATAATGATTGATGGACGATTCATTGTGTATGAATTGTATGAATATTTTACATCATTCAGAGCCTTTATAAGTACCGGATTACTTATCGCATATCCTATTCTGAGACCTGCCATAGATCTCGACTTTGAAAATGTTCTGACAACAACAAGATTGTCATACTTATCAATAAGCTCCAGTGCGGATTTCCCGCCAAAATCTATATATGCTTCATCCACAATTACTATAGATGAGCTATTGTGTCTAATTATATCTTCAACCCCCTCCAGGCTCTCATATATTCCTGTAGGTGCATTTGGATTTGGAAATACTATTCCACCATTTTCTCTGTAGTAATCTTCTTTTACCAGCCTGAAGCTATCGTCAAGTGCGGGTCTGTCATATGGTATTCTGAACAATTCTGCCCACACATCATAAAACGAATATGTGATATCAGGAAACAATACCGGCTTTTCTGAGTTGAAAAATGTCAGGAATGACATAGCCAGCACATCGTCCGAACCAACCCCCACAAAAACCTGTGACGGATCAACGCCATGATATCTTGCAAGCCCGTTCACCAGTTGAGCTGCCGTTGGATCCGGATAAAGTCTGAGCAGATCCGGGTTCTGCATTACCCCGCTCACCCTTGGTGAGGGTCCATATGGGTTCTCATTTGTATTGAGCTTGATAACATCGGTATCCTTAGGCTGTTCACCTGGAACATAAGGTTCAACCTGTCTTATATTGTCACTCCACGCTGCCATATTATTCCTCCTCGTTCACCTGCGCAAGTTTTGCTGTCTGGTCAGCCGCGATCAGACTGTCGATCAGTTCGTTCAGATCTCCATTCATTATCTGATCAAGCTTGTAAAGAGTAAGCTTGATCCTATGATCCGTAACACGCCCCTCTGGGAAATTATAGGTTCGGATCTTCTCTGATCTATCACCGGTTCCAATCTGGCTCTTACGATCTGCTGCCTCTGCATCATGCTGTTTCTGCAGCTCCATATCGTACAGCTTAGATCTGAGAAGAGCAAATGCCTTGGCTTTATTCTGAAGCTGGGACTTTTCAGTCTGGCTGTAGATAACTATACCAGTAGGTATGTGAGTAAGACGAACTGCGGAATCCGTTGTATTAACACACTGTCCACCGTTACCTGACGCTCTCATAACATCAATTCTTATATCATTCTCATTTATCTCTACATCGACTTCCTCAGCCTCCGGCATGACCGCAACTGTGACTGTGGATGTATGAATTCTTCCACCTGATTCTGTCTTAGGTATTCTCTGTACTCTGTGGACACCGCTCTCATACTTCATCTTAGAGTATGCGCCATCTCCGGTTATCATGAACACCGCTTCCTTAAATCCACCTATACCATTCTCATTTACGCTCATCAGTTCAACTTTCCATTTAAACTGATCAACGTATTTCTGATACATTCTGTATATCTCATAAGCAAAAAGTGCTGCCTCGTCACCACCAGCACCTGCACGGATCTCCACGATTACATTCTTGGAATCGTTAGGGTCTTTAGGGAGAAGGAGTATCTTGAGCTCCTGCTCTATATCTTCAAGACGTGACTTGGCATCATTCATCTCTTCCTTAGCCATTTCACGGAGATCTTCATCACTTTCTTCCTCCAGTATCTCGAGACTGTCATCTATAGTCTGCTTTGCATCTCTGTACTCTTTGTATTTCTCAACTATAGGTGACAGATCACTCTGCTCCTTCATAAGCTTCCTGAATTTATTCTGATCTGACACAATATCAGGATCCGTAAGCTGATTGTTAATAGTATCTAATTTGTCTACAAGTTCTTCTAATTTATCAAACATATACGTTACCTCACTTTTATAATATGACACGTCTCTGCACGGCAGGCACTATGAACACAGATATAATAAGCACACTATTCCGGTTCATTCTGTATACCGGGCATATACAACCCTGTCATTTTCACTTAGATCCTTTACCACATGAATATCACTATATCCTGAATCTACAAAGAGGTGCTGTACATCTTCTGCCTGATCATTGCCAATCTCGAATACAACATAACCTTCATCCTTTATATATTTTTTTGCTGTATCAACTATCTTTCTATAAAAATACAACCCATCTTCAGTTCCGTCAAGGGCTGACAACGGTTCATGATCTCTTACCTCCGGCATAAGTGTCTGTATAACACTACTTCTTATATACGGAGGGTTAGACAATATCATGTCAAACTTTCCATCAATATCAGTGAACATATCCGATTTTACGACCTTAAATCTTGTCTTATCATCACATAATTTCTCAACATTTTTTCTAGTGAGTCTAAGCGCATCTTCCGATATATCCGCCAGTGTAACTGTACTGCCAGGCACAAACAGACCAAAGGATATTCCTATGCAGCCTGAACCACAGCACATATCAAGTACGTTCAACGATCTGCCAGCATTCAAAAACCTTTCTTTAACAATTCTGAGTGCCGTCTCAACAAGCGTCTCAGTATCCATCCTCGGTATCAGAACATTCTCCGCTGTATCAAAATCATATCCCATAAAGTTCTGTTCACCTGTGATATATTGAAGCGGAATCCTCTGACAGCGTCTGTTTATAAGATACATATACCTGCTTTCAAGCTCTGAACCTACCTCATCATCCCTGTTCATAAGCATCTCCATACGTGTCATATCCGATACATACTGCCATAATATATCTGCGTCTATTTTCTCATCGGGAACACCGCTCGCCGCGAGCTCATCGCTGCCCTTCTTTATTAGTTCATACAGTTTCATTACTATACCTTTTATTCCTCAATCTCTCCATTATGCATGGCATCCTGATATTCCTTCCAGTCTATAACCGCCTCCACAGATCTGATTGCAACTTCTATCATATCAAGATCAGGCTCTCTGGTCGTCAGTCTCTGCACCCACTTGCCTGGAGCTGAAAGTGCATTAGCTATGCAGGAATTACTTCTTCCAGCAAACATTATGAACTCATATGATATTCCAGCTATAACAGGTATAAGTAAAAGTCTTATCACCAGCCTTACCCAGGCTGAATCTGCACTTATGAACATAAATACTATTATACTTACCATCATAACGATAAAAAGAAAACTTGTTCCACAGCGTTTATGATACCTGGAATAAGCTTTTACATTTTCAGGGGTAAGCGGAACTCCCGCCTCAAAACAATTTATGGTCTTGTGTTCTGCACCATGGTACATAAATACCCGTTGAATATCCTTCATAAGTGATATAGCTGCAACATATCCAAGGAATACAGCCAGTCTTATAATACCTTCTATGACCGACATGAGCACTCTGCTGTCTATAAACTTTCCTATGAACTCACCTATAAATGCCGGAAGCATCATGAACAGCGCTATGGCAAATACCAGAGAAAATGCAACTGTTCCAAACATCAGCGCATCATCTGCTTTCTTCTGCTGTTCCGGAGTTCTCTCCTTCTGTTTTTTCTCTTTATTCTTCCCTGCCTTGTCATCATCTTCTTCATCATAAAACGAAGCAGAATAAGTCAGAGTCTTAACTCCTATGACAAGTGATTCTACAAAATTAACTACGCCTCTTATTATAGGAACCCTGAATAATGCATTTCTGGATCCCACCGACACATAGTCCTCAACCTTCACTTCTATACTTTTATCCGGTTTTCTGACCGCCACAGCGTATTTGTCATTGTTTTTCATCATGACTCCTTCTATGACAGCCTGTCCGCCTATTCTGACTCTTTTCACGCAAATTCTCCTATAAAGTAAAAAACAGCCTGAGATTATTATAAAATAACCTCAAGCTGTCATAGTTTTATTAGTTGGCCTGTACGCCATACTTCTTATTAAACATATCAATTCTACCACGTGCTTTGATTGCCTTCTGCTGACCTGTGTAGAATGAATGACACTTTGAGCAAATTTCTACGTGAATCTCTTCTTTTGTTGAACCTGTAACGAACTCGTTACCACAGTTACATACAACCTTTGCCTGATAGTAATCTGGATGTATTCCTTTACGCATTTTTTTCACCTCTTTACATATATTTTTATATATGAGAACAGGCATAAAGCCAGGGTTCTTCATAACACAACTTCTGTATTCTACCATAGCGAATAGCACATTGCAAGTTATTTTTGAAATAATTTATTATTTTCTCAGCAATGACTGCTTCACATAATGTATAAATTCCTTGTTGTTTTTTGTTCTTAAAAACAATTTTCTGACATCCTCAAGGACATCCTCTGATCTGCTGCCAGACAGCTCTTTATGTATGGCTGTTACGACCTCCTGCTCTTCCTTGCTCAGAAGCAGATCATCCCTTCTGGTTCCAGACCTTGCAATATCTATAGCCGGGAATATCCTCTTCTCTGATAGCTTTCTGTCGAGCACAAGTTCCATGTTACCCGTTCCCTTAAACTCCTCAAAGACAACATCGTCCATCTTACTTCCGGTCTCAACAAGCGCTGTAGCCAGGATCGTAAGGCTTCCACCCTCTCTCATATTACGGGCAGCGCCAAAAAATCTCTTTGGCATATGAAGGGCCGCAGGATCAAGACCACCTGATAACGTACGTCCGCTAGGAGCAACCGTAAGATTATATGCTCTGGCAAGTCTTGTTATACTGTCAAGGAGTATCACCACATCCTTCTTGGATTCCACAAGTCTTTTCGCCCTCTCTATAACCATCTCCGACACTCTTCGATGATGCTCTGGGAGCTCATCAAATGTTGAATATATGACCTCAACATTCGGTCCCTCTATGGATTCCCGTATATCCGTAACTTCCTCTGGTCTCTCATCTATAAGGAGTACCAGCAGATGCATATCTTTATAGCTTGTGCTTATCTTCTTTGCTATCTGTTTAAGAAGAGTTGTCTTTCCTGTCTTAGGAGGTGATACTATCATACCTCTCTGCCCCTTGCCTATAGGTGCAAGCAGATTTATCATCCTAATTGGCACTGGCGCACCCTCCCCATCCAGCTCTATCCTCTCATTAGGGAATATAGGTGTGAGATCCTCAAAGTTTTTCCTGTTAGCAATGACCGCTGGGCTTTCATCATTCACACTGCCAACATAGAGAAGTGCACTGAATTTCTCTCCCTGAGTCTTATTTCTTATATTACCGGTCACTATATCGCCAGTCTTAAGCCCGAATCTCCTAATCTGTGCCGGTGACACATATATATCCTGGTCGCCCGGAAGATAATTAGCGCTTCTTATAAAGCCATATCCCTCAGGCATGACTTCCAGTATACCGTTAGCCTGTCTTCCACTGTCAAGCTCCGGATGATACTCATTAGGAGCAAACTGGCTGTTCTGAACCGGCTGTCTCTGTTCCTGCTGACCATGTTCATCCAATTGTTCCTGCCTTGGCTGAGCCGAAGTCCGCTGGTCATGATTCACTTGCTGCCTTGACTGACATGACGCACTTCTCCCCTGAAACGTGGCAGTTTTTCTCATCCTGCGCTGAGCACCGTTATCTCTTTCATCTCCCTCAGCATCATAATGTTCTCTCTGGACAGTTCTGCCTTTTCTATATCCCGATCCATCTGTGTTCTCTCTGACCACCGGCTCCACAGAATCCACAGGAGTCTTTCTAGTCTCCACCGATACAGCCGTGACATGTTCCTCAACATATTTCGTCAAAAACTCGGACAATTCTGCCTTTTTCATAGCTGAACATCCTTTTATGCCGTTGTCTTTGGTGAATTGTCTCATATCCGCAAGTGAAGCCTTGCTAAAATCCATACAAATATCTCCTTCCAAATAAAAATATATAAAACCATAAGGCACCACGCCTTTTAATGTGATTCTAAATTGTATTAATGGGAATTTAAGCACTCTAAGAAATAAGTGTCTCTCAATGATACATTAAACTCTGACTGACACCACAGCTGAAAATAAGAACTAATTGCCATGGCATTATTCTCGGTTATTATAGCACAAAACATGTAATTGTAAATATGTTGATTTTAAATTTTAGTAATGTTATCATATGAATGTTGTCTGTCCGTCAGACAAATATTTTTACAAAGGATACATACAATGGGAACCGAATCTATAGTATTATATAAACTTATCGTACTCTATATGCTGGACAGAGTCAACTTTACATTAACCAACTCCCAGATATCTGATTTCATTCTGGAAAAAGGGTACACGAACTACTTCACATTACAGGAGGCCATAAACGGTCTCATAGACAGTGGATTCGTATATGTATCCACGATAAGAAGTTCTTCTCACTACAAGATAACAGACAAAGGGGAGGAAGCACTCAGCATGTTCGAGAACAGGATCCCATATGCCATAAAACAGGACATTCTTGACTTTTTTGATAAGCAGCAGATTAACCTAAAAAAGGAAACCGAAGTCCAGTCAGACTATTTTCTGAACGATTCCAACGAATACACCGTATCCTGTGTTATCAATGACCGCAACGAACCATTGCTGGATATAAGATTCAGTGTTCCGACCCAGGCTGTTGCTATAACCATATGCGACAACTGGCGTCAGAAAAGCACTGAGGTATATGATATACTGGTCAACCAGTTATGGACGACCAAACCATCTAATCAATAATCGTAATATCCTGATATACAAAACAGCCTGAATATATAAGGTGTTCAACAAGTCAGACTTTCTTTCACCCCATATATTCAGGCTTTTTTGTATTATCTATGGCTTACTACTCTTCTTCACCGGTCAAGATATCATCGATTACATTCCATATTTCATCGCGTCCCTGCTTAGTCTGGGCAGAAAACGGTATCATTTTGGTCCCGGGTACAAGATCCAGCTTTTCTTTTATTATCTTCAGATTCTTCTGTACCTGGCTTCTCTTTATCTTATCGAGCTTTGTACATATGATTATTGGTTCATATCCATTATCCACTATCCAGTCATACATCATACAATCATTCTCCGACGGGGCATGTCTTATGTCTATAAGCAGGAATACTTTTTTTAGTTGGGAAGATCCATGGAGATATCCTTCTATCATCTTTCCCCATTTTGCCCTGATCTCCACTGAAACTTTGGCGTAGCCGTACCCTGGCAGATCTACAAAATATAATTCTCTATTTATATTATAGAAATTGATAGTCTGAGTCTTTCCCGGCTGGGCCGATGTCCTCGCCAGTGCCTTCCTGTTAAGCAGTCCATTTATCAGCGATGACTTTCCAACATTTGACTTGCCCGCGAAAGCAATCTCAGGAAGGCTGTTGTCCGGCAGCTTGCTTGTGATTCCACATACAGTCTCAAGTTCCGCACTCTTTATAATCATATCGATCTCCTATCTGACAAGAACCATATCCAGCACTTGTCTCATATTCTCTACAAAGTGTATCTCTACCCCGGATGTTATCTCTTCATCCAGTTCAAGATAATCAGATTCATTTTGAGCTGGTATGAGAACTTTTTTCACTCCAACCATCTTGGCTGCAAGAAGCTTCTCCTTCAACCCGCCTATAGGAAGCACCTCTCCCCTGAGGGTTATCTCCCCTGTCATAGCCACCTTGCCATCCACAGGTACATTAAATATAGCTGAATACAGAGCCGTAGCCATAGTTATACCCGCTGACGGACCATCCTTTGGTACTGCTCCTTCCGGAATGTGTATATGTATATCATGTTCTGAGAAATATTCTGCTCCCAGTTCTAAGGACTCCTTCAGCGATCTTATGTAGCTAAGACCCGCATATGCGGATTCCTTCATAACATCTCCCATCTTTCCTGTCAACTGCAGTTTTCCTGTACCAGGCAGGACATTTACCTCTATCTCCAGTGTCACGCCACCGACCGCAGTCCATGCCAGTCCGCGCACAGCACCCATCTTATTTTTGAGGTTTCCTATATCATCTTTATATTTACATGGTCCCAGATACTCCTGCAGATTCTTACGGGTTACTTTGACACTGTCCTTTTCCCCTGTGAGCAGAATTCTACACGCTTTGCGGCATACCTTATCTATGTTTCTCTCAAGACCTCTGACACCTGCTTCTCTTGTATAATGGCTTATTATCTCTCTTATAGCTCCGGCATCCATTTTAAACTGACTCTTTGTGAGGCCATTTTTTTCTCTGGCCTTTTCTACCAGATAAAGCTTAGCTATATGATATTTTTCATTCTCTGTATAGCCAGATATATTGATGATCTCCATTCTGTCAAGAAGAGGTCCTGGAATTCCTGACATATCATTGGCTGTGGCAATAAACAACACATTGCTAAGATCCACCGGCACGCCGAAATAGTGATCGTTAAACTCGCTGTTCTGCTCACTGTCAAGCACTTCCAGAAGTGCCGATGACACATCCCCTTTATAATCACTGCCCACTTTGTCTATCTCGTCCAGCAGCATAAGAGGATTATTTACTCCGGCTTTTATCATGGACTGAACAACTCTACCCGGCATGGAGCCTACATATGTCTTCCTGTGTCCTCTTATCTCAGCCTCATCTCGGACACCTCCAAGTGACAACCGTACATACTTTCTGGATGTTGCGCGGGCTATAGATCTGGCTATAGATGTTTTTCCGGTTCCCGGAGGACCGACAAGACAGATTATCGGAAGATCACCCTTATGACTCAATATATGGACGGCCAGGTAATCTATGATCCTGTCCTTTACCTCCTCAAGTCCGTAATGATCCTTATCCAGTATATCTATAGCTGATTTTATATCATCGTTATCCTCCGTGGAAATACTCCATGGATAGCTCAGCATGACATCTATATAATTCGCAGACACACTGCTTTCCGCTGAATTCTGGGGTATAGTTTTATAGTATTTTATCTCTTTCTCTATCTTATCATATACTTCCTTACTGCATCCGGCACTATCCAGTCTCTCCTGGAATTCTCTCACATTTGCATCCACGCTGTCTTCGCCGAGTTCCTTTTTTATTATGGACATCTGCTCACGAAGTACATATTTTCTCTGATTCTCTGCGGTCTCCTTATTGACCTTCTCCATGATCTCTTTTTTTATTTCCGCAACAGATATAGCCTCATCGATAAACTGAATCAGCCTCAGTGCCCGTTCTCTTACATTCAGGAGTTCCAATATCTCCTGTCTGTTTTCATCGGGAATATTGATATAATCCGCCATGCTGTCCACAAGCTTTTTGACTGATTTGAATGCAGATATCTCACGATATGTAACATTATTTTTAACCATTCCGCATTCATATGCTGTTTTAAGCTTGTCACGGAGGAGACTGGCTATAGCCTTCTCTTCTTCATCCGACATGTCTTCTACCTCATCAACATACTGTACTCTGCACTCATAACAATCTTCTTTTTTATAGTCTACAAGCCTTGCTCTTCTGACAGTCTGTATAAGAACACGCATCGTCTTGTTCTGCAGCCTGACAAACTGCTTGATCTTTGCCACCACACCTATTTCACAGAAAGAAACTTCTTTTCCGGAATTTCTCTGCGTTGCATTTGCCAGGAATACCGGCTCACCGTCCTTCACTGCACGGTTTACCGCCTCACATGCTTCTCTCTTTGTAACATCAAGATAAAATGACAATTCAGGCATAACCACTCCGTCATCAAGACTTATCATTACCATATCCAACAATTTTTCACTCATGCTCGTATCTCCGTTTTTAAAAAAATAAGACGTATATCTACGCCGTACATATTCTCCCGCTCTATGTTCTGCAACGAGGAACATCCATCTGCATAGGATGGTCAAAGGGCGTAATATATATCGGCGTGATAACGTCTTGGTTACAAAAGCTTCTAAGCGCTTTCACCATTGTCTGTATTGGTCTTTTTCTTTCGTCCGGTCTTCTTAGGGATATCCGGCTCCTCATTCTCATCTCTGTAAGTGAGAACCGGTTCTGATTCACCGGTTATTACACCCTTGGTAATGACGCACTTCTTTATTGCAGGATTCGAAGGAATCTCATACATGAGATTGAGAGTTGCATTCTCCATGATCGCTCTAAGTCCTCTAGCTCCGGTCTTACGCTCCATCGCCTCTTTTGCAATCTCCTTCAATGCATCTTCCTCGATCTCCAGCTCAACTCCATCCAATTCAAAGAGCTTCTTATACTGTTTGCATATTGCACTCTTTGGCTCTGTCAATATTCTGACAAGAGCATCCTCGTCAAGGAGATCCAGCGTTACCGCAACTGGTACTCTTCCTACAAATTCTGGAATAAGACCGTACTTCACAAAGTCATGAGGCATAACCTGCTTTAATAATTGTCCAACATCCTGTTCTGACTGTTCGATCACCTCAGCATTGAAGCCTATGGACTTCTGTCCCACACGGCTCTCAATTATCTTTTCCAGTCCCTCAAATGCACCACCACATATGAATAATATGTTCGTAGTGTCTATCTGAATCAATTCCTGATGTGGATGTTTCCTGCCACCCTGTGGCGGAACAGATGCAACTGTTCCCTCTATTATCTTCAAAAGAGCCTGCTGAACGCCCTCGCCTGACACATCTCGTGTTATCGATACGTTCTCGCTCTTCTTTGTTATCTTATCTATCTCATCAATATAGATGATTCCATGCTCAGCTCTCTCTATATCATAGTCAGCCGCCTGTATAAGTTTGAGAAGTATGTTCTCAACATCTTCTCCCACATATCCAGCCTCTGTCAATGTGGTTGCATCAGCTATTGCAAATGGCACATTGAGCAGTTTTGCAAGAGTCTGTGCAAGATACGTTTTTCCAGAACCAGTTGGGCCAACCATGAGTATGTTACTCTTCTGAAGCTCAACATCAAAATCCTTCTGAGCAAGTATTCTCTTATAATGATTGTACACAGCAACCGCCAGTACCTTTTTAGCATCTTCCTGACCTATCACATAGTCATCAAGAAAATTCTTTATTTCCTTTGGCTTGAGAAGATTGATATTCTCATCAAGCTCCACGTCACCCAGTTCTTCTTCAATTATCTCTGAGCATATCTCTATACATTCATCGCAAATGTAAGCGCCAGGTCCTGCAATAAGTTTTCTCACCTGATCCTGTGTCTTATTACAAAAAGAACATCTGAGCTGTTTTCTATCGTCACTACGATTTGCCATTACAATACCTCTATCATTTACTATTTGTGTATATTTCATGCACAGCACCACTGGTATCAGTGGTGCTGCATAAAATAACTATTATTCAACTTACACTTACCGCAGTCGGTCAGACTATCTGTTAGCTATCACACTGTCGATAAGACCGTATGCGCACGCTTCATCAGCAGTCATCCAGTTATCACGGTCTGTATCTGCTGCTATAACGTCAAGTGGCTTGCCAGTGTTCTCAGCAAGCATTCTGTTGAGTTTTTCCTTGGTCTTCAGTATATGTCTGGCTGCAATCTCTATCTCTGTAGCCTGACCCTGAGTTCCACCAAGAGGCTGATGAATCATGATCTCTGAGTTAGGGAGTGCATATCTCTTTCCCTTTGCTCCGCCAGCAAGGAGAAACGCTCCCATACTTGCAGCCATACCACAGCATATTGTTGAAACATCACACTTTATATATCTCATAGTGTCGTATATGCCCATACCAGCTGTCACTGAACCGCCCGGACTGTTAATATACAGCGATATATCCTTTGAAGGATCTTCTGACTCGAGAAACAGAAGCTGTGCAATTACAAGACTTGCCGTTGCATCATTAACCTCATCTCCGAGAAAAATAATTCTGTCCTTAAGCAATCTTGAATATATATCATATGTCCGCTCTCCACGACTATTCTGTTCTACAACGTATGGTATTGTCATGTTATCTACCTCCAATAATTGAACACCAGCCCATTTAAACTTGCCAAATGCAAGGACCGGCGATACATGTCAGTTTTTATGTCAAAACCTGACTCATCCACTTATAAAGTCAATTAAACTTCCTTTGCCTCGTCAACAACAAACTTTGCAGCCTTCTTAACTGCAACATCCTTCTTGATGCTGTTCATCTCTGCCTCACCCATGAATCCCTTGATATCCTCAAGCTTCATCTGGTACTGATTTGCCATCTTTGTAAGCTCCTCATCGACTTCCTCGTCAGTAGCCTCGATATTCTCAGCCTTAACAACTGCCTCAAGAACAGCTCTCTGCTGAATTCTCTTAAGTGCATCTGGCTTAAGTCTATCCATAAGAGCTTCCTCTGTTATGTTCACGATCTGCATATACTGCTCAAGCTTAATTCCCTGATACTGAAGTGACTGTGCAAACTCGTCCTTCATTCTCTTCTGCATATCCTCAACCTGAGCATCTGCTATATCCATTGTTGCATTCTCGATTACCTTCTCGATAACCTTGTACTCTTTCTCATTTGCAGCATCTGTGTTCTTCTTTGCAAGAAGCTTCTGCTTAACTTCCTCTTTGTACTGATCAAGAGTATCGCATCCACCAACCTCGCTTGCAAACTCATCGTTGAGCTCTGGAAGCTGTGACTCTGTTATAGAATTTATCTTACACTTAAATACAGCTGGCTTGCCTGCAAGCTCCTCTGCCTGATAATCCTCAGGGAAAGTAACGTTAACCTCAACGTCCTCGCCAATATTCTTGCCAACAAGCTGATCCTCAAATGTGTCAATAAATGAGTGTGATCCAAGAACAAGCTTATAGTTTTCTCCCTTGCCACCTTCAAAAGGAACACCATCTACAAATCCCTCAAAATCAAGTGTAACTTCATCATCAAGCTTTGCTGGTCTGTCATCTACGATAACCTTTCTCGCATTCTGAAGCTGCTCTTTCTTGATATCCTCAAGGATCTCATCCTCTGTAACCTCTACATCGATCTTCTCAACCTCAACGCCCTTGTAATCGCCAAGTGTAACCTCTGGCTTAACTGCAACCTCTGCTGTAAATACAAAGTCCTTGCCCTTGCCCATCTCTGTTACATCAATAACTGGCTGTGAAGCGATCTCAAGCTCTGAAGCTACAGCTTCCTTTGGGTAGTATTCATTGATCATTGCGTTAGCAGCGTCTTCATAGAATACCTCTGGTCCATACATCTTCTCGATGAATGCCATTGGAACCTTACCCTTACGGAAACCAGGAACATTAAACCTACTCTTAGTCTTGTTGTATGCAGCTGTCATAGCCTTGTCAAAATCTGCTGCAGGAACTGTGATAGTAAGTTTTGCCATACTGTGCTCAAGCTTTTCTACTGTGAAACTCATCTTTTTATTTTCCTCCTTGAAATGTGCAAATGGTGCCTTAGCCCTACAATTAAGGCACTCAGATAGCATCCATTTATCCTTTTCTTATAATGTGCATGAACAAAAGTCCATATCAATCATCGATTATAGCATAATGTTCAAATAATTGTCCAGCCTATTATACTATAAAGTTATTAAACTATGTATATTAAGAGATATCGGGCAATGTAAAAGACCTGATGTATAAATAATTATACACCAGGTCCCTTTAATTCGTCATTCTACGGATGTTATAAGCCTAAGCTTATCTTCCTGACATCTGCTCTTCCTGTCTCTTGATCATCTGACGAACCATCTCGCCACCGATTGATCCAGACTGTGCTGATGTTAAATCTCCGTTGTAGCCTTCCTTGAGATCTACTCCAATCTCCTTAGCTACCTCCATCTTGAACTTGTTCATAGCATTCTTTGCCTCTGGAACACTTGTCTTGTTAGAGTTTGAACTTGCCATAACCCTGTACCTCCATATTGAAATAATATTTTAAGACTTTCGTCTTGTTAATATTATTAGCAATATGTCTTATGTTATAATGGCAATTTCTGTTATAAACCATAATAAAAATAATATCTTATTCTTAGTACTTCATTGGCTCCTCTTCGCCATTCATGACTCTGAGTGCACCCTGTGCCAGTGCAAGGAGCTCATCCTCGCCTGCATATACTGTAAATGGAGCTATAAATCCTGCTCTCTTTTCAAGCTCATCACAAGTATGCTTTGAATATGCGATTCCGCCTGTAAGGATGATCTGATCAACCTTTCCTCTGAGAACTGTAGCCATACCACCTATATCCTTTGCTACCTGCTGATAGAATGCATCCTGAACAAGCTTTGCATGCTCATCGCCTTCATTTACAAGCTTCTCAAGATCTCTTGCATCGTTACTTCCTATATAAGCATTGAAACCGCCTTTTCCAACAAGCTTCTTCATAATCTCAGCCTGTGTATACTCGCCTGAGAAGCACATCTTTACAAGTGCTCCTGAAGGAACTCCTCCTGCTCTCTCTGGTGAGAATGCTCCATCGCCATCAAGTGCATTGTATACATCTACTACTTTGCCGTGATCATGGGCACCAACTGAAACACCGCCACCCATATGTACAACTATAAGGTTCAGATCTGTATACTTCTTACCAACTTCCTTTGCATATCTCTTGGCTACTGCCTTCTGGTTGAGTGCATGGAACACACTTATTCTTGGAAGCTCTGGTACTCCTGAAAGTCTTGATGATGGCATGAGCTCATCAACAACCACAGGATCTACGATGTATGAAGGGACTCCAAGTTCATCACCAATCTCTTTTGCAAGGATACCGCCAAGGTTTGATGCATGCTGACCCTGCTTGCCGATCTTAAGATCCTCAAGAAGATCGTCGCTTACTGCATATGTACCACCTGGAATAGGCTTGAGCATTCCGCCACGGCCTACGCATACATCGAGAGTCTTGATATCAAAGTTCTTCTCAGCAAGTACGTCAAGAATAACTTTCTTTCTGAAATCTTTCTGGTCTACTATCATGTTGAAGCCTGCAAGCTCCTCTGTTGTATGTCTGAGTGTCTCCTCAAACAGAAGTGTTTCGTCCTCGAACACACCGATCTTTGTCGATGTTGAACCTGGGTTTATTATAAGAATCTTGTATGACATTTTTTAAACCTCCAAATGTTTTTTTATGTCTGACCTATTTATTTGCCTTAAGTGACTCAGCAACTACTGCTGCAAGTGCTATTGAATTGAGCTTAACCTCAAATGTATCTGATCTTGATGTAAGAATTACTGGAGCATCTGTACCTGTGATGATACATCCATTCTTGCACTGTGTTGTGTGAACAAGTGTCTTGTATACAAGGTTACCTGCATGTATATCTGGGAACAAAAGGATATCTGCATCTCCAACGATCTTTCTGTCGGTAGCTCCCTTATGAATGGCTGCCTCTGGCTCAATTGCAAGATCCATTGAAAGAGGTCCATCAACGATACATCCTGTGATCTCACCATTCTCGTTCATCTTTGTAAGCTCTGCTGCCTCTACTGTTACAGGCATCTTAGGATTAACAACCTCTACTGCTGCAAGTGGAGCAACCTTAGGACAAGGTATACCACATGCATGGGCAACCTCTACAGAATTCTCTATAATTGACTTCTTCTCCTCAAGTGAAGGATAAGTCATAAATGCAACGTCAGTAAGGTACAGGAGTCTGTCAATGCCAGGGATTTCAAATACGCATACATGTGAAAGAGGCTTGCCATTTCTAAGACCAACTTCCTTGTTGAGTACGCTCTTCAGGAAATCCTTTGTTGAGAGAAGTCCCTTCATATACATATCAGCCTTATGATCATGAACAAGTTTCACCGCCTTAAGTGAAGCCTCAATATCATCTGGTTCATTTACGATCTCATAACCTGTAAGATCCATGCCGATCTGATCTGCTATCTCTCTGATCTTTGCCTCGTCACCTACAAGTATAGCATCTGCTATTCCCTTCTCCTTTGCAGCCTTTACAGCCTCAAGAATAGGCGCATCCTGTGCTACTGCAACTGAAACTGTCTTTCTGCTGCACTGTGAAACCTTTGCCAATAAATCATCAAAACTTTTACTCATCTTTCGCACCTCACGTGAAAATTATTATTTAAACAAATCCATTTTGTATGTTATCACTAATAATTATAAAGGTCAACAGGATTGTCTCATCTTATATCTTATATCTTATTGTCATTTGTTCCTTTCAGAGTATTTTTTCCTGCCAACCACCAATCCGGCAAGCGAAATCACAGCTGCCACAAATATTCCCATCATATACAGAACAGAATTTCCTTCTCCAGTGTCCGGGGACGCTTCAGTAGTTCCTGTCGTCTCCGTTGTCTCGGTCGTCTCCGTTGTCTCGGTCGTCTCAGTTGTCTCGGTTGTTTCCGTTGTTTCGGTCGTTTCTGTCGTTTCCGTCGTTTCCGTCGTCTCTGTTGTTTCCGTTGTTTCGGTCGTTTCCGTGGTTTCCGTTGTCTCAGTTGTCTCCGTTGTTTCCGTCGTTTCCGTGGTTTCCGTTGTTTCGGTCGTTTCCGTCGTCTCAGTTGTCTCCGTTGTCTCGGTCGTCTCCGTCGTTTCTGTCGTCTCGGTCGTCTCCGTCGTTTCTGTCGTCTCAGTTGTCTCGGTCGTCTCCGTCGTCTCAGTTGTTTCTGTCGTCTCGGTTGTCTCGGTTGTCTCCGTCGTCTCGGTTGTCTCCGTCGTTTCTGTCGTCTCGGTTGTCTCCGTCGTTTCCGTTGTCTCGGTTGTCTCCGTCGTTTCTGTCGTCTCAGTCGTTTCCGTCGTCTCTGTCGTCTCAGTTGTCTCGGTCGTCTCAGTTGTCTCGGTCGTCTCCGTCGTTATAGCATGATTAGGAACATTCACGGCCTTATCCTTGCTGTATTTTCTCTTCTTCGTGTCTATAGTTATCTGTATCGCAGACATCATATATCCATCCGGTGCCTTAAGTTCCAATATAGAGTATTTACCGGATGGCACATGTTCGAAACGTACATATCCATTGCTTCCTGTAGTCTTTTCTGCCAACAGATTATTTTTTTCGTCATATAAGCCAAACACAGCCCCTGCCAGCGGTTTTTCAGTTGACGAATCTTTTTTATATACATATACCCATTCGTAATGATTTTTCACCTCAAGAACAGGGATATTCTCGTACTGGTTTTCTTCAACCGTGATATATATCCTTCCTTTTTCATCTGCCCCGGTCAATCCATAGCCCTTAGGAAGTTTTGTCTCAACAATATAGTATTTCCCAGGCTCCACATATGAGAACTCCAGGTATCCATTTTTATTTGTGCTTCCCTGTGCAACCTTTATATCCTTTTCTGCACTATACATAGTGAATTCAACTTTTTCAAGCGGCTGCCCCGTGACATCATCGGTCTTGTGAATACGCACCTTTGATATATCATCCACCATCTGTATCTGCTGTAATGACTCATCATTTTTTACAACAAATGATACCTTTTTGCTTCTTAGATAACCGGCAGGTGAACTCAGCTCTTCCAGAGTATATTTTCCAGGATCTATATTCTCTACCCAATGCTCTGTGGTCTGTGATATCCATTTATCAATTACATTTCCCATTGAATCCTTTATAACAAGTTCTGCCCCCGGCAGTTCACCATTTCCGGTCACTGCTCTCTTGCTGATTTTCAGCGGTTTATTATCCACATGGACTGTCTGGTCTTTGTCATCTTTATTCTGATGAGACGCAACCACCTCACCCGGATATGCCTTATCCCTGAGTATCTCATAACACACTATATCTTTCCCCTTAACACTTTTGGCAGGAAAACTAAAGTCCACCTTTACATCCATCTTATTTTTATTTGCGGTAAAATTAACCGTATTGGAGGCTCCTTTATCACTGAGTGCCACTCCGGTCTCACTATATGCAACCTGTCCATACAATGTATATTTATGTCCAACATCCAATCCTGTAAGTGTAACTGTGTCCTGCAGATTTACAATCTCGGTTCCAGATGAAACATTCTTTTTTCCAGTCCTCTTATTCACAGCCTTTGATGACATCTCAGGCATTCCCTCATTCAGTATGTCTCCCAGATCTACCACCTTATGATCAGCACTAATTGTAAAAGTCTTAGTTTCAATAAGTTTATATCTGTTCCTGTTAGCCTCACACCTCAGCTCTGTAAGATAATATGTGTCATACGGAAGTGCACCAACACTATCATCGACATCCGCCTGTCCAAACCATATGCCACTGCCTTTCTGTCCATTATTTGTGTTATGTGAATGCTTCACATACTCAGCCCGGCTTGAATAATATCCATTCTTATCTGTATATATGATGACAGATTGGGTTCTATCATGATTATCCAGTCTGAATTTCACCCCTGCCAGCGCTTCTTTTGTTTTCTTGTCTTTCTTATGAAACGAAAAATCTCCTCTCTTCACATTATTTCCAGCCAGCAGCTCATTGCCTGCCGAAAGCACAGCTTTATCTCCATCCTTTCTTATCGTATCCAGATATATATTCCCGGATGAGTATTTCAGTACCTTTCCTGTCCTATAATTTTTAATGACTGAATTCTCAAGCGTGTACCCCTCCGGGGCTTTCGTTTCCTGTATCGTGATCGTTCCAAGCGGCAGAGTCACATCACCGTATTTATCGGTATATAATTCATCACTGCCCTTTGTCTTTGAAAAATAATGTTCATCAAGCCTGCAGTAGCCATACTTGTCTGTAACGACCACCCATTTTCTTGTCGGTTTTGCCGGGAGATTTTCCACAGTTCCATAACTGCCATTATAATATTTTATGGTGAATTCCGCTCCATCAAGCCTGGCGCTTCCCTGTGCCCTGCGGCCGGTTCTGGCATCCTGCTTATATATTTCCAGTTCAACATTTCCCTTTTCCTGCTCGTCAGCGGTCTCCCAAGTAACATTATATTCTGTGCCCCTTTTCCGTTTTTTTCCATTTACAGATATGAAGCCTCCCTCAGAAGTAATCTCTACAGTTGCGACATCTCTGTTCTTTTTATACCCCTGTGGCGCAGTCTGTTCATAGACTGTATATGTACCTACAGGCATATCCGTAAGCGTATGGGTACCTACTCCCCCATATCTGGACGTTACCACTACTCCCTTTCCTGCAGCATCAGTTTTTATCTGTGCCACTCTGACTGCGCGATCATTTTTTGTTTCCCCCTCTCTCAAGACATAATACAGAGCTCCAGATACTGGCTCACCAGTAGAATTGTCACTCTTCAGCAGACTAAAGGTGCCTTTTATCGCCTTGTCACTTTCATCAACATGTAATGCACTTGTCCTTAGCGGCGAACTGTGTGCACTAGTTACACTCACGGTTCTTCTGGCAGGATTTCTCATGTAACCCGATGTACTTACATCCGCAGAGGTCTCGCCTATCTTTCCTGAGGAATTATCACAGTTCCATATTTTCCTGCCTTCCTCGACTGTGTATTGTCCAAATGGAAGTTTGGCAAATTGGTACGACAGATTTCCAGACCACATCTCTTTGTCATCAGGTGTGCACAGAACTATCTTATTTCCCGTAGATTTATCTGTATAACAATTGCCATCATACGACAAAATAAACCTGTATTTCTCCCCGCCTTCTGCATCCCGCACAAGATATGTTATACCTGCGTATGAATAGTTCGCTACGCCATACACAGAGCCATTGTATATGGTAGAATCCTTCAACACCCCTGTGTCTGCATCATAATCCTTATTCTTCGTAAGCCACATATATCCATATTCTTTTGTCTCAGTCCAGTTTACATTGATACTGATACTGTCAGATCTCACCGCTCCACTGAACACAAGCTGTTGATCAAGATTCGAGGAATTGGAATCCGCCGTATATACTGTAACCCCGGCCTTGCCCATTGCAGGTTTTGCCCTACACATCCCGGCAAATCCAATCTCCGCGCTGATAAAAAAATCATCTCCACCAGACATACTGACCGTTCCATTTTTGTATGTTGTGAACCCGCTTTCCCCCTTTTTCCTTATATGAAACCAGCAATTGGCAGGAACACCTACATTTATACTGTTATATGTCGAACCTTTAAGATTGATAATCCTGGTTCTTTTCCTTGTGGCATTTGTTTTTCCATCTGTATACTTTGTGTAATTATGAAGTGTAACTGTATCTCCATAATCTTTCTTTGTTGCAGAGTCAACAAGCGATAGAGCAGCACTCTCTGTTGTAAGCACCACATCCAGTTTATCCTCTGCAGATATATATTCATAATAATCTGTCATAACAGGAAATGACTGCCCGTGTCTTATGTAATTTATAGTGAGCGCCATAACGAGCTGTCTGTCATCCTCACTCATCGTTTTAAAACCATCCCAGGCAAACTGGCTGTCCGGGCCATAGTAGAACACTCTTCGCGTCATCTGATCATCTGTCGTTGCAAAACTCACATTATCAGTTGACTTTACCGCATTTTTAGAATGGTCACCACAGTATGCCTTATATGTCACTCCATCTTTACACACTGTGTAATATCTGGTATATGGTTTGCCATCATAATAGACCAAACTGCCGCTCTCTATATTATTCACAAGTCCATATGAAGCTATCTCAGCATCTGTATCTGATGCTATTCCGTCATCATCTTCAAAATACACCTCCCTGTGAACCGATCTGTCGTCAGAGCCAGATTCATCAGCCCTGGATCTGTTATCCAGATTTTTATAAAACACGATTCCAGCCACACATATAGCCAAAACTACAGCCAGCAGAATCTTACACACATCACATTTCTTCATACATTCATCCTTTCCCAAATTGAACATCAAAACAAGTCGATGTCCTATCATGATTTTTTATAATGATTCTGTTAAGCTGTTTAATGCGCAAAAAAAGCTTACGTGCATTAAATAGCACGTAAGCCTCAAAGTCAATACGATGGCACAAATTCCACTATAAAGCGAAAAACGGGGGTATTTTACCCCCATTTTTTCTATTTTGTAGAATTCAATGCACTTCGCATCATAAAATTTAACCTTCTGGATAGTTCAATCTGCTGTCGTCAATATCATATAAAACCTGCGACAAGAACTTTTCTGCCAGATAGTTTGCCATCCCGAGATTCATGTCCAGATAGTTTCCGCACTCTCTCGGATTTGCCCCAGGAATCGGATCATGATAGTGTCTGATAAATTCAAACATAGATATCATAAGCTCCACTATATCTCTGGATTCATAATCACCTGCAAGTATAAGATAAAATCCTGTACGGCATCCCATAGGTCCAAAATATATAACCTTGTCCTTATACTCCTCATTGTTTCTGAGATATGTGGCCCCCAGATGCTCTATAGCATGAACCTCTGCAGTATTCATAACCGGCTCATAGTTCGGCTTGGTCATCCTTATGTCAAATGTTGTCAACACCTGATCTCCTGCTTTATCCTTTCTTGAAACATATATTCCAGGATTGAGCAGCAGGTGGTTGATCTGAAAACTTGCTATTTTATCCATTCTGCTTCACCTCGTATCTCTTTATTATCTCTGTCATCATCTTTACACTGTTGTCTATAGCCCTTGCCACAAATGTAGGATAATCCATCTCTGCACTGTCATCCGCCTTGTCTGATATAGCCCTCACTACAAGATAAGGAACCTTGTTAAGAGCAGCTACATGTCCTATAGCAGCACCTTCCATCTCTACGCATCTGCCTCCGAACGTTTCCACAAGCCAGGACTTTTTCTCTTTACTCCATATAAACTGATCTCCGCTGACAACCCTTCCATCAAATACCCTGACATCTATATCTGCAGCGGCAACTGAATCCCTTGCGATCTCTAGAAGATAATCATCTGTTTTAAATATGCTCAGCTCCGTGTCAGGAATAATTCCCGGCTTATATCCGCGGGCTGACACGTCCACATCATGCTCTATTGTATCTGTGGCAAACACTATATCTCCTATATCGATATCGGCATCAAGAGAACCAGCAATTCCGGTATTTATTATGGCATCAACCGAAAATTCGTCTATGATAGACTGTGTGCACATAGCCGCATTGACCTTTCCTACACCACATTTCACAACAACCACATCTGTATTCTCTATCTGGCCTTTGTAAAAGCTCACACCACATTTGTCAACTATCTCCAGTCCTCCTATCATACTCTTGAGACGAGCAACCTCTTCGTCCATAGCACCTATAATTCCAAGCATCTATCTACCTCCATGTCATATTCTTTCACACCAAATATACTACAATTGTCTGAATATGTATATCCTCTTTAGAACCGGAATTCTCTTCTTCATCATTCTGAACAGTCCTCTGAGTTTATCCATCATATTTTCATATTCTGCACCGGCTGCGGCTCCACCATAGCTGATACGCTCCATGTATACCGCCAGTTGTTCAAGTTCATCCCCGTTTTCATCAGGAAACATAACTTTAAGCTGCTGTATGTGGCTTCCAGCCACCCCGAAATCTTCCAATGCCAGACGGGAATAATCGCACATATATTTATAATAAGCAATAACATTGTGCGTATGGTCTCCTGTGTGATAGCCGAGTATACGTAATATCTTTCTCAGTACGATCCTTCCCGTAAGTACAATTATGACCAGACACACAATGCCTGACAGGACATAAACTAACCACATATTTTCTCCAAGTGAAAAGCTGCTGCCAGTAGTCGTTCCTGTTTCGTCCGATGTATCATCTCCTGCAAGCCATCTGCCAAAACGGCTCCAAAAATCATCCTGAGCTTCGTCCTCTTCCTCATCTGATGGAGGAGTAAGCTCCACTACCTGCCATCTTCCATGATAAAAAGCCTCGATCCAAGCGTGTGCTGAACTGTCATCCACATCCACCTGTACCACTGCCGTACGTCCCAGATCTGACTTTCCGAAATAATAATCATCAAACTTGTAGCTACTGCCTTCCATTATCGTTCCCTCAAGTACATCCGAGTAATCAACCGCATATCCCTCAATATACCTTGCAGGTATCCCAAGATATCTCAATATCAGGGTACCCGCCGTCGCATAATTTGCGCACAAGCCTTTTCTGGTTGTGTCAAGGAAATAGTTTACATAATCCTCATCTCTCGGTGTGGCTCCGGGATGCAATGTGTAGGGATAATTCTCCACAAAGTATATATACACTTTTTGCAACGCAATCTCCACACTGTCATCTTTTGTAACCCCCGCACTATCGCAAAACGTTTTTATAGATTCGATATTATCTTCAGGAACATCAAGATACCTGTCATCCACCGCAGGCAGTGTCGGTTCTGCCAGAGCCGAAGGACTATACTCGACTGTATACACATTGTGTAAAAGCTCTGAGTCTTTTATATCTGCATAATCTGAATAATAAGGATAATATCTGAGATCACTGACGCCATCTATATTCTTTATATCCATTTTTCCCCATGGATGTCCACCAGAATCTGCCGGCAATGGATACACTCCATCCGGATCCGGATCCCAGTGATCTTTACTGTATGCATCTCCCACAAACGATTTTAGATATATTCGCTCCATGCTATATGGTGCAAATGTGAGTATCAGATCCGTCTGCCTGTCAAAGCTGACATCTGACACTCCACCAAGCTTTCCATTCGCAAGGCCTCCAGTATTTGCCGAATTCCTAAGTGATTCAAAACCATACATTATCAGGTTACCTAAAGGATATTCTATGCTTTTCTTGATCGAGCTGTCTTTATATCTGTATGCAAAGCTTTTAACCGGCCTTATGATCATAACAATACTTACGACCACCACACACACCATGGCAACGCAAGCCACAAGCTGGACAGATGCCCTGTCACTATGTCTGTAATCCAACCTGTGATGCCGTGCATCATAATAAAATGTGCTGTCTTTATCTGTTATTTTATAATGTCCATTGCCATTCAGACATATCACTCCAAACAAGCCCGATGCCATCATAAACAGATATAATCCATCCGGCTCCAATCTGAAAAACAGTGGCAATATGAATATGGGAAGCGAAAACCAAAACGCCCAGAACACACTCATTCCTGTGTTCAAAAATATATTCAATATTATTATCTCTACGCTGCCAAGAGCCAGTGCTGCAACTGGTATCGTTACAGTTCTGTTTGCAACTGCCTCCGAAAATACCTTGACCTCTTTTGCTCCATAATAGTCGGTGACATGATCGAGAAATTCATTTACAATTGCATAAAAACCGCTGTTGACGTATCTCCTCATTGTGAATATAAAAATCACAAATATAATGAAAAATGCAACATACCCAACATCTCTTACCCATACTTTTCCCGACTTGAAAAGGCTGCAAAAATATGCTGACATTGCCACATAAAATAACAATATAACAGGAACACCGTAAGCTATATCAAGGCAGGACAAAAATCCACACATACTTCCACCCACTATTAGTGTCTCCAGCATACATTTCGCCCATATACCACGACTGTCCGTTTTTACACTGCGCCTGTTCAGGCTGCGATACATGTTTCTGCCATCGGATGCGATCTCCGGCTGATTTAGAAGCTTAACTCCATCGCACAATTCAATCGGCACATTTTCAGTTGTTCGTTTTTTTCTCAAACGTCTACCCACTGATATATCCTTTCACACGCTGCCCATAAGTAAACACCTCTCCGCCAGCCATATCTGCGGCAGTGGTGATAACAATAACTTTCTTATCAGGATCTATATTCTTTTCCAGCATTGAAAAACCATATATTTCATCGTCATACGTTTTTTCATAGAAAACCATCTCCATCCATTGTCTCAGACTGTCCATGTCATCAATATACATATGCACTATATCAGCCTTCACTGTGCTCCAGTAACATATGGAAAAAGAAATCTGCTGTTCCAGAAGCTTCACCGCCACACCATATGAAGCCTTCAAAACATCGTTCAACACATGTGTACTGTCGTCATAGAGCTCAACCAGTATCAACATATGGCTGGACGACATACTCTCTCTCTCCTTGACCATAAGTTGTCCCTTCTTAGCTGACAATTTCCAATGAATATTCTGCAGTTTGTCCCCTGGCTGGTATTCCCTGACATCTACGACCTCTGAGAAATCATGCCCCTTTTTATTCGACTCCTCCGCCTCGTTCATTCCACTGGCCATTGCTGTCATATCTGTCTCAACAACAGTTTGTCCGGCTGGAAATACCTTAAACTCCCTTGACACAGAACACGGTATACTGATCCTCACAAAACCCATCCAGTCTGTGATCCTGATTCCATCCGTTGATATCTCTGTAGCTCCGACAAATGACTGTGTTATCTGATAATCTATAATGTTGGATCTATGCGCATATGCCGGTATACATAACTCATGTTTACCGCTGACCCCAAACAACTCATTTTGTATGGTAAGCCTGACATTGACATTCATATTCGGAAGAATACTTTTGTTATCGAGTATTATAGACACCAGAAATGGTTCATCTGCAACAAGTTCATTATCTCCCCCTCCGAATCTAATCACCAGCCTCCTTGACGTCACGATCGCACAACCTATGGACACCACCGGCATAATGATCATAAGAACCATAACAACAAAATTAAAATATGAATGCACAAAAAGAAGGATTAACAGATTTACTATAAACACGATAACGTATTTTACAACATGCCATGCGTATTTCATCCGCTAATCCCCCTTCTTTTTCAGATCAATAATCCATGACCGTCTCTGCTATAGCTGACATTACGTTCTTGGAACCTTGACCTGTCTTTTTATTTCATTAAGAGCACTATCTGTGATGAGCCCATTCGCACGGGCCTTTGCTGCAAGCTTTACCCTGTGCCCCAGCACATCTGTGAACACAGCTGACACATCCCCCGGAACAACGTAATCTCTTCCAGCAAGCACGGCAACAGCCCGGCTCATTTGAAGCAATGCATTTGCGCCTCGGGGGCTTGCTCCCATTGAAAAATATTCACTTTCTCTCGTAGCCTCAACCAATGAAACAATATAATCAAATATTGAATCGTGCACCTTGAGTGTATTTACCCTGTCCTGCAATGTAAGAAGCTCTTCTCTGGATATTATCTGCCTCACACTGTTCATCGGCGCAAACTCCTGTCCCTTTAATATCTGGACTGCAGCCTCATGTGATGGATATCCCATGGTCAGCCTGATCATAAATCTATCAAGCTGAGATTCCGGAAGCATCTGAGTTCCTGATGATCCTATAGGATTCTGTGTAGCTATAACCGTAAACGGCTTTGGGAGATCTCTGGTAACTGCATCTACGGTCACATGTTTCTCTTCCATTATCTCCAAAAGCGCAGACTGACTTTTCGGTGATGTTCTATTGATCTCATCGGCAAGAAACAGATTACAGAAAGCGGCACCCTCTCTGTATTCAAACTCGCCAGTTCCTGAATTATACATGGAAAATCCCATGATATCACTCGGCAATACGTCAGGTGTGAACTGGACACGATTGTATTTCATATCCAGTGTTTTTGCAAATGCAGTAGCAAGGGTTGTCTTGCCCACACCAGGAATATCCTCAAGCAAAATATGTCCTCCAGCAAGTATGGCAGCATACACCTTTACAATAATTTCCCGTTTTCCCTTAACTACTTTCTCAACCTCGTCAACAACACTGTTTCCTATATCTGCCATATGCTCCTCTTTATCCTTTCCAGCTAGCCAACATTCACTGATTCTACTTCTGTAACGAACTTTTTAAGTGGAAGTGGCTTTGAAAAATAATATCCCTGGATATAATCTACTCCAAGACTGGAGAACACTTCAAATGTATCCTTTGTCTCAACGCCTTCCACAACAATCTTCATATTCATATCCTTAACCATGGATATTGTATTCTTCACAACCTTCAGCATCTTATCACTGCTGTTCATCTCGGTAAATGTCTTGTCAAGCTTGACTATTGCGAACGGCATCAATGCTATCCTCTTCATATTTGAATAGCCAGTCCCGAAATCATCTAGTGAAAAATGTATCCCATCATCCGTGAGATCATCTATATTCTGCATCATTGTGGTCTGGGCATATGCAGCAGCTGTCTCTGTGATCTCCAGATTGAGCTGCTCTGGTCTGACGCCATATTTATTCATAATCATCTTCACATCATCCGCAAGCTCGCTGCTCATGCACTGAATTACAGACAGATTCACCTCTATATACTCGAGCTTCAACGTCTTAAATCTGTCACTGGCTATAAATCTGCATACCTCCTCCAGAACAAATCTGCCTATCTTATGTATCATGCCACTTTGCTCTGCAGCAGGAATGAATATATCCGGTCTCACATAACCATACTTCTCATCATACAGTCTGAGCAGCGCTTCTGCACTATTATACCTTTTTTCTTCTATGGAATATATCGGCTGATAATACACCTCAAATCTGGCTTCCATAAACGCATTATCTATGATCATATCCAGGTCATTTATCAGATCATAATGATCCTTCTTATATATATCCTTTGCATACATTACCTCGCCAGTATACTCTCTGTCCGACAACTCCGCACCAAATCTCATGACTGCATCCACATTATCTATATCATCAGGGCATCTGGTCACGCACACATTTGCAAGAAGAGTAATGAGCATATCGTTATACTCGCATCCTTTTTTGAGTTCATCGTTTATATATGCCGCAAAATCATCCGCTTCGTCTTTTATCTTATAATCCATTATACACCTGAACATTCCGTTGCCGAGATAATACCATTCGGTGTTGTACCTTCTCGTATGTCCAAGCATTACAAGCCTGTCAGCTATTTCTTTAAGGAATTTATGATACTCTCCAACACCTATCATGCCCCTGAGCGTCTTATCATTTACAAGCGATATCATAACAATAGTTATATCCAGTCCATTATCAAGGGAATTCCCGACATCCTCCATATATCTCGTCATTTTATTCAGACCGGTTGTACTGCTTATCATTTGTTCAGGACTCTGTATGAACAAAGCAACAAACAGAAGTCCGAATGAATTTGCAAACATCTCTATAGGTATATCAGGAACAAATATCTGCCTTACTGCAGCGACAAGAACTATTGGGAATATTGTGATAATAGATATAAATGACCTTCTCTTGAGTCTCTTCCTGTACCTGACAACCACTGCAAATCCAATCAGCATATATATAAATGATGAAATATACAGCCAGAGCATCAGTCCCCTACGCGTATATTCGCCTCTGTCTCCAATAGAGAATACAACAGGATAAAACATATTTACTACAAGAAGCCCTACACATATCAAACACGGCAATGCCATGATCAGACTCTTAACCTTGCCCCGGAATATATGTATGGCATCAACTATATTGACAACATATATCGTATACCTAGCTGCTGATACTACATGAAACAACAGGTATCCAGTATGAAATATATATTGAACTAGTGCATGTCTCTCATGCAGATTGTCATATGATATTGCACCTATATCAAATACAGTGGCAAATATTGCGGTCAGAAGCACCGTGAGAAACTGCCTGTTCAGCTTTCCTCTTGTCATTCCCTTCATGACAGTCGATATCAATATCAGAGCAAACAGGCAAAACGCCGCATAATCAAAATACAGTACCTTATCCATCCAGCTCTCCTTTGTAATCCTCAAACTATTTCACTATTAATATAGCAAAAAATCATAGCTGATTCAATCCAATAATAAGAACATCCGGTCTGTCTGTTATTATTCCATCAACATGTAATCTCATTAATCTGTTCATCATCTTCTCTTCATTCACAGTCCACACATAGAGTGGAATTCTCTTTCTCCTCATTCTTGAAACAAATTCTCTGGTACATAGAAGATAATGGGGTGATACAAAATCAGCTTTGCATCGTTTTAATCTTCTCACCGGGAAATATTCGTTCAGTCTGACTCCGATACCAGCATGTTCGCGCCCTATGAGCAGACCGGTTTTTATTCTTGGATCAATAGCTTTTACATTATATGAAACTCTGTCCTTAAATGATTTGATTGAAAATTCATTATATCCAAACCTGGACTTAACCATCTCTATGACCCGTCTCTCATAGCCGCTTTCCTTCAATTCAATATCCAGATGTATTTTGTCCTTGCACATGTCCAGAACTTCCTCCAGAGTTGGGACTCTATAACCATCTTTTTTTGCTATATCGTTTATCCTGTTGTACGTGAGATCACTTATTCTCTTACCATCTATATCTGCATCGTGATATACGATAATCACATTATCGCTTGTATGGCGCACATCAAATTCCACCATGTCGGCTCTGAGATCTATAGCGATCCGGAATGCCTCAAGTGTGTTATCATGTCCGGCCAGAACGCTGGCTCCACGATGAGCTATAACCATAGTATTCTTCATCACAACCACCTTCTTATAATATATTTATATCATAGACATCCTCCACAGATATCTCAGTTCCATCTTCCATAACTATCATCTGCCTGTACATATCTATCTTTCTGATTCTGCTCTCTGCCATCTCATATTTTCCGCCGCTCTTTTTCTTATCTCTGACAAAATATTCTATTTTCACCGTAGTTTCGTTTGCATTATGCATTATATTCACAAGTTTCTGATCAAGAACCTCTTTCTGACTTTCATCCAGTTCCAGCTTCTCTACTGTCCGTCTGGCAGTTTCAGCTATAGCCGCCCCGTGTCCTGTAAGTGCTGCAAATGGCGCAAACTGCGCCGCCCTGTCATGGTCAGACATATGTGGATACTTTAGTGACACATGATGGGACATATAAATAATGTCTTCATAGCTGTTTTTCAATTCCGCCACTGATCATCCCTCTCCCTTCTTGAGCCTGTCAGGCCTTATGCCCGCCTATCTGTCCATTTCTTGTGATAGTTGTTCCGCCTTCCTCAAAATTCATTCCTTTGAGTATTGCATTCTTGCCAAATTTCTTTTTTATATTTATCACGGCATGCTGCATTTCCTTCTCCCGAAGTTCAGCCTCAAGAGTTTTCCTCCTGCGTTCCTCTCCCTCGCCAAAGTCTTCAAACAAATCCATCTGCCTGTGTGTCTGCCGATACTCGGTTTCCTCTTCTGTAATCACATTATTTGCTGTGACATATACCCTTCTCACAAGAAGGTTACGGTCTACTATTTTCTCAAAAAGTTCTGTCACAGCATCCATTATCCGCTTTGTAGAAGATGTGTATTCTCCCAGCTTTACCGTTCCATGGGCATGCTTTGGAATCCGCCTTCCATATCTGTCTGTCTGAACCTCTCCCGAGTATCCTTTTTTGCCATTAACCTTCTTTAGATTATCAATATCATATCCCACGGTGAGAACTATCTGATCAGTCTTTATATGCTTGTCCACAAGGTCAAGTACCAGCAGATCCGTCATCTCTCTTACGATAAGTCTTGCCTTATCATATTCATATGGACACGACAATACCTGTCCAGAACCTACACTGTTACGTTCCGGCTTGTACTTCTTGATATCCGCAATAGTACATGGCTCCCATCCCCAAGCATGATCTATCAACAGCTCTGCATTTATACCAAACAACCTGTACAGCAATTCTTCATTATGGTACTCATCATCACGGCCAACTGAACATCTAGCTACATCTCCCATGGTATAGAGTCCATGTGTCTCCAGCTTTCTGGCATAACCGGGACCGACTCTCCAGAAATCCGTAATCGGTCTATGCCCCCATAATTTCTGTCTGTATGACATCTCATCGAGCTCAGCTATTCTCACACCATCCTTATCGGGGGCTATATGCTTAGCCTCTACATCCATGGCTATCTTACACAGATAGAGATTGGAACCTATTCCTGCTGTTGCTGTTATTCCTGTCTGCTTCAATACATCCTGTATGATCGTCATAGCCAGCCCATGCGGGGACATCCTGTATATACCAAGATAGTCCGTCACATCCATGAACACCTCATCTATAGAATATACATGCATATCCTCCGGTGCAATATATTTCAAATATATATTATATATGTCCGTGCTGTATTTCATATAATATGCCATGCGGGGAGGCGCCGCTATATATGATACCTCATACTCTGGATGCAGGTTCAATTCATCCTTGTCACAGCTATCCCCTGTAAAATTTCCTCCGGGAGCAAATGTCCTCCTGCTTGCATTTATCTCCTTTACCCGCTGTACAACCTCAAAAAGTCTGGCACGCCCGGATATACCATATTCCTTGAGTGATGGGGATACCGCCAGACATATTGTCTTCTCAGTTCTTGAAGCATCCGCCACAACCAGATTCGTTGTGAGCGGATCCAGTCCTCTCTCCACACACTCTACAGATGCAAAGAATGATTTCAGATCAATGGCTATATATACACGTTCTTTTGTATCGGCCGTCATACATCACCCTCCAATCTATCTGCGATCCGATCATATTCATTACTCTGCTACTGGGAATTTATTCTCTCAAATGTCACGCCACAGCCTCTTTTACATTTTTACTCCGTCCCAGCAGTTTCCTAGACACAAGAATATACGCGATTATCATGGCCGTTCCCGTTATTATCCATGAAACTATATATACATTCAGCAGCATTCCAAATGAATGATACTTCGCAAATACGGTGTAAAGCCATATGATCCTGAAAACAACGGATCCGATGACCGTTATAACTGCTGGCAGCATGGATCTTCCAAGACCCCTGAGCGCCGCAGCTGTCATCTCATATGTACCTGTCATAGCCTCAAGCAGCATGACATGTTTCATTCTTATAAGTGCATATCCTATAACTTCGGGATCCTTTGTATAAAATCTCACAAGAAAATCCCCCGCCAACATCATAATACAACTAAACACGGCAGTCATGACCATGCCCTCAAGCATAGCAATGCGAAGTGCCTTTCTGCACCGCTGTTTCTCACCTGCACCATAGTTCTGGCTGACAAATGTAACCGCAGCCTGAGCATATGCAGATATGACAAAATATGCAAAGTACTCAAAATTCAATCCCGTTGAAGATCCTGCCACCGCATCGGAGCCAAAGCTGTTGATTCCTCCCTGTATAAGCACATTTGACAGGGAGAACACCGCTGTCTGTATCGCGGATGGCGCACCTATCCTTAGTATCTTTCCCAGACACACTTTATCTATTCGTATATTCTTTATATCGAGTCTGAGCGGGCCTTTCTCATACATTAATATATACATGACTATTCCTGTGCTGACCACATTGGATATGACCGTTGCAATACCTACACCTGCAACTCCAAGCTTGCACACGCACACAAAGAATAGATTGAGGATAACGTTGAGCACTCCCGACACTATAAGACAATAAAGAGGCCTCCGCGTATCTCCTATCGCTCTGAGCACAGCAGCTCCAAAATTATACAGTATGATAAAAGGCATACCTACGAAATAAATTCTAAGGTACAGCACAGCCTGGTCAAGCACCTTGACAGGAGTATCAATAGCCTCAAGTATAGGTCTTGCCACAAACATTCCAGCCACAAGTATTGTTATTCCGCATATAATGGCGAACTTCACGCTGGTATGCACACATTTGCTTATTGAATCTTTCTTATTCTGACCTATATAATGCGCCACAAGAACATTCACACCGACAGAAAGTCCTACAAATACATTCACAAATAGAGCAACGACTGCGGCATTACTTCCAACTGCTGCCAGTGCATCGCTTCCCGCAAATCTTCCTGCCACAGCCACATCAGCTGAATTGAAAAGCTGCTGCAATATACTGCTGGCCGCTAGCGGCATGGCAAATATAAGCATCTTAAGTGCCAGTGAACCATTTATCATATCCATCTCGTGCGATTTTTTTCTATGATCGGTGTTCATTTCTGTATTCATTTCTGTATTCATTTCTTTACTTTTTTCTGTACTCTTTTCTGCGCTCATTCTGATGTCCGTCTCTTTTCCGTCATTGTGTTTCATCCTGATATAATTTCCGTTTTCGTATCTAGTGGGCACCCTCATACTTCTGAAGATAGTTGAATAGTGCTCCTATGAGATTGGAATCGTTGCCAAATTTGCACAGGCCCACCTGCATCTCATTATAAATGACTGAAAATTTCGCCAGTTTATTCACATACTTCTTCACGCCCTGTATGAATCTTGGTTCCGCACTGATTCCACCGCCAAGGAGTATGATGTCCGGTGCCAGCAGAACATGCATGTTCATACAGTGCTTAGCAATATTCAGATACCAGTCCTCAAGCACATCTATGACCGCCTTATCACCGACAGCCTCCCACTCATATATCATCTCACCTGACACTTCATCTTCCCTCATGCCCTTGACTGCTGCCACAGATCTTCTGAGTGCGCTTACCGACGCCTGCATCGTCCAGATGACATTGTCCGGAAGTTTTACATGTTTCTTTGTATTCTTGAGATTCGCCTCAAGCGGTACTAGTTTGTCTATATTGTCCCTGTTCACATCCTCAAACAGATACGACATCTCACCGGCAACCATCCCCCTGCCGTGAAGTATCTTTCTGTCTATGACGATTCCGCCACCCACGCCTGTTCCAAATACCAGAACAACTGCGCTGCTATAGTCCTTTGCATTTCCCTGCCATATCTCCGACAAGGCTGCACATTTGCCATCGTTCTCAAGAGCTACCTTAAGTCCATCACATCTCTCGCTTACAAGCTCACCTATATGCGCTTTGTCAAGGTAAGGCAAGGCTCCGCCGGCATAACATATCCCGTTGTCCACGTCCACCTGTCCAGGCAGTGAAATGGCTATTCCCTGTATATCATATCTTTCCTTATATCCATCATATATCGACTGAAGTGCATCAAGGAATGCATCCAGCCCCTGTTGTATATTCTCCAGTCCATTCCCAAATCTTCCAGGTGTAGGGAATTTATTCTTCTCCATTATCTCAGAATCTCTGTCCATCACACAATGCTTTATAAATGTTCCGCCTACGTCTATCACAAGGTACATAACTTCTCCTCCATATCTCACTCTTTTCAAGCTAAAAAATAGCAGCTCCAAATGTATATACAGTATATGTCAAATCACATCGAACATACATTCGGGAACTACTATTTTTATGTTAGCATATTTTTTTGTTATCAACAACTACTTTTTTATCACATATTGTACGTCACAGGGACGTTCCTTCTGTCACAAAGAGCGTCCCTCTGTCTCATTCGTGACACGGGGACACTCTTTGTGACAGAAGGAACGTCCCCTATTACTACTTTTCTTTAGGCAGGATAATGTTAAGCAGAATTGCAACCATTGCCGCAGGAACAATTCCTGAGCCGCCAAAAACAAGCTGGAGCAGCTGAGGGGCATTTGCAAGAATACCCGGATTGGCTCCCATTCCATAACCCACACCCAGTGCTACCGAAACTATGGACAGATTGCGTGCGCTTAACGGTTCCTTTGTTATGAGCTGAATACCACTGATAACTATCGAAGAGAACATCATAACCGCAGCTCCGCCAAGCACTGACTGAGGCATGATCGACACCAGTGCTGCAAGTTTAGGGCAAAGGCCACATAATATCAGGAATATCGCTCCTGTTGCAAGCGCAAATCTGTTGACGACCTTAGTCATGGCTACAAGTCCCACATTCTGGCTGAACGATGTATTTGGAAGGACTCCAAACACAGCTGCAAGAGACGAACCCAGACCGTCACACATCACACCACCTGAGAGTTCCTTGTCTGTGGCTTCCCTTCCAAGACCACCTTCCATAACACCTGATATATCGCCTACAGTCTCCACCGCTGTAACAATAAACATTATGAGCACCGGAAGGATTGCGCGTGCATCAAACACCGGTTTTACAGGCATGAGCTGTGGAATCGCAAACCAGGAAGCATCTTTCACCTTGTCCCAGTTCAGCACCCAGGCTTTGGTATATTCCACACCATCAGCAGTTATACCTGTTTTCGGGAGAACAAATCCCATTATGATCGCTGCGATATAACCTGCGATTATTCCAAAAAGAATCGATGATGAGCTCAAAAATCCTTTTGTCCAGTGCTTAAAGAAAAGGATGACCACAAGGACAAATAATGCAAGCAGAAGGTTCTCCATGGAGCCAAAGTCTGCGGCATTATTTCCACCTCCAAACGAATTTATTCCCACCGATATAAGGCTGAGTCCAATGGATAAAACCACTGTACCTGTTACAACAGCCGGGAAAAATCTGCGCAGAGGCTTCAGGAAAAAGCCAAGCACAGTCTCAAACAAGCCACCGATAATGGATGCACCCATAATCGCACCATACGCAAGCACTCCACCGCCCATGGTTGCCGCCACACTGTTGAATACTCCTATAAAACCTGAAGATGTACCCATAATGATCGGTACCTTTCCTCCAACAGGTCCTATTGAAAAAAGCTGTATCAGGGTGACAACTCCCGCGATAAGCATTGCGTTCTGAAGCAGTGAAAGCTGAAGATCAGCAAATTCACCACCGACCAGTCCGCATGCTCCTGTGATAATTAATAATGGTGTCAAATTTCCGACAAACATTGCAAGGACATGCTGAAGTCCAAGAGGTATCGCCTGGGAAAGAGGCATCCTTCCATCAAGCTGGAATGCTGTTTCTGAAAGTTTAAACTTATTTTTCATCTGTTGTTTTCTCCTGTATATTTTATTTTCATATTACAGATTCTGTTATTCTGCTTATGTTATCTCCAATCACTCTTCCGGCATGGACATAAGAATCTTCTCCGGTGTGATCGGCAGTTCTCTGTGCCATACACCTGTTGCCCTGTATATGGCGTGCGCAATAGCCGGTGCCGGAGTATTGATAACTATTTCTCCTATAGATTTGGCTCCAAAAGGACCTGTAGGCTCATAGCTGTTCTCAAATTCCACTCTCAAATGTCCCATATCCAGACGGGTTGGTATCTTGTATTGCATAAAACTCGACTCTATCGGGCATCCCTTCGCATTGTAGGTGATGTTCTCAAACAGAGTGTGTCCGATTCCCTGGACAATGCCTCCCTCCGCCTGAACACGTGCCAGTGCCGGGTTTATGGCTATGCCACAATCCACGACTGCAGCATAATCCAGTATCTTCACTTCACCCGTATATCTGTCAAGTTCTATCTCAACCATTCCGACCATGTATGGAGGAGGTGAAACCGGAGACGAATGAGAGACTGTAGCTACAGCGGCAATATCATTTGCGACCTGATCCTTAACACTTATATCAGCCAAAGAAACGCTTTGATCTGTTCCTGTCCGATATGCCCTGCCATTTTCAAAATACATTTCGTCCTGTTCACATCCAAGCATTCCTGCTGCAATTGCGCACAGCTTCTTCTTCAGTTCATCACAGGCAAGCTCCACAGCCTTTCCTGTTACATACGTAGTGGATGAAGCATATGAGCCGGAATCATATGGTGAAGCATCTGTGTCTGCTCCAAATACCGCCACGTCATCAACCGAGCAGTCCATACACTCCGCAACCATCTGTGCAAGGATAGTATCACATCCGGTTCCCATATCTGCAGCACCGATTATCAGGTTAAAGGTACCATCATCCGCAAGCTTGACCGTTGCAGATCCTACATCCACATTCGATATACAAGAACCCTGCATGGCCATTGCCACTCCTGCAGCCCTGACTTTTCCATTTCCCATGTCCCTGACAGGGTATTTATCATCCCAGTTAAATATCTCCTTGCATCTGACCATACATCTGTCAAGAGCACACGCATTTGCCGTCTCGCCATAATACGCAGGCATCTTCATTCCCTCGCGCAGCATATTCTGCTCACGGATCACGGTCGGATCTATCCCCAGTTTCTCCGCGAGTTCATTCACCGCAGACTCAAGTGCGAAGATTCCCTGTGTAGCCCCATAGCCTCTGTATGCGCCAGCCGCCATGGTGTTCGTATATACAACATCATATCCAAACCTATATGCCTCAAGACCTCCCGTATATAACGGGATGGACTTATGCCCGCTAAGTCCGACTGTTGTAGGTCCATGCTCCCCATACGCTCCTGTGTTGGACAGCGTATACAGATCAAGTCCCCTTATATGTCCATCGCGGTCTGCCCCCAGACGAACACTCACCTCCATCTCATGGCGTGGCGAACCTGCGATCTGACTTTCCTGTCTCGTAAATATGATCTTGGCCGCACGTCCGGTCTTCATAGTCACAAATGCAGGATACACCTCACTTACCGCTGTCTGCTTTGCTCCAAAACCGCCTCCTATACGTGGTTTTTCCACTCTGATCCTGCTCTTTGGAATGCCAAGCGCTCTTGACAGAATACGACGTACATGAAACACGATCTGTGTAGAAGAAATTACATGAAGCCTTCCATAACGGTCAAGGTGTGTATACGTTCGAAAAGTCTCCATCATAGCCTGGTTAAAGGCTCTCATATGATATCTGTTCTCCAGCACCTCATCACAGTCCGCTATAACGGCATCAACATCGCCATCACCGCCTACTTCGCTTGCAACCAGGTTGCGTTTCGGATCGCCTCCTACCTGAACCGGCGGGAACCAGTCGTCCTCAGGATGAACCAATATGTCATTATCCTTTGCCTTGCGGAAATCCAGAACAGGCTCTAAGATTTTATATTTTACCTTTATGAGTTTCATAGCCTTAATTGCTGACTTTTCATCCTCAGCTGCTATGATGGCAACCACATCGCCCACACACCTCACATGGCGGTCCATAATGAGTCTGTCATACGGTGACGGCTCAGGATATGTCTGTCCTGCTATTGCAAACCGGCTATTTGGCACATCCTGCCATGTGTAAATATCTACTATTCCGGGTATTTTTTTTGCTATGGAGACATTTATATCCTCCACAATGGCATTCGCATGTGGACTGCGAAGCAGTTTCACAACAAGTGCATCACCGGGAGTGATATCATCCACATATACCGGTTTGCCAAGAAGTAACTGCATAGAATCTTTTTTTCTAACGGATTTATTAACTACATTATATTTTTTATGTTCCATGAGTTCACCCCTTTACTGTCTGTCATCTGCAGGAATTCTACTGTCTAAGTAATTTCGGATTCCTCTCAGTTGTCCCTCATATCCGGAACATCTGCACAGATTTCCGGCAAGATATGCCCTGATCTCATCATCCGATGGATCAGGATTTTCCCTGAGAAGAGCTATTGTATTCATCACAAAACCCGGATTGCAGAAACCACATTGGTCAGCACCCTGATCAGCAATGAACCCGGCAAATTCTGCCGCCTCATCCTGAAGGCCCTCAAGGGTCTGCACCTCGTGTCCATCTGCCCTGGCAGCAAGCATTGAACAGGAAAGAACAGGAGTCTGATCCATAAGCACTGTACACAGGCCGCAATTTGACGTCTCACAGCCGCGTTTCACACTATAACAGCCATGATCGCGCAAAAAATCTATAAGGAGCATATCAGGAGCTATATTTCCCGAGACAAATTTCCCATTTAATTTAACTTTTATTTCCACTGCTGCTCCTCCTCAATCTTTTTCAATAATCTCTGTCCAAGCACACGTATCAGACGGCTTCTGTATTCTGCGCCAGCACGATGATTGCTTCCAACCGGAACCTTGTCAGAAACCCAATTGGCAAATGCTTTCTCTGTATCATCTGAAAGTCCCCCTGTGAGCAAGCCTTCTTCATCCAGAACAAGCATCGCCCTTCCAGGCCTTGCGCCCACAGCCAGACGGTATTCTCCATCCACGCATGATGCTGAACAGGCAATGACAGGAAAATCTGTTCTCTGATTGCGGACTGATGCATAAGCAAAAACCCCGGGAGTTTTCCTGATGATCAGATGTACAATCACATCCCTGTCCTGCTTCATGTTGACAAATTCCCTGAGAGGAATCATACCACCATGATAAAGCTCCACAAATGCATCCATAGCTAAAAAAACTGTCAGAATGTCCGAAAATCCGAAACGTCCCCATATGCTTCCGCCAATCGTGGCGAGATTTCGAAACTGAACTCCCACAATATCCTTCACCGCTTCGCATACTGCACCATGTGTATATTTGTTTAATCCGTCATGCAGCTCTATCTGACGGAGTGATGTCATTGCACCAATAATGAATTCGTCTTCTCTTTCTTCAATCTTATCAAGTCCCAGATCACACATATCTATGGCTGTCTGTATCAGGCGATCCTGCATTTTTGTCCAGAGCATTCCTCCGATAATACAGCTTCCCTTTTTCTGATTCAGTTCATATGCCTCATCAATACTTTGTGCGCGTACATAATTCTGTATTGTTACCATAAAAGCTCCTTTTAACATATAAACACAATTTTTCAAAATATATTATATTAAAACAGCTTGTCTTTGAAAAGATGCTTTGTTACAATACCGTTGTATTATTTCAAGAATAACGAAAGGAACATTGAATTCATGAAAACAACTTTTAAAAAGCAACTATCTATCATCCTTATCTGTACTATGCTGGCAGTACTTACAGCCTGTGGTACAGACAGTGCTACGACAACACAGAGTACTACGGAAAGCACCACAGCTGCTTCAGTATCCGAATCAGCTTCCAGTGAAGAAGTATCTGAAGAATTATCTTCTGAAGAGTCTTCCACTGAAGCAGATGCTGAACAGACTGTCTACCCTGTAACAGTTACTGACCAGGCCGGCCGTGAAGTTACAATTGAAAAAGAGCCATCTTCTATCGTGAGTGGCTACTATATTTCTTCAAGCCTTCTGATCGCTCTTGGTCTCAAGGATAAGGTTGTCGGTATTGAGGCAAAAGCAGACAAGCGCCCTATTTATAAGCTTGCTGCACCAGAACTGACAGAGCTGCCTAATGTTGGAACTGCCAAAGAGTTCAACCTTGAGACATGTGCTGCTCTTTCACCTGATCTGGTTATTCTGCCAATGAAACTGAAGGATGCAGCCCAGAGCCTGACAGACCTCGGTATCACAGTACTGCTCGTCAATCCTGAAAGTCAGGATCTTCTGACAGAAATGATCAACACCATAGCTACGGCAACTAACACCAATTCAGAGGCTGCAAAGCTGCTCGCATATATAGATTCCCAGAAGGATATGCTTACTTCAGCTCTGTCTGGCGTAGAACCTGAAAGTGTATACCTTGCCGGCAACTCATCATTCTTGTCTACTGCCGGTCCTTCTATGTATCAGTCAAGCATCATAGAGCTTGCTGGTGGAAAAAATGCAGCTGATTCTATCACAGACTCCTACTGGGCCGAGATAAGCTATGAGCAGCTTCTTGCATGGGATCCTTCTTATATAATAATCGCATCGGATGCCGAATATACAGTAGATGACGTAATGAACGATCCAAACCTTGCAGAATGCACTGCTGTAAAAAACAGCCACGTATATGCTATTCCTGGAGATGTTGAGGCATTGGACAGTCCGGTACCTGCAGGAATCCTGGCATCTGTATGGCTTGCAGGAATCCTTCATCCTGATCAGGTATCAGCTGACACATATACAACTGAAATGACAAATTATTATGAAACATTCTATGGAATCAACAACTAATAACAAACGTAAAAATAAAAACAAAGCAACAATAACTATTATACTGGGAGCTGTCATTCTGGCGGCTCTCAGTATATTTTCTTTTTTTGTCGGAAAATATCCTCTTACACTGAATGGATTGCTGCAAGGTGATGACATGCAGTGGCGTGTATTTCTCACGCTTCGCGCAAGCCGCGGAATCATCGGCTGTATAGGAGGATTTGTTCTCGGCATAGCAGGATTTGTATATCAGACTGTATTTAAGAATCCATTGGCTTCTCCAGACATCATAGGTGTATCCTCAGGTGCAAGCGCCGGTGCCGCATTTGGCATTCTGTTTTTGTCCGGAACAATGTCTGTAACCATATCTGCTTTTGCCGGAGCCATATGCTGTGTGATACTTGTTCTGCTTCTGTCATCTCTGACATATGAACGTGATGGAAAAAGCATAGTACTGGCAGGCATAGCAGTACACAGTCTTGCCCAGACTGCTCTTGTATGCCTGAAGCTGACTGCCGACCCCGAAAAACAATTAGCATCAATTGAGTACTGGATCATGGGAAGCCTTAATGGCATAAGTATATATTCCATTGGTTCAAATGTAATACTGTGCGCTGTCTGCCTACTGATAATGTTCCTATTGTACAGGCAGATCATGATGCTCTCCCTTGATGATGCAGAGGGTAAAATGCTTGGTGTGAATGTTAACCAGATACGAATGCTGGTTCTTTTGATCGCAACCCTGGCAACCTCAAGTGTGATCAGCATGACAGGACTTATCAGCTTTATCTCTCTGCTTGCTCCGCACGGAGCCAGAATGCTGCTCAAAAATAACCGCTTATCAACTATGCTTCTGAGTGGTCTTATAGGTGGATGTCTTCTCACTTTCGGTGATATCCTTGCCCGCAGTGTATGTTCCACAGAACTGCCGGTCAGTATATTCACAAGTATCGTAGGAGCACCGTTTCTTATCTATCTATGCATAAGGAGGGAACCTGTAAAATGAGTATATTAAACATATGCGATCTGTCAGCCGGCTACCACCACAGCAGCCGCACCAACACCCCAGATGTGCAAAATGTGATAAATAATATCAGCTTTTCTGCAGAAGAAGGTTCAATTGTTGGTATACTTGGCGAGAATGGCTGTGGCAAGACAACCCTTATCAAAGCTATTGCCAATTTGATTCCGCATAGTGGCTGCTGCGAGTTAGATAATCTCCAGCTGGAACATATACCTCACAAAAAACTAGCACAGCTATGTGGATATATCCCTCAAAAAAGCGGCATATCCATAGACATATCTCTCTTAGATGTTGTCATGATGGGATTTAACCCAGAGCTTAAGCTGCTTCAGCCCCCTACTGATACCATGCAAGAAAAAGCTCATGAAGTTCTTGCAATGGTCGGCCTTGATTCACGGATAAATGATAATTTCCAGACATTGAGCGAGGGTCAAAAACAGCTTGCCCTGCTGGCACGTACATTTGTGGCAAAACGGAAGCTTTTACTCCTGGACGAACCGGAAAGTGCTCTGGACTTCAGGCTACGTTACCAGATCATGAAACTTCTGTGCAGCTATGTTGAACAAAACCGCGCGGTGTCTCTGGTAACGCTTCACGATTCATCACTTGCATTAAATTACTGCAACACTCTTCTGGTTTTATCTGGATCCAAACTGATCGGTGAAATATATCCCGATAAAACACCCATTGAGGAAATGGAAATGCTTCTGTCCAAAGTTTATGGTACAATCAGTATCAGGGAACTTCGCAACCGTCAGGGAAAGCGCCAGCTTGTCATGATGAAGGAGGATGATATGCATTGAGAGCTGCTATTAAAATAACATTTTTTGATGATAATGATGAGAAATTCTTTGGTGAAGGCCCATACCGCCTGCTTTTGGCTATAGAAAAAACCGGTTCTCTCCGCTCCGCATCCCAGTCCATGGGACTTGCCTACAGCAAAGCATTCCGCATGATAAAAAACGCTGAAGAAGCGCTGGGATTTTCACTTACAAGCCGCACAACAGGTGGCAGGTCAGGTGGGGGAAGCACGATAACACCAGAGGGAAAGGAATGGCTGAAAAAATATGAACAATACAGAGAAGCCTGTATTCAGGCTGGAAGCCAATTGTATATGGAGATCTTTTCTGACTAGTCAAAAGAAACATATCGTTATTACCGGTGATAGGAAAAGTGGCAAATCAACACTCCTATCTTCACTTTTTGACGGGCAAATGCCTGGAATTACATCATGGGCCGTCCCAAAAAAAGGCGTGTACATGAAAAATAACTCTAGCGATGAAGTTGTACGTATCGGCAGATTCTGCTCTAATGCCACAGGTTGCGAGAACCTCATGCAACCCATTAAAGATGCCTTTAACAGCAAATGCATTGCTTTTTTAGAAAGTTTAGCAGACACAACAGCACCATGGATTACTGTAGACGAAATTGGATATCTCGAAAACACATCATACGATTATCAAAAAGCTTTTGAAAGGCTCATGAATAAAAAGCGAATCATTATGGTTGTTCGAAAACAGGATCTCTCATTTCTAAACTGGCTGTGCAGCCATAAAGATGTGTTCCTTGTTGACCTTGACAGACCATTTGGCAATTCCGGATGTATCATCATGGCTTCAGGGCAGGGAAAGCGCTTTGGCAGCAATAAGCTCATGGCTGAATATCACGGACAGCCACTCATAAAGTGGATACTTGATATAACAAAAGATTTGTTTGCCAGACGACTTGTTGTCACCATACACCAGGATATTGAAAAGCTTTGCACAGAATATAGTATACCGGTAATCCTTCACTCCTCTCCATATCGGAATGATATGATCCGTCTTGGTCTGGATACAATTGGTTCCTATATTGACCGCTGTGCTTTTATTCCTTCCGATCAGCCACTCATAAAGGCGGAATCTATAGCATCACTATTATTATGTGCTAAAAATGAGCCATCATATATATGGAGAACGTGTTATGACAAAACACCAGGGGCACCTGTAATATTTCCAAAAGAATATTTTGATGAGCTTATGTCTCTCCCACAGGGAAAAGGCGGAAATGTCGTGGTCCATAGCCACGAATCTCAGGTGAGGCAGCTCCCCGTCACCAACAAAACTGAATTGATGGACATTGACACACCAGCAGATATGGCGCGGCTGTAGGGACGTTCCTTCTGTCACCAAGAGTGTCCCCCTGTCTTATTCGTTACAGGGGGACACTCTTGGTGACAGAAGGAACGTCCCCGATTATTCTTGGATTTGACTCAAATCAAATGCACCGTTCTCAATCAACTTCAAAATTGTGTCTACCAAGTTGTTTTTTACAGTTTCACTTTCATTTTCAACGCCAGAATACTCTACATAAATAGTGTTCTCTCCCATATCAAAGGTTGCATAATATATTACGGTTTTGATACCTTGACTATTTGACTTTGTTACGAAATATCCTGCATTGATATCAACGCCGTCTACACTTGAAGTGATTGTATTTCCATCAATGATAGTATCTAATAGATTTACACCCTGTTTAGATACTACCATTCTTGTATCACCAATTTTTCCCTCAAGACCCAGAATATTATGATTGTCAGCATCAAAGTAAGCATCTGCGGTAACAGGCAAGTCTGCAAAAAGCATTTCAATCTCAACATCGCTCAAGGGTCTTGTTGTTACATTTAAGTTAATTGAAGATTGTGATAAGTCATTTTTAACAAAAGTAATTGTTTCTCCACCATCCAGCGTGGCAATATCGTTTTTTGTACCAAACAGATTGCTTTGATAAACTCCCACTCCAATCACAGCAACGAGTACGAAGCAAGCAGCAACAGACACCCATTTTTGCCGATTAGTTATTTTACTTGTTTTTTTCATAGGTTCAGCCTCCTTAATATACTGATTATCGACATTTCCCAATGCCCTTAAAAGTTTCTTTTCTTTCATACAGAGATACCTTCTTTCTCTAATAATTTTTTAAGTTCGTTCCTTGAACGAAATAATGACATCTTGATTTTGCTCTCACTCATACCATATTCCGTTGCAATTTCTTTAATGGGCGATAAATACCAATATCTTCTCATAAAGATTTTTCGCTGTTCTAATGACAGGGAAGAAAGAAAGCGGTTGAGAATATCCGTTAGAGCAATTTCTTCAACAATGTTTTCTGTACTATCCAACGATGGTATGCACTCTTGTATTTCATCAAAAATCAATGGCATTTGCCCGCCATTACGTTTCTTTGCATTGAGCAGTTCGTACCTGTCCAAAGATAAGTTGCGAGTAATCTTCCCTAAAAAAGTTTTTAGGACAGATGGACGGTTAGGCGGTATGCTGTTCCAAGCTCTTAAATAAGTATCATTTACACATTCCTCGCTATCTTCGTCATTGTGAAGAATATTAAAGGCTATGTATCTGCAATACTTTCCGTATTTTTTTGAAGTTTCGGATATAGCAGCTTCGGAGCGCTCCCAATATAAATCTAATATCTGCTTATCATCCATAGGCTTCTCCTCCTCCTTTGTATTAAGGCCTTTCACTCTAATAGACGGGGAAAATGTGTCAAGCGTCACTTAAATTCAAAAGATATTTATTCAAAGATTAGCTTTCATTTTTTGAAAGAATATAATAAAACAGCAAAAGACATACACCAACAAGTCTCTTAATATTCAATGCGGAAAATTACAATTCATACAATCTTTTTGAAATCAATTTTATCCCTCATTTTTTCATGCTTTTCCTTTGGCTTAGATAAGGGAACACAATACTTATGTTCATTACAAATAACAAGCACTCCAAGAAAATGTCGCTCGTCCTTACCAATCTGAGGAGATACCGATAAAACTCTGTCATCTATATTATGTAAGTTTCTGATGTATTTCATATCAATACGATATACTTCTAATGGTGCTTGAATCATTCATTTCTTCTTTAAAATATTTCAAGGACTATGTTTCCATAGTCCTTGAATGTAGTGTCACCGTAGCGACCCTAACGCTTTTTGAACGTCCACTTATCGGCAGGGCCCTCCTTCAATATTATTGAACCAAATGCCATTCTTTTGTCAATGAATTTCTAAAAATTCATAATCTTTTTATATTTAGCACAAATCATTTTTCAGCCTCGTAGAGCGAAATACACCCACCGCACAAATCTTCGATTTGTACTCTGTGTATTTCGACTAATTATTCTTTTGAATGCCTTCTTTTATCTTATAAATACGTATCTTCCAAATCAAATATTGTACTATCCAAACTACAACAAATATTGCAACAAAAATAGCAAAATAGCTTAATACACCTTTAACAGAATGCTCCATCCATTCGCAAATATATGCAACTGTCATCATAAGTACAGATACAATTCCAAAATAAATGCTTGTTTGTTTTAATAAACTCCACTTATCTATTTCCCAGATAACAGATGCTCCTGCAAATCCTGCTCCAAGAACGGCACTTAAAACAGTCTGTATGATAATCGCTGTTACCTCATTGCCAAATCGTTCAATCAAACTCGGAACACATGAATAGTAACTACCATCACCGATTGCAAGTGAAATTCCAATTGTAATCAAATAACTAATTACAATTCCACCCAATAATCCAACAAATATTCTAGAAAATAATTCTTTTTTCATTTTTAGTCACCTCATAATCCTAATACTTTTTTGATCTTTGAAACATATCTTCTGGAAACATAACTTACAGTCCCATTCGATAATTCCATACAAATTGTTCCTACAAAGCTTAAATCAAGGCTTTTAACCTTCTTAAGATTCACAATTTCTGAATTTGATATCCTTACAAACTTACTGTTATCCAATCTTTCTTCCGCTTCATATAGTCTCAATCTAATTTGATACGTACCATTGTCAGTTTGGGTAAAAACCTTACTGTCTTCTGCATAAATCTTTACTATGTGATCCGGATCTAATAGTTCGACCTTATCCTCTCTGATACCGGAAATAATTGTTGGAGCATCATCTAATCTGCTTACAAAATCAACAACTCTGTTAACTTCTTCCGTCATCTGTGCTGTTGTAATCATAATTTCAGGTTCTTTAGCTTCCGCATCGATATTAATATTCAGTTTCATGATTTTCCTCCTTTCTTGCTTTGTAGTATATCTGAATTAGAATTATTATCTATACTTTATCAATAGGTGGTCATTTTTTCTACCTAACTGGTCAAAAACAATGTTTTCGCAGTTGATTCTTTCCCTTGTTTTTTCCCTATGAGGGTTCATAAACAAGGGTAAAACGATATAACACAATACAAGATGTGACGGGGAGGACACCCACGAAATTTTTAGTATTTTCAAGGGTTTGCCGAGATTTCTATAACCAAATATAACAGTTATTAAATTTCTTAAAATACCTCAAGTGAGAATTCAAATTTATCGCTCTGATTTTAATGCATTGTACCAAGTCGCTAGCGCGACGGCTCGCCCCAGTTACGTGAAAATCACCACTTTTTTAAAAAGATAGCAGTTTTTGTATTTATATAGTATTGTTGAGATACCCCTACCTTAACAAACTACACAATTACATCAACTGCTATGAATAGTTTATCATTTATTTTAGGTTTCAACAATCATATACTTTATTTTTTATCCAGATCACCACCTGTTTTGAATACATGTAGGGACGTTCCTTCTGTCACCAAGAGTGTCCCTCTGTCTTATTCGTTACAGGGGGACACTCTTGGTGACAGAAGGAACGTCCCCGATTTCCGGTCAATTTCATCTAAAGTGTCCATTAGCGGATCCGGCATATTGAATCCTCATTTTTCTTGTGATAACTTTTCCCACAGCGTATCAGAACATCAGGAGGAGTAAATTATGCCAAGAAAATATTATCCATTAACACCTTCACAAAAGATACATTTCAAACCAATTATTGAATTTGGCACTCAGCAAGTCGCAAATATAAGCATTTGTATGACTCTGCAGGCGCCGCTAGATTTCGGTTTGCTGAAAAAATGCATACAGCTGGAGTACGAAAGATACGAATGCCTGCGAATCCGTTTTACAAAAGTTGACCCAAATGGAGAGGTTCGGCAATATGTTGTTTCTCACGATGACAGAGATATTGATTACGAAAACCTTTCATGGCTTTCCGGTGATGACGCTTATCACCGCATGGAAGAATGGTCCAGAATTCCGTTTGACGGGGACAATATTCCAATGAATGTGATAAAAATGATCTCGCTTCCGGGTGGCTACAATGGGCTGTACATCAAGATCGATCACAGACTCATGGATTCATGTGGAGCTATCGTCATGGTGAATGACATCATGGAACTGTACTGTCATTACAAATTTGGCACGCCTTATCCTGAGGACATGGCAAGTTTCACTGACATGGTCGAACGTGATCTAAAAAAAAGCACAGACGAAAAACGTGTCTCAAAAGACCGCATGTACTGGCAAAATGTGCTGGAGGAAAATGGGGAACCTATTTACTCCGATATACAGGGACAACGGATACTCCAGGAAAGCAGGCGTCTTCACAATGACAAGTCACTCCGCGCTGCAGATCAGGAGATTAACAACCTGTCTGTCGCTACAAAGAACTATCACCTGGATGCTGAGCCAACCCAGAATCTTCTGGATTTTTGTATGAACAATCACATATCCATGACCAACCTCATTCTCATGGGAATAAGAACTTATCTCTCCAAGGCAAATGGCGGACAGACTGACATTTCCATAAGGAATTATGTTTCAAGACGTTCCACACATGCTGAGTGGGTATCAGGTGGCTCTCGCGCAATGGCATATCCTTGCAGAACCATCATTGATCCGGACACAGAGTTTCTGGATGCAGTTTTCATGATTCAGGATGTTCAGAATCATGTATACCGACACTGCAATTATGACCCGGAACTTTTGTCTGACCAGATGAAAGAAATGTTCCACACTCCTCCACACACTACTTATGAGAGCGTGGGACTTACTTACCAGCCTCTTCCTATCAGGCTTAAAAATCCACATCTCGAAGATATTTCCGTAAGGAGCATGTGGATTCCAAATGGAACATCAAAACAAAAGATCTATCTCACCGTCATGCACAGTGCAAATGATCTGGGTCTGAATTTCTATTTCAGATACCAGACCGCAAGTCTCTCCGAACAGGACATTGAACTGTTCTACTACTACCTTATGAAGATTATCTTCAAAGGAATTGCCGAGCCAGAAATGACCGTGGGCGAAATCATCGAATGCATCTGATCCATTTTTGGGGACGGTGGTGCCTGACCCCTTTCGTGAGGGACGGAGGGTCTGACCCCATTTGATTCATTTGATTAGGGACGGAGGGCCTGACCCCATTTGATTAGGGACGGAGGGCCTGACCCCATTTAACAAAATAAGGAGATTTTTAATATGAATACTAATATAACTTTTTTAAACATTGTTGCCGAATACTGCAATACACCAGCTGATGAAATCACTAATGATATGCGATTCATAGAGGATTTGGGCTTTAGCTCTCTTGATTTCATGACTTTTCTCGGCGACCTTGAAGATACATTTGACGTGGAAATCGATGAAGATGAGATCATCAATATTCACACTATAGAAGACGCCATCAAGTACCTTGACAACCTGACAAGCTCTTCTGCATCGGTTTAACATTAAAAATCTGGGACGACGGAGTATGTCCCATTTTGCTTCACATAAAAGAAATGGAGATATGATATATGGAAGAAAATATTCTGGAAATTGTTGAAAAAAGCTGCCTAATACATAGAGATGTAATAGCTGTTAAATATCTGTCTCACAGAGAGATTGTTGAAAAGAGCTACGGAGATCTGTGGGATGACATTCGCAAAACTGCTGTCATTTTGCGAAATAATGGACTCTGCGGAACACATATTGCACTGGTGGGAAGTAGCTCTTATGAATGGATCTGTGCCTACATGGCTATACTTTTCATGAGAAATACTGCTGTACCGCTGGATGCAAATCTGTCTGCTCCGGAATTACATGAACTTCTGAATCGATCAGGATCAACTGCATTATTCTGCGGAGCATCCAGAAAGGATGTGATAACAGAACTGACAGACGATTGTCCCGAAATGAATATTGTATTCACCATGGAAAAGAAAGTCGATATAGAGCATCTGGAGGGGGCAGATTCAAATCCACAATTAGCAATTTTGTCATTTGAACAGCTCCGCAGCGAAATTACCATACCGGATGACTTTGCATTTGCCGATCAGGATAAGGATAAAATGTGTACGCTTATGTATACCTCTGGAACAACAGGCAAAAGCAAAGGCGTCATGCTGTCTCAATTCAATCTCGCACAAAATGTTGAAAATGTATATGTAAATCTGGAACCTGGTGTAACTATTCTGAGCGTTCTGCCTATACATCACGCCTTCTGCCTGACAATGGAATGGATGAAGGGTATTTCACTGGGCGCCACTATCTGCATCAATGACTCGTTGCTCCACATGCTGAAAAACATGAAACGGTTCCAGCCCGTCGGCATGCTGATGGTTCCTCTCATGGTAGAAACCATCTACAAAAAACTCAAAGACGTTAACCCTCTCCTTCCTAAAAAGCTGGTTGCAAAGGAAGCATTTGGAGGTAAACTGGAATATATATTCTGCGGAGGGGCATATCTGGATCCTATGTATGTTACCGAATTCAAAAAATACGGAATAGACATACTCCAGGGATACGGCATGACTGAATGCTCCCCTGTAATTTGCTCCAACAATCACAGATACAACAGGCCCGGATCCGTTGGCAAACTCCTGGACAACTGCGCTGTTCGTTTTGTCGATGAGGAAATTCAGGTAAAAGGCACAAGCGTCATGTCCGGATACTACGACATGCCAGACGAGACCGCAGAAGCTTTTCAAGACGGCTGGCTCTGCACCGGAGATCTTGGTTATCTCGACTCCGATGGTTTCATGTATATAACCGGAAGAAAAAAGAACCTCATCATTCTGGCAAATGGCGAAAACATATCCCCTGAGGAACTGGAAGGAAAGCTTTCTGTAGAGCCCCTTATTTCAGAAATAGTCATTACCGGCGACGGCAACCATCTCACTGCTCACATATATCCAGATCAGGATTTTGTAGATAAGAAACATATGGATACAGCCAGGACTTCTGAAAAATTGCAAAGAATTATTGATACCTTCAACAAAAACCAGCCAACATACAAAAGGATCTCTGCACTGGATATAAGAAAAGAGCCGTTTGAAAAGAGTTCGACAAAAAAGATCAAAAGAAATCTCGTATAACAATAGACTCACACGCATTATTGTTGTAACATTGCTGTATTAGATAGTGACAAAACTGCACCACCAAGCTATGCAGCAAATAAAGGAGACAGCCATGATCAACTCAACCGATCCCCGATATGACAGAACTGAAAGTGACCTTCTAGATGCATTCAAGATACTTGCAGGTCAAAAGGCTCTGAACAAAATAAGCGTGTCCGAGATAACCAAACTCACCGGTGTGACCAGAAGCACATTTTACAACCACTATGAAGACATGCCTGCTTTCATCAATGCCATGGAAGACCGCATCGTCGATGAAATATTTCAGATCATGAATAGCTTCAAACCGGAAGGCAATCTTGAGATCTGCCACCAGTTCTTCAGATCTCTATGCGAATACATGAAAGCAAATAGATTTCTCATGATCATCATTGCCACACCTGAGGCTTATGATTTCGTGGAAAAGGCACTGACAATGTTCCACAGATACGTGCAATTAATTCTGGAAAAATCCAGCAAGACAGGATTAGCCCAGGAGAAATACTCATACGCCGTAGCATACGCAATAGGCGGCGTGGTTGGTATATTGCACAAGTTTGCGGTGGATAACTGCCAGGAAAGCAGCGACAAGGTATCTGCTTTCCTGACTGAAGCGTTTCTGGATGGTATGAGACCGTATTTGGGGGTGTAGACACGTCTTCTTCAAAGTTGATGTTTCACCACCTCTCCCCGTCATGCCTTTAAACAATTCCATTTTCGTTCCTATATCTCCGCTGATAATAGTCCATCGTCCGGTAATCAATCACGTCTTTCATCTGCTCTACAAACACCGGATTACCAACCACATCCTTAAGTTCATCCCTAAGAGCCAATACGCATCCATCTTTTTTGATGAAAAATCCTTTCCCGGACTCCAGAAGGAAATGAACCGGCATCTGAATTATCTTCTTTATGTGCTCCTTATCTGAAATAGCAATAAACCTTTCATAACTAATTTCTGATTCCAGGTCTTTCCAGTTGGTTCCAGTTGAAAAGAATTCTTTCCAGCTATCCAAGAGCTGCTGCTCATTGACCTGCATGAGAACCTTTCCATGATTATAAAAAGCCATAAGCACCGGCATCTTATATACCTTTGACATGCTTGTATTCTCTATCAGACTGATAAACTCATTTCCTATTCCATGATAAATTTCTTTCTCATCATCAGCCAGCTCGTTTATACTGTTCTTGAAATCCAGATATCTCTTGAAAGGATTTTCTTTAGAGTGTGTCACAGCCATCTGGTATACATCATCTTCCATATATGTAAACAGCTCCAACCTTGACGGCGCCTTTTCAAGCAGATCTTTAACTCTGAAATATTCATTTACGATCTTATCTTTCAGCTTCAATCGTTTCTTATCCATCTCAGAAAAGAGATCTATAAGTCTCATATCAAAATCTATCTGACAATCATCTGGAAAATCTGATTGGTCTGCCGGATCGTATGATCTTCGTTCTAATCCAGAACTGCCTGTAAGCAGATATCGAACACTGCCCGCCTTTTCATAATTGCCTATGAAGTCAAGTACGTTCAAATATTCCTTTCCTTTGCTTTTTCTAAGTCCTCGTCCAAGCTGCTGCAAAAATACAATTGGTGACTCGGTAGGTCTAAGGAACATAACCATATCTACAGAAGGTATGTCAACACCCTCATTGAACATATCCACGGAGAAAATCACACGTATTTCCCCATCGGCCAATTTCTGTATAGCCACAGATCTCTCCTCAGCATATTCACTGTTCGAATTACTGTAAACAGCAACCGATGGTATTCCCCTCTTACAGAATTCCTGTGCCATTTCCTCTGCATGCTCCCTGGAAAAGCAAAATCCCAGAACACGCTTTGAACCATATTTACGGTAATATTTGTAAATAAGATCATGTCTATATACATTTCCTATATAAGTTTCGTTCAGTTCTTTTTCATCATACTTGCCGCGCACTATATGAATTCCAGAATAATCCGTATCGTCATATATTCCATAATAATGAAATGGAACCAACATCCCCTTATTGATAGCCGACTTCAATGAAATCTCATAAGGAACATTATAATCGCATATCTCATATATATTTTTACCATCCATACGTTCCGGTGTGGCGGTAAGTCCTAACAGGAATTCTGATTTGAAATATTCAACGATTCTTCTATATTGATTATTAACCGAATGGTGAAATTCATCCACCACTATATAGTCAAAATAGTCTCTAGGGAAATACCTATCATTCAGATATTCACTTCTCCCAAGAGTTGCTACAGATGCAAATATCACTGATTTATCCGTACTTTTTTCCGTGCCATTAAAGAATCCATAATCATCAGAATTTCTTACATTATGAAATGAAACTGCTGCCTGTTTCAATATCTCTTCTCGGTGCGCCACGAACAGTACCCTCTTAAAAGTTTTTGAATCAAATGCTGCAAGGTACGTCTTTCCAACTCCTGTTGCCGCAACAACAAGAGCCCGCTTTGCACCTTCCTGTCTCGTATGTTCCAGAGCACACAAAGCCTCTATCTGAGCACCTCTCGGTTCATACATAACCCTCACATTTGTATCCTTATCATCCGCTTCCACATCGTAACGATCAAGGTCTTTTGCCACGGCCGGTCTATGCCAATTCCTTGAATATCTTTTCAGTTCTTCATCATCAATAACTATCGAATGATTATAGAACAGATCCTCAAACGTACAAAAAAACTTCTCATAGCTTTCCAGATCAGAATCACTCCTGAACCTGTAATTCCATTCAATTCCCGATGTAAGTGCACTTCTTGAAATATTCGAAGAACCCACATATATCTCACTGTAATTTTTATAATGGAATATATATGATTTTGGATGAAAAGACCTATTCTTTTCGTTGTAGAATCTCAGGTCAATCTGCTCTCCAAGCTCCCTCTTGATCATGTAAAGTGCTGATGGCTGTGTGATTCCAAGATAATTGCCGGTCAATATCCTGATCTTTGCACCTCGCTTCAGAGCCTTTTCAAGATCTTTCACGATCATTTTCACCCCTGACTCCATCAGAAACGAAACAATTATATCCACATTCTCTGCACCCCTGAGGCTCCTTGACAATTGGTAATAGAGCTGCATTCTTGCATCTTTATCCCCAGTCATCACATCCGTGCGATAATATTCTTGATATTCATAATTTATTTTTTCTGCAGAATCAAATTCAGCCATGCCTCATTACCTCTTCCTGGTCGTACATCTTCTGTAACCCACTCATTCTCCAGCCTTATTCCTGGTATATCCTCAATGAATTTTGAAAATGATATCTCTGTAAAATCAACAAAAAATCTGCCATTCCTCTCACCCTCAAATTCTCCATATTTAAACGATGTATAGATGATACCATCTGGCTTCAACGCGCAGATCATCTTCTGAAGTACACCTTTCAATTCTTTTTTAGGCAAATGCAGGATCGATGAACATGCCCATATGGCGTCATATCGTTCATGCTCATCCAACTCCTGAAAAAGCATATTTCTCACTTCTATTCCTGTATATCCTGATGCAATCATGCACAATTCTATCGAACCGTCAATTGCCTCAACCCGCATACCATGATCCAGAAAATATTTCGCATCTCTTCCCGAACCACATCCAAAATCGAGTATTAAATCACCTCTGTTAAGCATTTTCAAAAATCTATTCTGATTCTCCTGAAAATTAACATTCAAAGTACCTGCTGTAAAATCAGCAGCATTGCGATTGTAATACTCCAAAGTCATATTTGTACTGTTCATTTAATATTATTGCACTCCATTTGTTTAATAGTTTCGTTCCAATCTATATGGAATTATTATACTTTGTTATATTATAACAATCAATTTTATTATAGTCTTTTTTACTCCCACGATTCTATGCGTCTATTATTTTCTACTACATACATCACGCCAAATAAAGTGATAGCCATCTGAGTACTTTAATATCCCAGACGGCTCTGTCTATACTTGAAATTATTTATTTTACTCTGAAATACAACATAAAATATCCTACCAGTCCCCATCCCCCTCTTCATAATCATCCTCTATAGCATCGTCCACACCATCAGCGTAATCCGGATCTCTATTATATCTGTCATCATCATAATCCCCATCCATATACACATCATCATATCCATCATCGTATGACTTGTATGGATTGCCAGATGTATTATTTTTATACGAATTGTTATCCTTCCAAACTCTGGTTGTCGGTTCTTCTCTTGTAGTAACACTGGTAGTTGCTCTCTCAGTTGTCTTTGTCGTAACTTCAGTCGTGCTTTCTGTCGTGGCTCTTGTGGTGCTGCTATATGAGTTCTTGTACGATGAATTTTCATATGGTTTATGTAAAAAACAGTAAGCACTTCCTGATGACCGCTCATTATTGCATCCTGATTTAACACACTTTGATTTGCTTGCATCCACTGCACTGCCAATGATATACAATATACCTACTATGATCACAACAATTAAGATCTTTCCGCCAAATGAATTATTCTTCATATAACCCACCTCTCTCTTTTATAATAGCCATCCAGGTATCTTTTTATTTACCGGACAGTCCATCATCCGTAACTTCGCATATTGCACTGCCATCAAGTATAAATTCTATCTTCGCCTTAGCCTTTTTGCCTATCTTATCATACAGTCTTCCGGCACTCATTGATTTTCCCTTGACTGTATATGAACTGTTTGCCACATAACCAACCTTGCCAAGGCCTTTGATTTTCACCTGTATTGCTTCCTGATCATATTCATTATCAGGTTCCTTAACCAGTTTCACCTTCATGCCCTTTTTCATATACTCATTTCCATAGTAGTGATTACATCCTGCAATCGTAAAATATTTCTTACTCATAACTTATGTCTCCTTTCAGATTTGGTAATTTATCACTTAACTGATTTCATTTCCCTGCTTCTGAACCCAGATTATCATAAGCCATGTACGGAAATTCTCCCACCGCGCACTTTGGGGACGTTCCTTCTGTCACGAAGAGTGTCACCTGTATTGAAAAGAGTCCCTCTGTCACAAGGTGCGTCACCTGTCTTAATCGTGACACGGGACACTCCTCGTTACAAAAGAAACGTGTCCCCTATGCTTAATTGCTTAATAGATACTTATTGGATACTAATGGATACTTATTGAACACTTTGTATCCAGTAAATGGCTGCCAGCATCCATTAAATGACCGATTATATCTATTAATGCATTTCTTTTTACTTCTTTTTACTTCTTTTTACTTCTTTTTACTTGTCATCATTAAATATATATTTTGTACCAGGTCCACTTCCTGTTTTTCTCAAAATATTATTCTGAATCATCTTATCTAGCAACTTACGTGCACCTGCGCGTGTTTTATATTCACACAATACCATCGCTTCTTGCGTTGAGATGCTTTCATGGCTTTTAAGATAAAGCATTACTCTTTGTTCTTTATTCATGTTACTTATTTCATTAGTTTCTGTTGGTTCTACCTGTCTGCCTGTCTGTAAATATACAGCCCTCGGAATGTATACTACCTGTCCAACCTCCAGCTTTAATGTAACCCTGTCATTACGCTCCGAAAAATCAAATTCCGGCTTCTTCCAGTTTTGTTCTGCCCAAGCAGTCATTATCTTATCAACACCACTTCCGGCGCGCTCACCGACATTAACGAATCCAAACATCTTTAAAATATTAGGATTTCGAGGATCACTATTGCCTCCGGCATAAAACTCCTCTTTTGTTACCCTAATAGTACCAGGATTTGAAATGCTAAGTTCTTTACCCTTTTTAACAACAAGAATTCCTCTTCTGCCATAATAATTTGCATGCGACAATGCATTTGCCAATGCTTCTTCCAAAGCATCATGAACATCAACCCTGTCCACTCGATACCCATCTCTTCTATTTGCAAATGGAACTGCTACCTCATCATCCATTCTGGTACGCACCTTACAGAAAAAATCGTATATATTTCCACTCCAGTCACCTTCGTTAGAGTGTGTCCGAAACAGCCAACGAACGGCTTTATCATTGCATTCTTCACGATAGTCCAAGAAATAATTTGGAAAAATTTCAGTAATATGATAAGCCTCTCCAAAGAATAATAGTCCAGCTATCGTTGGAGACAATGTACCATTCTTATTCTTTGCTGCGGCTCTTAATTTCATAAGGAACTCATCATTTTCAAGAGCATTCCATGGATGCCCACTGTGAAGCTGTTCAAAAACAATTCTATATCCCTTTATCGTATCCTGATTGAGCACATCCAATCCAAACTCGTCCAGTACTTCCACGTCACCAGATACATCTCTCTGATCTGCGAACATTGCACGGACTGCCTCTTCTGTACAAAGAAAATCGCCCTCATAGTCTCTTTTATAAGTACCTCTCATCGGGTCTGTTCCAATATAAACAGGTTTATCATGTCTGTCTGCTGCAGGAATATCAATTCTAAGTACCTTTTTATCTTCCACCTCGACTACCTGTACATGATGATTCAGTAAAATGTTCTTAGATATCTTATTTCTATCATTTAAAGTGCTCCAGAAATCTTTCTGATATTTAACAATCTGTTTCTCTGTCAATCCTTCAATAGTAAAGGAATCCCTGTGCTCCCTAATTCCAAGCAAAATAGTTCCACCATCGGTATTTGCAAAAGAAGAATATGTCTCCCATATGCTCTCAGGAAGCCCACCAATTGCTAGCTTACATTCTCTCTCATGATCTTCGCCAAGGTTCAATTTATTTAATATTTCCTGTTTCATCTAAATAAGACCTCCTGAACTTTTCTTCCCTGTAAGAAGCTAATTCTGCTTCATCATCAACAACCGATCCTTTTTTTCGCAATTGTTCAAGTCTTGTTAAAGCTTCCTGCCTTTCATCATTAGAATTATCCATACATCTTCCCCTTATATTATGTTGTTTTTCATTCATTAGTCTCATTGGTCATTATATCATATCAACTAATAAAAATGAATTATGGAACAAGTGACAAGCAGAAAAAACACAGCACTACATAGATAACTACAACTCATCTACATAGTGCTGTGTTTTAATTTTATATTTAATATCTTATTTATGATTTTATTGATATGTAACGCATTTGGCTTAAATCCTTAGATTTTATGCGGTCTCACCGGCTTCTACTCCCACTTATACGGCGTAAGCTGATATACGTAATAATTGAGCCAATTCGCATACAAAGTGTTCGCGTGGCATCTCCACTTCTTCACTGGTTTCTTTTCCGGGTCGTTGTCTGGGTAATAATTCACCGGAATCTGTGGGTTAAGGCCCTTGCCGAGGTCTCTGTGGTACTCCTGGTCGAGGGTAAGAACATCGTACTCAGGATGTCCTGTGACAAATATGTTCTTGCCGCCGTCACCGATTATGAGGTACGGGCCAGCCACATCTGACTCAGCTACGATCTCAAGATGCTCGTTGTTTACAATGTCCTCCTTGGATACGCCCGTGTATCTTGAATGTGGCACGTAAAATACATCGTCAAAACCGCGGACTAGCGGTGTTCTCTTGTGGAAGGTGTGATGTTCGTATATGCCGGACAGCTTCTGCGGAAGGTCGAACTTCTGCACACCGTATCTGTAGTAGAGTCCTGCCTGGGCGCCCCAGCAGATGTGCATGGTCGATGTGACATTTGTCTCGGACCAGTCCATGATCTCGCGGAGTTCGTCCCAGTAGTCAACATTCTCGAAGTCCATCTTTTCAACAGGTGCTCCGGTTATGATGAAACCGTCCCATTTGCGGTTCTTTACGCTTTCGAAATCCTCGTAGAATCTGTCAAGGTGTCCCTTTGTCACGTTCTTGGACTCGTAGGACATGGTTCTAAGAAGCGTGATGTTCACCTGAAGCGGGGTGTTTGACAGACTTCGCATGAGCTGCAGCTCTGTATCCTCCTTCAGCGGCATGAGGTTGAGTATCAGGATGTCAAGGGGTCTTATGTCCTGGCTGTGCGCTCTTCCTGTTCCCATGACAAATATATTCTCGTCCTCTAAAGTTTTCTTAACCGGCAGATCATCATCTATTCTTATCGGCATCTCTATTCATTCCTTTCCATTTACTACTTATCCAAGCATCCATGCAGCAGCACACACCAAGTAATCTACCGCAGTTACCCTACTGTCCAATCAATTCTAAGAAATCCTCCTCAGATATGATAGGCACATCAAGGCTTTTCGCCTTCTTGTTCTTGGATGATGTGGAATTCACATCGTTATTTATAAGATATGAGGTCTTGGCAGATACAGAACCTGTAACCTGACCTCCTCTGCTCTCTATCAGTTCCTTGAGCTGATTTCTGTTGTCAAAATGGGTGAGCGAACCGGTTATGACGAACACCTTGCCCGCCAGATCCTGCTCCGTATCAGAAATATCATCCATAAATGTCAGCTCAGCCATCAACTTATCTATGATAGCACAATTCTTCTCATTTTCAAAGTATCTGACTATATCCTCTGCTATGACCTGACCGATTCCGTCTATCTCCACGTAGGCTGACACCTCTGCCTTCTTCATGGCATCCATGTCATTTGCAAAATGCTTTGCCATGAGCTTGGCTGTCGCCTCTCCGACATTTGCAATGCCGAGACCATTGACAAGCCGCCACATGTTCGTCTGCCTGGATGCATCCACCGCAGCCACAAGCTTGTTGTATGACTTCTCACCAAATCCCTCGAGTTCAACTATATGGTCTCTGTGAGCCGCAAGCTTATACAGATCAGGAAGCTCCTCCAATATCTTCTCGTCTATGAACTTCTCTATGGTCGCCTCTGAGAGTCCGTCTATATTCAACGCATTTCTGGACACGTAGTGTGAAAATGACTTGAGTTTCTTCGCAGGGCAGAACTGGTTGGTGCAGTACAGAGTCTCAACTCCTGACGCTGCACCGCCTTCCTCCCTCACTATCTCAGTCTCTCCTCCGCATACCGGACAAGCAGCCGGTATGACCACATTGCCGCTCATGGTGAGGTTCCTTGCAATCTGCGGAATGATCATATTCGCCTTGTACACAGCGATCTCATCGCCCTCACCCAGCGCCAATGACTTCAGTATGCTGACATTGTGTATGCTGGCACGGCTGACTGTGGTTCCCTCAAGCTCCACCGGCTCGAATACCGCAACCGGGTTGATGAGCCCAGTTCTAGATGGACTCCACTCCACATAGCGGAGGTGGGTTATCGCTTCCTCGTCCGCCCATTTGAACGCCATGGCATTTCGCGGGAACTTGGCTGTGGTTCCGAGACTTCTTCCATATGCCAGATCATCCAGCATGAGTACCAGACCATCCGATGGGAAGTCATTCTCTGTTATCTTCTCAGAAAATTCTCTCACCTTATCCGGGAGTGCTGCCGAGTCTGTCAGGTAGTGTTCTACCACGGTAAATCCCTGCTGTTCCAGCCAGTCAAGCTGATATTTGAATGAATTGTGGAAGTCCACATCCTCACCGTCCACTAAATTAAAAGCGAAGAAATGTACATTTCTCTCTTTTGTTATCTTGTTATCGAGCTGTCTCACTGAGCCGCTGCACAGATTTCGTGGGTTCTTGTATTTGGACTCCGCATCCGTTATCTTCTCATTTATCGCATTGAAATCCGAATATTTGATGACCGCCTCGCCCCTGATCGTCAGCTTGCCCTTGTACGGAATATGATGAGGAACATTTGCAAATACCTTAGCATTATTAGTGATGACCTCGCCTATCTCACCATTTCCACGGGTGACAGCCTTTATCATCTCTCCGTTCTCATATGTGAGAACAACGGTGAGTCCGTCCATTTTCCAGGATATAACACCCTTCTGACCGCCAAGCCATGAAGCAAGGGCACCTACATCCTTTGTCTTGTCAAGAGAAAGCATTGGATGCTCGTGAGCCTCCTTCGGCAGCTCACTGACAACCTCATATCCTACCTTGACTGTCGGGCTGTTGCTCATGACCATCCCGGTCTCTTTCTCCAGCGCGCACAGCTCATCGTACAGAGCATCATATTCCAGGTTGCTCATGATCTCTGTATCTTCCATATAATATTTCTTTGCAGCCTCATTGAGCTGCTTTACAAGTTCTTTAATTCTGGCTATCTTGCCATTATCGTTATTCCAACTTATATCCTTATTTTGTTGGAGATTATCGATGTTACTCTCATTAATATTTTCATTGATATTTCCACTAATATTTTCCATGCACACCCCCGGCAGATACTGCCTCATAAAATCCTATATACACTCTTCCTATCACAATATAAAACACTTTCCGCTACATCCCCACGATCCTTCTCAGCTCTGCCTCTTCCTCGCGGCTGAGCTCCCTGAGCTCTCCAGGTCTCATATTGCCAAGCTTCACGTTGCAGACCCTGACTCTCTTCAGGTTCACTACCCTGTAACCCAATGCATCACACATTCGTCTGATCTGTCTGTTGAGTCCCTGCGTCAGCACTATCATGAATGACCTGTCATCTATCTTGCGCACCTTACATTTCTTTGTCACTGTATCAAGTATAGGCACTCCGTCTGACATCTTCCTGATGAAGTCCTCTGTTATCTCACGGTTCACCCGCACCCTGTATTCCTTCTCGTGGTTGTTCACCGACTTCTGAATGGCATTTGACAGGTCGCCATCATTTGTCAGAAGAAGTAGCCCCTGGGAGTCCTTATCCAGCCTTCCCACGTACTGAAGTCTGATCGGATAATCTATGTGATCAAATATGTTGTCTGGATCAGCCTTGCTCGCTGTACAGGTAAGTCCTATCGGCTTATTATATGCCAGGATCACTGTCCTATCCTTCTGCTGAACCTTCCTGCCCATGAATGTCACCACATCCCCGGGCATGACCTTCTGACCCATGACTGCAGTCTCTCCGTTGATCGTAACCTTTCCATTCTCTATATGTGTATCCGCAGCGCGCCTTGAGCACACGCCCGCCTCGCTTAGATATTTGTTAAGTCTTATTCCATCCGCCATAATCTTTCCTCTGTTATTATTTTTCTATATTATTAATACATATCTCACATTCTAATTCCTGGTCAGCATACACCATGTATCAGCCAGACCAAAGCCAGTAAATTCTAACCAATATGCAGAACCATCATACCATTTATTTTTCATTTTGTGAACCATTCATCACACTATGTATAACCCACAGCAAAGATTCAGTTAAATTAATTTTGTAAAAGTCCTTGATTTTTTTTATCAATTAATGTATATTAAAACAAACGCAAAGGTGTGTTTCTTCGGAAACGCACCTTTTTTTATTTTAGGAAAAGGAAGTGCATATTATGGATAACATCGACAGAAAAATTATTCATCTTTTACAGGGCAACGCCAGAACCCCACTCAAGTATCTGGCCAGCAAGGTCTTCCTTTCTTCGCCGGCAGTTTCAGCAAGAATAGAGAGACTTGAGAAAGCAGGAATACTTACAGGATATCACGCAAGCATCAACCATGAGGCTCTCGGATATCACATCACAGCATTTATACACATGGCTCTTGATCCAAAACAGAAGCCAACCTTCTATCCATTTGTTGAGGCATGTCCAAATGTATTGGAATGCAACTGTGTGACCGGTGCGCACTCCATGCTCATGAAGGTCTGCTTTCCTAACACCATGGATCTCGATTCATTCATCGGACAGCTCCAGAGATTTGGCAGCACCGAAACACAGATAGTCTTCTCTACTCCGGTTCCTACCAGAGGCGTATTGATCGATACTGATGAAGCAGATTCGTCTGAAGCTATATAGGCAGAAACGGGGCTGTCTGTACCGATTCCCAAAAGTCAGTTATAAAACTAACGATTGGAGGTCGGTACAGACAGCCCCGTCCTCTTTATATTATTGTGTCAACATCTCCTGAAATACCTTAAATGTCTTATCTGTCTTTAACAGATAATCATTATTCTCCTTAACATGTTTGTATATATCCTGTATATCAGAAGAAGAAGTGACATCATTTACATATGCACTCTCATCAGCCGACATACCCGAATTCTTTATCCTATAACTTCCATCCGACTGTCTGACTATATAAAATGATCTTATATCCAACGGTGTAGAAGTCACATCCTTTATCGTTATATTTGATAGTTCGTATATAATATATGAATCTGCTGTATAACCCGAAACCGCGTAACAGGTGGTTCTATTATATGAAGTAATATATTCTGCCGCTCTCTTAAGACTCTCCTCATCGTCAAATTCCGATGGATCAGTCACCAGCCTCTGGAGTGTTGCCTTATCAGCTTTTGTCCTTGCCAGCAAATAATTATTTATAAGCTGGTTTATTTCATCTATAGAACACAATTCATAGTTGGCATCCTTTGGTATGTCCATATTTACTGTATTATTTTTCCCCGCCACATCGTCCGATATAATACTGTCATTTACAAAAAACAGATATATATATGCCGCCAGTGCCAAGGCAAATACACACCAAAGTAATGCAAGTACACTTCCAGATATGCCTGATCTTTTTCTCCGTCTCTGGCCGAGTGACAAGCTACTGTCATCATAATCATCGTACAGATCATCATCATCAAACATATCTCCCGTATCCGGTGCAGTATCCATATCCTCAGGATCTTCTATGACATAATCCTCGTAAGGCCGTTTCTGTATTACCTCTTCCTGTGCCTCTACCTCTACATCTTTTGTGTTTTCATGTTCTTTATCTGCCATATGTCAGTCTTCCCTTTTACCATTAGTTTCGCACAAATAAAAAGCGTACCAGGGCGGAGTCGAACCGCCCGTCATGGCTCCGGAGGCCATTGCCGTATCCGATTGGCTACTGGTACACATTTGGTATGATACTACAAAAGTCCAACTTTGGCAAATCAAAAATCTCCACAAATGCACATGGTCATCACGATCTTTTTATGTGCACTGTGGAGATTTCCATAACTGTATCCTACCTCTCTTCAATTCCGCTCTTTTTATCCGCCGGTATCACCGGACATTTATCCGCCTGCTACATAGTAACTGAAACGAATTTTACTATAAATAAGAGTGCAATAATTGTCACTACAATATCCTGCTTCTTATACTTGCCTGTGAACAGTGTGATAAGAACATATGTGATAGCACCAAGACCAATACCATTTGAAATTGAGTATGTCAGTGGCATCATGAGGAATGTTACAAATGCGGGAACTGCTGAACGCATGTCCTCCATATCAACCTTAGCAAAGTTCTTAGCCATAAGCACACCTACGAATATAAGCGCTGGAGCTGTTGCACATGATGGGATGATATTTGCTACAGGGCTGAGGAAGAGACATACTGCAAAGCAAAGTGCTGTCACTAAGCTTGTAAGTCCTGTTCTACCGCCTGCAGCGATACCTGAAGCTGACTCTACGAATGTTGTACATGTTGATGTTCCGAGAATAGCACCTGATACAGTACCGATAGAGTCACACATCATACACTCGTCAAGCTTCATAGGATCACCCTTCTCGTCAAGCATGTTAGCCTGGGAAGCTGCACCATAGAGAGTTCCGATAGTATCAAACATATCTACCAGACAAAAGCTGACAACGAGCATGATAGCTGAGAACACACCACCGATATACTCAGCTGAGAATGCATCCTTCCATGCCTGTCCATGGAACACACCGAGGAATCCGACTGAACCGAAATCCTTGAATGACTGTCCGATTGATGAGAAATCAAAGTCAGGTGCCTGAAGCATCATGATGTAATATAAAACTGTAGATGCAAGGATACCTATGATGATGTTACCCTTTACCTTAAGCTTTGCAAGGATTGCAATGATTATAAATCCAACAAATGCTACTACAGGAGGCGCGATCTGGGCAATAGCCTCCTTTGTACTGCCAGCGCCTGTGATAACTCCGTGAAAATCAAAGAACTGAACAAATGTGTATGGGTTGTCCTGGATAAGCGTTGCATTCTTCAGTCCGATAAGTGCTATAAACAGACCGATACCTGAAGGAATTGACTTCTTAAGGCACTCAGGCATTGCCACAGCAATGTACTTTCTAAGTCCAGTCACTGAAAGGATCAGGAACACGATACCTGATATCAAGACTATTACCAGACCTGCCTGATAACCTCTGATAACACTAACACCTGCAAATGCTGCACCAGCTACGAAGATAGTACAGAAGAATGAGTTAAGTCCCATTCCACAGGCCTGTGCAAATGGCATGTCTGCAAGGAACGCCATGAGAAGTGTTCCAACTATTGCAACAAGAATAGATGCGATGAATACAGCATTCCATACTGTACCAAGCTCACCAGCCATGTCTGGAACTGCCCCTGCCAGCCAGCCATTGCTGCCTTCTCCTGCAACCTGATTTGGATTGACCAGAACGATATAGGCCATGGCGAAGAACGTTGTAAGACCTGCCATGATCTCGGTCTTGATAGTAGACCCACGCTCTGAGATTTTGAAGAATTTGTCCATGATTACTCTCCTTTTCTCTTTTTAATATACATTTTATAATATAAACAAATACTATCTAATTCTATATCACTTAATGATACTTTTTCAACTATTATTATACATTGTCTTTATTTTTCTTACAAAAAATAAAGGTAACCATGCCGAACTTGTCCGGCATGGCCACCTTTATCATAATATATGGATATGCTTTTTGCCTGATCCTACTTGATCTTTCTTACAACAAGACCTCTTACTACTTTGTACTTAGCTCCTGATACAACTACAGTTCCTGTTACCTTAACTGCTATCTTACCATTTTTTACATAGTACTTCTTATTGTTTCTTGGGCTCTTCACTATTCCAGTTTTACTGGATTTAAATATTCCCTTATAGATATAACAGTTAGCTCCTGTTGTGGTACTTCTGAAAAATCCGGTATATCCGCTCTGTATTATACCTTTCTTAACATAGTAATATTTCTTATCACGTGTACTTCTCACAAGCGCTGTCTTACTGTCAGCAAATTTACCCTTTATTATAAGGCACTGCTGACCCTTTGAATTTCTAAAGAATCCTGTATATCCTGTATATATCTTTCCATTTTTTACCAGATATACCTTTCCTGTTGCTTTGCTCTTCACAAGACCTCTGTATCCAGTCTTGACTGCACCATTTACAACATAATAATTTACACCTGACTTTTTTACAAATCCTGTATAATTCTTCTGGATGACACCCTTTTTGTAGAAATAAGTAACACCATTTTCTTTTATCAGACCATTCTTATTTACATTCACCGATGGGGTTGAATTTGGTGTTGGATCCGGTGTCGGCGTTGGGGTTGGTGTTGGTGTCGGATCCGGTGTCGGCGTTGGGGTCGGTGTTGGATTCGGGGTCGGTGTTGGATCCGGTGTCGGGTCCGGTGTTGGGTCCGGTGTTGGCGTTGGATCTGGTGTTGGTGTCGGATCTGGTGTTGGTGTCGGATCCGGCGTTGGTGTCGGATCCGGGGTCGGTGTTGGATCTGGTGTTGGGTCTGGGTCCGGCGTTGGGTCTGGGTCTGGTGTTGGGTCTGGATCCGGTGTTGGGGTTATGTCTGCATCCTTGTACAGATATGCATCGTCCCATGTTCCCCATGCCTTTCCTGAAGCTGAAGCTCTCATTCCAACCATAACCTCAGTTGTCTCGCTCACCGTAAATCTGATCTGCGGATGCTGCCATATCTTCCATCCCTCTGGGACAGCTGATGCTGAAGCAAGTTCAGTATCTCCTGCCTTAGCATACACTTCATATACATCATTTTCACCATTTGCACCGCCCTGAAGATATGCGCTGAACACATACCCTCCTGGTTCCAGTGTGATAGTCTGGTACACATCATATGTGAAGTCTGATGCATAGTAATAATGACCACAGTATGCACCGTTTCTAAAGTCTTCCTTCGTCTTTATTGCAAATCCCTTACTTGTATCTGCTATGGTCCATTCTTCATTTCCTGACTCAAATCCAGGATTTACAAGAATGTTTTCCTTTAACACTGACACGTTGCATTTAACATTTACAGTCTCTTCATCGACTGTTATTGTTCCATTTACGGTACATGTTCCTGCACCGTTATTTTTGATCTTATCAAGTGCTCCATCCTCCCAGGTGATGTCCGCACTCTCAGAATTGCCGTCATTGTACTTTACTGTTGCAGTTGTTGGAAGGACCAGATTCTCAACATCTGTTATAACCACTTCAACATCCTCAACAGATATTGATGCTATCTCTCTCTTAGTCTTTGTTCCCGTGTGAACATAGACAAATGTTTTGAGTGACTCAAGCGGATGGCCTTTAAAATCAAACAATGCCTGGTTGTCAACGGCAGAACCACCATACCACTTTCCGGCATCTGACGCATCATATTCTCCGGCATATGATGCAGCCCAGCCTGAACCATACTTCTCCCATGCTTCCTTGTTTGCAGCAAGGATCTCTGAAGCATTATCAGCGGATGAATCATATACATTTACAGGAAGCCATGCAGGCTCCCAGTAGAATACACCGATTCCTGATGATCCCGTATTCTTCACTGCCTTGATAACCGAACTTATCTCATTTGCCTGTCCCTGAACTGATATATCATACGTTTTTACAGAATCATATACACCATATCTGACTGTATTATCATGTCCGTCTCCATCATCGAGAGTGTATGCCCATGATGTCTCAGCCACCATGACAAGCTTGCCATATGTATCTGCAACATTCTTGAGAACTGATGTGAGATTCTCAATTGTGCCGTGCCATACAGGATAATATGAAGATGCAAATACATCATAATCTACATTATATGTATCCAGCTTCTTTGCATAATTTGCATAACTCCCACTTTTCTGAGGATCAGTAAAATGAATGGCAACAAGAATATTCTTATCTATAGCTCTGACCGCTTCACTTCCTGCACTGAATATCTTGGCCATATTCTCCCAATTCTTTGAAGTCTCACCACATATTCCATTTGTCGTCTCATTACCGATCTGAACCATACCTACATCAACTCCGGCAGCAAGGAGTGTCTTGATGCTGTCTGATGTGTATGATTTAACTGCAGCAACCTTCTCATCCAGAGTAAAATCTGCCCATGCCTTTGGTACCTGCTGTTTTCCAGGATCAGCCCAGAAATCCGAATAATGGAAATCCACAAGAAGCTTCATTCCTGCTGCGGTTGCGTACTGCCCGATCTTCTTTGCGGTGTCAAGGTCGTTGTCTCCACCACCGTAACCATTTCTATCTGCATCATACGGATCATTCCATACACGGACACGTACATAATTTATCCCGCATGAAGCAAGGAACTTGAAATAACCGATATCATCAAGCTCGTTACCATCAAAATCATAATACTTTACTCCACTGTTCTTCAGTGATACATAAGATGATACATCGACTCCCTCAATAAATGACTGCTTATGGTCATTCAGATCAGTGTATGTAAGGTCATCTATGCGATCAACATAGATACCAGCCTCAACAGGCTCAACTATCTCCGAATCATCTGTGAGTTTGTACAGCTTTATGTTGTCTATATCACCCCAGTAATCTGTGGCCAGGGTTCCCGATATTGTTATGGTCACATCCTCTGAGTCTTCCAGAGTAAATGTGTCTGTCTCATAGCTTGTCCACACGTTGTAGCCGGTGGTAGCTGCAAGAGACTGGCTGACTGTAGCAGCTGTGAGTGTAAGTCCGGTATCTCCCTCTTTACCCTCCAGATCGTATCCGATCTTGTAGGTACCTGCCGGAACAGATTCTATCGTCTGTGACATTGTCATGTCAGCCGCTGTGGCCGCATAATAATTCAGATATTGCGTTGTATTGTTAGTTGCCCACTGATCTGTCTTTACAGTGTACGTGAGCGCATCCCCACCTGATATCGTCCATCCTGTGCTGTCCCCGAGCTCAAAATCACCATTCTTGATCTTGAGAGTGTCTATCCAGCTCTCTGCAGCCTTCGCTGTTATCAATGAAGCTCCCGATCCAAAGATCTGCCCCAATGCAAGCGCTCCTGCAAGAACTGCACAGCCCAGCTGATTTACAATTCTCTTTTTTCTCATATAAGCCCTCCTGAAAAATATGTTGTGATATGTTATGCAACAGTTGCGCAACCGTTTGCTCTTATGCATTTATAATAACATATTTGTTCAATGGTTACTATGTCGCTTGTAGACAATGTTTTCAAAAAATAATTGTGCACATTGTATATATTATTGCGCAACTTAAGCGCAATTGGTGTGCAATTTTATGCGCAACTTCATAATGTATCGTTATGTATCATGATTATTGCACAACCGTAGTATACAAGAAGGCACAAAAAATACCCTGTGCGCGGAACATCTCATTTACCTGCATATATTCCACGCACAGGGCAACCTTCTATTCTTAATCATTTATTACTTTTACCTACAAGGCAACGCAAAATGTTATATAACCTTCCTTGTCACATCTCGCCGTTATTTTACCTTTATGCGACTCCACAATCGATTTTGCCAGTGATAATCCAATTCCCGAACCGCCTGTCTCTGAGTTTCTGGAACTGTCTGGTCTGTAAAACCTCTCAAATAATATGTCCTGAGAGCCTTCCTCCATGCCATCTGTAAGATTTCGCAGAGTAAATCTGATCTTTCTTCCATCACGCTTCAATGATATTTCTATAGGCGCAGTCTTATCTGCATATTTCATAGCATTGTCCACAAGTATGCTTATGAGCTGTCTTATTGAGTTTTCCTCACCTGTATACATTATTCCATCGTCTATATCCATATTGATCTTTTTATCACGGACTTCTGACAAAGTAGAAAAATGATCTATTACCTCATATGCAACATCAGACAGATTAAATTCCGCCTGCTCTCCTGGCTCAGGGCTTTCATCCAGTCTTGACAGAGCGACCATTTGATTTGTCAGAACAGTGAGCCTTCTGACCTGGGTTCTTGTATTCTGTGTCCATTCACTCTCACCGTTCATCATCTCTATGACCTCTGTGTTGGCATCTATTATAGTTAACGGTGTTTTTATCTCATGACTTGCATCTGTTATAAAGCGTTTCTGTTTCTCATAGCTCTCCGCCACAGGTTTGAATATCTTTTTTGACCAGAACAATACGAGCATGAACACTGCCAAAAATCCTAGAAGTGATACTCCCACACTATATACAAGCGTATTTCTGAATGATTCTATCTCCTGACGACAATCCACAAATATGATTCTGGTTCCTTCTTCGCAGGATACAGCCTTGTATCTATATATATCAACAAATCCTTCATCCTGCCCTCCACCTGCTATCTCCAATGCATAAGACTCAGCATCTGTCTCATCCACTGCCGCAATATTCTCAAGGTCATACGAAACGGTTTTTCCATCGGACACAACTACAGAAAAATATCTCGTCTGAAAGGGTGTCTCTGGAGAAAATCTATCATCCATATTTCTGCCAGGCTTATCCGGAGGCTGTGATGCATTGTTTTTATCTGCACCACCAGTTTCTGTCTTATCGCCGTCAATCCTCTGTACCACTTCATCTTCGGCATTTCCTTTTTTTAAAAAATCCCTGCTGTCAAACTGCCCATCATTGTCAGCCAGCTCTGTCAGAGTATCATCCGCCCGAGAGACAAATCTTGCATAATTAGCAATATTCAAAACACTCATTATTACAAACAACACGCCAAATGTGGACGCCATCGCTGCAAATATAAATCTTTTTCTAAGATTTTTTATCATATCTGCCACCTCTGCATTAGTATTTTTATCTCCTCTTCCTAAAGAACAATATCACGGTCTCTTATATTCCAATATGTAGCCCTGATTCCTTACAGCCTTTATCGACACCCCGGAGCCAAGCTGATTCAGCTTTTTTCTGAGATATGATATATTAACCCATACCACACTTATCTCTGTGTCCGTCTCATAGCCCCATATCTTTTCCATCATAAGTTCAGCGGATATTATCGCGTTCTGATTTGCCATGAGAAGTTCCATGATCTGATATTCTTTATTCTGAAGTTTCACGCTTCCACCGGGTGCTGTCAGCTCATAATTGAGACTATTTAACACACAATCACCAAACTTAAGCTCCGCACTCACTGCGTCACTCTTTCTCCTTGTTATAGCTCTTATCCTGGCCAGAAGTTCTTTCATCTCAAATGGCTTAGCCAGATAGTCATCGGCTCCCAGATCAAGCCCATTTATCTTGTCATTTGTCTCTGATCTCGCTGTGAGCATGATAACCGGCACATCACATCCCTCTGCCCTGATCTTAGATAACACTGTGAATCCATCCATTTTAGGCATCATAACATCAAGTATCACTCCATCATACACACCTGTCATTATATAATCATAGGCATCCTGTCCATTGTACACAGCATCCACCGAATAGTTATTATGTTTTAATATAACCTGCAATGCACTCGAAAGTGCCTTTTCGTCCTCCGCAAAAAGTAATCTCATAGCGTCATCTCCGTCCCATATCATAATGTATAATACTATCACTTATCGTATCTATATTATACATTATATTCCTCAAACTTAAACTGAGCTTAAAAAAATAAAACCCTTACGAACAGTTTCCACCATCCGTAAGGGTTTATATATTTATACGTATGAATGTATCAGATTAAACGTTCATCTGCTTAGCAACCTCAGCTGCGAAGTCCTCGTTCTTCTTCTCCATTCCCTCGCCAACCTCGAAACGAACGAACTTAGCGATCTTGAGATCCTTGTTAACTGACTCAAGATACTTGGCAACTGTCTGCTTGCCATCCTCAGCCTTAACATATACCTGATCAAGAAGGCTGATCTCCTTAACCTGCTTTGAGATACGTCCCTCAACAAGACCATTGAAGATCTTATCAGCAACGATAGCATCCTTATCAGCTATAGCAAGCTCTGCAAGCTGTGCCTTTGCCTCCTTTGAAAGGAAGTTGAATAAGAAGTTCATGTTGCTCTTCTTCTCTTCGTAGATAGCTACATCCTCTGCGCTCCATACACCGTCAACAGCCTTTGCGATAAGCTTGTTAAGAATAGGCTTTGGAAGTGTGTCAGGTGCATTGAGTGCACTGTCAACTGTGATCTCCTTAAGCTTAGCCATAGCGTCTGCTGAGATGTCAGCTCTGCTGATGTACTGTGGATTCATAGCTGCGATCTGCATAGCAACATTCTTGAGTGCTTCCTTAGCAGCGTCATCGTTTGCGCCAACACCAGCAACAAGAACACCGATTCTACCATTGCCATGTAAGTAATCAACTACTACATCGCCTGTAACCTTCTCAAATCTACGGAATGATAACTTCTCTCCGATTGTTGCAGTCTTGTCAACAAGCTCTTCCTTAAGACCATTCTCTCCAAGAAGTGCCTCAACATCCTCGCCATCCTTGCCACCAACAAGTGCTGAAGCAAGTGCCTGATCAGCTATCTGCTGAACAAATGTCTGGAATATCTCATTCTTAGCAACGAAATCTGTCTCTGAGTTAACCTCAACAACAACACCTGTTGTATCGTTAACTGCTGCACGGCAGATACCCTCTGCTGCAATTCTGCTTGCCTTCTTCTCAGCCTTAACTGCACCACTCTTACGAAGTACATCTACTGCTGCTTCCATATTACCATCAGTCTCTGCAAGTGCCTTCTTGCAATCCATCATACCGGCACCTGTGAGCTCTCTTAACTCTTTAACCTGAGCTGCTGTGATTGCCATTTTATTTCTACCTCCGAATATTTGTTATAATTACTCCTCTGTAGTCTCCTCAGCCTCTGCCTCATCTACTGAATCAGCGTCAACACCCTGCTGAGCCTCGATAACAGCGTCTGCCATCTTTGAAACGATAAGCTTTACAGCTCTGATAGCGTCGTCGTTACCAGGTATTACATAGTCAAGCTCCTCTGGATCACAGTTTGTATCAGCGATACCAACAAGCTTAATTCCAAGTGACTGAGCCTCCTGGATACAGATTCTCTCCTTCTTAGGATCAACAACGAAGATCATGTCTGGGATTCTCTTCATGTTCTTGATACCGCCAAGGTTCTTCTCGAGCTTCTCCATCTCCTTCTTGATCTGGATAACTTCCTTCTTAGGAAGAACGTCAAATGTTCCGTCCTGCTCCATCTCCTCGTACTTCTTAAGAGTAGCGATTCTTGTCTGGATAGTCTTGAAGTTTGTAAGCATACCTCCAAGCCATCTCTCATTTACATAGTACATACCGCAACGCTCTGCCTCGCTCTTGATTGAGTCCTGAGCCTGCTTCTTTGTACCAACGAAAAGGATTGTTCCACCGTTTGCAACACAATCACCGATTGCATTGTAAGCATCGTCAACCATTCCTACTGACTTCTGAAGATCGATGATGTAGATACCATTACGCTCTGTGTAGATGTATGGCTTCATCTTAGGGTTCCATCTTCTTGTCTGGTGTCCGAAATGTACACCTGCCTCTAATAACTGCTTCATTGAAATAACGCTCATTTTTTCTACCTCCATGGTTAAAATCTTCTGCCGGTATCAACTCTTTGGACCACCCGAGCACAGGCACCACGCCAACTATCAACCAGCATGTATATTTGTTATGCGCACTCACGCAATCGACATTGTAACACAAAAAAAAAGTGCATTCAAGCACTTTTTTTCTGATATCTGTTTTATTCAGATTTTGATTATATATTTACTGATTTCCCAGCAATATCCACACTATTCCTCCATTTGTCTCATTTCCAGTGAAGGTGTATGTGCCGGATACGAGACTTTCAGAATAACCTGATCTGAGGAGCCAGTCATAATATTCATCTGCATTCCTGATTTCTATCTGCTCAAGCAACTGGCAGACCTCATATGCCGACATGCCATCTACTATTGTTATCTGTCCACCTCCATCGTCGTACTTTATCGCACTTGGCTGTGGAGCCTCCGTAGTGGCTTCCTGTGTTGTAGTGGCTTCTGTATTTGTGTTTTCCGCAGTCTGGCTCTGGCTGGTCTTATCCTCAGTATATCCGTTATCCTTTGACGACGGAACTACCGAAGTCTTATCGCTCAATCCATCCGATGCACCTGCAGAACCGTTGTCGGATGAACCGTTGCTGTTATCTGTCGCGCTGTTGTCGGATGGGCTGTTGCTGTTATCTGCAGCGCTGTTGTCGGATGAACCGTTGCTGTTATCTGCAGCGCTGTTGTCGGATGGGCTATTGTCCTTATTTCCTGATGACTGGGAATCCGACTTGGATGAATCCGCTGCAGTTGTCTGGCTGCCGTCTGATCCAGCGTTTGAAGATATATCTGAACTGCTATTGTCTGTATTTACCTTCTCTGTGGTATCTTTGGTTGTTTTCTCTGTCGGTGTCTTTTCTGTCGTCACCTTTTCAGTCGTCTTTTCCGATGCTTTTTCAGTTGTCTTTTCTTCCGCCGTACTGTCAGCCTCAGAGCTGCTGTCATCCGTGCTGTCTGTAGTTTTTTCCTGCTGGGTGATGCTTGTTTTATTGCCCTGCCCTGCATCTGACTGCTTTGTACTATCAAAACTAAATGCCACAGTCACCGTCAGCGCACCTATAACCAGTCCTGTTCCAAGTCCTCTAAAAAAACTCTTTTTGTACATGTGTTACCTCCCTGACTCCTACTGTTTGTCAGTCTCATCTATCTTATCTATAATAACCTTTGCCTCACCTACACCAATTCCAAGCTTATTGGCAATCTCCATGATGCTCAGTCCCTTCTTGTGCATATCTGCCACCTGTGACTCCACATCGCTGCCCTCATCCCAGATGTCTATAGGCTTTGTCTGTCCCGATCTCTTTTTCTTCTTCCTTCTCGATCTTGAGTTATTCTTTGGAGTAGTCTGTGCTGTACTATTAGAGATATCTTCCGCTGTCTTCTGCGGATTCTCGGCTTCCACCACTGTAAATGCGCTGTCAGTTACCGATTCCTCCTCCACAACAACCGCTTTGCCCTGATCTACTTCATCTGATACCTGCTCCACAGTAACTCCTGCAGTCTCCTCAGGTGTAAATGCAGAATCAATATCAACCTTGCCTTCATTACCGTCCTGAACCTCTTCCGTGGCAGCTTCTGTCACATTATCGACTGAAAGAGCCTGCTCATCCGCTTCACCCACAACATGCTCTGGCTGAACATCAGTATCCTCATCTGCCTGCTGTATATCTCCATCTGTTTCTTCGTATGTTATAGGTTCTTTCTCGCTGGTATCATCCGGATCATATGCTTCATATGCTTCAGTCAGGCTCTGGTTGATATAATCTATCATCTGTTTCTTTGCCTTTTCTGACAATTGAGATGAACACCTTTCCAGCTCAGACTGCATCTTTGTCCTTGCATCTGTCATACTTGCCTGATAATCAGCCATCACCTTGTCCAGATCCTGCTTTACCGTATCACGCATACTATCTATGTCTTCCTGGGCAGTGCTTTTTGATTCCTCTATATTTTTTGCAGACAAAAGTCTAAATTCCTCAATCTCTTTCTTGGAAGTCTCTCTGACCTCGTTGATCTCTGCCTTTGTTGACTCTTTTATCTCTGCAAGGTCTTTCTTGGCAGATTCTTTAACCTCATCAAGGCCCTTTTTCATATTTGCCTTGACATCATCCCCCTGCTTCTTCATCTCGCTCTTCTTTTTTTCCACAAGGCTGTCGCAATACTCGCTGAGTTCTTTCTCTATCTGCTCTTTGTTGTTACTCAGAGAGTCATTTTCCGTTGATTCTCCCTTTTTCTCATCTGTGAGGAAAAAACTAATAACTACTATTGCTATGCCTGCTATCAATGTCAAAATTCCTGGTATCATATCAATTTCTCCTTCTTACTAAGCTTCTTTTAATTCATCAAACACAACGTCATTGAGGACCTTTATGTATGTGCCCTTCATCCCCGATGATCTTGCCTCTATCACACCTGCACTTTCAAATTTTCTCAGCGCATTCACAATGACGGATCTTGTTATTCCGACTCTGTCAGCAACCTTGCTGGCAACCAGAATTCCTTCCTCACCGTCAAGTTCAGAAAATATATGCTTTATAGCCTGCAGTTCTGAGAAAGAAAGTGTGCTTATCGCTGAACGGACTATAGCGATCTTCCGGTTCTCCTCAGCATTCTCCTCATTAAGCGCTCTCATCATCTCAAGCCCGACCACAGTTGTACCATACTCACCAAGTATTATATCGTCTATATCATATTCCGTTTCCAGGCGATATAAAAACAAAGTGCCAAGACGCTCACCAGCTATGTCAATAGGAAGCAGCAAGCCATGATACTTGTCTATATCCACACCATCAAATCCCAGTGTAGTCAGCTTTACGTTCTCCTTGGTTGAGAGGACCAGAAGCAGTCTCTCGTTGAGCATTGAGTCTATAAGACTTCCGACCCTGCCCTCTATAAGCTCGTGTATCTCTGGTATATCATCACGATTCTTTAATCCAAGTATCTTTCCTTTCTTACTTATAACCATGACGTTTGATGCCAGTATATCACTCAGAACATCACAGATGTCGTTGAACACAACCTTGTGCGAATTGTTATTATGCAATAACTTATTTATCTTTCGCGTTTTATCCAATAATTGAACACTCATAGGTCATCCTCCGTTTTTTATGTAACAAAAAGTTTCTTTTGCACGAAATTTTATGACTATTTTGGATTTTACCACAACGAAATATGCTTAACAACCCCATTTTATGTAAAGTTCTTCTTATCTTCAAAATTTAAGAAACCTTTGATTTTACTTGCTTTTTTGTACACAATATATTGTGGTTGTCATTTTTTTCGACACAATTTCACAACTTATGACAACTTGAAACAATTTTGAATTATTTTACAATTTATGGAAAATACAGACAATATAATACGTGTTTGACGATCTACACACAAAAAGCTCCACTCAGGCAAGCTATAGATTCCTAATCATCAGATCCATAACATTACCCGAGCAGAGCTTATATATTTATCACATTCGTCACAGGACAGAATTATCGGCTGCCCTCATTCTCAGAATTTTTATTGTTGCATGTATATCCGCATTCCTGATTTGAACAGACGAGTTTATTGCCTTTCACTACCATATAGCATCCACACTCAGGACACTTTTCGTTGCTTGGCATAGCCCAAGACATAAAATCACAATCCGGAGCATTGATGCATCCATAGTATCTCCTGCCCTTTCTTGTCGCTTTTATGACTACATCACCGCCACATTTTGGACACTGAACTCCTATCTTCTCATAAAAAGGTTTTGTAAATCTGCACTCAGGGAATCCAGGGCATGCAAGGAACTTACCATGAGGACCATACTTTATAACCATATTACGTCCGCATACATCGCAAACTTCCTCAGATACCTCATCCTCAATCTTTATTGACTCAAGCTCAGACTCTGCTTTTCGTACCGCCTCGTCAAGATCCGGATAAAAGTTTCTCACAACCACCTTCCAGTCAACTGCACCCTCACCTATCTTATCAAGGAGTGATTCCATGTTAGCTGTAAAATTCACATCAATAATCACTGGGAATGCCTGTTCCATACTCTGATTTACCGCCTCGCCAAGAGCTGTTACATAGAGCTTCTTCTGCTCCTTTGTAATATATCTTCTTGCAAGTATAGTTGAGATAGTTGGAGCATAGGTACTTGGTCGTCCTATTCCAAGCTCCTCAAGTGTCTTTACCAGAAGAGCCTCCGTGTACCTCGCCGGAGGCTGTGTAAAGTGCTGCTTCTCATCCAGGCTGTCAAGGCTCAGCACATCGCCCTCCTTCAGGTTATTTATTCCAGTGACACTCTCGCCTCTGTCATTGTCAAGATTATAAACTGCAAGAAAGCCTTCAAATGCTATCTTGGATGCCGATGTCTGGAAAACCGCATCCTTACAATTCACCTTGACATTTTTCACAGAATATATGGCTCCAGCCATCTGGCTGGCAAGAAATCTGTTATATATCAACTGATACAGTCTGAACTGATCTCTTGATAACTGTTCCTTGACCATTACCGGAGAAAGTGTCACATCCGTCGGTCTTATAGCCTCATGGGCATCCTGTATCTTCTTGTCAGTCTTAGCTCTTCCATTGGAATCGCCTATATAATCATCGCCAAAGTTCTCTGCAATATATTTGTCAGCAGCGGCAACCGCCTCCTCCGATATTCTCGTAGAATCTGTTCTCAGATAGGTTATAAGACCTATACTTCCCCTGCCCTTTATATCGACACCCTCATAAAGCTGCTGGGCAATTCTCATGGTCTTGGATGTTGCAAAGTTAAGTTTGGACGATGCCTCCTGCTGAAGGGTACTTGTGGTAAATGGAAGCGGAGCCTTCTTGTTCCTCTCGCTCTCTTTTATCGACCTTACGACGTACTCTCCATCCTTTATATCTGCAAGTATATCATCAAGGGCTGCCCTGCCTGATATATCTTCTTTGTTCTTACCATCGCCAGAAAACTTAAATGTTATAGGTTTTTTAAGTTTTCCTGCCGTAAGATTCGCATCAAGAGTCCAATATTCCTGTGGTATAAAATCATTTATCTCTCTTTCTCTGTCACATACCAATTTAAGAGCAACCGACTGGACTCTTCCCGCACTCAGTCCTCTCTTTATCTTAGCCCAGAGAACTGGACTGATCTTATAACCCACCAGACGGTCAAGCACTCTTCTCGCCTGCTGTGCATCGACGAGATTCATATCAATATCCCTCGCCTGCTTTATTGAATTCTTGACAGCATTCTTGGTTATCTCATTGAATGTGATTCTCTTGTAGTCCTTATCCTCCAGTTTAAGAGCTTTCATCAGATGATATGATATGGCCTCTCCCTCACGATCGGGGTCAGTTGCAAGATATATCTTATCTGCTTTTTTTACTGCCTTCCTAAGAGCAGCAAGGATATCTCCTTTTCCCCTTATAGTGATATATTTTGGCTCGAAATCATTATCTACATCTATTCCCATCTGACTTTTAGGAAGATCCCTTACATGCCCATTTGACGCTATAACTTCATAGTTAGATCCCAAAAACTTCTTAATTGTCTTAGCCTTCGCCGGGGACTCCACAATAACAAGATTCTTTGCCATAGATATCTAGTCCTTTCTGTAAAATTTGTATATATGACAAGAAGAGGAAAAGCACTCCACATCAGATTCCAAACCAGTTACCCCTGATATATCTCTCATGTTCAGATCCGAATATAATAATTCCTTACCAACTGCTTAACCAGCTTCTTCTGTTCAAGATCAAACAGTATCTGAGTGACCTCAGACACAGATATTCCTGATTCCAGACATATATCATCCACATGTCTGGGCTCTAAACGTACACAACTATACACTTTTTTCTCAGCCGGCGCAAGTAATTTTTTGTTAAATGCATCCTCGCTCGTATCTCCCACACGTCCCTCTGGGCGTCTTTTTTTCGCATAATCCAGACATTTTATGCCAAATGAATCGAGTATATCACCGGCACATGTGGCACATCCTGCCCCCATTTTTATGAGGTTGTTACAGCCACTGCTTCCTGTATCAGTCACACGTCCGGGGACTGCATATACATCTCTTCCCTGTTCAAGGGCCTGATCTGCAGTTATCAGAGACCCGCTCTTTTCTCTCGCCTCAATAACAAGAACTCCATCTGACATCCCACTTATTATCCTGTTTCTGTATGGGAATCTAAACGCATCAGGTCTGACATCAAGTCCATACTCGGATACAACGACACCTGCTCCAGCACATATCCTCTGATATATATCCCGGTTTTCTGCCGGATAGGGAACATTTATACCTGATCCAAGTACAGCTACCGTATCGCTGCCTGTTTCTATGGCAGATCTGTGTGCTATACCATCTATACCAAGTGCCATCCCACTCACGATCGTAATTCCAGATCCAGCCAGTTCCGTTATCATCCTCTCCGCAACACCTCTGCCATACATGGATGCTTTTCTGGCACCAACTACAGCCAGAGCTTTATCCATATGTCTCAGTATGTCCATATTGCCCATCGCAAATAGCAGCAACGGAGGATCCGGGATATCATACAATCTTTCAGGATAATACTTATCTCCGGGATATGTATACATCACTCCCCTCCTCCTGAGTGCAGCTTCGTAGCTGACAACCACCTGTTCATTCCTGTATTCCAGGATCGCGTCGGCTTGTTTCCCGGTCAGTTCTGACCTCAGTGTACTCTCTTTAATATCCCATAAACTCTTCAGTCCTCCATAGTGCATCACTATGTTCATCTTAACCGTGTGTGTCAGCCTTCCCATCATCCCAAACCATAGATACAAAAGTTCATCAGTCATACTACAATCCCTCCTGCACATCTGCATTTCTAAAAAACACAGCTTCCTTGAGATGTTTCACACCAACATTTTCATCGCCATCCAGATCTGCTATAGTTCTGGCTATTCTCAGGACTCTTATACTTCCTCTGGCAGACATCTGCATCCTGGAAAAACTATATTCCATAAATTCTCTCTCTTCTCGTCCCAGCTTCACATAACTCTCACACAGTTTGGTATCAAGCCCAGAATTAAATCTTATCTTCTCATCCCTATACCTATTTTTCTGCACCGACTGTGCCGCCAAAACCCGCGCTCTCATCTCTGATGAACTGGAGCCTTTTTTCCCACCAAACAACTCGCTGTATTCGACTTTTCTTACTTCTACATTAATATCTATTCTGTCCAGAAGCGGCTTGCTGATGCGTGCATTGTAATTATGTATCTGTCTGACACTGCAGGTGCATCTGTTCATATCCGGGTAATATCCACACGGGCAGGGATTTCTCGCTGCAACAAGCATAAAATTGGCGGGAAATCTGTATACTCCTCCCAGTCTCGATATCGATACCTCTCCATCCTCCATCGGCTGACGCATGACCTCAAGCACATTCCTATTAAATTCCGGAAGCTCATCCAGGAACAATACACCGCCATGTGCCAGGCTAATCTCTCCAGGTTTTGGAATACTTCCTCCCCCAGACAGAGCATGCATGGATATAGTGTGATGCGGAGACCTGTAAGGTCTCTCCGATACTATATGAGTGCCATCGCGCAGCATCCCTGCAACGCTGTATATCTTGGTAATCTCTATACTTTCCTCAAGACTCAGTCTCGGAAGTATAGTAGGAATTCTTTTTGCGATCATAGATTTGCCTGCACCGGCAGGACCTGTCATAAGTATATTATGCATTCCGGCAGCTGCTATCTCCACTCCTCTTTTGAGTGTCTCGTGTCCCATAACATCAGAAAAATCCAGCCCGCCAGCAGCACTGTCAGCTGACAGGAGTTCTTCTACATCAACATATTCCGGTTCTGCTATCTGTATTCCACTCAGATGGTCCACCAATTCACGTATAGTTGATACTGGTATCACATTCATCCCCTCTATGATGGCGGCTTCCTGAGCATTGCCAGCCGGAACGATACAGTTTTTCACCCCACTCATAAATGCATGGTGGATCATGGCCAGAACGCCACTGACCGGATTCACTCCTCCGTCAAGACTCAGCTCCCCCAATATTAAAATATTCTCTATGCTGTCAACTGGAATTATCCCCATGGATGCCAGAATACCCGTGGCAATGGGAAGATCGAAGGCGGTGCCTTCTTTTCTGATATCTGCCGGAAACAAGTTTATAGTGATACGTTTCGGTGGCAGACTGTAACCTGAATTTCTCAGAGCTGTTCTTACACGCTCAGCGGCCTCCTTTACACACGATGAAAGAAAACCCACCATATTGAACATAGGAAGTCCGTCATTGATATCAGTCTCCACTGACACCGTAACTCCGGTAACCCCCTGCACAAGTGCACTCATCACTCTGCTATACATAATCTGTGCTCCTTTCTGCTCTCCTGAGCAGCCTCTCCACTAGCACTATCCGATTCATATATAAGCTTTATATACAAAAGAGGATACGCTATGTAAAGCCACAAGTCAAACGACATTTTGTATACTTTACCTCCAGAGTATCCTCTTTACTGTAAATAATATAATATTATCCTTTATTCCTTCTACTGCCTTTTATCAGCTTCACAGATGCTATCCTAAGCATAATAAACGCCATACATAGATTAATGCATACCGATATTGCACATTTATGTTCCATGACAAATGCAGTGTAATCGCCATAATTTGAAATCACACTCACATCGGGGGCATCCCCCATAAGCCTGATTATCATATCCGCTATCCACATGACTGGATTTATTGCATAACACGTCATCTTTGCCGCTGTATATACCCCATAACTGCTCGAATTGATGTTAACCGTATACATCATGGAATCACACACTTTACCCGCTGCATATGTTATAAGTACCACAGCAACCACAGTGACTATGGCTGATATGGCCGCCGACACAGATGTCCTCTTGATGCACGAAAAAAATATGCCAATACTTCCTATATAAATATCAAGATAAACAATTATACCAAGATACTGAAACAGCAGCTTCCAATCTAGTCCACCTACGGTAAATGCCACTGCTATGAATGGCAGAGTTGCTATCACATACATGAAAGTCGTAACCATCGCAGACATAAGCTTCCCCAGAACTATCGTTCCATGTTTGACCGGCGTTGTGAGCATAACCTCCAAAGTCTGTCTCTCACGTTCTCCTGATATTGATGTAGATGTAAGTATAGGTATTACCAGTGCGATTATCTCTATCTCGCTCATCGCCAATATGGGAAATATTCCGGCAACATTTGAATAATATGTCTGGTATGAAGCATCCCTGTTAGTTGCAAACAGCACTCCCGCAATGACTGCAAACAGAATATTTATAAGAGTGATGGCAACCATCATCCTGGCGTTTCTGGAATTAACCAGAATATCCCTTTTTAGTATAGGATTTATAAATGATCTGCTACTCAACACCATCACCTCCCGTAATCTCAAGGAAGAGCGATTCCAGATTTTCTCTGTCTCTCACAAACTGATGTACATGTACCCCATTGTCCACAAGGCTCCTCAGGAGCTCAGAATCTGTCTCCTTGTTGCCGGTATAATATACTACTATCTCATCATCGACAATTGATATCTTATCTATGGTAAACCTCTCTTTTACTATAACTGATATCTTTTCAGCAGAATCCTCTGTATTCATGCCAAGCATATATCCTTTTATCCTTACCGGCGGCATGGAATTGCCATGTGCCATAATCTCATCTACTTTTCCACATGCAACAATTCTTCCATGATCAAGCACTCCTATACTCGTACATAGCTCCGCAAGTTCCGGCAGTATATGTGAGCTTATTACTATAGTTTTTCCCAGACTTCTCAGATCTTTAAGGATCTCCTTCATCTCACACCTTGATCTTGGATCAAGACCTGAATTCGGCTCATCCAGGATCAAAAGCTCAGGATCATGGATCATAGCCCTTGCAACGCACAACCTCTGTTTCATACCTCTGGATAAACTATCCACAAATTCCGACTTTTTATCAGACAAGCCAACCAGTTCTAGCAGATTCTCAGAAATATTGTCAATATCACGTTTCCGTATTCCATACATAGAGCCATAGAATTCCATGTATTCCATTACCTTAAGATTATCATACACACCAAAGAAATCCGGCACGTATCCTATCTTTCTTTTCACTTCCATGGGGTTCTTGAACGCATCCACACCATCTATCATGACCTGACCGGACGTAGCTCTCAACAATCCGCACATAATCCTCATAGTTGTTGTCTTACCGGCACCATTTGGACCAACAAATCCAAATATCTCGCCTTTATCTATATGAAGGTTCACATGGTCAAGGGCTACAAATCTGCCATATCGTTTTGTCAATTCCTGAATATCTACCATTATCTGTTACCTCCTATTGCACTGATATGAGGGAGATAATTCTCTGTATAGTACTCTCCCTGCTGAGGCGCTATAAATCTCATGACAATGGTATTGTCAACCAGATATTTGTCAAGTTCCCTGCCATTCAAAACAATTCTTCCGTTATTAAATATGGTATCATATTGTCCTGTTTCATTATTAAATGCCTTTACCACTATTCTGGATTTCGAATCAGACTGATCCGTGTCACACATGAGCTGCCTTACATTGTCCTTCTCCTCAAATTTAATGGTCATTTCCACTTCATCTGAATACATCATAAGGTCGTCTGCATCATAATCTGACTGTCCCGATACATTGCTCACAAGGTCATATATACTGTCATAGTACGCACCGTCCACATCCTCATACTTCTGACAACCTATGGAATATATAACACTATTGTTATAATTTTCCGTATCCTCACCGGATATAACACTTTCAGCTCCGTCAACAGATCCCCACATTGCCACAACTCCCTGACTGGAGTTATATACATTTTCTCCGGATTTTCTGAGCATCATATAATAGTTTCTGGATATGATCGGAGACAAATCATCGTCTTCTTCATAATCCTTACCATATCTGTCAGTATAATATGTACCCATACTGTAATACCTGACTCCAGGTTTAAGTTTTATATTATCTTTCCTGTCTATACTTACTGTAGCTCCTGCAGCCAGCATATCTGCACAGTAAAAATATCCTTCAGACATGACAACAAAATCTTTTATATCATAAGACGTATTATTCGTAATATTCCCCTCAAACCCATCTGTGTAAAGCTTTAATGATGAATCTAGATGTCCTATATCATTCTCAGATATCTCACTGGCAGTCAGACAAACATTGCCAAATGGTATATCGCTGTTATATTTAACATTCACGCCATCAGCGGTTTCCGATTTCTCTAGTACAGGCGAACTACTACTCCTGTCATATGCTATATTCGTATACGCATTTTCAAATTCTACATTGTTGTATTCATTCTTCACCTTAAGGTCATAGGCACCAGCTTTTGACCCTATCACGTAGGAATATATATCATCCCGCTTTGTATCTCCTGATATATCTGTAGCTGAAAATGATAAGTCGATAGGCTTTTCAACCCTGTATTTAAGTCCCACAAGATATATTGCAAAAGTTCCGAGCAATGCACACGCAGGCACCGTCAGCCATATCAACTCCTGTTTTCTTCTTTTCTTCAAGACAATATACATCACAGGTCCACAGATAACTATATACACAATAAGTATTATCATTATCACCAATGGAGATGGGGTATCCTTTTTATTCTGATCAATGGCAGAATCTATTCCATATGTATTTCCATCATAATAATCCCTCTGTACAAAATGATTAACCTGCTTCGTATATCCAAACTGCAATACAGCCTTTGTGATGCTCTTGGATACGTCCGTATTGATTATCTGTACATTCAACGAATATGGCAATACGATGATCTTGCCATAGCCAATATTTCTGCTGTATATATCCGCGCCGTCACACATATCGCTGGCGATCTCTCCACCATCAACGGTTATCCGGCTTATCTCAACATCACTAAGAGCACTTATCTCCGTTCCATCTGTGTTATAGCACGTTATATCTCCCGTGTCTGTTCCATCTATGCTCCAGTTAAGGAATCCATCATCAAATCTCCCCATAACTCTTTCGCCATCAGCGCCAAGAGAGAGTATAAGGATTCCTCCATCATATACCCAGTTCTTTATAGCATCATATTGACTGTCGGACAACGCCGCCGTATCAAAATCGTCTATAAGCATATACTCTGCGGCCTCGAGTCCGATACGGGAGTCTGGCACTTCTTCCTTTGACACATTCAGTTTCTTCACATCTATGTCATCCGACGCGTTCTCAATATTAATATCGTCTATATAGCTCAAACTGCCCTGGTTATCACTGAGTACAGCCACAACTGCAGTCATATCATCGGAGTATATACTGAGAGAATCCACCTCTGAATACACAACTTTTCCATCTGTACCACATATATCCACTTTGATCTTTCCGCTGCCAAGGGTATCAACGCCGAATTCAACCGATGTCTCATCCCCAGCCGATATACTGATGGTTTTCGTATATCTGGTATTCTGTGTTTCATAGTCTCCTGGATATGAGTAATACGACTGTACCGATACCGTACCGTCAAAATCAGATACACTTGAAATATAAAGCCTCACCACGCTTCCTCTGTCATATACAGCATATCCATCAATTCCATAATCCAGTTGGACATCCAGCTCCGGGTTATCTATCACTTTCTTCTGTTCAATCCGTCCATATGAATCATCTGTATTCGTCTTTGCAAATACCCTTATATTCATCGCTATAAACAATACGAGCAATATAAACACACCGTATAAAAACTTTGCCTTCTTCATACATGATTCCTTCCAGTCCGAAATGTTTTACACACTATGAATATAATAAATTCAACTGACAAATAACGCAACTTACACTTTCGTAAGACGTTATATTCCCTCATATTCACATAAAAATACCTCCTTCACCGTATGTCTATGCATCCTGGCAAAGGAGGTATATCAATATTCATATCATGATTTAGCTGAAGTATACTACTTCTTCCTTTGGCGCACTTGTGAGTGTAACCTTCTCAGCTGTGAGAACAGGTCCTTCACCCTCAAAGTCCGGATAATACTCATAGCCAATCTTGGCAGTGACATCAACCCACTGTCTGTCCACAAGATTCTTGGCTCCCTGATAGTAGCACTTGAATCCGACAAACTGGATATCCTCAACACAGCATGTCATGGCAAATCTTCCAGGAACAAATGCATTGTTACCATACTGCTTTGGTCTGAATACCATGGCCTTGAAGTGTATCTTCTTGCCATCATATCTCTCCTTCATGTCTGATGCATCCACATACCAGATACCGAAATCGTCATCCGGCAGCTCTATCACATCCGCACTCACATCGTATGGCAGATCCTCAGGCTCATTTGTCTCAGGTGCTATGGAACCATCCTTCATCTCAAAGATGATCTGTGCTCTCCTGTTCACCGCCTTGATGGATCTTCTCCACTCAGGTATCTTGGAATTCTCATCACATCTATTGAAGATGACCATGTCTGCACTGTTGAACTGTTCAACCATGGTTGCCTTCATGTTCTGTGAGTATACATCATATGTCTCAGCATTCACAAATGAGATAACCTGGACAACTGTCCATCCCTTTGGAACTCTTATCTCAAATATCTTGTCCAGCTTCCACATACCATTGTACTCGATCATGACCTGCTCTGGATTGTATTTGTCCTGGAGGTCAAGGAGATGATCTGTAGTAAGCTGATCTTCCTCTATGAACTCTGTATATATATTAGCCTTCTTCAGAGCCTCAAGATCGTACTCCTCCTCACCGTCCTCGCAGACGAGAAGAAGTGTCTTGGCTCCACCTGTAAAGCCTCTGTCCATCAGGGTCTCCCTGGCAAATGTTGTCTTGCCGCTCTCAAGGAATCCCATGAACACATATACAGGTATCTCTTTGTTCTGACGTCCCATCATATTAACTCCTTATCATAGAACAACCTGCTTAAACCTCAAAAAGCTGTGCAAGGTCGTCCTCCTTAAGCTTGCTTCCTATTACGCAAAGCTTACCAGTGATGTCAGCCTTGCCCTTTCTGATCTCGAACTCGCCTGGTACAAGATCAAAGTACAGCCACTCACCTGCATCGCCAGGCACGATACCCTTAGCTCTGAGGATTACGCCATACTTCTCAGTGTCAGCCAGAGTGTCAAGGATCTCTCTGAGCTTGTCCTCATTGTACTTATGAGGTGTCTCCTTGCCCCAGCTTGTAAATACCTCATCTGCATGATGATGGTGATGATCATGGTCATGGCAGCCACATGTACACTCATCGCCGTGATCATGATGATGCTCGTGGTCATGGTCATGATGGTGCTCATGCTCATCATGATCGTGATGGTGCTCATGCTCATCATGGTCGTGATGATGATGCTCATGCTCGTCATCATGATCGTGATGATGGTCATGGTCGTGGCAGCCACATGTGCACTCATCGCCGTGATCGTGATCATGTCCCTTCTTTGCCTCATCCATCATAGTCTCCTCAAGAGACTTGTAGTTCTGCATAGCCTCTCTGATAGCCGCTCCATCGATCTCATCCCATGGGGTTGTGATGATTGTTGCATGATCGTTCTTCTCTCTGATCATGGCTACAGCCTTCTCGATCTTATCCTGTGTAGTTGTCTGTGTTCTGCTCAGGATGATAGTGTTTGCGCTCTCAATCTGATTGTTGAAGAACTCACCAAAGTTCTTCATATAGATCTTAACCTTTGATACATCGGCAACTGTTGTATAGCTGTCAAGCTCAACATCAAGGTTGCCAGATACATCCTTTACCGCCTTGATAACATCAGACAGCTTACCAACTCCTGATGGCTCAATGATGATCCTGTCAGGTGTGTAATCTGTGATAACCTGCTTAAGTGCAGTACCAAAATCTCCGACCAGTGAACAACAGATACAACCTGAGTTCATCTCTGTGATCTGAACTCCGGCATCCTTCAGGAAACCGCCATCGATTCCTATCTCACCGAACTCGTTCTCTATGAGGACCAGCTTCTCGCCCTTAAATGCCTGCTCAATAAGTTTCTTGATCAACGTTGTCTTGCCGGCTCCAAGAAAGCCTGAGATAATATCAATCTTTGTCATATCAATCACTCCTTAAACAAATTTATATTAAGACCATATATAACATAACGAGGCACGCGGTGACGTGCCATGTCATCACAGGTAAACATAACGGCCTATGATACACGGTCTTTGATATCTACATTCACATGATTATACTCGATTGCCTCTATTTTTGCAAGAAATCAAGCATTTTATGTGTGTTAATGAACTATTGTCTCATGTGTACATCCACCTGATTGAACGGGATCTCTATTCCATTCTCGTCAAATGCCTTCTTCAGCTTCCACATGGCATCCCACTTGGCATCAAAGAACTTCTCTATCGTCGCATAAAACTTCACATACATATTAATTCCACTGTCTGCGAATTCATCTATATAGAACAGAACCTGCTCATCCGGAAGAAAACCATCCACATTCTTGATTGTCTCAATGGTAACCCTTTTGACCTTCTCCAAATCAGAATCATACACAACAGAAAATGGTATATCCACCCTTCTCATATCATGCTCAGTCACATTTACAAGTGATGTGTTGGATATGTTGCCATTCGGTATGACGACTGATTTGTTATCCAGGGTTATAAGTCTTGTGTAGAATATATCTATGGACACGACCGTTCCCTCGCAGTGAGTATTGTTCTCCACTATATAATCACCAACCCTGAACGGCTTCAGTATGAGTATAAGAAGTCCACCCGCAAGATTTGACAGACTTCCCTGAAGTGCAAGTCCGAGGGTAACCCCCGCTGTGCCTAGTATAGTTATAAATGAAGTGATCTGAAATCCCACAATACTAGCCGCAGTGAGCACGATCAACACATTCAGAACAATCTTGACCGCAGATATGAAAAATCCCGCGACACTTGGATCCAGCTTTGATCTCTCAAAGCTCTTTCTAAGTATTCTCAGCAGAAGCTTCACCAGCTTGAAACAGACAGCCATAAATATGACAGCCACGACTATACTGCCAAGTTTTGACATACACCAGTCTGTAAGCTTCTGGATATACTGTCCTATGATGCCCACCTGATCCGTGGCCTCCTTCACAGCATCCGTCACCACATTCTCCGTAGTCGGATCAGCTGCCATATTGATCAAATTACCGCTAAACGTCATATATCCCATCTCCTAATCTGTCTTCTGCACACGCTGATTTATATTTGTATTGCTATTTCTGTCCGTCTTTCGATCTGTTATTTACAGCTGCAAATACCGCAAATGACAGAGCCGGTGCTTCTACCTTTATTACATTATCTGTCGAAGTCATATATCCTTTATTATTGTTGCCCTCTCCACCGAACTTCTGATTGTCGCTGGAGAACACCTCTCTGTATCTTCCATCCTGAGCCACCGTCAGTTCATAATCTGATACATTCTTAAGCCCGAAATTACATACAACGTACAGGTCGTCCCAGGCATCACCGCCATGCCTGACAAATGACATAACCTGTCCATCCTCACTGAATGCTACCTCTTCATCAGTATCTCCGTAAAGAGCCGGCTTCGTGCTGTAGAGCTTGTTGAGCTCCTTCACATACTTCTGGAAATAACTGTTGGCATCAAATTCCAGAACTGACCAGTCAATGGCTGATCTGCCGTCAAACCCGCCAAATCCTCCCAGTTCCTGTCCCATAAATGTGAGTTTTCTACCCGGAAGTGTCATGACAAGGCCGAACAGTATCCTGAGATCTGCATACTTATCCTCATATCCACCCGGCATCTTGGATGCATAACTGCCACGCTGACCGGATACAGCATCGTGGCTCATGGCCCACACTGACGTATCCGACTCAGAAAATGGTATACCACATGTATAATCGACAAAGCTGCCCCTCGTTGAAGGCGGAATCATCATGTAATCCGTAACCCTGTCAACCGCTGCATTGTTCCAGCCAAGTCCCACCAGTACATCCGAGTATCTATCTCCTGTGATTCTCCTGAATTCCCTGACCAGATCTTCATCCTCAAGTCTGATTCCATCCAGATGATACGTATCTATCCAATATGAAAGACAGTCCACATCGCTAACAGATACCATATCCATGATAACGCCTATTCCCTTGCCATGAAGCATATCGATCATAGCCATAAAATCAACTGGAGTTCCGAATCTGGATGTAGGTGCAAACATACCAACCGTATCATATCCCCAGCCATCATCATCCCTATATTCCATAAGTGGCATGAACTGAATATAATTGTATCCCACGTTCTTGACATATGCCGCAATCTCACCACCAAATTCTGCATAGCTTATGCGCTCTCCATCCGCAGGAGACTTCCATGTAGGCATATGAACCTCATAGATGTTCACACCATGATTCTTCTTTCTACTCTTCAGGTAAGCTTCATCCTTCCAGCTGTACTCCAGCTCAGTGAGGAGTGATGCGTTGCCCGGAGCTACCTCGTAGGCAACAGCATATGGATCGGCAAATATATCTACATTTCCATCTCTATATAATGCCTCAAACTTATATCTTGTATTCGTGAGATCCCCTGGAATAAACAGCTCGAACATATCAGTATAGTCGATCCTCCGCATCGGATTCACTCTTCCATCCCAGCCGTTAAAGTCACCAACCACACTGACGCGTGTAGCACCAGGCATATTCATGCAGAATGAAACACCGGATATGCCATCCAGCACTGTCTTTCTCGCTCCGAACAGTTCCTTCACATGAAATCCGGATTCTATATCATCCTCACCACTTACAACTTTCATGACATTCTCAAGATCAATGCTGTATCCAAATGAATACGGATCGTATATATCCTTTATCTCATCCTCTTCACCTGATTCGCCCCATATTCTGCGCGTGATTCTGAGCTTATAAGTAAATGCCTCTCTATCCGGTATCCTTACAGTAAAGAAGCCCTGCGCTCCAACCTCCTTCATCGGATATTCCTTCTCTCCATCCATCACAGACACTCCGGCAGCACCAGGCATATATGCATTAACTATGCAATCCTTAAGACACATATGCATGCCGAGTATGTGATGCGGATTTCCATGCGTCGCCCTTGTTATGGACGCAATTTCCTCCGACTTTAGTACAAATATCTCCATATACAACCTTCTCCTAATTCCTGCGGTTCTTATCTTCTGTATATTATCTTCCATCTATAGCATGTATAAATATTCCACTTCTGAGCTTTGGCTCAAACCATGTAGACTTCGGCGGCATGAGCAGCCCCGCATCCGCTATGTCAAACAGTTCTGTGATAGACGTTGGATACATGGAAAATGCAACAGCCATTCCTCCATCCACCAGTCTCTCCAGCTCCGAAAGCCCCCTGATTCCTCCGACAAACATGATCCTCTGATCTGTTCTCGGATCCTGTATTCCAAGTATAGGTGCAAGCACATTATCCTGAAGCACAGACACATCAAGCCTGCCAACCACATCATCAGGAACAATACCGTCCTTCACATCGAGCCTGTACCAGCTTCCATCGATATACATTCCAACCTGTCCCTTGACCTGTGGATCAACCGGAGTATCACTTACAGTCACATCAAACACCTTTGATATCTCATTCATGAATTTCAATTTATCATGTCCATTCAGATCCTTTACAACTCTGTTGTACGGCATTATCATGAGCTGATCATGAGGGAAGAGCACAGAAAGGAAGTAGTTGAACTCCTCTTCTCCTGTGTATCCCGGATTCTTCTCTCTCATATGGATTCCTGCTTTTACTGCTGACGCTGCCCTGTGGTGTCCGTCCGCAATATATATATCGTCCACGCCCTCAAATGCTTTCCTTATAGTTTCAATATCTCCCTGGTCATCTATTATCCATACATTATGGGTAATTCCATCCGGCGATGTGAAGCCATAAAGCTTCTCACCCTTTTTTACTCTGCCGATGACCTCATCAACCTTATCTATAGCTCTGTACGCAAGGAAGATAGGTCCCGTCTGTGCTCCGCACGTCTCAACATGTTTTATTCTGTCTATCTCCTTGTCTTCTCTTGTATTCTCATGCTTCTTGATTACCCCATTCATGTAATCATCTATAGAAGAGCATGCCACAAGTCCCGTCTGATGTCTGCCATCCATGATAAGCTCATAAATATAATAGACTGGTCTGCGCTCCATGATATATGTTCCATCATCTATCATTTCCTGAAGCAGCTGACCAGCCTTATCATATACACATGGAGCATATGTATCTACATCTGGTCCAAAGGATGTCTCAGCCCTATCCACTTTCAAAAATGATAATGGTTCACGCTTGACCTCTATCTCTGCTTCCTGACGGTTATACACATCGTATGGCAAGGCAGCTACTCTGCCTGCAACATCTGGTCTCGGTCTATAGGCTCTAAAACTTCTGATTGTTGCCATATTCTTTACTCCTGTCATAAATATTTTATTGTATGTGCCAATTAACCTCTTACTGCCTTGACAACCTTCTTGATGGAATCCTCATATTCCTCTTCTGATGAGTTCTCAAAGATGAAGAGATCCTTAATGTTGGTTGGTGGGTTGAAGTTCTGGCTATTGATGTACTCATCCCAATGCTCAAGCTTCCATGTATCTCTGTCTGAAGCTCTCTTGATCATTCTCTCATGACATACATCCTTTCTTGTATTTACCCAGATAACGAAGAGCTCTGCGTCCTTCTCAGCCAGCTTGGCACGAAGGTTGTCAAGATACTCATCATCTCTGATCTCCTCTGTGAACGGAGCATTTATAAGAACTGTATCATTGTAATCCAGTGCCTCAAATGCAAGATCCAGTACACAGTAATACTCATAATCTCTGATCTCCTTCTGGAAGAAGTCTGATGAACGGTTGTACTCCTGTCCGGCAACTACAAATATCTGCTTGGACAGCACGATAAGTGTATCCTTATCAAGGTATACACAATTGTGAAGTGCCTTTGCAACCTGCTTTGAAATAAATGTCTTTCCACATGCTGGTGGTGATGTAACTAAAATAAGCTTCTTCATATCTATAAATGCCTCCATGTAAATGAAATCAATTTTTCTAATAGTGTATCACAATTACAATTTGCTTACAACATATTTTAACGTTAAATAAAAATAAAGGACAGTATACGACATATCTTTTCAAGGTCTTAACCACCTGTAAAAACCGCCGGGGACATTTTTATCCCCGGCGGTCATAAATACATATATCTTATAAATATATATTATTTTTTATTAGTTATTACTTTACGATGATAACACACTTAGCTGCCTTACGGCTTCCATCCTTCGCCTTACATGTTATAGTCACTTTACCTTTTTTCCTGGCTGTAACTACACCTGTTGCAGATACTGTTGCTATCTTCTTATTTGACGATACCCATACAACACTCTTATCATTTGCGGCCGACGGAGCTACCTTTGCTGTAAGTCCCAGCGTCTTTCCTCGTTTTACAACAGCCTTTGTTTTATTCAGCTTTATGCTGGATACTTTTACTACGCCAGTGATCGTACATGTAGCCCTGAGATTTGTTCCATCCTTCGTTGTACATGTTATCACAGCAGTACCCTTACCAACAACCTTTACTACTCCAGTCGCAGTTACTGTTGCCACCTTCTTGTTGGATGTTGTCCACTTAACCTTCCTGTTACTTGCTGAAGCAGGGCCAACTATAGCCTTAAGTACAGTCTTCTTACCCTTTACAAGTGTCTTGGACTTTGCGTTCAGCTTGAGTGTCTTAACCGGCTGTACAACCGTTATCGTACACTTAGCGATCTTACCGCTTCCGTCTTTTGCTTTACATGTTATAGTCGCTGTTCCCTTGCCTACTGCGGTGACATAACCGTTATTTACAGTTGCTACCTTTCTGTTGGATGTTGTCCATGTAACGTTTCTTTCACTGGCATTAGAAGGAGCTATTGTGACATTTACACTTGTGGATGATCCAACGTTGAGCTTGACTCTTGTCTTGCCAAGTGTAATCTTTGTCACAGGCTGAAGTACATTCACTCTGTAAGATGCCCTTGCGCCCACTCCATCTGCAGGTGTTGCTGTTATTGTTACGTTTCCTTTTGAAACTGCTGTAACTGTACCATCAGCCGCAACCTTTGCAACCGAAGTATTAGTCGATGTCCAATTAAGCTTCACACTGTCAGCGTTCGACGGAGCGATCTTGTATGCAGGCTTAACCGTCTTGCCTACGTTCAGTGTGTACTCAGCTCTTCCAAATGTGAGCTCTGTTATAGGCTGGAATACTGTGACTGTACACTTTCTGACGAGATTGCTTCCATCTGTAGTCTTACATGTTATAGTCGCTGTTCCCTTGCCTACCGCTGTTATATTTCCACCTTCTACGGTTGCTACCTTAACATTTGATGATGTCCACTCAAGATTTCTGTTATTTGCATTATCAGGAGCTACTGTTGCTGTAACTCTGGTCACCTTACCAGCACTGAGTCTGAGCGATGATTCGCTGAGTACAAGTGACTTGAGTGGCTGAAGTACTGTAACTCTGTAGAATGCCCTTGTTCCTATTCCATCTGCAGGTGTTGCTGTTATATTTGCAAATCCCTTAGATACGGCTGTTACTGTTCCATCTGAAGACACCTTTGCAACTGCTTCATTGCTTGATGTCCAGATAAGAGCTTTACTGTCCGCATTCGCTGGCTCAAGTGTATACTTTGTCTTATATACATCACCTACATTGACCGTCTTCTCCTCAGGATCAAATGTTATTCCGGTTATCTGCTGGCTTACTGTAACATATATCTTCTTGACTATGTTACTTCCATCACTTGTCTTTCCTGTTATCGTCACCTTACCAGGAGTCACACCTGTTATCGAACACTGTGTTGAACTGCCAGATACAGTAGCTATGGTGTTATCACTGGACTCCCATATGATATTCTTATCGTTTGCATCAGAAGGAACAACTTTCACAGTTATTCTCTTAGTTCTGTCAACATATACGACAGCCTGTGTCATATCAAGCTTGACATCTGACACATATTTCTTTACCTGAATGCTGATCGTCTTGCTTCTGTTGCTTCCATCTGTTGTCTCTGCCTTTATTGTGGTATTACCCTTACCTACCGCTGTTATCAATCCATTCTTGTCGACTGTAGCCACACTGGTATCAGATGATGTCCATGTCAAAGTCTTATTATCTGCATCATCAGGTGTGATCTCACTTACGACCTGCATGGTATCTCCTATATGAAGAATATTCTTATCCACACTCAGTGCAATGCCTGTAACATTCTGAACAACCTTTACCCTGCATGTGGCATATAATGCATCTGTAAGCTTACATGTGATTATCGTCTCACCCTTATTCTGCGCTGTCACATAACCTGTAGTGCTGACTCTTGCCACATTAGGATCCGATGATGTCCATGTCTGTTTGTATACAGTACTGTCATCTGCATCTATCACCGGATTAAGCTGTATATACTTATTTGAAGGAATACTAAGGACAGCTTCAGACTTATCCATTGTGATTCCACCAACTGCTCCAAGTACTGTTACTGTACACTTTGCCGACACCTTATCAGGTACATCATTTGAGGTACATGTCACATCTGCAGTTCCCTTGCCAACTGCTATGAATTTTCCATCCTTGTCAAATGTAACTACTGATGGATTACTTGAACTCCATGTTACTTCCTGATTGCTCGTTGTAGTAGGGGTAAATACAGGTGTAACTACCTTCTTGTCCCCCTCAATCATGGTAAGTGTGCTATATGGGAGCTTCATGCTGTTTGCTCTCTGCTTTACATTGACCTGTACGACAATCTTGGTATCTTTATTATCATTGGATGTAAAATGAAGATATGCAACTCCACGTCCGCATGCTGTTATAGTGCCATCTGAGAAAGTGACAACATCACTTGACTCCTTTCCACCATCCTTAGCATCTGTAACTTTACATGTATATCCTGCAAATTCTGAAGCAACTTCCCCCTGGGCATTAAAGAACTTAGCTGTTATGTTCTTTGATTTATCACTGCTCTGGGCATAGTTTCCAAGCTCCATATTGATGACTGATCCATCACCATAAATTTCCTTGGTCTTATTATCGACAAATGTCATATTTGATACAGGATCATGGCACTCAAGTTTAACACTTCCTATAGCCCTGTTATTCAGATTCACAATAATATTCGTAGTTCCCTCTCCCTTACACGTGAGGAGGCCTGTTTTTTTATCAATAGTTGCAACCTTGGTGTCATTAGAATCCCAGGTGATATTCTCATGATTATTCTTTGCCTTGTCCTTTGCAACAAGAGTAGTCTGTGCTCCGACAGCAAACTTCATGGACGAAGCTCCACTCTGCTCCACACCATCCTTAGCAGTGTACCACACAACTACTGTAAGTGGGTTCTGGATATTCAATGTGAAATCCACCTTGTTCTTACCAATTCCACAATAATACTTGTACTTAATCTTGGTGGCATCCGTTTCAGCCTGGAAATGGTGTCCTGTAACTGTTGCACCGGTGACATCAATCTTCCTGCTGCCTTCATACCCGTATGCAAGTGCAGCATCTCCTATTGTCGAATCATCTCTCTCTCCAGACTTTGGTGCTGCAAAGCCAAACCTTCCTAATGAAGCCATGTCCAATTCATAATTTGGCTTTTCAAGTATTATGCTCTTGGTGTTATTGACACAGCTGAATACACCTCCGTCTCCAAGAAGCTTCGGGCACTTTGATATGTCTATACTTACAAGCTGATTGTCATCGAGCTTAAGAGTTGTAAGTTCTGTATTCTTTGATACATCTATCGCCTCCAGCTTATTCTGACCAAGATTGAGTGTCTCAAGACCAGCATTGCCCGATACATCTAATCCGGTCAGGGAATTTCCTGTGAGATCAAGACTCCTGAGCTCATTCTGTGCTGTAAGATCCAGAGATGTAAGTCCAACATTGACAGCCGACAGACTGCTAAGCTGTCTGTTATTGCGCAGATTAAGCTCGCCAAGCGGAGTATTGTCCACTATAAGAGATGTAAGTTTTGTATTGTTCGTTATATCAAGTGAACGAAGCTTGGTAGATGAGCAGTCAAGATTTGCAAGAGCCGGCGTGTTCGATATATCAAGTGTTGATATCTTGTTATTTGAACAATCCAGCGTTTCAAGCGATGTATTTCCCGACACATCAAGCTTTGTGATCGCTCCCGCAACGTTCAGATTGCTGTCACACAAAACAGTTACCAGTTTATCATGGCCTGACAGATCAAGTGTGGCAAGTCCCGTCATATTCTCACATACCAATGTCTGAAGATTCATATTCTCTCCAAGATCAAGTGTTCTTATTGTCAATCTGCTCACGCCTAGAGTCTGAAGATTCTTCATGCTCTGTACATTTATAGAATCCAGGTTCGTATTACTTACATTCAAATATGTAAGATTGTCATAATCTGACAGAGAAGTAAGACTTGTAATATTGGTATCACTGACATCCAGATAAACAAGGTCATCTGCTGTAGTCGGAAGCGTCAGATCACTCAGCATATTTTCGGATACATCGACGCTCTTCAGCTTCTTCAGCTTCTGTATATCAATACTTCTTATGGATTTACCACTGCAGTCAAGATTAGTCAGATTGTTGAAAATATCAATTCCATCAATATTTTTAACAAATCCGTCAACATCTTTCAGGTCTATCGAAGTTACTGCTGCTATCTCCTTGTCTGACAGATAGCCATTACCATCTGTATCAAAAGCTGATACATATTTCTTGAACGTTGCATCGGTAAACGTATCAAGCGATACCCCGCTCGCTGCATACACTGGTCCTATTCCGGCCAGAGACTGGACTATCATAGCTGCACTTAAAGCAGCAGCCAGCCATTTCTTCCCTTTTCTCATAAAATACCTCCCTAAGTAATTCATGTTATGTGTTGTGTCTTATGGAATAATGCATACTATCCCACATTGCCACATATTTACAATTAATCTAATTTTAGTATACTTATTTGTGCAATGTCAACATATGTTTTGACTTCTAGTAAAATATTTACTAAAAATGCAGAAAAGCCTGTCCGAAGACTTCCGGTTAAACCAGAATGTCCTCAGACAAGCTTTTATAACAGTCTATATCTGTCTATATTTATTACTTCTTTGTGATATATCCCTTAGCCTTCAGAAGCTCTGCACAGAGAACCGCACCACCTGCAGCACCTCTTACAGTGTTGTGTGAAAGGCCAACGAACTTCCAGTCATATATTGAATCCTCACGGAGACGTCCAACGCTGATACCCATACCATTCTCAAAGTCAACATCCAGAGATACCTGTGGTCTGTTGTCCTCCTCAAGGTACTGGATGAACTGCTTTGGTGCGCTTGGAAGGTTCAGCTCCTGAGGTGCGCCCTTGAAGCTTGTCATAGCCTTGATGAGCTGCTCCTTTGTAGGGTTCTTTCTGAACTTTACAAATACTGTTGCTGTATGTCCGTTGAGAACTGGAACTCTGATACACTGGCTTGTGATGGTGATTCCCTCTGCAGGTACAATCACACCATTCTCCTTGTCTACCTTACCCCAGATTCTGAGTGGCTCCTTCTCTGACTTTTCTTCCTCACCGCCGATATATGGGATGATGTTGCCGAGCATCTCAGGCCAGTCCTTAAATGTCTTGCCTGCTCCTGAGATTGCCTGATATGTGCTTACGATAACCTCGTATGGCTCAAATGGCATCCATGCTGTGAGTACAGGGGCGTAGCTCTGGATTGAGCAGTTAGGCTTAACTGCAACAAATCCTCTCTCTGTTCCAAGTCTCTTCTTCTGGAACTCGATAACCTCTGCATGATCTGCATTGATCTCTGGAACCATCATAGGAACATCTGGAGTCCATCTGTGAGCTGAGTTGTTTGAAACTACAGGAGTCTCTGTCTTGGCATAAGCTTCCTCTATAGCCTTGATCTCATCTTTTGTCATATCTACTGCTGAGAATACAAAATCAACTGTGGCTGCGACCTTCTCTACCTCATTGACATTGTATACTACAAGCTTCTTAACTGCCTCTGGCATCGGTGTATCCATCTTCCATCTGTCACCAACTGCCTCTTCGTATGTCTTGCCTGCGCTTCTTGGGCTGGCTGCAACTGTAACAACCTCGAACCAAGGATGGTTCTCAAGAAGTGAGATAAATCTCTGACCTACCATACCTGTTGCGCCAAGGATACCTACCTTTAACTTGTCACTCATTTTTCTTCTCTCCTATTTATCTTTTATTACTTTATGACTCTTACCTTTACTACTCCCTCGATTGCTGAGAGCTCTGCGATGTCGTCTGCTGTTGGCTCTACACCGATATCAAGGATTGAGTACGCATAGTCACCCTTTGCCTTGCTGATCATTCCTGATACGTTGCCGCCCTTCTTGGAGAATACTCCTGTGAACTGGGTGAGCATGTTAGGGATGTTCTTGTGGCAGATAGTAACTCTGGCTACATCGCTGCACTGTCCCATGTTGACATTTGGATAGTTTACAGAGTTCTTGATGTTTCCATCGTTGATGTATGCTTTGATCTCCTTGCAAGCCATAACTGCACAGTTGTCCTCTGACTCTGCTGTTGAAGCTCCAAGGTGTGGGAATGCTACAACGTTCTTGTAACCTGCTATGGCCGGGTTAGGGAAGTCTGTCATATACTTTGCAACCTTGCCTGAGTCGAGTGCTGCCTTCATATCCTCGTCGTTGACCAGTACGTCTCTTGCGAAGTTGAGGATCTTCACGCCGTCCTTCATCAGTGCAAATGCATCTGCATTGATCATGCCCTTTGTGCTGTCAAGCGCTGGAACATGAACTGTTATATAATCACAGTCTCTGTAGATATCCTCTACATTTGTGATGTGCTTTACATCCTTTGAAAGTCCCCATGCTGCATCTACTGACACATATGGATCATATCCGTATACCTGCATGCCAAGCTTGAGTGCAACATTTGCAACCTTTGCTCCGATGGCGCCAAGTCCGATTACACCGAGCTTCTTGCCAAGGATCTCATTGCCTGCATAGTTCTTCTTCTGCTTCTCCACCATCTTGGCGATATCTGCCTCAGCGGCATTGTCCTTAACCCAGTTGTAACCGCCAACAAGGTCTCTTGAAGCCATGAGGAGTGCTGCTACTACAAGCTCCTTAACACCGTTTGCATTTGCTCCTGGTGTGTTGAATACCACGATACCCTTCTCAGCGCACTTATCAAGTGGAATATTATTGACACCTGCACCCGCACGGGCTACTGCCAGAAGGTTATCTGACAGCTCAAGATCATGCATGGATGCACTTCTGACCAGAACTGCATCTGCATCTGCGAAATTGTCTGTTACTTCATATGTATCAGGTAAAAGCTCCATACCGCATGCTGCGATAGGATTTAAACAATTAATCTTTACTGACATGTCTTTTCTCCCTTTTCTGTTACTTTATATTACTTGTTCTCTGCCTCGAACTTCTTCATGAACTCTACAAGCTTCTCAACGCCCTCGATCGGCATTGCGTTGTAGATAGATGCTCTCATACCACCTACTGTTCTGTGACCCTTGAGGTTGACGAATCCTGCCTCTGTAGCCTCCTTGACAAACTTGGCATCAAGGTCTGCATCACCTGTTACAAATGGTACGTTCATGAGTGAACGGTCTTCCTTTACTACTGTTCCCTTGAAGAGCTCTGAGCTGTCGAGGAAATCATAGAGGATCTTGGCCTTCTTCTCGTTGTGAGCCTTCATAGCCTCAAGACCGCCCATCTCCTTAACCCACTTGAATACCTTGCCACAGATATAGATACCGTAGCATGGAGGTGTGTTGTAGAGTGAGTCTGCATCTGCCTGGGTCTTGTACTTGAGCATGGTTGGTGTAAATGGCATTACGTCATCTCTGATGAGATCCTCACGGATGATTGCCACTACCACGCCTGCAGGACCAACGTTCTTCTGTACTCCGAAGTAGATCATACCATAATCCTCAACATTTACAGGCTGTGAGAGAATGTCTGATGACATATCCGCAACAAGGATCTTGCCCTTTGTGTTAGGAAGTGTGTGGTATGTTGTTCCATATATAGTATTGTTATGACAAATGTATACATAATCAGCATCGTCATCGATTGGAAGATCTGAACAATCTGGAATATATGAGAAAGTCTTGTCTGCTGATGATGCAACTGCAACTGCCTTTCCATATTTCTTTGCTTCTTCGTATGCTTTCTTTGCCCACTGACCTGTGATGATGTAGTCAGCTACACCATTCTTCATGAGATTCATTGGAATTGCTGCGAACTGCTGAGAAGCTCCTCCCTGAAGGAAAAGCACCTTGTAGTTGTCAGGTATGTTCATGAGATCTCTGAGATCCTTCTCTGCCTCTTTGATGATATTGTCGAAGGCTTTGGACCTGTGGCTCATCTCCATTACGCTCATGCCTGTTCCCTTGTAATCAAGCATTTCTTCTGCTGCCTCTTTTAATACCACCTCAGGAAGAACTGAAGGGCCTGCTGAAAAGTTGTACACTCTTGCCATTTTTGTTATCTCTCCTTCTTTTTAGTTGTGACGATGATTTCGTTTTAATGTATGTAAGCCTGTGTTTCGCTGCCTATATCGTTCTGCGGAGCGCTCCCGCTCGTCTCCTCCTGCAGCGGTACTAAGGTGCCGCCTACAGCGCCACCTAAGGACCGGCGGAGGAGAATGTCCTTCGAACGATATAGGCAGCGAAACACAGGCTAATTTACTTTATTTACGAAATCATCTGTTTATGACCTAATAAAATGTGTGCGAGATATTTCACTTAACAAAAAATGTCCTTCGTTCCCATTTATATGAAAACCCGGCTTATCTTTGTTCCTTTTGTGTATCCCGCTTGCGATTTTCAAGTTTTTCGGTTCAAAATCTTATGTTTTCAAGTAATTTAACTTTATTATCGCTTATATCCCTGTACTATAGCACTCTTTTCGCCTGTCGGCAAGTAGGGATTATATATATAAGCACCATATCTATGTTTTGTACGCGCACAAATATGGTGCCTTTCCAGCTTATATTGACATATATTACATATCATCCTCTGAGAAACAGGTGTCTATGGCTGCTCCCGGAGCTACCATTGGCCATACCTTGTCGTCTCCTGCTATTGTAACGTCTATTACTACCGGTCTGCCTGCTGTCAGGGCTGTCTTCATTGCTGCCTCGAACTCATCAAGGGTGTTGGCTCTGATTCCCATGGCACCAAGTCCCTCTGCTACCTTGACAAAATCTACTGAATCATCAAGAACAGTGTTGGAATATCTATGGTCATAGAACAGTGTCTGCCACTGTCTTACCATTCCAAGTACGTGGTTGTTCAGGACTACCTGTATGATAGGAACATTGTATCTTGCCGCTGTTGCTATCTCGTTAAGGTTCATTCTGAAGCATCCGTCTCCGGCTATGTTGATGACTACCTTGTCCGGCCTGCCGTACTTTGCTCCGATCGCAGCGCCGACGCCATAACCCATGGTTCCAAGTCCGCCTGACGACAGGAATGTCCTAGGCTCCTTGAATGTATAGTTCTGTGCTGCCCACATCTGGTGCTGTCCGACATCTGTTGTGATGATCGCATTGCCCTCTGTAAGCTCGTATATCTTCTTGATTGCTGCTGGTCCGTTCAGTGTGTCAAAGCTGTACACGTCAGGATTCTGCTTCTTGAGATCGTCTATCTCTGACATCCATGTCTTGTTGGACTGGGTTGCAAGTTTGCTGTTGAGAAGCTTCAGAACCTCCTTTGCATCGCCGACTATACTGGCATTTGTAGGAATGTTCTTGTCGATCTCTGCTGCATCTATATCTATATGTATGATCTTTGCATTCGGGGCGAACTTGGATGCATTTCCAATAACTCGGTCTGAGAATCTGGCGCCAACAACGATCACAAGATCTGCCCTTGACACACCGAGGTTGGACACCTTGGTTCCGTGCATACCGATCATGCCTGTGTATCTCTCACTTCTTCCGTCAAATGCACCCTTGCCCATAAGTGTATCGCACACAGGTGCATCCACCTTATCTGCAAATTCCGCAAGCTCTACTGACGCATCAGAGATGATGCATCCGCCACCTGCCATGATAAATGGTCTTCTTGAAACCTTGATCATCTCAAGGACTTTGTTCACATCCTCCTCACGGATTGTGTCTGTCTTTCTCTCAATAACCTCCGGTGTCTCAGGTGTATACTCTGTCTCCGCTGCGGTTACATCCTTTGTTATATCCACAAGCACCGGGCCAGGTCTGCCGCTCTTGGCGATCTTGAAGGCACGTCTGATGGTCGGTGCAAGATCATCTATGTGCTTTACAATAAAGCTGTGCTTGGTGATAGGCATAACAACACCTGCAATATCTACCTCCTGGAAGCTGTCTTTACCGAGCATACTTACGCCTACATTTGCTGTAATAGCCACAACAGGGATTGAATCCATATATGCTGTAGCTATACCTGTTACAAGGTTGGTGGCACCCGGACCTGATGTGGCCATACATACTCCGACCTTGCCTGTAGCTCTGGCATATCCATCTGCCGCATGGGCAGCACCCTGCTCATGTGATGTGAGCACATGGTTGATCTCATCCTGGTGCTTGTAGAGGGCATCATATACGTTGAGGATAGTTCCTCCCGGATAACCGAACACGGTATCAACGCCCTGTTCTTTAAGGCACTCTATAACAATTTCAGAACCTGATATCTTTGACATTATTATCTTCTCCTTCTATTCTTTCATCTCGTAGAGATAATTATGAAACCGCCAAACGTTGATTACATCTGAGAGGTTTAGCCTTGCCAAATCAGAGGAATACGCAGCCGCCGGTCCTTAGATGGCGCCACAGCGGCATCTTAGTACCGCTGCAGGCTAAGTTAAGCGAGAGCGACCTCTGATTGGCAGACTAACCCTCTCAGATGTCCAAAACATGCGTGTTTCGCAATTATCATCTAGTTCTTTGGCACCTCAAGTACTGCGCCTCTGTTGCCTGATGTAACCATAGCTGCGTATCTTGCAAGGTAGCCTGTTGTAACCCTTGGCTCCCTTGGTGTCCATGCAGCCTTTCTCTTTGCGAGCTCCTCGTCTGACACATCGAGCTTGATGCTGAGGTTGTTGATATCGATCTCGATCATATCGCCTTCCTCAACAAGGGCGATAGGTCCGCCCACAGCAGCCTCTGGTGATACATGTCCGATTGATGCTCCACGGCTTGCTCCTGAGAATCTTCCGTCTGTGATAAGGGCAACTGATGATCCAAGTCCCATACCTGCGATTGCTGATGTAGGATTGAGCATCTCTCTCATACCAGGGCCACCCTTTGGTCCCTCGTATCTGATAACTACTACGTCACCCGCTACGATCTTACCACCCTTGATAGCTGCGATTGCGTCCTCCTCACAGTCAAATACCCTTGCAGGGCCCTTGTGAGCCAGCATCTCAGGCACAACTGCTGAACGCTTTACTACAGAGCCGTCCGGTGCAAGGTTACCCTTGAGTACTGCCAGACCACCTGTAACTGAATATGGATTGTCCATAGGTCTGATGACCTCAGGATTCTTGTTAACACTGCCTGCAACAGCCTCGCCTATTGTCTTACCTGTAACTGTCATGCAGTCCTTGTTGATGAGTCCTGCATCGGAAAGCTGCTTGATAACCGCATACACACCGCCGGCCTCATTGAGATCCTCCATATATGTGTGGCCTGCCGGAGCAAGGTGGCACAGGTTAGGTGTCTTTGCGCTGATCTCATTTGCAAATGAGATATCGAAGTCAAATCCGATCTCATGTGCTATAGCTGGAAGGTGGAGCATGGAGTTGGTCGAACATCCAAGTGCCATATCAACTGTGAGAGCATTGATGATGGACTCCTTTGTGATGATGTCTCTAGGCTTAATACCCTTTCTGTACATCTCCATAACAGCCATACCGGCATGCTTTGCAAGCTTAAGTCTCTCTGAATATACTGCAGGGATTGTTCCATTTCCTGGAAGTCCCATTCCAAGAGCCTCTGTCAGACAGTTCATTGAGTTGGCTGTGTACATACCTGAACATGATCCGCATGTAGGACATGTCTTGCACTCATACTCGTATACATCCTCCTCAGTCATGGTTCCGGCTGCATATGAACCTACAGCCTCGAACATACTTGAAAGGCTTGTCTTATTTCCCTTTACGTGTCCGGCAAGCATAGGACCGCCAGATACAAATACTGTTGGGACATTTACTCTGGCTGCAGCCATGAGAAGTCCAGGAACGTTCTTGTCACAGTTAGGAATCATAACCAGTGCGTCAAACTGATGAGCTATAGCCATAGCCTCTGTTGAGTCTGCGATCAGATCTCTTGTAACCAGTGAATACTTCATTCCGATATGTCCCATTGCTATACCATCACACACAGCGATCGCCGGGAACATAACAGGTGTACCACCTGCCATGGCAACTCCCATCTTTACTGCCTGTGCTATCTTATCCAGGTTCATGTGACCTGGAACTATCTCATTGTATGAACATACGATACCTACTAGAGGTCTCTCCATCTCTTCCTTTGTCATGCCCAGTGCGTTGAACAGAGATCTGTGTGGCGCCTGCTGCATTCCTACCCTAACATTATCACTCTTCATCTTTTTTCCTTTCCCATCACGCGGGCGGATCCTTGTACCGAACAAGCAGCGTGTGTTCAATATACCACCGCGGAGCGCTCTCGCTCGTTTCGCCCTGCAACGGTACTAAGGCTCACTTCGTATCGCCAAGTACCGGCGGGCTCAAATGTCCGCTTGTGGTATATCTGAAACACACTCCGCTTTTCTGTATATCACGGAACCACTCGCTGTGAATGTCAAATTCTTTTACAATTTTCTACATTTTATATTTTTATATACATAATCTTCAGTATACCACCGCGGAGCGCTCTCTCACGTATGTCCGCTTGTGGTATATCTTGTTGGTCGTTAGATTCTCTCGCAGATAAGATCTCCCATCTCAGAACAGCTTACGAGCTGTGTTCCCTCTGAGTGTATATCTATTGTTCTGTATCCGTCCTTGAGTACCTGCTTTACGGCATTCTCAACTGCATCTGCCTCTTTGTCGAGGTCAAATGTATATCTGAGCATCATGGCCGCTGACAGAATGGTAGCGATCGGATTTGCCTTGTTCTGTCCTGCTATGTCAGGTGCTGATCCGCCTGATGGCTCGTACATACCAAACTTCGTCTCGTTAAGTGATGCCGATGAAAGCATTCCGATAGAACCTGAGATCATGGATGCCTCGTCAGAGAGGATGTCTCCAAACATGTTCTCTGTGAGTACAACGTCGAACTGTGCAGGATCCTTCACAAGCTGCATTGCACAGTTGTCAACGAGCATGTGCTCAAGCTCAACTTCTGGATAATCCTTTGCCACTTCCTCAACTACCTTTCTCCAGAGTCTTGAAGAATCAAGGACATTTGCCTTGTCAACTGATGTGACTTTCTTCCTTCTCTTCATAGCTATGTCAAATGCCTTGATGGCTATTCTTCTGATCTCGTTCTCATTGTATGTGAGGGTATCAACGGCTGTCATAACTCCGTCAACCTCCTCTGTGTGTCTCTCGCCAAAGTAGAGACCACCGGTGAGCTCTCTCATCATCATCATATCAAATCCGCGCTCTGCGATCTCAGCCTTAAGTGGACATGCCTCCTTCAGCTCATCGTAGAGATTGGCTGGACGAAGATTTGCGAAGAGACCAAGCTCTTTTCTGATCTTTAACAGTCCTGCCTCTGGGCGGAGATTTGGAGGGAGCTTGTACCATGGTGATGTGGATGTATTTCCTCCGATCGAACCGAGGAGAACAGCATCCTTTGACTTTGCAACTGCCACTGCCTCGTCTGTGAGTGGTACGCCTGTTGCATCTATTGAACATCCACCCATGAGGATCTGCTCATAGTCAAATGTATGTCCGAACTTCTCTCCGACTGTATCTAACACCTTCATAGCCTCTGTAACTACCTCTGGGCCGATACCGTCACCTTTTATTACGGCTAAATTGCACTGCATTTTTCTTTCTCCTTCTATTTATTTTTATTATTGATGTAGTTGATGAGTCCCTCACTCTTGATGATCTCCTGCATGAACGGAGGGAATGCCTGACCCTTGAACTCTGTTCCCTGGGTTCTGTCATAGATCATACCGCTGTCGAAATCTATCTCCACATCATCTCCTGCCTGGATAGCCTCTGCTGCCTCTGGGCACTCGATGATAGGAAGTCCGATATTGATGGCATTTCTATAGAAGATTCTGGCAAATGTCTCTGCGATTACACAGCTTATTCCTGAAGCCTTGATGGCTATAGGTGCATGCTCTCTTGAAGATCCACAGCCGAAGTTCTTTCTTGCCACCATGATATCGCCCGGCTTTACGCGCTTAACGAAATCCTTATCTATATCTTCCATACAGCTCTTTGCAAGCTCTGTAGGGTCTGATGAATTCAGGTATCTTGCAGGGATGATTACATCTGTATCTACGTTGTCACCATATTTGTGTACTGTTCCATGTGCTTTCATAGTCTATCTCCTTTGTCTCTTTTTATAATCCAAGTTCGTCAGGACTGCTGATCTTACCTGTGATGGCTGAAGCTGCTGCAACAGCAGGGCTGGCAAGATATACCTCTGAGTCTACGTGACCCATACGTCCTACGAAGTTACGGTTGGTTGTTGATACAGCTCTCTCTCCTGCTGCCATGACGCCCATATGTCCTCCAAGACATGGTCCGCATGTAGGAGTTGAAACCACTGCTCCAGCCTTGACAAATATAGTCATAAGGCCTTCCTCAATACACTGAAGGTAGATATCCTGTGTTCCAGGGATAACGATAACTCTGACACCGTCAGCAACCTTTCTTCCCTTGATGATATCTGCTGCAATCCTCATATCTGAGATACGTCCATTTGTACATGAACCGATGACTACCTGATCGATCTTGATGTCACCAACCTCATCGATAGTCTTTGTGTTCTCTGGGAGATGAGGGAAAGCAACTGTAAGCTTAAGCTGTGACAGGTCGATGGTGTACTCTGCATCGTATACAGCGTCCTCGTCTGCCTCATACTTTGTATATGCCTTAGTGCTGTGCTCCTTCATATACTCCTCTGTAAGCTCATCGACAGGGAAGATACCATTCTTGGCACCTGCCTCGATGGCCATGTTCGCAATTGTAAATCTGTCGTCCATTGTAAGATTCTTGATACCATCACCAACGAACTCCATAGACTTGTAAAGTGCACCGTCAACACCGATCATACCGATGATGTGAAGGATTACATCCTTACCACTGATCCACTTTGCCTTCTCACCAACGATGTTGAACTTGATGGCTGATGGAACCTTGAACCAGGCCTTGCCTGTCACCATTCCTGCCGCCATATCTGTACTTCCGACACCTGTTGAGAATGCGCCAAGCGCTCCGTATGTACATGTATGTGAGTCTGCACCGATACAAGTCTCTCCTGCCACGATAAGTCCTTTCTCTGGAAGAAGCGCATGCTCGATACCCATTGCTCCAACATCGAAATAGTTCTCGATCTCATTTGCCGCTGAGAACTGTCTTACACACTTACAGTGCTCTGCACTCTTGATGTCCTTGTTAGGTGTGAAGTGATCCATGACAAGAGCTATCTTCTTCTTGTCAAATACTTCCTTCTTGTTGAACTTCTCCATCTCATGAATTGCAACTGGAGTTGTTACGTCATTTCCTAATACTAAATCCAAATCTGCTTCGATAAGCTGTCCTGCTTCAACTGATGGCAGTCCTGCATGAGCAGCTAAAATCTTCTGAGTCATGGTCATACCCATATTTATAGTCCTCCTATCATTTGTTTCTAAATATAAAATCTTACTCTTGATAATATCACTCATCAAGGTATAATTACAATATATAAAAAGAATACTTGATATAACTCGGAGGAATGTCATGATAGCCAACCTGAACAACTATGTAATATTCTATACAGTGGCAAAAGCCGGCAATATCAGCAAAGCGGCGAATCAGCTCTACATCAGCCAGCCCGCCATCAGTAAATCCATATCCAAACTGGAGGCAGAACTTGGCATCACACTCTTTTCCAGAGGCTCCAGGGGAGTGGATCTGACTGAAGAAGGGCAGGTACTCTACGAATATGTAGACAGAGCATTCGATGCACTTAACATGGGCGAAGAAAACCTGAAAAATTACAAAGAACTTGGCATTGGTCATATAAGAATAGGCGTAAGCACGTCTCTGTGCAAACACATCCTGCTGGATTATCTGAAGGACTTCATCAAGGAGAATCCCAACATCAAATTCAGCATAGACTGCCACTCGACTCTCAACACCATCAAACTGCTGAAAAATGAAGATATTGACATCGGACTTATCTGTAATACAGAGCTTCCAAAGGGAATAGTCTACTCCCCGGTCAAGGAGATCCACGATGTATTCGTGGCAAGTCCCGAATATCTGGATAACTTCTACGACAGGAACATTGGAAGCGACTACGACAGCGCAGCGTCCGGTCTCCCGGTGAACATAAAGGGAAACATTGTCCCACTGCTGGATTCCATGAATTACAGATCATCAAACGACAATAAAAAAAGCAAAGCCCACGGAGATTTCTCCGCAGGCTCTGCTCACAATATATCAGATTATCGCACATCTATTCCGACGACATATATACTTGAAAATTCCAATCTCATGGTGCTTGAAGAGGCAAATGTGACCCGGACCCATGTAGACGATTATCTCCGAACCCAGAGCATACACTGTAGTCAGATCCTTGAGATCAACAACATGGACCTTCTCATCGACTTTGCAGCCATCGGCATGGGTGTCGCAAGCGTAGTCCGCGAGTTCGCACACGAACAGTTGGATGCAGGCATAATCACTGAGCTGCCTCTGGACACTCCAATCCCAAGCAGAACTGTAGGCTTCGCATATTCTGGCACCAGAAACCAGAGCACTGCCATGAAAAAATTTATGGAGTGGACTTCTGTATAAACTTTTCTACGCACATTGCCAGCACACATGTAGCCACCCAGTATATTGACATTCCCACCGGTAAAAGCCAGCTAAGCACCAGCACCAAACTGCAGCAAGCGACAACCGGGCCGTATTTTTTCATGTCAGAACACTCACTGTTCTCCAGTTTTTTACGTCTTTTAAGTAATAACACAACACACGCAACCGCCGTTGCCAGCAATGTGACTGAGACTGAATACCACCCATTGTCATAGGTCGGCAGAGCCGTATCCATTCCTGCCAGCATTCTGCCAGAAGGAATATAATACGCCGCCGTTGTAATTGCGTGTTTAAGTGCTGCAAGGATCAAGACTTCAGGGACAATGCACACCATGATCTGTGTTATCGCTGATATTTTTTTATGCTTCATGCATACACGCAAGATCAGCCCCAGCAAGAACATTATAGATCTGAAAATCAATGTCCAGATCAGTATTGCACACACAAGTCTACCCGTCATATCATTCAGATATACAAACAGCCTGTCTGTTGCACCATATACACCTGTATACTTTCTGTCTGGCACTTTATACATTTCATCAAGGGAATACTCTCTGCCAGTAGCTACCATGGTTGAATCGTCCGATGCATTTCCGGTCTGCATGTATTCATATATATTGTCCTCATCTTCAAGTTCATACAGAAGGTATCTTCTCTCCCTTATGGAATCCTCATTCACATCAAATAGATCATCCCCACTCTTCCCATCAAGCAGGCGTTTATACATAACCTGCAGATCAGCATACGATACCGGAAGGTCCGAACAGATCATGTCATGATGTTCATTCTTCTGTTTTACAAGCAGCATGGGGTTTTGCCTGCCCTGTCCATTCTGCCTGCCAACAGCGTATCCATGATCAGCCATAAGTATAATAACCGAATTATCATATACTCCATTCTCCTTAAGTATATCAAGATAATCCGATATCATCTCCATGGCCGCCTTGACATCATTCTCATAGCTGCCATACCTGAATGGCACATGCGCGCCCTCAAGATGTATGAATTTAAACTGCTTATCAGATACTCTCGTTATGCCATCTGACTCCAGTTTTTTCATGAATTCATCATTTCTCCAATTAAATAATTTCGCTTCATCCCGCATCTGCATATGACTGTTATAGTTGCCATCCTTGCTGTAGCAATATTTTTTCAGTGCATACGGCGCATATTTGATGCCACCAAGCATCATGACATCCTTCAGGAATCCGGAGTACGATGTTATATGTGTCCTGTCACTTGTCAGATTGCCAAACACATTTTCACCACCTTTATCATTCACCGGAAGTTCACTCATATCATACAGGTTCAATTCATAATCATCAGCCCTGAGTTCTTCAAATAAAGGAGATTCTTCTACAACCGAATCCAGATAATCAGAGAATTTGCACTGGCACTCATACCATTTTCCAGACAATATATAAGGTATGGATCTTGCAGTATATGGGTAGGCTCCGACCACATTCTTATAGAATGTAAAATCACTGAAGTCCTTCTTATCCACCGTGCCATCATTCAGGAGATTATCTACAGTCTCCCCCTCCACAGAATCGACCAGAAATATTATATAATTCTGGTCAGTGGAATAATCACATATGTTTTTTTCTGTATTATTCATATATGTAATATCTGTTCCCCATACACTGTTCCTCGACACCATCACAAACAAAGCCACAATACATACAACGTCCACCGCGATGCAGCTCCATCTAACAATATTCACGATTACTTTTCTGAGATTCATATACAAAGAGCCTATTATCACCGCAACAAGTACGCACAATATAAGCCCATACACGGTCTCCCCCCTGTATGCCGACCAATCTATATCTCTGCCATCAAGAGGCGGAAGCTTGCCTGAGAAAAACACTCCCTGAAGTATGGTGCACAGATACATCCACCACAAAGCACACACTACAAATGCATATATCCTCTTACTCACCCTCGTCAGAATGTATAACACTGCACTGAGCACAGCCACGGACACCACCAGCGACGGAACCTGTACAGACAGCATATCTTTCATTGAAAAAATGAATTCATCAATATTGTTCACATAAAGCTCCGCCGGTGCATACACAACTATGAAAAATAGCACAGATACAGATATGACCAATATGGTCTTGATATCATACTTATCTTTATGATTATCATCTTTCTGTTTCATAATTCTCCCCTCGTCCATTTCTCTTTTTCTTTTGAAGCCCGATAAGAACGATAAATATGCATATCCCTGCAATTGACACACAGCATCCGGTCAAAAGCCCCGGAGTTCTGTATGTTATAGTTATATCATGCAGCCCTGCTGTGATCCTTATACCCATATTTCCTGTGCCAAGTCTGAGTTTGGCGTTTTTCTCTCCATCCAGGTATATATCAAAACCATCATTATATGGATATGCCAGGTATAGAACACCATCTCTATCTGCTTCTATGCTGCCCGTAAAACTGCCATTTTCTATATGTACGGATTTCATTACACTCTGTGTAATCTTTTCCTCTGCAGCTTCAAACAGATCTGCGTCAAATGAATACAGTCCAAACCTCTGTTGGCCTACACTTCCGGTTTTGGAACTGGTCTCACCGCAGACAGATATCTTCACATGTTGTCCCTTCTTAACTTTTCCGATATGAGATACAAACTCCGTCATATAAGGCATACCGGTCACAGTAACAGCGCCATCAACCGAAGCCTCGACATAGTGATTTCTTGTATCTCTGCTGTACATATACAGATCCATATCAGAATCTGCATCAAACTCATATCGTGTAATAGGAGAAAATGCATTTGTGGTCCTATATGCACAGTAGCCATCGCCAGAATCGATTACATCAAGATTATAATGTGAGACTTTTCCCTCACTCAGATCTATCTCCGTAAATATACCGCCATCTATGCCACATCCCATATGGATGAAATCATTCTGGTTTTCCATAGCATTTCCATCTGCTTTCCACTCCGCAATCCCCTCGTCGAGTACAAATCCCATTCCTGCCAGTCTGTCAGCCTCATATACTTTGTAATCATCCGTACCTTCAATCTCTGAATACCCTGCATATGTTCCTTCTTCGTTTACCAGTGAATACCGCACATTATACATGAGTGCCGTGAGCGGAGTGATTCCATCATATATATACTCGACATTATCATAATGGCCTATGCCCATACTGCCAAATGCACGTATGGTATTGCCATTCACCATGGATGAATACCAGTTTGTCTCCGTATACGGTGAATAATCCTCACCGATATACGCCGTCTTTCTCTCACCGTTTTCAACTTTCAGCTCATCGTAGGCTGCACTCCATCTATCAAGCCCGATACTGTCATCCAGCAGGCTGTCTGAGTACTTGTCCTTCAGATTGTACACGGCATTTCCAGCTATTTCCAGACACCATATGACACATATCATACCAAGCAATGTGTGCAGCTTTATACTGTTTCTCCTCCAGAATATACACATAAGTGCCGTGAATACAGTTATCAGCAGAAATATAACATATCCAACAGGTGTACTCATCTCCCTGTTATCTATAAGACTGATCGCGAATGCTGCCAATGCACATAAAGCCGCGCAGACCATCTCCCGCATTTTCACCTTCTGTATGTTCTGCAATATCATATATACTGCATCCACAAGCAGAAATGTCAGCACAAATGCAAATCTGTTGCCCAGGCCGTGGGTTATGGCAAATCCGTGGAACACATAGTTAAGTGGCAGATAATTCAGTGCAAGTACAAGCACTGCAGCCACAATACCATATTTCAATCGTTTTATAACTCCATTTGCTCCGGAAATCAGAAATAGCGAAAATAAAAATATAACTACACTTCCACAAAAACTGTTATTACAGAACATGGATATACACTTTATCTCTTTTAACGGATAAAACGACGATATATATTCTCCTGCCTGTCCCCACATATTCATACCCTGCTGGTTTATATCCCCAGCTGATTCAGCGGAATTGAGAACGACCTTTGCAGCAGGTATAAGAACCGCCCCTGCGATCATTGCCGCTAGTATTGATGCCCCCGCAAACCGTATAGCCCTGTGCACAAATATTCTGATAGAACCAAAGTCTTCAAGGGCAAAATATATAACAGCAAACACACATATATATAAGGCAAAATAGAAATTGAGAATAAGAATAACAGCCAGAACAACCACATAATATGTCCATTTTGCCTCACCTGCCAGGCGTTCAATAGCAATGGCGAGGACCGGCATCAATATAAGGCCATCCAGCCACATAATGTTATGTCCATATGCCAGAATATAACCACACAGCCCATATGCCATACTGCATGTTACCGCAATCAGATCAGATATTCCTTTTCCAAACTGCGCATTTTTATTACATTTGTTAGTATGTGTAAAATACCAAAGTGCAGAAACAGGAATGCAGGAGGATTTTAAAACTATCAGAAGAACCATGGAAAGCTCCAGACGGCTCTCGCCCATTATCAGTACCAGTATATTGAACGGACTCAGGCAGTAATAGAGCGCCTCCTGATATGCATCTATCCCCATTCCGGTATTCCACATAAAAGTTCCATCATGTTCACCTGCAAGCCATGCAAAAAGCATATGAAACATATTCTTATACTGTACATACGCATCATAAGTCAGGAAGCTTTTATTTCCAAACGGATAAGCTCCCTGAATCACTATGGCCGCCATATATACAGCCAACGTGATCATAAATACCAGAATATACAGCCCCCATCTGCAACTTCTTCTACTCTCCGCTCTCATATACTCCATTTACCTCTCATCTGACAATTGATCGTGTCTTCTCCGTCTGACAATCAGCATATAAAACACAGCTATAAGTATCCCGGCCACTGAAACCATAAGCCCGGCTTTAAATCCATATGTTATATATCTCAATTCAACAACATGATCCCCTTTGGCGATCTTTACACCGAGCAGCGCACCTCCGGCAAGTTTAACAGTCTCCGCCTTCTCGCCATCAACATATGCTGTAAATCCTCTATAATATGGGATGGATGTATACAATATTTCATCCTCATCAGCACTGAACGACCCATGGACATATGTATCATCCACCCTGTCAATGATCAGATTTTTTCCCGTGAGGCTGTCCATGCATTGCTGCATCCTGTCATCATGATACTCATAAAAATCAATATATGTAACTCCTGTCTGCAGCTGGGTTGACACATTCACCACCTTGAGCGATACCGTCTGTCCTTTTTTCAGATCCCCCAGGTCGATCATTTCAGAAGGTGCAGGGTATACACTGTTATCGCTCAGCGGTTCACCATCAACATATAGCCTTGTACACAGCTGATGTTTGTCCTCCGCGTATGCATACAGATGCATATCCCTTGGCACGGTGAAACTCACATCTATGCTTGCATGTACGTCTTCGTATAATGATGTATTTATATATTTATATACATTGTCTGACTTTATAATACCAAGCTCACCGGTAAAATCTCTCTTCGGAACGCACACACTGTATTCTGCATCAAACCCATTAAGTTCACTGGTCTCAACTCTCGTAAACACATCCTCGACACCGGATATAGTCTTCACAAAATTATTCTGTACCTTGAATGGATTACTGCTTGAAATATCCCAGTCTGCAATCTCCCTGCCGAAGGCAAAACCAGCTCCATCTGCATATGCGGACGTGTAAAGACCATAGGTATCATCGATACCGTAGGTATTATCCTGCATGGTATATTCCTTCTCCAGCTCATATCCGCCGAAATACGCTCCTGTGTCTGACAATACATTCCGCACATTGAACATCAACGCCGTCACAGGTGTTGTTCCCCTGTAAGCATAACTTCCTGTATTCTCCTGATATACAAGTCCCACCTTGTCATACAGATCAACCATGCTTCCATTTGTGGATGATGAAAATATACTTGCATCTGAATAAGCTATATTATTCTGTGATAATATCCATGAAGATTTTCTATTCAGATCGGAATTATCTATCTCCTCATATGCCTGCCTCCAGTATTCTGATCCACCCTCCTTGTCCTTGCTCAAGGTAGCAGTGTCAACGTTCGTATATATCGCATTTGATATAAGTTCCAGAACTCCTATAACTATAAGATTGACGATAACCGACTTGTCTTTCACACTGTTCTTAGCATTGAACACAAGGAGCAATATCATATATACAGCAAGCAATATCGTGACCATGTAGCACACAATACTCTGAACATTGTCATTTTTCATGAACACATATACAAACATGGCTATTATAACCACTGCCATTACCGCTATCCGCGCATATCCTATACGTTTATAATTGACCGCACTCTCAAATGCGCTCACCAGGAGTATCACCGATAAAACGAACTCAAATCTACATGAATACAGATGAGGCAGAGTCATCCCGTGGAATACATATATTGCCGCAACCCAGTTGAGACTGAGGGATAATATGATTATCTCAACAGCTCTCTTTATTCTGGATAATCTGTCTATATCCTTGTTGAGCATATAGGCGATCACAAGTATCACTGTAAATACACCCACATATGTATTAAGTCCAAACAGCTTCTGTCCATACAGATCATATGAATTTCCCCAGAAATATGACTGTACATAGTTTGCTATATTTCCCCATGTGGTAAACTTCACGCTGTTGTCGATCCTTCCGCTATAACTTCTGGAATATACAGCCAGAAAACATGGAACAAGAACAACTGCAGCGCTGCACGCTGCAACTATGGACGTAACAGCAAATCTGGCAAATCTTCTCCAGAATGTATGACTCTCCTTTTTTACATCTATAAACCACACCACCGCCATGATGGCCACAAACCACGAAAAGTAAAAATTAAACACAAATGCCAGAACCATACTCACAAAGTAAAGTCTCACATCTCCATTCTCAACCAGCTTCTCCACGCCAAGCATAACCAGCGGAACAAGCATAAGGCAGATAAGCCATATCATATTGTACTGATAAGCGAGCATAAAATCACACATAGCGTATACAAGGCCGAACAACACTGTCAAAGCATCATTCATAAGGCCTTCCTGCATAGTATTTCTCTTCGTATGCTTCAGGAAATAAGTCATTGTAACTCCGCACAGCCCTACCTGGACGCACATTGTTACTATCATTCCCATCTCCATATAGTTCTTTCCAAACAGCATCGCTATAAGATTAAAAGGACTGGCCAGATAATAGAAAAAATTTGAATAAAAATCATATCCAAGTCCCATATTCCAACTGAAAAACAGCGACTTTCCGCCTTTTATCCTGTCATACAGTTCAAGGAAAAATGCATAATACTGTGCATTTGCATCACCCACCAGAATCGTATTCCTGCCAAATGGGTAACAATCTGCCATTATCATATGAATTACTATACATATGACAGGTATTGTGAATACCAATAAGTATTTTAATAGATTTAATCTATTTTTCTTCTCCATGCTCTCTACTTCTCCTTCCAGCTCTCTTAATATAAACTCCCGCACACAACATTCCCGCCACTGATAACAATATACCAGCCTTTAATCCATACGGAAAATATCTGACCTCAACCGTGTGCTCTCCCTCCGGAATATAAATGCCCAGCAAGGCACCGCCGGCTATCTCCAGCGTGTTCTTCTTCTCTCCATCCACATATGCAGAGAACCCTTTATAGTATGGAATAGATGTATATAACACGCCATCTTCATGGGCATTTACGTTTCCCTTGATATATGTATCCTTAAGTACATCCACAACCATGGCACTATCACGGATATCCTCTATACACCGCTTCATCATCTGATCATCATATTCGTAAAAATCTATATATGTAGCACCCTTGGTCAACTGGCCTGCCCTGTTCACAGCATCGATCTCCACTTTCTGCCCCGCTTTCAAAAAGCCAAGGTATAACGTCTCTGCCGGAGCAGGATATGTGGCGGAACTCCCAATCTGTTTTCCATCTATGTATGTTCTTGTGCACAATTGATTTTTGTCATACATATATACATACAGCTCCATATCCCTCGGAACCTGAAAATAAAACTTAACCGTAGAATGATAATCAGGATCAAGAGAAATATTCATATATCTGTATAATTGTCCGCTGTTCTCCAGAACATCTGCCGGCGAATATGTCCTATCTGCCACACAGGCCCTGTACTGAACTTTCATATTATCCATTTCATCAATACCGACGTGTGAGAACACTCCATCATATCCGGATATACTATGTATAAAATCATTCTGCACCTCAAACACATCACGATTTGACAGATCCCAGTTCAATATATCTTCTGACACAGCTACTCCCAGGCCAACCACACTGTCAGTTGTGTACAGACCATATTCATCCGATATGTTATAATCGCCGTCGAACATCAGATAACTATTCTCTTTTGTATATCCTCCAAAATATGTTTTATTATCCGTCAGAACATTTCTTACATTGAACATAAGTGACGTTACCGGAGTTGCCCCTCTGTATGCATAACTGCCTGAATTAGTCTGATAAACCAGACCTGTTTTTCCAAACAGTCTCCACAGGTCACCATTTATCACTGACGAAAAAAGATTTGTATCTGAATAAGACATATTATTTGCCGACATAATCCACGATGTTTTTCTGTCAAGCCTTGAATCGTCAATGTTATTATAGATATTCTCCCAATGTACAGTTCCCGTTGACCTGTCCTTGCTTATATCGTAATTATGCATACTGACATAAATATTATTTGACAGGAGTTCCAAAACACCTATTATCAGGATATTTACTATAAAACTCTCCCGTTTTATACTTCCCCTGTTATATAAGACCGCAACCAGTATAAGATATACCAGTATCATCACTGTTGCCATATAGCATGCAAGCACCTGTACCTCCGTGGTGTAACTCAACGTGAATACAAACACCATAGCAAAGAAAAGAACTGACAAAATCAAATACACATAAATTTGTTTCTCTATATGCACAATTCCCTCAAATGCCGTCACCACCAGCAGTAATACCAATGTAAAAGCAAACCTGCAGGAAAATGAATGTGGATATGTCATACCATGCAAAATATATATTGCATTTCTGGAATTGCAGCAAATCATCAGTATCGCTATCTCTATGATCCTTTTCAGCTTTACATATCTGCCTGTCCTTTTACTTCCTATATATGTGACAGCCAGAAAAATGACAAATATTCCAACGTATGAATTCCGCCCATACAATTCACTTCCAGATATATTTACCTCATTCCCCCAGAAAAATGACTGTATATAATCTGCAATATTGTTAAGCACAGTTCCATTTGTGATTATGGTCATATCCTTTTCCGTATGCCTCTGCATTATGGCAAGGAAACAAGGAACAAGCACAAAGCACGAGCAAAATGCAGCGACTACCGAGGTCGATGCAAACCGAAGTCCGCTCCGCCAGAACTCTCTCCAGCCGTATTCCTGAACATCAATAAACCATACGACTGCAAGTATTGCAAGAAACCATGAGAAATAGAAATTGAACACAAATGCCATCACCATGGCCGCAAAATATAGTCTTCTGTCGCCACCCCTGACCATGTTTTCGACTCCCAGCATAATAAATGGAGCCAGAATAAAACTGATCAGCCACATCATATTGTACTGATATGCAACAATATAATCACACATGGAATACGCAAGTCCCAGGACAATACACACAGCATCATTTATACGTCCATGCTCCATCTTATTGCGGAAGGAATGTGACAGATAGTACGTCATGGACGCACCGCATATTCCAACCTGAACGCACATGGTAACTATCATGCCAATTTCCATATCTGTTCTTCCAAGAACCAGCGCTATCAAATTAAACGGGCTGGCAAGATAATAAAAGAAATTGGAATAAAAATCATATCCAAGGCCCTTGTCTATACTGAAAAGCAGAGAGCCACCATCTCTTATCTTGTCGGAAAGCTCATTGAAGAATGCATAATACTGTCCATTTGCATCGCCGAGCAGTATAGTATTATTTCCAAACGGATAGCATCTGTCGATCGCCATATGGATGACTATGCATACAACCGGCAGCAATGCCGCTATCACGTATTTCCAAAATTTACACACCTTCTGTTTCATTCCAGATTATCCCTTTTCTATCCGTAAATTTTTTCACGATAAATAACAGGCAAAATACCAGCAGACTGATCATACTCACCCATTTTGAAATCTTCTGTATGGAAGTCCCCCTGTATTCCACCTTTACATTCTCTGTTCCCTGGTCGCAGGCAAGCATGACAAGCCCATTTTCTTTATCTTTTGAAACCTGTATATCGCACCACGAACCTGACTCATACCTGACTTCTGCTACATATCCCTTGTAATAATACTTAGGTATGACATATATGCCCGGATTGCCTCCGGCATCAAACTCATAACTTCCATCCCTGTTGTATACACCTGCAAGTGTGTCTCCACATACGCTGACCATATACTTATCCCCACTCCTCACCGTATCTGCAAGATCTCCCTCCGCAGGAAGCCACTCCCAGAATCCTATACTGTCAGTATTCTCAGCGCTGTCCGCATATCCATCAGGATAGTTTACATATCCACCAAGCTCAACATTCCACACCATATTCAGGCTGAAAATGCCTATAAGTATACTTCCGGCTGCACACACGCACACATTTCTGCGGTAAGATGCCAGCCTGGCTATTATGTCAGCCGACTGGAGTGCTATTCCAAGTGCCACAAAAAACTCAGTGAACATATTTAATCTCCACGGAAACTGTATGCTGACAAGCGGTGTCTTATCGACAAGCTTCCACGGAAAAAGTTTTGTCTCGCATATAAGCAGCACAGCCGCTGCCACAAGACACAATAAAGCTTTTTTATTATATACTTTTTTATACACGCTGGCAAATACCAGAAGTGCCAGTATCCCCACCTCTATAAATGCCACCGAGTACTTTCCACTCACTATTGCCAGAAGCGATAAGGTCTCCTCGTGTGTATAGAATGCCGGATCACTGCTCACATGAAAACTGCCATCCGCAAATTGTTCAAGCACAGGAAGCCAGTAATATGCTGTTATCGCAGCACACATAACCGCCTCTGCCATAATATCCACGACCAGACGTATGTTCCTGGATATTCTTACCGTCCTTATTACAACCCATAAAACAGCCAGGATAACGCACAGAATAAAACTGATGGTATGTGATAACATCAGACAGGCGTAAGTAATGCACATCAATCCCTTCTTGCTGTGTCCTCTCTCTGTCAGATCGTACAACGACACAAATGCCAGCGGGATAAATATCATAGCTGCAGCTTCCCCCAGAGCAAATCTGATATATATATCCTCCAGATGATAATGTCCCATCGTATACAGGACCATCATAACAATACCTGTATACTTTCTGCCGCCTATATACCTGCCTGCATAATATGAAGCGGCACTCGTACACAAAAGGATGAGGAATATATATAATTTCATGGCCAGCTCAGGTCCAGCCCCAAGTATCCTGAACAGAACCGCCGGCAGCAGGAATATATCAGGATAAAATAACCCCATGCCGTAGCCGTATCCCTCAAGCATGTTCTGATATACATATATAGGATATCCCTGGCCTGTTCTGAATGCCTTGAGAATACTTTCAACACGCAGCATGTGTATCTGCTGGTCATCACCGTATGGCAGACCATTTTCAAAACATGGAGCCATGCAGATACCGCTCACAAGCAGCATCAGAATTATAACCCCCAAAAATCCTATTATGTTTTTTCTTTTTTCTGCCATGCAATATCTCCTGTCCCAAACCATAATTTTCCTGTTTCACTATAACTTTTGTATTGCTATGTAACATATAAAATAACAAACGGGAACAGGCATTGAAGCTATTCTCACCTGTCCCCGTATTAATGTCATAAAGTTTCAGCTTTGTGACCTTCGCACACATAAGTGTACCTATTCGTGTCATAAATCCCGGCTTTGTGACTGCATTTTATATTACTTGAAATATTCAACACCGCTCTCGAATATCTTCTGATTCTGATCGCCGTATACGTTTACAGCTACAGCCTGTCCGATACGCTCTGAGTGACCCATCTTACCGAGGACACGTCCGTCAGGACTTGTGATACCCTCGATCGCGTAGTATGAACCGTTGACATTGTAGTACTCATCCATGGTTGGATTGCCGTTCATGTCGACATACTGTGTTGCAACCTGTCCATTTGCGAAGAGCTTCTCACACCATTCCCTGCTTGCAACGAAACGTCCCTCACCGTGTGAGATAGGAATTGTGTATACTCCACCGAGCTCTGCCTTCTTCAGCCATGGGCTCTTGTTTGTAACAACCTTTGTGTATACCATCTTGGACTGATGACGGCCGATGCTGTTCATTGTCAGTGTAGGTGAATCATCTGTCTGTGGTCTGATCTCGCCGTAAGGTACAAGACCAAGCTTGATGAGTGCCTGGAATCCGTTACAGATACCGAGCGCAAGTCCATCTCTTTCGTTCAGGAGCTTCATAACCTCCTCTGAGATCTTGGCATTACGGAATGCTGTTGCGATAAACTTACCTGATCCGTCAGGCTCATCACCTGCTGAGAATCCACCTGGGAACATGATGATCTGTGAATCGCTGATTGCCTTTTTGAATGCGTCAACAGAGTCTCTGATTCCCTGTGCTGTCATATTTCTGAATACTATCGTCTGTACGTCTGCGCCAGCTCTCTCAAATGCCTTTGCTGAGTCATACTCACAGTTTGTACCAGGGAATACAGGTATGAATACCTTTGGCTTTGCAACCTTGTTCCTTGATGTGTAAACTGTCTTGGCATCGAAGAGGCCTGTCTTGATCTCTGTCTGTGGTACATTTGACTCTGTCGGGAATACCTTCTCCAGAGTCTTGGTCCATGCTGCAAGAGCCTCATCCATAGTGATCGTTGCATCCTTGTATGTAAATACAGGCTCCTTTGTGACCTTACCTATCTTCTTAACAGGAATGCCGAGCTGGTCAAGATCTGACTCCTTGACCTCAAGGATGATAGCGCCGTAATTCTTGGCAACCAGATCTCTCTTGCTAACTGTATCCTCAAGCTCTACACCGAGCTTATTTCCAAATGCCATCTTGCTGACAGCCTCTATGATACCGCCAAATCCTACTGCGTATGCAGACTGGATCTTGCCCTCTTTTATCTTCTTGTTGAGGAGATCATACATGTAGAGAACATTCTCATATACAGGTATGTCGTTCTCGTCCTTATCTATATCCATCTCTACCAGTACATTTCCAGCCTTCTTGAGCTCTGGTGTAACCACATCCATGTAGCTTGCCACATCAACTGCAAATGATACGAGTGTTGGAGGTACGTCTATATCGTTGAATGTACCTGACATACTGTCCTTACCACCTATAGATGGAAGTCCAAGTCCTATCTGTACATCGTATGCACCGAGGAGTGCTGCCAGTGGCTGTCCCCATCTGTATGGATCTGTTCCAAGTCTCTTGAAATACTCCTGGAATGTAAGTCTGATCTTGCTTACATCTCCACCTGCTGCAGCGATCTTGGCTGCTGATGTAACAACTGCATAAACTGAACCATGGTATGGGCTCCAGCTTGACAGATATGGATCAAATCCGTAGCTCATCATGGTGATCGTGTCTGTCTTACCCTTGAGTACAGGAAGTTTTGCGATCATTGTCTGGGTAGGTGTCAGCTGATACTTACCACCGTACGGCATGGTTACTGTTCCTGCTCCGATAGAGCTGTCGAACATCTCCACAAGTCCCTTCTGTGAACATACATTCAGATCTGACAATGTATCAAGCCATGCCTGCTTTACATCTGCAGGCTCCTTTACTGAATCAAAATAGTTATCTGCCTTACTTGGCACCTCAACCTTGACCTGTGTCTCCTGATGAGCACCATTAGTGTTCAGGAATGCACGGGAGATATTTACAATATCCTTACCTCTCCACTTAAGAACAAGTCTAGGCTCCTCTGTAACCTTTGCAACTACTACAGCCTCAAGGTTCTCCTCCTCAGCATAACCGAGCATAGTATCAACATCCTTAGGATCTACCACGATAGCCATACGCTCCTGGGACTCTGATATAGCAAGCTCTGTACCGTCAAGTCCTGCATATTTCTTTGGCACCTTGTCAAGATCTACAACAAGTCCGTCTGCCAGCTCTCCTATGGCAACTGACACACCGCCGGCACCAAAGTCGTTACACTTCTTTATAATAGATGAAACCTCTTCTCTTCTGAAGAGTCTCTGTATCTTTCTCTCTGTAGGTGGGTTACCCTTCTGAACCTCTGCGCCACATGTCTCAAGTGAGTGTGATGTGTGGGCCTTGGATGAACCTGTAGCTCCACCACAGCCATCACGGCCTGTACGTCCACCGAGAAGGATGATGACATCTCCCGGATCAGATGTGAGACGCTTTACTGCACGTCTTGGAGCTGCACCCATAACTGCTCCGATCTCCATTCTCTTTGCAACATAATCTGGATGATATATCTCATTTACGAGACCTGTTGCAAGACCGATCTGGTTACCATATGAGCTGTAACCATGTGCTGCTGTTGTGACGATCTTACGCTGTGGAAGCTTGCCCTCCATAGTGTCCTTGAGAGACTTTGTAGGATCAGCTGCACCTGTAACTCTCATAGCCTGATATACATAACCTCTTCCTGAGAGTGGATCTCTGATAGCTCCGCCAAGACATGTAGCAGCACCACCGAATGGCTCTATCTCTGTAGGATGGTTGTGTGTCTCGTTCTTAAAGAATACAAGCCACTCTTCCTCTACTCCGTCTACAACTACAGGAACAACTATTGAACATGCATTGATCTCATCTGACACTTCCATGTCATCGAGCTTTCCTGCTGCCTTGAGCTGTTTCATACCCATCAGGGCTATATCCATGAGACATACGAACTTGTCATCTCTGTCCTTGTACATCTCCTTCATCTCTGCTCTATATGCGTCAAATGTCTTCTCAAGAAGATCCTTGTAATCTCCATCATCGAACTCAACATCTGTGAGCTCTGTTGAGAATGTTGTATGACGGCAGTGATCTGACCAGTATGTATCGAGGACTCTGATCTCGGTCATGGATGGGTCTCTCTTCTCCTCACCCTTGAAGTAGTTCTGGATGTGAAGGAAATCCTTGAATGTCATGGCAAGTCCAAGTGAGTCATAAAGCTCCTTCAGATCCGCCTCTGCCATGTCCTTGAATCCGTCAAATATATGAACATCGGCTGGCTCAGGGAACTCTGTTACAAGAGTCTCAGGTATCTCCATGCCGCATATTCTTGAATCAACAGGGTTTACACAGTAATCCATGACAGCCTTAAGCTGCTCGTCTGTCACGTCGCCTGAAAGTACATATGTTGTGGCAGTCTTGATAACCGGCTCCTCATCCTCTGCAAGAAGCTTTACACACTGCTCTGCTGAATCCGCTCTCTGATCGAACTGACCAGGAAGTGCCTCTACTGAAAATACCTTATCTGTAGCTGCAAGCTGTGGCTCACCCTCATAGATCACATCCACTGGCGGCTCTGCAAATACTGTCTCAAGTGCCTTGCTGTATGTCTCTTCAGATATGTTCTCAATGTCATATCTTACAAGGACTCTTACATACTCAGCATTGATTCCCAGGTAGTTCTTAATCTCTTCGTGAAGTTCCTTTGCCTTGACTGCATAGTCAGGCTTTTTCTCAACATACACTCTCTTGACCTTACTCATGTCATACCTCCATAGTAAAAGCGTTTTTCATAAAGGTGGAAAAATAATCATACGAATTCCGCCTTTTTAATTTCAATTACTTAATAATAGCATTTATCTTGATTTTTTTGTAGTGTTTTGTGTTTGTTTGGTGATTTTTGTGTATTCCTTACATTATTCCGTAAATCTCAGCTTATTTTTTGATGTCAGTACCATTTAACATATTTTTCTTAAGCTGCAATCCACCCCACCGCTAATTGTGCAATCTTCTTATCATCTTGAATATCACCGAATTCTGATATATCATCGGGGAGTTCTGGCAATAGAATATGATTCCATCCGTCGGTGCATATATATCCGTCGTGTTCTCTCCTGTCATCGGGTTGATGATATTCGCTATGATATCTCCTCTCACGACCTCGTCGCCTGGAGCCACAAGCTTCTTGAAAAATCCGGCCGCATGCTCTGATCTGATACTGAGCAGATCCTCCTCATCCAGAATAGTAGATATATATCCTGCATGGCAGTTATACCTTATAACACCCATGCGCGTAAGGAATCTGAGAACTGATGACACAGCCTGATTGGCACTCTCACCATTTATCGTATCTGTAACGCCGGAATATACAGAAAATGCATCGGTTCCCCGCATCTGCCAGTTATAATTAAGTGTTGCCCTGTCATATGACCTAGGCTCCGCCGTGAGCACATAAGGCATTCCAAACTGATTTGCCAGACTGTTGCTCTGTCTTCCAGTCTCTATCATTCTCACATGAGGTATAAATTCGCCATCCATGTAGAAGCTTGCAAACTGTATACCATACGCATAACCTGTCACTTTCTCCATAACCGCTGCAGCTATACGGCTTGTCGCCTGTCCCTCCGGGTTTCCCGGAAAGGATCTGTTTATATCAGAATTATCTGTTATCCAGTATTTTTTTCCGACATTGAATGAGCTGTAATTTATGGATGGTATGAGCATTATCTTCTTTCCGGAAACTATTGCACCCCTGGCCTCCAGTTCACTCAGCTTCTTAGCCAGAAGTGAACTTATATAGAGCTGCTGAAATTCATTTCCACGCATAGCCCCCACTATGCACGCTGCCTTCTCTCCGCCTCCATATGAAAAGCCCTGTATCTCATACTCCCCACGATACGCGGTATTCATGGAATATATTATCTCTTTATTCATGTCCACCTCCGAATATTCGAGCCACAAGTGACCCCTCTTCTATGACCGGATACTCCCTGAGTGAAAACACAATACCATTTCTTGGTGATCTTATAGTCTCCTCCACCGAACCTGTAAGGACATTTACTATCCTGCCTATTATCTCTCCCTGCTGTATGTATTCCGAATGTTTTGCCACAGGAAGAAATATTCCGCTGCTCTCTGCATTTACAAATACGACATCCTTATCCTTGGCAAACTTAGGCTTATGTTCTACATTTATATCACCCTGCCATATTTCCATCTTCTTCATGAGCGAAAACAGTCCGTCTACTATCTGGTTGGAATAGTCATAGTCTATCTTGAGCGCAACTCCAGACTCAACGACCATACTCTTCACACCGGTCTCATTCAGCGCATGGGCAAGACTTCCCTCCATGACAGTGGATGACGGATGTATCCAGACAACATCAACATTCATGCAGGCTGCATATGGCGCCAGTTCTGCTGCCACATCCGAATTCACTCTGACCTGTGGTATCTCCTTTATATACACACTGCTGGAATGCACATCCACGCAGATATCCGCTCCCTCAATATCCTTCATGACTTTTGCAGCGGTATACTCACCAACTGTTCCATCCTTTGATCCCGGAAACAGCGTGTTCATGTCTATATCAAATACAGGTACATCTCTGTACTGGGCTTCAAGTCCCATCGGATTGATGAACGGATATACATCCACTATTCCTGTAAGCTTATCAAAATCTTTCTTTATTCTCCTGATCAGTTCATAGCATATATACTGACCAGCCACTTCATCTCCATGGATTCCGGAGACTATACACAATCTCTTCTCATTGCCCGTTGGGAAATCAGGTGCAAGGTGATTCTTCTTCACCCTCATCACTTCTCCAATCAGCATATTCGCTGAAACTACCGTCTCTATCATATCACTCCACCTGTTTTATTCTCTCAAGTTATCGCAGCAACAGCAAAGTCCATGTTTTTGCATGTTGTCCGCATAAATAAAAGCAGGGTACCTGTGCGTATCCTGCTTTTACTGTACCTAAATTATTATACACAATAACCCATTTCTCTTCAAGGTATGAATCTGCTTATTCACATGTCCCAGCTAGATAAACTGCTCGTTACTGTGTCTCCCCATCATTATTGTCGTCAATTTTTATATCAAACTACAGTTTTTTTTCGAATAAAAATCTCCTATCACCTTACAAATACCATTGGAAATTTCTTCATCGACATAAGACAAATTACGTCCACTTTCAATAGTCTTTGCAAAAGCAACCAGTTCATATCGTATTCCTTCCCCATCAAGTTGATAAAAATACCTCTTATTCCGGGATGTATCCTCATAACGAATTTCAAAATAGTCTGTTTTCCACCAAGGTGCCGGAACATAAATATAACCTTTTGTACCAGAGACTACCAGTTCCCCTTCTGACTTAACACCCTTCGCTACTTTAACAGAAGCCACCGCATGGTCATACAAAAAATCAATCTTTGTAAACTGATCATGTCCGTCCTGATCAATGTGGGAAATAATGCGATTTTCCTTATAGTTTACTCCAAGTATATTCAAAACCGGCAACATAGCTGTAGGGCCCCAGTCACATATACTATCCCATGCATCTTCCGCAATAGATCTCAGGCTTGTACAGGTCACATCTACAGAATATATGTCACCAATTTTCCCTTCTTTTGCCAGTAAAAGAAGTCTTGAATAAGCTGTTGAATACGCTGTTTTTAGCGCATCCGTTAAAATACATCCTTTTTTGCCCGCCAAGTCAAAAAGCTGTCTGCTCTGCTGACTATCCAGGGCAATCGGCGACTCGCACAACACATGCTTACCACTTTCCAGCGCCCTCTTTATATGGTCATAGTGATTTTCTGGGGTAGATACAATGTAAACAGCGTCTACTTTTCCCAGCAACACATCAAAGTCATCCGTTATGAACGGAATATCTTCAAAGTACTTCGGATTTCTTGTACAAGCTCCAGCAATTTCCAGACCATTAACATACTGTGCTTCCCTGATATACTTTTTAGCAATCAGCGAATCGCCTACGATACCAAGTCTTATTTTCCGCTCTTCTGACCGAATTTCAGAACTAGAGACACCTTCTGTACGATTCAGGTATATTACTTTGCAGTATTCGTTCAGATAGTCAAATTCACCCTTCCAGTCAGAGCCAACTGTAAAAATATCCACATCATATCGACGGATATCATCGATTTTCTGCCCCTCATATTCTTCCACTATGATCTTATCCGCTAAACCAGTGGCACGTACCGCCTCAATTCGTTCCATCAACGATTGTTGTACATTGATTTTCCCCCTGTTTTTATCAAAATCATCTGCTGTCACACCGACAATCAGATAATCGCCGAGTGCTTTTGCTCTCTCTAATAGCCTGATATGTCCATAGTGAAGCAAGTCATATGTTCCATATGTAATTACCTTTACCATTTACCTGCTTCCCTCCTGATTCATAACAATCCACGATTTTGAAGATCCTTGAAAGCGTTTACGAGTGTCGTATTATCCTCTTTCGTAATGTCCCCAATATGCCCTACTCTAAACACTCTGTCTTTTAACTCACCACCATTGGGACAAATCCAGATTCCATATTCATCTTTCAGCCTTGTAAATACATCATAGGCAGAAACATTCAATGGATGTAGTGGAGTTACAGCATTGGACATAGATTCTGAAACAATCTCTAATGGAAGTCCTTTGATTTTCTCCCTGAAATCCTGTGCAAGTTCTGCTATTTTTATTGTTTCTGTTTCTACTCCACCTGCCTCATCAATTTCTTTTAACCGGACATTTATCTGACGTAAAATGCCAACTGCCGGCGTGAATGGGGTCTGACCCCTTTTTCCATTTTTCAGCGCGGATTTCAGATTAAAATACATGCACTTAACTTTACAGCTCTCAACGCGCTCAACAGCATCATGCGAAAGTACAATAACTGATATCCCAGGTGGGCAGGCAAGTGCTTTCTGGGAGCCTGTAATCATCACCTGTACGCCCAGCTTTTTCATATCAAAATCATCTGCGAGGAAAGAACTTATGGCATCTACAACTAAAAATATACCATTTTCCCTGCAAAAGTCACTGATCATATCAATGTCGTAATGCACACCGGTCGAAGTTTCATGAACATTGACAAGGAAGCCAGTAAAGCCTTTGTCATTATATGTATCTAACTGTTCTTTCTTCAGTGCTTTACCTGATTCTAGCCTGATTTCTTCATATGGAATATCATGGATTTCACATAGTTCAACAAAACGATGTCCAAAACTTCCACCGTTCACAATCAGTACTTTGTCATTTTCATCAAACACGTTCATAACAGCCGCTTCCATCGCAGCCGTTCCGGAACCAGTAATAAAAACCACCCTTGAATCATCTGCTGCTTTTGCAAACTTTTTCATCAAAGTTTCATTTTCAAGCATAGTCTCCGAGAACTCAGGCGTCCTAAAATACGGGATCTGTTCAGCTCCAATAGTCCTTACATTCTCATCCGACATAACCGGACCAACTGTAAAATTCAACATAAATTATCCTTCCTGCCCTGCGAATTCTCATTATATCGTTTTTTATTCAATAATTATACGTTAGCTGTTTGTATCTATATGAGATCAACTATATAGGCATCAGCCATCCAGGCGCTTTATAATATACTTTGCACTCAGGATCCTGCTTTTGCCAATATTAAATATATGTTCCTCGCGGGCCTTTTCTATCCTGTCATGATATTCGCCTTTTTTCATTATGAGCTCGTCTATCACCCTGTTCAGCCTGCCTATATCGTCCACAGCCAATCTCATGCCAATGACATCTCGCAAAGTTATATTTATAGGCTTCTGGGCTATCTTATCATATTCGGGATTCATGATCTTCATAGGTGTATCTATAAACAACACAGGCTTTAAAGTAGTAAATGCATATTCAAATGCTATATCAGACCAGTCGGTTATCAGAAGGTCTGCATCCATAACCGTATAGTTAGATGAGAAATCTGTCTGGATCTCTATATTATCATATGCTGCATACTTTTCCACCATATCGTCAAAGCGCTCTTTCTGGTGGCGGACCTGCTGCGGATGTGGTCTGAGCACAACCCTGTAATCTGTATCCGCAAGTCCATCAAGCATATCATCTACACACAGATCTATTATGTTATCCGGCTGCCATGATGGAGCTATAAGTATATTAACCTTATCAGTATCAACGTGTTTCCTCTTTTCATAATCCTGTATCATCTGATCCAGAAGAACGTATCCCGTCTCAACCAAAGTTTTACTCTCAGTGCCGTAGAGCTCCTCCATCTGTCTTATCTCATTAACTGCATCCATTCCAACGCAGAATAATGTATCATAGTTATCCAGCGCTCCCTTTCGCAGCGTAAGAGCGCTGCTTCCCATGCCATGAAACACATATATATACTCTATGTCGTCTCTCACCTTTGATCTCTTTATATGATATTTTTCAAGATCCGGCATCGTCATAACACATATATCGCAGTCGAGCTTCATAAAGAGCGGTATCAGGTATTTGTCCTGTGCAACATAGTAAGTCCTGAACCTGTCAGAGGCTTTTTTGAGCACCGGGTCCTCCGGATCACTCGTCACATAGTCTATTATGTACTCTGACTTCTCAAGTATATAATCTATGATAGGTGAGTAATATTTATAAAATCCTCTGCTCTCAGAATAGAATACCAGTTTCTTGTCATCTGTGTGCTCAAATCTCTTATAATACTCCCTCTCTATCCTGCCATATTTCTTCTGGAGCTGATCTTTCTCTTTTGCAGTTTCCTTCACTATCCTGACATAATCCATATCTATATATTTTTTTGGCGGGATCACAACATTTGTCAGGTACATGGATGGTATCGCGAACAGATTGCCACATATCCAGTAGACACCAACACCAGCAGGTACAAGGAATGCAAAATATGTTGAGAATGCGATCATAAATATCGTCATTCCTATCTTGTTCATATTCCCTGCATATAACTGCAGCACATTGATCCGGTTCTGTACAACACACATGAGCCATGCACTTACACCGGACAGGAGCGGAATGATGAGCAGTATATAGTTTGAGTGGAGTGACGGCCTCTCAGAGAGATTTAACCCCATAAAGTGCATGTCAAATCCATTTATACTGTCTATCGTCGACTGCATAACACCGGCAATTGATGAATTTCCCGCCTGGATCTTCCTGATTATCTCAAGCTGATAAGAATCCCCCAGATTCGTTATCCCAAGGCTGTCAAGCCAGTCCTTCATCGCCGCTATCTCCCGGGCATCAACTCCCAGTATATACGCCAGCGGCCTGTACATAACACCCACAAGTCCCAGTACTATGACTATCTGACATATGAGCGGGATCATATCCAATAGTGGATGATACTTCATGCGCTTATAAAGTGCCAGCTGTTCATCTGCATATTTGTCCTTGTCATCTACATACTTTGTCTTTAACGCATCCAGCTCCGGTCTCATCTGTGCCATTTTTATGGAATTTTTCTGTGTTATAAGAGATATTGGAAATAATACCAGCTTTGTAAATATGGTAAATACTATTATGGATAATCCATAATTCTTCACAAGCATATAACACCATTTCATCACAATGCCAAACAAACCGGATATGGCAACTATAATACTATTCAATTTTTTACTCCTCGTCATCCAGCAGATCATCTGCTGTTATTGTCTTTTTCTCTGTGCCTTCTTTTTTAGTCTGTTTTACTTCTTCACCCTTTCCCTTTTTGAAAAGTCTCCTGATCTTGCTGAAGAAAATTCCTGCTGCCGCTCCAAGGGCAATAACAACTCCTGCTATTATCTGTACCAGATAGCTTGTTGTCGCCGGGTCAATATACAATCTCATCATAATTTTATCCTCCCAAATCATTGTCATCTACTGCCAGAAATCTGTCAATGTCAATTTTATGTCTGGCTCTGCTTCATCTTTTTTTCTTAAATCCTCCTTGTCTCCCTTGTATGTATATCCATACAACATAGAATATGATGAATAGTTAATATTTGATCTCAAGAGACCTGCCACATCATCATAATTATATTTTCTCACATATACAGTTCTCTCCCTCACCTCATTCTCTTTGAAATCATCTATTGTGCTGCCGCACATATCTCCGGAAGCCCCCGCCGCTTTCAATATGGTAGGCAGGAACTCTTCTGCACTTACAGGGGCATTGTTAATGACAAGTGCGTCCTGTCTGGCATCTTTCCTTTTTATGAAGAACACAGGCTGTATACCATCTATGGTCTCATGCTGACCATGATCCGCAGTGATAATGATCGTGGAAGAATCATACACACCCAATTGCTTGAGCTTATCAATATATCTGCATACATCCTGCAAACATGACTCAGCCCTCTCCGGTATATTTGCCCTTTTACTTCCATATCCGTAATCATGCATTCCTTTAAAATGGAAGATATTGAATGTTCCCTGTTCTTCATTTATATCTATTCCACTCTCATCAAGCTTCTCATAAAAATTGTCATCCAGTGCTGCCGGGCTGTCATTTTCATCTGTGCTGTACACGAGATCATCAAAGTCAGCAGTTACCACTATGCTGTATCTCTTTACCGCCAGCGGCAGCATCCTGTATAAAGCGCCTCTAAGCATATTCCCCTGGATAGCATTCCTGTCTTTTTCAATATGGTTATTGTTCTTCTTGTCCACATTGTCATACAGCCCATATAGATTACCAAGTCCCAGGAACTTCCCTGTGTCCTTATCTGTATACAGATTGCATGTATATCCATGCTCCTTCATGTAACCATAAAATGTTCCTGCACTCTCGGATTCAAATGCCTGTCTCGAATACTCTTTGCACGGTATCGTATTATCAAATTCCTTTCCAGATAAGAGATAATTCATAGCCAATGCTGTTCCGTCGTACTTGCAGTCATAATTATTGTAATATGTAAAATCATTCAGTCCACTCAGAGCATCCGGATATTTTTCCAGCATCATGTCCAGATAGTCACTGCTGAATGTGTCTAACACGAAGACTATTATATTGCTATCCGCCGATACTGTAAACTCATTCTCATCAGTAAGATCATAATCCGATATCTGACCTGCAGTATTATGATATCCCCCACTCTTATATACAAGCGATACCGCAGCTGAAAGCTGCACCAGTAGAATACAGAACACAACCCATTTTATAACTCTGAATGCCTTTTCCTTCCATATCAGGAACATCGCAACGGGAATAATGATCACCGCGATCCATATAATACTGTTTATTATCATCTTACCGCTGTACTGGCTCCAGTCTATCACATATGTGTCTGTTATACCTATATCCCTGTCGAATATCATGATCTGAAGATATGATGCAGCAGCTATTCCACTCGCCAGTGCACCTGTTATCTTGGTTGCTTTCGAGCTTAGACATGTGAGTATAACTGATAACGATACAGTCAGGATTATAACACGTACGATCATGCTTCCCAGGAAATCCGATATCTGAAAACCAAATACTCCTCTGTTTGTATAATAAAATTCCAATGTATTTTCTATAAACAAAGAAAATGTCAGCGCACATACAGGAATGAATAGATTGACAAACCTCTTGAGCATTCTCTTCCACCTGATATCACACCAGCACAGCTCTCTGATGTTTCTGGTCAGCAATTCCCATGTTGTTCCTTTATTACTGTCAAACTGATTCAAGGAATACACAACCATAAGTATGATCCACATTACCATCGTATATAACAGTACATAGAACGGATGATACTTGATATTTACATCGAACCTTGCATAACTGATAGCTATCCCCGCTATAAACGATATTCCCTGTACATCATGCATCTCATTCACAGACTGTCTTCTCTCCGCAGATGTCAGCCTGTACACCGCACTTACAATATACGCAGCCAGCACAAACACTATATGCCATCCCTGCGCTATATTATACATGATCCCATACATGAGCAATCCCCACAGTGTGAACCCCTGTATTGTGTCCTGATGGAGACTTCTCATCCATATAACCGCTCTGTTATTCATGATCTTAGATGATCTGCAGATGATACATGGCAATGCAAACACGCATAACAGCAGCATGGCACATATGAGTGCTATCCCCCACAGATACAATGCCTGTCTTAAAAAGCAATAATATATATAGTATGTTATCACACCGTAATACAACACATTCGGAACTAAATCTACAAGTCTGTCTTTCCCTCTTCTGCGTATCATTCTGACAAGTGCGATAAATAATCCAGTTAACAATATCAATATATCTTCTGACATATATTAAATCTCCTTTACATCATCTATCTAATGCCAGAAATCCATAAGTGGAAGTTTGATATCCGGCTTGTCATCGTCTTTGCTCCTGAGCGCCTCTTTGTCTCCATCATATGTATAACCATACAGATACACATACGAAGATGTTGAATCACTTCTTATCACATCTGATATATTCTGTTTCTTTTTTCTGACATACACAGTCCTAGACCTTGTACTGTCCTCGGCATAATCATATATCGTACTGCCATATGATGAACTGTCGCCTCCTGCAAGGGCTACAAGGGTCGGCATAAATTCCTCCGCACTTATAGGTGCATTGCTTATATGTATCTTTTCCTGGGTCTGACCAGCCCTCTTCACAAAAAATATCGGCTGTATTCCGTCCTTTGTCTCATGCACTCCATGATCTGCTGTTATTATGATAGATGTATTGTCATATATCCCGAGTTTTTTGAGCTCATCTATATAACTGTACACATCCTCCAGATTCCCACGTGCACTCTCCGCCATATTATGGCTTTTGCTGTATCTGTCATTTCCAAAGCTGTGCATTCCTTCAAAGTGATATATCATAAAATTACCTGCGTTATTATCCAGTTCCAGTCCTTCATTTTTAAGCTCAGAATAAAATTCTTCATCCAGTTTCACACCACTGTCATCCCGTCCGGCAACGCTTACACACCCATCAAAATCAGTGGTGACAACCAGCCTGTATCTCTTTAGTGCAAGTGGGAGCCATCTGTACAGTGATCCCTTAAGTATATTCTTCCTTATCTTCTGGCGATCTGAGACCGTATCTATGGCATACTCTTTCTTCACATTGTCAAACAATCCATATATATTCAATGTTCCGACAAAACCCGCAGTGTCCTTATCCGTGTACAGATTGCACGTATATCCCTGCTTCTTAAAAAACGAATAAAAGCTCTGGGCTTTGTCAGACTCAAACGCCGCCTTAGAATATTCCCTGCAAGGCACCGAATTATCAAATTCTGTCCCTGTCAGCAGATAATTCATGGCCAGGGCTGTTCCATCATATTTGCTGTCATAATTGTCATAGTATGTAAAATCCTTGAGATAGTCCAGCTCGTCCGGATAACTATCCAGCATGTTGTCAAGGAAATCATTGCTGAACGTGTCGAGAATGAACACTACTATATTCTTTTTGCCGGACACTGTGAATTCATTTTCACCTGAAACATAATATTCTGTAGGTCTTGCTCCCGCAGTGTTATTGTATCCTCCACATCTGACCAGATCGTACACCACCGCCGACGCCTGGACAACTATCAGGATCATCATTACCGCTTTAAATGCCACGAATGCCTTTCGCGCAAATATTTTATACAGCACCAATGGAATTATGATACATGCACACCATATAATTGCATTTATTATCATCTTTCCCTGATATGCTCCCCAGTTTATATCATGTGTATCTGTTATTCCGATATCTCTGTTAAATATCATAACCTGAAGATATGCAGCGACCGCTATCCCCATACAGATACTTCCTATTATCTTCGTTGCCCCAGATGACAGGCATGTTAAAAATACAGCCACAGTCAGCGTTATAAGTATGGCCTGGACTAACATTGTTCCCCAGAAATCAGAGACCCGGAACTCCAATGTATTCATATTGACATAATAGAACTCTATAGTGTTCACTACCAATATTGGAAATACGACAACTACACACGCCAGCATATTATTTGCAAACCGTTTAAGCATTCTCCGGAGTCTGAATCTGACTGTCTTAATGTCCTGTACTCCGGATGTGACCACCCAGAACAAAGTTCCTTCATTCCGGTCAAAACCATTTGCCGTATAGAGTATAAGCAGCAATATCCACAGAACACAAGCCACCACAAATACATTCACAGAGGAATCTATTATCGCACCTGTTCCAAGCACTATACTGCACAGACTCCAGGAAAAAAGAAATGCAATCCCCTGTATCATCCGCTCTTCCCTTATGGATTTATAAAAAGTATCAGACATACATACAAATACTATGTTCAATATACATGTCACCGCGAACAGTATCCCCCACAGCATGTATGACCTTATCTGCAGAAATGTCCATCCTACAATACCCAGAATTGAAAATCCACGCACAACAGATTCGTGTATTCTGTCAATCTTTCTGAGTATCCGGGCAGGAAACTTATCACCTCTCATCCTGCCTGTAAGCAGAGGTATGGCTACCTGGAATATGGTAAGCACTAAAGCTATGGTCATATCTATTCCATATTCCTTTATATGCCCAAGCAATATTCCATGTATGAATTCCGCAACATTCGCAAAATAAATAAAATAAGAAACACAATCAATTAAAACTGCTTCACGATTTTTCCTTATAAATCTTACCGCAGTAAAAATAGCCGCATAGGAAACCAACCCCAATATATTCATCTGCATATTCTCCCTGTTCTGTAATCTACGTGACATTTTAGCCCAAATCAATACTTTTTGCAACGAAACGTACCACATATCCCCAACAACAAAAAGTGACAGTTCCGGGATTGATCATAAACCCTGGTCCTGCCACTTTTATATGATATATCTGATCTACGCTCTCTTCTTGTACTCTATTCTAAGCTTGTCCGCGATAAGGGCGATAAACTCCGAGTTAGTCGGCTTACCCTTTCCGGCATTCACTGTATATCCAAACAGTTCATTTATCGTATCAATCTGTCCTCTGTTCCACGCTACCTCTATAGCATGTCTGATGGCTCTCTCAACACTTGAGGAAGTTGTCTTGTACTTCTTTGCTATAGTTGGGTATAAAAGCTTGGTGATATAGTTGAGCATATTTACATCATGAACCGCCATGATGATACCCTCTCTTATATATTGATATCCCTTTATGTTTGCTGGGATTCCTATATCCCTTATAATATCAGTTACATCACTCTCTATGGTGCTCTCCAGCTTGTGCGCCATACTCTTCTCTGTAAGACATGTAAGTTTGTCCGCAATATCTGTGGTGCCGTCATTCTTCCTTTCCTGAATCTGTCTGATCCTCGTCACCAGCTGCATTGGATTATATGGCTTCAATATATAATATGTCGCCCCCATCTCAAAAGCACATCTGATAAGCCTCTGTGATGATACCGATGTAAGTACGACAAATGTAATATCCTTGTACTCTGGAAATTCACTAATATGTTCCATCACACCCAGCCCATCTATGCCTGGCAGACATATATCTATGATCACTATATCCGGCTTGTTCATCTTAATCGTTTCAATAGCCTCATCTCCTGTACTGACCATGTCAACAACTCTCATCTCATGAGCCGGTGCATACGTGGCGATCTGTTTTGCGATCTGTGCGCTGTCGCCATCAGCAATTACTATGTCAAAACATTTGTTTCCCATCATTATCTCCCTTGTTGTGTATATGTATTACAGGTTAAAGCGCTTACCCTTGTTCCCTCTAAATAATATTAAATATGATATCGTTTGTCAAGTCTTTTTGATATCGTTTTTAATATCATATAATTCTACAACATTCTATCACACCTTAGCCCACATTTCGCATTTTTGCGTCAAGCCTTATCTTATCAGCTATGAGCGCAATAAACTCGGAATTCGTAGGTTTTCCTTTCCCGGCACTGACTGTATATCCAAAAAGCTCATTTATAGTCTCAATCCGGCCTCTGCTCCATGCGACTTCAATCGCATGTCTTATGGCCCTCTCAACCCTCGATGCTGTGGTATTGTACATCTCAGCTATAGAAGGATATAGCTGTTTTGTTATAGAGTTAAGTATATCCATATCTCCGACAGCTATAACTATCGCACTTCTCAGATACTGATATCCTTTTATATGTGCAGGCACACCAATCTCATGGATTATATCTGTGACTACCGCTTCCAGTTCCTCGCCATTATTCTCTTCTGTCTCAACAAATATATCCCCGTTATTCTGTTTTCCTCTGCCACTCTCCTCAATAACACTTCTAACCTTTTTCTCATCATACGGGTATTCCAGCACTCTCATCGAGACCTTATCACCTATCATGGAATATACAAATCTGAGATAATTCCTGTGTTTTTTAGACGAACACAGTACAAATCTGACATTTTTAAGGTTCTTATTTTTTGAGACGCTGTCTGTTATATCCATTATATCTGCTCCGGATATAACTTCATCTAAAATTACAATATCCGGTTTCTCTTCTGCTATCTTTCTAACAGCTTCATCGCCTTTCTCACAGCATCCTGCATATTCATAATCTTTCGTCTCTTCCAGTATATTTTTCAACTGATTTATTTCTCTTTTGTCATGTTTTACCATCATCACCTTAACATGACTCATGTTATACTCCCTTCTTATACCTTTTTTCCAATACGTTCATTATATATAAGTATAGTTTTCTTGGGAATATGTATAACTTCGCAAGTTACGACAGCAATATATCTGTAACACAGTTTTTTCTACCTGGCATGACACCGGCTGACCCGCGGCACCATATTTCTATTTTTCTTTTTCCCTTAGCTTCATGACCGCCTGATATGCAGCAGGATTATGTACTCTCAGATGCTCATCCAGCCGTTCCCTCCTTGCTTTATATCTCTCAACAAACTCGGGATGTTCTGTTTCCAGCCTCGAAAGCAGCATCCTTCTTCTCCGCTCTATCCTCTCTGCCACTTTGTTCTCATCCTCGCCAGTAGCTCTGACTATCTCCTCTATATGGGTCTCCATATGCTCAAGCCATTCCTCTTCATCCTGTATATCCATCTGGCTCCAGAATCCTGTCATGAGTTTTTCTACACCGGTTCCGCTGTCCATGTTATCTATGGATTCACGTATATGTCTCTCTATAACTTCCTCAGCATCATCTCCAAATGCCCACACCAGCTCCTGAGCCATATGCTCTGCCCTCTTTCTCCTTATATCATGATAGCTGTTGTGTATTCCAACCAGAGGGTATGGACTCTCCAGACCGCAGTCCGAAAGTGCTCTCTCCATTGTCTGTCTGACACACCCCGCCTCTATCATATCTCCGAGTCCAAGCTGCCTCAGTTGAACATTTAATTGCGCAATATGTTCTGTTATGTAAAGTCCTATTCCCCGCTCCTTCAAAGTGTCATACATGATCCTGAGCGTTTTTGCTGCGGTTACATCCATGCTTCCCATAGCCGATGCATCCACTATCACTGCCTGTGTATCCGCATCCACCGCATCCATTATATCTCTCTGAAATATTGCAATATTTGCAAAAAATAAATTACTGCTGAACCTGTATATAACAATATGCTGTATAGGGTATGCGTGCTTGAACCGGTCAAGCGCCAGGAACTCCTCGTGACCGGGTACAAGTCCCAGAAGGCTTCTCGGCGGATCTGCAGCTCTTATGATCACCGCGGCAAAAGACAGGATTATTCCGATCAGAACACCATTTATAGTTCCTAGTATAAGCACCCCCAGAAAAGCTCCACAGAATATATAGAATTCCGTCTTGCTGACCCTCCACAGTTTTGCCGCCAGGTCAAATTCCAACGCACTGTAGAGCGCTGAGATAACTATCGCTGTCAGCACCGGAACTGGCAGGTATCCTATAAACTCTGTGCCACACAAAAGTATGGCAGCCATAACCGCTCCCGCTATTATACCCGTAAGCTGGGTCTTTCCGCCGTACTGTTCGCTCATGGTGGTTCTGGACACCGAACCATTTATCGGACAACAGCCGGTAAAGGCAGCAGCCAGATTGGCCATACCAAAAGCAAGAAGTTCCTGATTGTCATCTATCTTATATCTGTTTTTCTGGGCAAAGTTATTCTCTGCAAGTAATGTCTCAGCCATTATCACCACAGCCACAGACAGGCTCACAGTAAGTATGTTCGGCAGCATCCTGATATCTATATGTGGAAATACAAGTTCGGGAAGTCCTCTGCTGACCTCCGTCAAACACACTATCCCGTATTCATCCATATCCATTACGCAGGACATAAGAGCCCCCGCCACCATGACGCATATCGCCATAGGAAATTTCGGGATCAGTCTCCTAGATAACAATAATATTGCAAGTGACACAAGTCCCATAATGAGCGATGGTACACTTATGTCCCTGCCAGTCTCCACTATATGCCCAAGCAGCTCGAACAATTCACCGGTTCCCGCTCCTGCTCCATATAGTTTTGGCACCTGCATAAGTATTATTGTCATACAGATTCCCGATATAAATCCACCCATGACAGGTGTTGATATGTAATTCACCAGTTTTCCTGCTTTGAACAGGAAAAACACCAGCAGCCATATCGCTGTAAAGAATGTGATCACCGGAACAATATTCATCGCAGCCTCAGTACCAGGTGTAACCCCAATCGTGACCAGGGCTGCCCCAACAAGTGCTGCCGGTGCAGCATCCACGCCAAATACAAATTGCCTGGACGTAGATAGCAGGCCAAATATAATGATTGGAAAAACAGAACCATACAGCCCATATACGGCTGGAAGTCCAGCTATCTGTGCATACCCCATTGATATTGGAATTGAAACTGCTGCAATGATAATTCCAGTGATAATATCTGAAAATAAATATTCTTTTTTATAATTTTTTAATGTGTGACACACCATTACTCTTGATACCTTAATAACTTTTTCCTCCCTGTATAATTTTATATATAATTTTATCACCAAACCTGTTATATTTCGACCAGATAAATCACTTTAATCCTCAAGCATATTCTCTATAAATATACCGTATCCCCTTGTCGGATCATCCACGAATACATGGGTGACAGCACCTATGATCCTGCCATCCTGGATGATCGGAGATCCAGACATCCCCTGTACTACCCCACCTGTGAGTTCCAGCAGCTCATCATCTGTAACATGAAATTCGATATTTTTGTCCGATGCATCAGCATCAAGAAATTCTATATCTATATTGTACTTTTTTAAATCACCACTCATACGGGAATATATATATGCCCCATCTTTTTTGACCTCTTTTCCTCTTGCAATATACATCTGTTCTGCTTCTCCATATGTGGCTTCGCTGTAAGAATGATCAAGATGTCCATATATACCGCTTGCACTATTCCCATCTATTATTCCAACCAGGGCTTTTCTGTATGCAATACTGCCCTGCAGTCTGCCCGGCTCTGAAGTGTAGGATTTACTTATATTGGTGATGTCTGTTGTATACACGCCTCCTGTACTGCATCTCATCATCATTCCGGTATCAATATCAGAAACACTATGTCCAAGTGCCATGAAATTGTCGCCGTCTACAAAGGTTACTGTGCCTATACCTGAAACATCATCCTTAACCCATGCTCCTAGCAGATAATTACCATTCTCATTTTTCTCAGGAATTATAGTGCAGAGACATCTCTTATCATCTCTGATATATTTCACGGTCAGCGGCTTTCCGCTGCTTTGGGATACGAGCGTCAGCATATCTGCTCTTCTCGATATATCTTTTCCGTCTATATTTATTATATAATCGCCTGTCTGGAGAATTCCATCAGAAGGGCAGCATATATCCCCATTATAGTTTCTAAAGCTACACACATCGACCACCAAAACGCCATCTGTCTTCATATAAATTCCCATGGGCTCTCCCGATGGCACTACTTTTCTTTCATATATATCCTGTCCAAATACTTTTTCCTTTGGGAGATCATTCCCGGCAGTGTCCTCCATCACAAGACTTATGTCAGCCGATCTGTCATAACCAGCACGTTTATCTGTATCCGTCATATTGCACAGAATCAGAACACCAGCCAGAAGCATGAGATCTGCTGCCACCACCCACACCAGCAACTTCCTGTATCTGCTCATGAAAACAACCTCCTTTAAAACAAAAAATAAGAATAACAGCGTGGCTGTTACTCTTATTATGCTTTGTTCAAAGGAACTTTATATCAGTTATATTTTGTATTTTCTGCCATTTGTTTCATCTCTCTCGCATTACTCATGACAGCATCAGTTATTGATGCTCCACCTAAAAGACGGGCAATCTCGGCTACCGACTCGTCCTCATCCAACCTGACGATTTTTGTCACTGTTTTTCCTGAATCTGCTGTTTTTTCAATAAGATAATGACTGTCTGCCATGGCTGCTATCTGAGGCAGATGCGTGATGCTTATTACCTGATGGCTTCTGGAAATCACTGCCATTTTTTCAGCAACCTTCTGTGCCGCCCTTCCGCTTATACCAACATCTATCTCGTCAAATACCAGAGTACCTATATTGTCCTCAGATGCCATACATGACTTTATGGCAAGCATTATCCTGGATAATTCTCCACCAGACGCCACATCATATAAAGGACGCATCTTTTCGCCGACATTTGTCGAAATTACAAAATAACAGTCATCTATACCGTTTGCTGTACACTCTGCCAGGCGGTCAAACACCATGTCAAACCTGACCTCCATAAAACTGAGATCTTCCAGTGCTTCTCTTATATCTTTACACAATATCTCCGCCTGTTTTTTTCGTTCCTCAGTGAGCGCATCCGCAGCTGACAGCATATTCTGTTCTGCAATCTTTATTTTACCGGAAAGTTCAGCAATATATTCATCATATTCCGCCAGTCTTTCATATTCCTTCCGGCTTTTTTCAAGATACTCATTTATTTCATCTATGGTGCTGCCATATTTTCCCTTTATGTCGTTTATGGTGTCAAGTCTGGTTTCCACATCTCTGAATTCAGCATCGTCAAATTCCATGCTCTGCATATAATTGTTCAGATCTACATTGAAATCATTCAAAAGAGCATCTATATTTTCAAGTTCATCATACAGACCAGATATATCTTCATCCAGATCTCTGATTCCCTTCATCGCTGCAAGGACTCTTCCTATCTCATTGCCCGCAGAAGCAGCTTTCTCGTACCCCGTGACACTATATACCTCGGATGCAGCAGCCACGATATCTCTTGAATTCACCATGCGGTTATACTGTCTTTCGATATCATCGTCCTCGCCAGACTTTATATTTGCAGCCTCTATCTCCGCGATCTGATACTTTAAGAACTCCGCCTTTCTGCTTCTCTCAGACTCATCCATGGCCAGTTCACTCTGCTCTTTTTTCAGATCAGAATATTCCTTATATCTCTGCGTCATCTGCTCTCTAAGTGGCTCTATAGTTTTTCTTCCAAATCTGTCCAGAAGCTTCATATGCTCAGCTTTCTTCAGGAGTGTCTGCTGTTGATGCTGTGTATGCATATCCACAAGGAGTGCCGATATCTCTTTCAACTTTGATGCAGTGACAGTGATATCATTTATCGTATTTACGGTTCTTGAGTTCACTATCCTGCGGGTTATCAGTATCTCGCCGTCCTCAGTGGGATCCACCCCGAGCTCTGCCATCTGTCTGATAACAGATTCATCATCAACCAGAAACAGAAGCTGGCAGAATCCTTCTCTGCCCGGATCTCTTACTATGTCCCTGGGCAATTTGTCTCCCATTCCTATTTTCAAGGCTCCCATGATGATAGATTTACCTGCTCCGGTCTCTCCGGTAAGTATGTTCAGATTATCTGTAAAATTAATATTTGCATCGTCTATAAGTGCAATATTTTTGATATGTACATTAAGTAACATCCGTATCCTCCTGTAGCTGCACAGAAATTTTTACACATATAAGATGCCAGCGTGCTGTCATCGCTGCATCTTATCTATTGTTCTCATGACTGAATCTGTCATCTCACGGCTCCTGACCGCCAGAAATATAGTATCATCACCTGCTATACTTCCGAGCAGACCATTTATCTCCACATTGTCAAGTGCCGCAGCAACTGCCATGGCCATGCCAGACACAGTCTTGATCACTATCAGATTCTCGGAAGGCACCATGGAAAGTATACCTGCACTGAGCACTTTCCTGTACGATTCAATGGATTCATGGCTGGCCGCTTTGCCAAGAGTATATTTCTGTTTTCCACCCGCAACAGCCACCTTTGTCAGATTTATCTCTCTTATATCTCTCGATATGGTCGCCTGTGTGGTAGAAAATCCAGCCTCGGCCAGTTTCTCAAGAAGTTCATCCTGCGTCTCTATATCATGTTGTTCTATTATCGACAATATCATCGCCTGTCGTTTCTGCTTCATATCATTTTCCCCCGAGCTTATTTCTCAGTATCTCATAGAAATTCACATCACTGGCCTTTATAAGCTGTGTCGTCCGCTGTGATACACACACATCCAGCACATCCCCAGCCGCAAGTTCGTAATCATTGCCCCCGTCAAATGACACAATAGCCTCTGTATCCTGTGTCTTTCGCTTCTTCGTGATCTCTATGGAAACCTCCGCGTCACTCGGCAGCACAATGCTCTTGGACGTGAGGGAATGTGAACACACAGGAGTTATTATCATGAGTTTTGCCATCGGATCCACTATAGGACCACCTGCCGAAAGATTGTATCCTGTTGACCCTGTCGGAGTGGATATAATAATGCCATCCCCCTCATACTCGTTCAACAGACTGCCATTGACATATACATCCAGTCCGATAAGCCTGGAAAAACCTGCTCTGCTTATAACTATGTCATTCAGAGCTCTTTTCCTGCACATCTCACCAGTGGCTGTCCTGACGGTTCCCTTGATCATCATCCTCTCCTGCAGTGAGAAATCGCCGCACAGAAGCCTGTCCATGATCATCTTCCAGTTAGTGATCTCTCCCTCTGTGAGAAATCCAACCGTACCAAGATTTATACCGAACAACGGTATGTCAACATGACTCACACTGGATGCCACGTTGAGCAGTGTGCCATCTCCTCCAAGCACAAGCACGCAATCATAACCGTCAAGCGCTTTAGTAAGCCCCAGCTTTCCCAGAGAACAAAACTCGTAGCAGTCCATATATCTGCACACTCCAGCTCTGGAATCTATATATTCTGTAATCTCAGATGTGATCCTTCTGTCCTCATCCTTATCCGGATTATATACTATATAATAATTTTTCATCTCTTATCCTCTGATTTATTGAACATCCTTTGCTGATTTATTCAGCTCCGTATGGGATTCATATGCAAGTGCCCTTATGTCAAACTCTGCATCCTCAAGGCTTTGATCCTTAGATAAATGGAGCAGATACTCTATGTTGCCCTCAGGACCCTTTATCGGAGAATAGCTGAGATGAAGCGTTCTGAATCCTATGCTTCTCGCATAGTCCACAATCTTCTCCACAACCTCAATATGTGTTGACAGCTCTCTGACAACACCCTTCTTGCCAACCTTCTCCCGTCCCGCCTCAAACTGAGGCTTTATAAGGCACACTATCTCGCCTTTTTCCGAAAGCAGCTCCTTCACCGGTGGAAGGACCTTGGTAAGAGATATAAACGATACATCTATAGATGCAAAGTCTATCACATCCTCAACATCATCATGTGTTACATATCTTATATTCGTTTTCTCCATGCACACCACGCGCTCATCATTTCTGAGTTTCCAGGCAAGCTGCCCATGTCCCACATCAACGGAATAGACCTTTACCGCACCGTTTTGCAGCATGCAGTCTGTGAACCCTCCGGTTGAAGCCCCGACATCCATACATACCTTGCCTTCCAGCGTCACTCCAAAATGATCCATGGCCTTCTCTAGCTTCAGGCCCCCGCGGCTGACATATCTGAGTGTGTTTCCTCTCACCTCTATAGACGCTGTCTCCTCAAATGTCGTTCCTGCCTTATCTTCTTTATTGTTGTCTACATAAACTATTCCTGACATGATGATCGCCTTGGCTTTTTCCCGCGACTCTGCCAGTCCCTGCTCCACAAGGAGCACATCAAGTCTCTTTTTCATCTATCTTCCTCTTGCTTTATCTCATCATCAGCCAATATTTTCTGAATCCTGCAGTAAATTGACTCTTCATCCAATCCCAGTATACAACGCAGCTCATCCACACTGCCATGTTGAACAAACCTGTCATCGACAGCACACACCGTAACACTTAGTGGAAGCATCTCATCTTCCACATATTCCTCTATAAGTGATCCATAACCGCCATGCTTTATTCCTTCTTCTACCACAACAACATGTCTGTGATCCCTGCTGAGTCTATCCAGGAGTTCAGTATCTATGGGCTTTACAAATCTCGCATTGACAAATGTCACATCTGTACCTTCCGACATCAGTCTGTTATATACCTTTTCCACCTCGCTCACCATATTTCCAACGGCTATGATGGCAAGATCGTGACCTCTGTGGAGCACCTCACTTTTTCCAAGTTCTATAGGTGCATTATGATCCCTGAGTCCGTAATACGCTTCTCCTCTGGAATATTTCAGAGCCACAGGACCGTCATATCCTACCGCCCACTCCATAGCTTTCGTAAGCTCATATCTGTTTTTAGGCGCGATGATGGTCATGTTCGGTATATGGGACAGAAAAGCCGTATCGAATATTCCCTGATGTGTATCTCCGTCTGCACCGACCAGCCCGGATCTGTCTATCGCAAATATCACATGCAGTCTCTGCAGGCAGACATCGTGAAGTATCTGGTCATATGCCCTCTGCAGAAATGATGAATATATAGCAACCACCGGCACAAGTCCTGAAGATGCAAGACCCGCTGCAAACGTCACAGCATGTTCCTCCGCAATTCCTACATCAAAGGATCTGTCAGGGAACTTTTCTGCAAACATAGAAACTCCTGTTCCCTTCCCCATCGCAGCGGTAATCGCAGTTATTCTGGAATCTGCCCTTCCCAGCTCAACAAGTTTTCTCGCAAAAACTACAGTATTCGTCATGCCTTTCTTATCTGCCTTGACATGTCCGGTCTGTATATCAAATGGTGCTATTCCATGGAAATAACTCGGGTGCTTTTCCGCATGTACATATCCCTTTCCCTTCACAGTCTTGACATGCACAAGTATGGGTCTGTTGAGCTTCAGTGCCTTCCTGAATGTCGCCTCCATTACATCTATGTCATGTCCATCTATCGGACCTATGTATGTCACTCCAAGCTCCTCAAAAAACATTCCAGGCACAAATATCTGCTTTATGGAATCCTTTGACTTTTTGAGTCCTCTGGCAAGGTACTCTCCAGCTACAGGAATCTTCAAAAGTACCTTCTCAACATTGCCTTTGAAATCATTGTACTGCTGCCCTACTCTGATCCTGCTGAGATATGTGGACATGCCCCCCACATTCTGGTCTATGGACATATTATTATCATTCAGCACTACAAGACAGCTCGTCTTTATATCTGCCATATTGTTCATGGCCTCATACACCATACCACCGGTAAATGATCCATCACCTATGACTGCTGCAATGTTCTCATGAGTGCCTTTGATGCTTCTTGCACAGGCCATACCGAGAGCCGCTGATATGGACGTAGAACTGTGGCCTGTGTTAAAAGAATCACATGCACTCTCACTGGTCTTTGGAAATCCACTTATTCCCCCAAGCTGCCTGAGTGTGCCCATATCATTTTTTCTGCCAGTCAGTATCTTGTGAACATATGACTGATGTCCCACATCCCACACAAGCTTGTCCTCAGGGAAGTCCAACACCCTGTGAAGTGCCATGGTAAGTTCCACGCATCCAAGATTCGGTGCCAGATGCCCACCGGTCTCACTCACATGTGACACAAGAAATTCTCTTATCTCATCAGCCAGAGCCGGCAAATCCTCTCTGGATATATTCTTTATATCATTTGGTTTATTTATTCTATCTAGTATATTCATACGCATACCGTAACCGCAGGCTATTTTCTTCTGTTAATCAGCCATATAACCAGCTGTTTAAGGAATTCATAGTCCCCGCCGATCTCTTCCAATCCTCTTACTGCCTTCTCCGACAGCTCTCTCACATATCTTTTCGATTCCTCCACACCATGAATCGTTACATATGTAACTTTGCCGTTTTCCTCATCGCTGAGCACCGGTTTCCCCAGTACTTTACTGTCTCCACACACATCCAGAATGTCGTCCTGAACCTGAAATGCCATTCCGATAGATGATGCTATATCATGAACTGCAGTTACCTGCTCTCTGTCTGCACCAGCAAGAACTGCACCTATCATCATCGATGCCTCTATCAGCGCTCCTGTTTTATTCTCGTACACATACTCAAGCTGCTCCCTTGACAGAAGTCTGCCCGTCATCTCCACATCTACCACCTGGCCGCCGATCATGCCATATATGCCAGGCTTACTGGCAAGTATGCACATTGCATCAGCCACTGACCTTATATCTGCATCCATGGCAAATGCCTTACAGGCTGTCTCATACGCATAGTTTAAGAGTGCATCTCCCGCAAGTATCGCCATGGCTTCACCATACACCATATGTGAAGTCTTTCTGCCACGTCTGAACTCATCATTATCCAGAGCAGGCAGATCATCATGAATCAGAGAATATGTATGTATCATCTCTATCGCTGCCATAAATGGCTCAACGACCTCATCTTGTCCTCCAAATAAACGATATGTTTCCTCCATGAGCATAGGTCTCAGTCTCTTGCCTCCGGCCTCAACTGAATATGCCATGGCATCACACACAGTTCTCGGAAATCCGTTTATCTCCGGAAGGTAGGACTTCACAATCCCGCTGATACGGTCTGCCTTTTCAGTTATCAGGGCATCCATATTCTCCGGTAATCTGTAATTATCTATCATATCTTTTCCTTATTCCCCCTCATTTCCTGCAAGAGTTATCATCTCTTTTTCCACATCACACAGATAATTTCTGCATCTGTTTATCAGCTGTACTCCCTCTGAATACACGTCCAGGGACTCCTTCAGCCCAGTCTGTGCACTCTCAAGTATGACCGCTATCTCATCAAGTCTTGCAAGAGCATCCTCTATGGACACATCACCCAGTGACTGGGAATCATCCGATGCTGTCATATTCTGCTTATCTTCTGCCATAACTATTCCTCCTGCCTGATAGTTCCTGTGACAACCGCCTGTATCCTGCCGTCGTGCAATGTTATATCTATGCCACTGCCCACATCGACATCAGATACATTTCTCACAGGCATACCATCTGATCCGATATATCCGAATCCATTTACCAGCTTGGCTGTTGGCGACAATCCATGTATGCGCCCGGTCATAACCGCAAGTGCACTCATGCGTATATCCAGCTTTTTTATCGCCGCATTGTCAAGCCTCTCTTTCAATCTGTCACATCGTTCTGACTGCGCGCTGACCTTTCTATCCATAGACGATGAAAACAGCTCTGCAAATCTATCCAGTTTCTCCCGCTGGGTCTGAAGTTTTGCTCCGGGGCTGAGACATCTTATCTGTCTGTCATACCCGTCTACTGTCCTCCTCAGCTTATCTACTCTGTTCTCCATGAGTGTGTCAAGATACTGCCTTCTCTTGTCAAACTGCGCCACTGTATCCGTCACTACAGGAAGTGCATGCATGACCGCAGTAGATGGATTGGATTCCCGTCTGTCCGCAACCATATCGGCAACTGTATTGTCTATCTCATGTCCTGTCGCAGATATTATCGGGGTTTCTGCATTAAATATAGCCCAGGCTACCTGTTCTTCATTGAATGCCCACAGATCTTCCTTGGAACCACCTCCACGGCCAACTATTATGACATCCAGTCCCATTGAATCCAGGATCTCTATTCCTCTTGATATATCCGCAGCCGCATACTGTCCCTGTACCGTTGCCGGATAACAGTATAGCTGCGCATACGGATCCCTCCTTTTTGCCACAGCTTTGATATCACTTATCGCTGCCTTTGCACCGGCTGTCACTATTCCTATACGTCTTGGGTATGCAGGTATTGGCTTTTTATATTCCTGCGAAAACAGCCCCATGCTGTCAAGTCTCGCGATGAGTTTTTCCAGCTTGGCATTCACCTCGCCATCACCCACTCGAACAAGCCTGTCCACATAGAGCTGATATTTACCGTCCCTTACGAACACATCTATATGACCAAATGCATGTACTTTATCGCCATTCTTTGGTTCAAATTGTAAACCATATGCCTGCTTTCCCGCAAACATTACAGCAGACAGAACACCACTGGGATCCTTGAGACTGAAATACATATGACCTCTCTTATCTCTTCCTATCCCAGTGATCTCCCCCTCAACTCCCAGATTTCCAAGCCACGGTTCTCCACTCACCAGCTCCTGGATCTTATCATTGAGTTCTCTTACTGTATATATATTACTCTGTCTCGGCATTCTCACTGCCTTTCTCTGCCTCATCGTTCTTTGCAACCAGCTTAGCCAGAAGGGCATTCACAAACTTGCTTGCAGATACATCGCAGTATTTTTTTGCAAGCTCCACCGCTTCGTTTATTGCAACCTTCTCAGGGATAGTTTCATCGTATACAACCTCATACACTCCAAGCCTGAGAATCGCCAGCTCCTCTTTGCCTATACGCGGAAGCTTCCATCCATCAGATATCTCTGATATAGTCTTATCTATATCCTCCTTTTTTGACAGGATATCCATAACCTTATCTGTTATATAGCTCCTGTCTCTGTCTGAAACCGGGGCATACAGCATAGGATCGTCTTCCTCTTCTCCTGGCATATCTGTATCAAATGCGAGATCGATCTGCTCCTGCATCTCATCAGGAGTATTGAACTCAACCGCAAATACAATCTTGAATATCTTGTCTCTTATCTCTCTTCTTGTCATGTTTTCCTCTCCACTATCCTACCGGATTTATCCGAAATTATTTGCCATCACCGACACGAACACCGGCTATCCTTATATTCACTTCCTCAACTGCAAGTCCTGTCATGGTCTCTATAGCCTGCTTAACCTTGTCCTGAACCTGACCTGATACCTCGGGTATGCTGTATTCGTATAATACCTCTATCGCAATATCAACTTTTACTTTTCCCGGAAGCAATTCCACCTTTACACCCTTTGCCGGATTCTTTCTTCCAAATCTGGATGCAAGCTCGTTAGGCAGATTGCCCGTAAGTCTGTATACACCTTCAACTTCTCCTGCTGCAAGTCCTGCTATTATAGCAACAACATCATCGGCTATCTGGACTTTACCCAGAGAATTATTCTCTTCTATGTTATATGAATTGTCCTGAACTGCGCTGCCATCATTCATGATATCTGCATTCACTGTATCACTCATATCTCTACCTCCTGCTATATGTATGGTACTCGCACAACTATATCACATTATAATATCCTGGCAGCTATTTTGCAAGTATATGCGCCGGACTGTGTCTCTACTTGGCATCTTCCACCGATATTGCCACGCTGCTTATGTCATACCCTGTGTTACGAACTACTATATCCTCTATCTGAGCCCTCTCCATGTCACTTATCTCCCCTGTTCCAAGCGATACATCTACGGCATCATCGCTTATCGTGACCATGGCATCCGTATATCCCTTGGCAGCAAGCACATTCTCAACATCTGTCTCCTTCTCTATGGTGTCACTGAGCTTCACATATGTATCAGCGGCATCCTTCTTTGCCTCATCACTGAGTGCCTCATCCGCTATGATATCCATAAGTGCTTCCCTGCTCTTTGACCTCGTCTGTTCCCTGGTGAGCTTGACTGCTGCCATGTTACTCCTGCCTGCCTGGGCACTTGTGAGCACCGCATCCCCAATCTCATCCTCAGGACCATTGAGCTCCATCTCCTCCTTCATGTCCTCTCCATCCTCAGCAGACATTGATCCGTCATCATCCTGAGTCTGTAACTCTGTATCAATCTGCTCCTCGGCCTGGCCATCCACAGCCAGATCCTGAAAACTCACAACCTCTACCTGCTTCTCTGCATCGTTTTCAGCTTTCTTTTTATCCTTGGCGGAATCCGCAAAACTCATGTAACCTGCAATACCTATCATGACCGCAAGCGCTATGATCGCAAGTCTGTTTCTCCCAAATAATTTCTTCATAAAGCCCTCCACTTTAATTTGCTTCTAATACCACAATCTTATGCACGGGAACATCAAATAATGCCTGAACTGCATTTGTTATTTTCAAAGATGTTTCCCCTACATCTGCACCCTTGCAGCACACTACAACACCTTCTATCTCCGGCTCTATGTATCTTGTCATACAGGGCTTCGAGCTGTTTCCATCACTGGACATGACCGTCTCCTCTGTAACGCTGTTACTCACACTTTCCGAGGACTCACTGCTGCTAGTCCCAGTATCCTTGAGTGGCACCATCTCCCCGCCATCCTTCACGGTTATCATAACGCTCACATCCGATATTCCCCCCATTTTTTCAAGCATCGCTTCAAGCCTGTTTTCAAGATCTGATATATATTTTTCTGTAACATCTGACTCTGTATATGGCCCCATGGTCATATCGAATCCATCGCCTTCATCTCCAATCCCCAATGCAGTCTGTTTATCCTGACTTCTGTTTTCACCATTTTTTTCTGCACTTCCACCACTTTTGTCCGTCGGCCACACCACTATCATAAGGCATACACCTATAAGCAAAATAAGCAGCAACTTATATGCTTTTTTGTTGCTGCCAATAATTTTCCATATATTCATTTTCATTCTCCCATCAAATGAACCCTGCTGCTGTCCAACCCGTACTCTTTTGCAACTGCAGGTGCGAGTGCTGTATACCATTTATCTGGATAGGTAATATTTTCTTTCTTAAGATTTTCCTGGTCTACATATATATCTATCTCCTGCAATTGCATATCATTTCCCATAACTACATGTACATCTGTATCAGCACCATATCTGTCATATATGAACTGTTTCACAACCATCTCCATGGACCTTTCATATACAGCATCTTCTCCCGGCTCGATGCACATCCCCATGGATTCCTCATATATATTAAATATTATCCTGTCATCACATTTCATCATATCTATAAGCGGGTTCATCACTACAATGATCATGACAAGTCCAACCGCTATCTGTATATAACGTCTCATCTTCGGATCAGGAGCCACATGCAATATAACCGAAAATAAAATGCTGCATATGACAATATTTTTAATCCATTCAGCTAACATATTCCCTCCTGATGATCGATCTATGACAGACTCATCGCCATAAGAGCTATGCTTATGATAAACATCATCACGCTTACTCCACAGGCTCCGAGCATAAGTTCTACGGTACCTGCCATAATACTTATTCCATCTGAAAAGCGCTTGTCGCAGGCCGGCTGGACCAAAGCAGCGATACATCTCAGGGTAAAAATTATCACAATTATTTTGATCATCGGAACTGCCACTATGATTATCACAACTATTGTACATGTAACTCCCATACAGTTTCTTATGAACTCACCGGTGCTTATGATGACACTTATCACCGCACTTACCGATGACATTCCTGTCATCTTGCCAAGAGTTTTCAGAACACCATTTCTCGATACCCTGTCTATGGACGGTGCAATCATGGATTTGACTACATTTATTCCTGTGACAACGGCAAACATCCCTCCCATACACCACTTTGAAACGCTTCTCATAAGCCCCGACAGCCTTGAAAAATAGTCTTCCCGGTTTATATTGTTGATAAGCGCTATAAGGCCACTGCATTTTATAAGCGGAAGCACAAACTTTATCACACCATTCTGACATATATAAATCACCAGAAGTATTATTGACTGTGAGTATTTTGCGCTTTCAGACCCCTGAACATACAATATGGAGGTGGCATACATGGGATAGAATATCTTTATAAATTCCGTCACCTCCTGCAGCGTATCGCGGACTATCTCCTGAACAACAAAAAAATCTCCGAGAAGCAACGAGATAAGCACCATATATGTAACCATAAATCCGCTCTCCATAACATACTCACCCATATCGCCAGATACCTGTACAAATATGCTTCCCAGTACTATCACCGCAATTATCTGAATTGCAAGTAAGCGGCTTGTCCTCAGTTCATATATAAGACTTTCTGTAAAGGCAGTACCGGCAAGCCTGCAGGCTCCATCCACATCACCTGATTTTATCTGCATGTATATGTCACTGAACCTGACATTTGTTTTAGACTGAAGAATATTGTCCAGTTGGGCAAATACTGTTTCATCCTCGAGATCACTGTATGTCTCCTGTGTATTTTCTTGTGTATTTTCCTGTGTGTACTCCTCCCATTCTCCTTTCTCTCCTGAATATGCCATCGCCATACATGTTGGCTTCATCATAGCAGCACCTACAACCAGCATTGCGATCATGACCAATATATTTCTAACTCTCAACTATCGACACCACCAGCTCTATCACACTCATGAGCACAGGCATACTCAGAAGTATGAGAGATAATCTTCCTGCCATTTCTATCTGGGATGATATGGCATTGTACCCTGCATCCTTACATATATCACTTGAAAACTGGCATATATACGCGATACCTATCATCTTAAGTATTATTCCTATATACGTTATATTCAGGGATACATATGACATCAGCTTCTGTATGTATAAAGTTATCTGCTCAAATCTGCCAATTATGTAACACATTATCATTACGCATCCAGCTATAGCCAGGACTACCCCATAGGCCGGATCTATATCCTTTATCTTTATGGCAACAAGCACCACTATGACCCCCGACAGCACAACAGCAATAAGATTCATCATGCCTCCAATCTATTGACCAATATTCACAAGTTCCATGATCTCATTAAACAAATCCTGTATATAAGGAATGACCCAGGACAACACAATTATAAGTCCGGCCAGATTGAGCAGATATGCATGTTCTTCCTTGCCTGAATGCTTCAATATCTGATTGAGCAGTGCAACCAATATTCCCACAGCTCCTATCTTCAAAAGTATCTGTATTGTCATTCTCTATCTCCCCTGCCCATTTAACAGCATATAAAGCTGCCACAGCAAAACTGACACATCTCATCTATATCAGCATGATCACAATGAACACACCACCTAGAATCCCAAGGTAGTTTGCCAGTCTGTTTGTTCTGACGCTGCGCTCCCTCGCCCTCTCATACCTGTCATTCAATATATTTTCCACGAGTTCTATCTGCGAGATCTGCGCTTCAATATCCATATCACCCAGTATTCTTCCAAGCATGTCCACATCTGATATGACATCTTTTTTCAGAGCACTCAGTCTCTCCAGATCTGCCATGGAATCACCCCACAATTCGGCAAATGGTGTATCGCACCTCTCCACCAGTCTGCGTGTCAGCATATGTATCCATTCCCTTACCGCCCCATTCAGCCGGTTTTCACTCTCCTCAAGCAATTCCGGCAGTTCAATTGCCGCATATGATATCTGCCCCTTCAGTATCCGTATAAAAAGCAGTATCTCCTCAAGCTCCCTGACCATCCTCATATGATATTGTCCTATGGCATGTCCTGTCATAGATGATGCGTATACTATCAGAAGACAGCCTACAAGCTTCAAAATACCACCTCCGCTTCTTGATCACTGGCACCAGCAGAGCCGGTTACCCTGACCATCAAATATATCCGATACCTGTCCCGCCTTTGTTCCTCCAAGAACAACATATCTGTCAAACACCCTGTTTTCCACGAGTCTTCTGATGCCTGCCCTATCTCTCACATCATCTATAGAATATCCATGTGCCGTTGCCAGAAGTCTGCATCCACAGTTGATTACGCCGAATATAGCGTCTACATCCTGCATACCGCCTATCTCATCAACAGCGATCAGATCCGGAGCCATGGTTCTGACCAGCATCATCATGCCAGCTGCCTTAGGGCAGCAATCCAGAACATCCGTCCTCATTCCCACATCATTCTGAGGCACCCCCTTGTAACATGCGGCTATCTCAGATCGCTCGTCCACCACTCCCACCGTTGTTCCCTCATCAGATACCACCCTTATAATGTCCCTGAGCAGGGTAGTTTTTCCATGGCACGGAGCCGAAACTATAAGTGTATTCAGTAATTTTCCATCACTGTATATGTACGAAAGGACCGGTTTACTACATCCCTTTATCTCATGAGCCACTCTTATATTAAGAAATGATATATGCCGTATGCATTTTATCCTTGTGCCATCAAGAATGATACGACCCGCAACTCCTACTCTGTGTCCACCACATACTGTGACATATCCCTGCCTTATCTCATCCTCATATGCATACAGTGAATGATTACATACGCATTCAAGGGTATCATTCACATCTCTTGCCGTGACAACATAGGCGTTTTTCATATCCTGCGCCCGCCTGCCGCACGGATCCACATATATCTCTGAATCCTCATATCTCAATATAAACGGACTGTTTACCCTTAGTCTGATCTCCCATAATTTTGTGTAATCTATATTCAGTTTCTCCACCATCAGCCTGATCCGTATAGGCAGAAGGCGCAATATCTCTTCTCCATCCATATCACTTATCCCTCATATCTGAAATCTTCTAAATACAGCTACATAATCAATATATTCTGCATATATTGTGATTAGAACCGCTAGCAGCACTTAACAGCATAAAAAAAACGGATACAGTTTTGATAAACTGCATCCGCTTTTTATTCTTACAAGCTTCTGTACTAAAGCATTATACTCTTGAAAGATACTCTCCTGTACGTGTATCGATCTTGATAGTGTCACCCTCATTGACAAAGAGAGGTACTGATACCTGTGCGCCTGTCTCAACTGTACATGGCTTTGTTGCACCTGTAGCTGTATCACCCTTTACACCTGGCTCGCACTCTGTGATAACCAGCTCAACGAAGAGAGGTGGCTCTACAGCAAATACGTTGCCGTTGTGTGAACAGATCTTACACAGCTCATTCTCCTTAACAAACTTAAGTGAATCGCCTATAGCTGCTGAGCTGATAGGAATCTGATCGTATGTCTCTGGATCCATGAAGTAGTAAAGATCTCCATCGCTATACAGATACTGCATATCCTTTCTCTCGATGTGAGCCTTCTCACACTTCTCTGTTGGACGGAATGACTTCTCTACAACACCGCCATTCTTGATGTTCTTAAGCTTTGTTCTAACGAAAGCTGCACCCTTTCCTGGCTTAACGTGCTGGAACTCTATAATCTGATAAATATTTCCTTCGAATTCGATTGTAACGCCGTTTCTAAAATCGCCTGCTGAGATCATCTCTGCCATAACTATCTTATCCTCCTTAAAGATGTAAACTTCTTGTCACATTTTATAATATATGAAATAATTTTTCAACTATTTTTTGCCAGCTGTCTGTATATATGTGTGCCGGCATTATCTTGCCCCGTCTATGCCTGTATCTTCATATAGTTTCCAACTGCCTGTCTGTCCACATAATTTCCAACTGCTTGTCTCTATATGATTTTCAACTGCTTGTCTGATTCCGTAAGATCCATGTATCCATTTTCCGTGACCACCACCAGGTCTTCTATCCGGACTCCGAACTGCCCAGGCAGATATATGCCCGGTTCAACCGTTATGACCATTCCCGGTTTAAGGACATCATCGCAGCTTGGGGAAAATCTTGGATTTTCGTGTATAAATAAACCTACCGAGTGTCCAAGCCCATGGCCAAAGCAATTGCCATATCCGGCATCAGCTATGATCCTTCTGGCAACGGCATCTACCTCATTGCACTTTATTCCAGGTCTGATCTTCTTCATAGATTCAGTCTGTGCCCTGAGCACAACATCGTACACCGTCCTCATGGACTGGGTTGCACTGCCTATGGCAACTGTTCTTGTCATGTCTGAGCAGTAACCATCATATATGCATCCAAAGTCCATAGTAAGGAAATCTCCATTCTCAAGCAATCTGTCCGTCGGTATGGCATGTGGCATGGATGAATTCTTGCCTGATGCAGCTATTGTGTCGAAGCTTAATCCCTCTGCACCATTTTTCTTCATGTAGTATTCGAGCTCCAAAGCTACCTCACGCTCGCTTATACCGGCCTTTAAGAAACTCAATATATGGGTAAATGCCTCATCTCCTATCGATTCTGCAGTTCTGAGTCTCTCTATCTCATCATCAGACTTCACCTGTCTGAGCTCATCAAGGCTTCCATCAAGCTCGACAAATTCTGCCATCTCAAGCCCTTTTTCAAGATCCTCATACTGTCTATAGCTTATACTGTAGTTCTCAAATCCCAGCCTGATCTTCCTATCTGCTGTGACTAATCCAGTCAGTATCTCCCTTATGCTCTTCACATATCCTTTACCGGCTATATCGATACATTCGTAGTCTGCACATTCTCTCTCAACCTGTTCTGTATACCTTGAATCTGTTATAACCCATCGCTTACGGTCTGAATACACTATGATACCCTCTCCTCTATATGAAGATATATAGCGCATATTGTATTTATCCGTTATAACTATCGCATCCAGTTTTTTCGCCTGCATAACCTGCAAGATCTTACTGTCTTTACCCTCTGAACACATCTTTGTCATCTCCTATTCACATAGTTTTAACCTGATCTATACTGACATGGATGAAAGTGATATGATACTTTCCACTATGTCATCTACATCCACCCCGGTAACATTTACTATCTGATCAGCGGCGCTCTCATACACCATCTGTCTCTGACCCATGAGATCATGTACTTTTCTTTCAACATCATCTCCCTGAAGAAGCGGTCTTGTGTCGTCCCCCGCCAGCCGTCGTATAACCTCCTCTGGTTTTACATCGAGATAAACAACTGTTCCAAGTTTTCTAAGTTCTTCCACATTTTCCTCTCTCATCGGAAGTCCGCCTCCTGTAGATATAACCGCATGGGATGTTATCTGATTCAGTTTTTTTAGGGTATCTGTCTCCAGCTGTCTGAAATACGCCTCGCCATCCTCGTCAAATATCTGATTTATGCTGCGTCCCTGCTGTTCTTCTATGTATGAATCTATATCTATAAGCTCATATCCAAGTCTCTCAGATAACGATCTTCCAACGGTGGTCTTACCACATCCCATAAATCCTATAAGTATGATATTTCCCCTTACTGCCCTGAGCAGCTTATCATATACCATATCTGCCACATCCTCAGATATTCTTATATCATTCCACAATTCGAATGCAATGATTCCCTGATATAACAACATGCGAAGCCCATTGTACGCTTTTGCCCCTGCCTGCCTGCACAATCTCATAAATCTGGTCTCAAATGGATTGTAGATCAGATCTATGCCGACACTTACTTTTCTGTAGAACTCCGGATCATCTATCACTACATCATCAATCCGTGGAGCAAGACCTATGGATGTCGACTGAAATACTATATATCCGCCATCCACATCCCCCAGTCTGCCATAATCTGCAAGACTCATGGCACATGCCCTGTCTGTGGCAAAATATGAGTTCATATCACTCACTATCTGCTCGGCCTTCTGGATAGTTCTGTTCAATATATACACACGATCTGCGCCTTTATCCATGCACATATATGCAACGGCACGGGCTGCACCTCCTGCTCCCAGAATGATTACACTTCTGCCAGAAAGCACCACTCCATATGTATCAAGCTCTCTGGACAATCCCATCATGTCGGTATTATACCCCTTATATCCGCCTTCTACTCTCACCAGGGTATTAACTGCACCTATTGCCTTTGCCCCATCATCAATATCCACAAGCTTATCCATAACTTCCGCCTTGTGTGGAACTGTTGCATTAAGCCCCAGTATATTTAGCGCATATGCCCCACTCACGGCATCCTCAAGATCCTCTTTATGTGTATGAAATGGCACATAAACCTCATTTATATCCAGAATATCGCTCAAAGTGTTATGTATGAGCGGTGACATTGTGTGCTGCACAGGATCGCCAAGCAATCCAAGCAATCTGGTTTTTCCATCTATATTCATTTTTCACTACCCACCTTCTATATATTGATCATACGATTCCAACAATCTGTAATCACATTTCACAGTATAACACAAAAAAAGAAGCCGGGGCAATGCCCGGCTTCCCTGTGTTTAGTTTTATTTACAATATACTATACTCTGTTTTATGAGAACATATTCTTCTTCTCTGCGATGAAATCGCCTATAGCAGGTATATCTATTGTGTTGTCCGTAAGATCAAACAATGGATCTGCAGCTTTTACCTTAATCAATGCATATGCAGGAACCGTCTTGCCCTGATAGTAAACCTCTATAACAATGTATGTATAGTTGCCACCGTACGGAGCAAAGCATGTGTCATCTGCCTTGAGCTTAACATCCTTACTATCTCTTACTATCTCCTTAAGGTCACCCTTAACATCTATGAGCTGTGTAGTTCCCTTTGATGTGTACGATGTTATCATCTTATCAGTACCGTCTGTATAACTTGGTCTGATAGAGTAATCTGAATCATCGTAATCCAGATCGTAGTACACATTTACCTTACTTATCTTAGTGTTCTCAGGAATTCCAATCTTATAGTCAAATGTTGGATCATCTGTCTTAGACTGTATCTCCCTTACATAAACTGTTCTGCCTGCACTTGCAAGTGCCTCCTCATCCTTTGGAAGCTCATCCTCTGCTGCCCAGGTCTTCTTAGGCTCATAACACTTGATCGTAGGTATATCAGGTACTGCCTTCGCGCTGTTTACAATTACGTTGATGAAAAGCTTTCTCTCATCATTATTTCTTGTACGTCTACCTGTTACTGATGAATGTCCTGATCCACAATATGTGATGGCACCACTACCATAGGCAGTTGTATAAATGTAATATGCCTCCATACCATCTCCAGGATCCGCAGCATACTTGGATGATCTCGTCTTAGCATCTGATGAGTTATTAGATCCTGCAAGTGTATACCATACTGTTATGTTCTGGCTCTCAAGATCAAGCGCATATGCCTGCTGATGAGTACCTGAGATATTAAGTGTTGAACTTATGTTGTATGGATACAGTGTTACAAGTCCTGAATTAAGCTGTGCTGCCTTAACAGTCTCTGCACATGCTGACTGATCCTGATTTGCTGCCTGTGACCATGCGGTCGCTGCCTTAAATGACTCCTGTGCGTATACATATGGCAATGTAGTTGTCGCTCCAGCCATGTTACCATTATAGTAAAGTGCTGTCATAGCAAGTGCACTTACATATACCTTTGTATCTTTGCCTTTGAGAGCCCACTCAGCCTGCTTAACATCCATTATATTGGAATTGATACTGTTCAGAAGACCGGCACCTCCCGTGCTGTTGTTTGCGTATGGTGTCAGGTAGTACAGATCACTATCAGGTGAATTGTACTTTACATCAGTATAGGTGCCATCAGGCGTATACGTAGCCTTGGCATATGTATCATCCTTTGAGCTGAGATAGTAAACATCTGTATCTTTCTGAAGTGTAGCGTTCTCGAACTCTGCAACTCCAAAGTCAGTGTATGCCTCTTTCAGAGGTACAAGACCTGATGCTATTGTTGCATTCTGAGTCTTAAAGTTCTTGAGCAATACATAAGCATCACCATACTTTGAATCTCCATCCTTGTATCCAGCCTTCTGTGTAACCTTGAACACATCCGTATCTCCCTGATCCCAGTACTTGTGATAGATGTGAAGCTTCTCTGTGGAATCCTCATGCATCTTTCCACCGTTTGCATTGTATGTGATCTTGGTGAAGCTCTCGCTTGTCGCTGAGTATGTTCCAAGATCGAGTGGATGATCGTAAGTTACTACATTATCTGTTATATCCACATGGAACCTGTTCATTCCAACCACTGTAAGCAGTGACTTTGTAAGATTCGATGCACCTGCATTCGCATATGGTGACATTGAATCGTGGAAGAAGAACAGATCTCCGCCTGCTGACACATAGTCAAGAATATACTGACATGTCATCGGCTTGAAGTCTACCTTGAATCCACCAAATGAATCTGATGGTCCAAGAACAAGTATTGAGTACATATTCTTCATGAAGCTCTTACCATAAGAACGTCTCAGATATGTATTGTACTTATCCTTTGCAATGATCTCTGCATCCTTAACCTTGACATAGGCTGAATAATAATCTCTAAAATCAGGTCCAAAGTCATCAGACATTTTACCAGCCTTGAATGAAGCCTCGCAATGATTCATCTTATTATACTTTGGCCAGAAAATAATATAATAATCTCCTGTCTCCATAATGTACTTAAGAACCCGCTTTGTCTCCGCCTGGCTTGTATTGAAATTACCTGTAAACTTTGACATATCCTTTGTACCAGTATATTTGCCATCCAGATAATCAATGGCATCCTGAATGTACTTATCCAGGGTCTTCTTTGGTGTTGTAACCTTAGCTGATGCAGCTGAATACTCTGAGAGTGCCACTGCTGCAAGATCAACATATTCCTTCTGGGTATGTCCGTCTACCTTCTCACCGGCACCAAGCTTCTCAGCCTCTTCAACCATTGTATCAAGACAGTCATATGTTGCATCCTTGCCATCTCCGGTCTTGAATGAAGCCTTATCTGCTGATGCAACTACAAGATCAAGGTTGATATCATAATCACCAAGCAGCTGATCTGCAAGATTTGAATAATAATCATCTGCATCCGTACTCTGATCATATTCGTATATACCAAACCTTGTCTCATGAAGTCCAAGAGGTGTGTACTGTGATGTATCACTCTGATCAAGCTCGGTCTGGTTTGCAAATACGTTGTACTTTGCAATCTTGTGTGCTGTCTGTGACTCAATATCAAAATAAAGTGTATCTGTTGCCTGCCATGACTTAGCGCCCTGTCCCTCTGCCATTGTCTGAACCTGAAGAACATTTATCTCGCTCTTTGACATGTTGTTGTTTATTATCTTGCTGAGACCAGATGTAGCTGCAACCATGTTGTCATTGCTGTCTGTAACCTCAAGATACCATGCTGCTGATCCGAAGAATTCCTGATCAAGCGGCACTGTCACTGTCTTCTGCTCTCCATTCATAACGGTACCTGGCTGACAATAATCAGATCCGCTATCTTCGAACTTAGTGTTCTTATCTACATCCACATAAAGCCTGAATTTGTATGATGTATCATCACCATCCACCTGGAATGTAAATGAAAGTCTGTTCGTCTTGAGATATGTCTGCTCGATACCCTGAACATACTTTGCTGGCTTATCTATCACCGTAAGTCTGGCTCTGTGAGCACTTCCTGCAATAAACTTATTGATAGATGCCGATGTCTGATCGTCCCATACAACCTTATAGTTGTAATACACAGTATCTGTACCTGGTTTCGAATACCAGCCCTGCTTCTGTGCTTCTGAATCGAGCATATCTGTTTCTAGTACATTTCCATCATAAAGCGACTGTGCGCGCATGGTCCATAAACTGTTTCCATATTTGCCATCCTTGTCGCTTATATACTGTGTCGCATTGTTATTGAATCCCCAAAGGATATTTGAACCATCTGTTCCTGTATATCTTGTATATATATTGTTTACAAGCTTATACATTCTGGATGAAGGATCGAGATAATAGTTTGTTCTCTCGAGGTTTCCATTCTTATACCAATATCCCTGAAGAAGCTCTGCCTCAGCTAACTTCTCGCCATTTGCATTAAGCCCCTGCATATTCTCATATACGCTGGTAAGTTCATCGCTGACCATAAGAGGTCTGCCTGATGCCATATAGGTGAGCAGTTCCTGATACTTTGTATTTGTAAGATCGTTACCATTTTCTGCAAGATATGTTGTCTTGTAGTATGTTGTACCAACCTTTGGTGACGCAAGCAGCTCTGTATTGCCTGATATAGGAGCCGTATCCGGACTATATGTGGATGCACTCTGAAGCTGGCTCAGTGTACCTGTGTGATAATACATTATGAATGTTGGGAATACCTGATATGTATATCCAGACGTTGCATTACCTATATCACACTGTCCCTTGTACATCTCTGCCGGATTTCTATCCATAGCACTTATATCTCCACCGATATAGACAAGATCATATGTAGCTGCTATATCTTCCTTCATACCGATAAGTTTTTCTGTTGATACCTGTGTGAGCTCTATGTCTCCCACTGATAACCCATCAATAGCGTAAGCTATCTTAGCCTTAGTAAGATCAAAGTCATAATACTCTGTCTTCTCTGCTAATTCCTGTTTCGACTTACCACTTACCACATCTGAAGGCACTGTGTAGTAATCACCTGTTATAGCTGTAGCACCATCACTTCTTGTCTTGTACGCTGTGCCCACACTATCGTTCATGGCTGCTACACTAAGATCGATCGGGTAATCCGGCTGAATCTCAAGTACCTTGAACTTGTTGTCTGAGCCATCACGATATACACTTGCATTTATGACATCTGCAACTGCCTTTGCTGATGGGCTGTCTACTACAGGTATTGTAGGACCATCGTTATCACTTCCACCATTATTGCCTGATCCCTTACCGTCACCAGCCTTTGATGAAACTATGAAATACTGTCCTGACTCAACAGCACTGGATAACTGATCAAATACAGTCTTACCAATCTCCTTATTGTATGTACCTCTGTCAATGAATATAAAATCGTAATCAGAAAGTGTTACTTTCTCTTCATTTTTAGTAATAAGAGGTATCTGTGTCTGTACATATGCATCATGAAGCGCCATAACATACGCAGCGACCTTGTCTTCATCTGAAAGATCAATGCTATTGTCTATAACATCATCTTTGTACTGGTATGCAAGTTTATCAACACCTACATTTTCCATGAAATCTTTGTATGAAACAACAACATCTGCATCTGTATTGCCATCTGCATCAGTTCTATACTTATATCCAGCTACATTTGCCTGATCAGCAGCCTTAATGTTGAAATCATACTGGTACTCCGTCTCGCTTCCATCAACTAAACCTGCACTCTCTGATATACCGATTGTATAGCTGTCATAATCAAACTGACTATCACCTATAGCTCCATCTATAACTACTCTGTAGTTATAATTAGGGTTCAGCTTTTCAAAACTATATGTATATATAGTCTCCTGGACAACCTTACCTGTTTTCTCATCAATAACCTCTTTGCCATCAGCGTCAAGCTTTGAAACCTTCTCAGCCTTAAGCGGAGCTGATATTACATTGCCATCAGCATCGCCAGCAGGATGTATCTCTGTTCCATCTTCAACAAGCAGATACGCATACATCTCAAGATCTTCAAGATTAAGGTCCGGTTCATCTGGTGTATCCGGTGTGTCTGGCTCTTCCGGTTCTTCTGGCTCAGTATTATTTTCAAATGCAATCTCTGTACTGTATGTATAGTCAAGGCCTTCAACGCCTTCGTTTGAAGCATAATCTGGATATGATACTACAATATTTGCATCTGTGTTGCCATCTGCATCAACTCTGTACTTGTATCCCTCAAGATTCTCTTCATCTGTCTTCTTTACACTGAAGTCATACTGATAGTCAGTCTCACTGCCATCAACAAGTCCGGCATTCTCTGCTATACCTAATGTATAATCATCGTAATTGAAGTTATCATCACCTATAGCTCCACCTAATACAACTCTGTAGTTGTACTTAGGATCAAGATCACTGAAACTGTATGTATATACTGTCTCCTCAATCTTTTCTCCTGTTTCCTCATCAACAACCTCATTGCCATCAGCATCAGTCTTAACTACGGTCTTTGCCTCAAGAGGTGCGATAATTCTCTCATCTGCTGATGAACCGGCAAGCTTCAACTGTGTGCCATCTTCTGCAATAAGATATGCGTACATCTCTGAGTCTACAAGATCCAGATCTGCGTCTGTGCATATTACTGTACCACTTACAGACTTTTTCTGCTCCTCAACCGGTGCCTCTGTTGTTGGCTCTTCTGTCGTCGGCTCTTCTGTTGTCTGAGGCTTCTCAGCAATCTTTACCTTACCACTTACAGACTTTGTCTGAACATCCATATAATATGATCCTGCCAATGACATATTGCTGAACGGCTTCCCACCATTTGTCAAAGCGTCAACAAGATTCTCACTGTCAAGTACATATATGTCTGCACCACTTGGCACATACTTTGATACACCAGTACCACCACTTGCTGTACCATTTGCATAGAGATGTGCTGTAAGCTCACTGTTTGGAGCTTTCTGTACAGACTCCCATGTCTTCGTTTTCTTATTAAACCTGTAATCTGCTGCTGCTCTGTCTCCCTCGTTTGCGCTTGAGTTGATAGTACTCAGCTCTGAACTCATAGGGCTCGCCGCACCATCTTCTGATATAACAAGAATCTTGGCATTATCAAAGTTCCACTCTTTCCTGTCTCCTGTAAGTCCACTTCTTGATCCAGCCTTATCGTAAGTTGAATCTGTCATATTTGCAAGGACATTACCATCAAGGAAATCTGTTATAGGAAGTCCGTCATACCACTTATAATATGTACCAAAGTTGATATAATCACTTCCACCTTCACTTGCTTTTCTCTCTGCCTTTAAAATGAAATCTGACAGTGTATATGTTGTCTTGTTAATATCAGGCGTTGTCTTGTTATTATCAGCCTCTTCGTAAAGAGTCTTGAAAAAATCTGGAGCCGTTACAAGAACATTGTCAAATCTTGCCACAGCACCCTTTGTTATGAGTTTGTAAGCAAGAGATCCCATTCTATAGTCATCATTATTTCCTGTTATAAGTTCAGGTTCATCTGTACACAGCGCTCCTGTACATATAGCTATAGGATGCGAATTTGCAGTTGCATATGAATCAAGCCAATTATACAGACCTTCACTGATGTCAGCTGCCTGGCTGGCATAATCACTTGCACTGTTTGCCCATATGTATATGAAATCTGCCTGGTCAAGAATTCCCTGTGCATTTGTATCCATACTGTTGAGCTCACTTACTGTACATGTGGTAAGAGTAACTGCACCCTCTGCCATATTTGCTTCTATAGTCTTATATCCATTGAATACAGCCAGTCTGAAGTACTCCCCAGCATAGACATATCTCCACAGATATGTAGTTGAATCATAACCGTCAAGCTTCTTTGCATCTCCAGTAAACTTAGGATCTGTCACCTTAGCGGTAAGCTCGGTATCCTTTGCAGCGTTGCCACTATATGAGTCTGGAACTATCTGTAAGATTCTATACTTATCTTCACCTGTCTGCTTCTTACCCGCATTGTTTGAATTCTCTATCGCAAGATCAATATTCGATAATCCTGTTAGACTTGTTGTACTTCCGCTTTTACTCTTTGTGCCTGCTGAAGTCTGAGAATCGGAATTAGCCAGTGTATAATTCACAAATATAGAACTAACTACAAGTGCGAATACAATAGCTATAGATGATAAGACTATCTTTTTATTCTTAAACACTGTATTTTCCCTCCTCCACTAATTCCATTCATGCTTCTTAAGCACAAATGAATTTCTAAGACCTACAACACTTGTTACATCATATTTCTCGCCGGTTCTGCTGTCTTCGAAATCTATGATAACAGCCATACTGTTATCATCTGGATTTACCTGAAGCTGAAAACCAGCCACGTTGTTCGCAAGTACTGTTCCTACAGACTTACTAGAATCCATGTAATTCTTACACGGATCAAGTATCGCCTTTGCCGCTGCTATTTTTGATGGATCACCGCTCTTCATATCCCTTTGAGCCTGCTCCACATCTGCAGCGTTAAGCTCTGTTCTATATACATATAACTTTCTGTCTGTCTCGTTATATGTGATAGTACAGTATGCAGTCTTCTCAAGAGACGCAGCATACTGGATCCACAGATAATCAGTATCTATAAATGTCTGCACATCCTGTGATGCGTTCTTGCCACTGAAAGACTTCACATCTGCTATGTCATAACAATCAGTTGCTCTAGCCTCTGCTGATCCCACGGTCTGCTGTGCAACCTTTGCGATTCCTCCAGCAGTATAAAGTGGAGCACCTGTGGCTGACTTGCTGTATGTATCCTCTGGCACAATAAAATTGGCCGTCTTCTCTACATAACCAGTACCACTCGATACATATCCCTTGCCATATACCTTAACGTCTGTGGCACCCATCAGCATATTAGATATTGTGTCATAAGTCTCAGTTGCCTGAGTCTGAAGCTTCTGTCTGGACTTCTGTCTCTTATGTGTTGATACTGTCGAACTCACAAGAGATAATACTGCAACCATAAATATACCAAGTATAGCCATATACAGTATAAGCTCTATGAATGTGAAGCCTTTGTTTTTATTTTTATACATTCTTCACACCCCCTAATTCTTACCATATGTATGGCTGCCAGTATACTGATTTACTATAACACTGCCTACAGCCTGTTTACTGTCGTATTTGCAGAACATATATTCACCATATCCTGAAAGCACCTGACTGTCTGTCTTTCTGATCATGATGACTTTTTCTCTCAGAATTGATGAAGATGTATCTGCATTATAATCTTTGTCATAATACAGTGTAACTCTCTGCAGTACTGCATCGGGCTTTGTAGAATCTGCCTTGAATGAACTTGGGTTATTATTGGTACATGTACCGTAATATATATCGTAGTTTGCCTCGTTCTTTACAATTCTGATCGCACATCCGCTCTGCAGTGTTTTGGTTCTCATCTCCAGAGCTGATAACTCATCGTCAAATCTCTGCATTGAAGATGTGGCCTGGGAGGCCCTTATCGAACTTATCGTAAGGGCTCCTACTCCAGACATAACCGCTATAATCGCTATAACGATGATCATCTCAACCAGTGTATATCCACCATTGTTGTCTAATCTGTCTCTCATCTGCCACACCTCCTACTCTACGTTTCTCTTCCAGTTCTGGAATACAAGTATATCCTCATATGAAATATCAGATATAGATGCGCCAGTGACCTCTGAGTTTCCTTCGCTCTTTGAGGAAGTATAGTTCTTGAGAACCTTAGTTGTTATAGTATTCCAATCCTTATCTGAACTCTCTGAACATGTCTCCAGTAAGTTTGCTACAAATGCAGCATCAGCAGTGATCGTTACATCGTGATCTACTATCAGCTTTGATCCGGTGATTATCATTCCTCTGAAATACTTAAGGCTGCTGTCGAATCCTACATTACCGGCAGCAATTACTATTCCATCAAATGCACCATCAGCATTATTAGGTGCGATTGAAACATCACCTGAGGAGATAATTACAGACTTTGCATTATTATCAGCAGCAGTACCACTTGTCTTATATATTGATGTATTATTATTTATCACATATGCCATATCAACATAATAATTCAGTGGAGTAATACTGTAATCATATGAGTACTCATCTCTCGTCTTATTGTATGTGTATGAATAACCATTCGTTGAGAGATCATATCCAGCTACCTGCCATGCATTTACATCAAGCTTTGTAGCCTCATCCTGCTTATTAAGCACAGACAGATGATCCTTCATGTTTATATACATATATGAAAGGAAGTTACTTGTCTGCTCCTCTGCATTTGCACTTGTTCCACCTTCAATACCTGTAGAATCAGCCTTAAGCGCATTCAGAGTGTTCTTGTTGGCATCAACGCCCTTGTTTCCAAGTATTCCTGAGAATACTTTGCTTGTTGATGCAGCCTCAAGAGCTCTTGTAACATTCATAGTTGTGTCAGTTGACGCCTTAAGGAATAATGCATCTGACTGCTTACCATCCTTATCCTTAACCTTTTCCTGATATGTCACCGCACCATTTGCATTGATCTTATCATCTGAAGGAAGAACCAACTTAACCTTGAAGCTCTCATACTTCTGAACATTATAAAGCTTACTGCTTATCTCATCACCATAATCAGTAAGGAGCTTATAATACTTCTCTGCAAATTTCTCTGCATTGCTCACACCTGATGAATCCTCACCATCTTCTATATAGAGATAGTAATAATCATGTCCTGAAACTTCCTGCTTGATAGCTGTAAGTCCCTTATCACCTGAATCAAGATCTCTGAGGAAATCCTTATAAAGATCAAGAACATTGGCATCCGCCTCAAATGTCTTAGGGAACTGTACAGTAACAGTAGTAAGTCCTGTATCCGGATCAGTCTTCTCAGTATCCTGAACAACTGACCACTGTGTAAGGAACATAAGCTGATTTGTCTTTACATCAAGTGACTGACCTGTCGAATAATCATTAAGTGTTGTAAATGCATACTCTGCATTTTCATCTACTGTTATCTTGCTTGGATCATTCTTGTCCTCATCTGTCTTAACTCTATGATCCTCTGATACGCTTGCTGCAGCGATCTTGGAGAACTCAATATATGACTTACCTGCAATATAAAGTGAGTTAAGATCCTTGAGATCCAGTGTTGACTCCTTGCCATTGACTATGATCGCACTGTCACTAAAGTGTGATCTGAGCTTATATCCAGTTGCAAGATAACCCTTACCTCTGAGGTAATTAAGGCTTCTTGTATCCTGCGCGTTATAACTATATCCAAAATAATTACCACCGGTAAACTTAAGACTCGACTTCTCTGCATTTAACTCAGTATCGTCGAATATGTAAGCATTGGCAGTTGCAGTAAGTGAACCACCCTCTTTACCACCGATAACTATATTGTCCGCCCACAGCTCTGACATTGTCTGTGTACGTCCTGACAGATTAACTGTTGCACCGTTGTATGCAGCAACAGAACCTGAACATACTACTACATCGGAATTCAGGGAAAGCTTTGTATTCTTTCCGTTTACAAAAACTCCTGAGTATGCACTGCTATCTGTTGTTCCCCACTTAGTTGTAGGCTTGCTCTCATACTTGTTGGTAACCCTTGTATCTGTACTGTCATTGTAATCTTTATTGTAGTAATCGCTTGCCGTGTAGATGTTACCCTTTATCCTGGCATCAACGTTCTTAGTATCATCTCCATCACCAACCTCTACACCCATGTCAGCAAGTAATGCATACTCGAACAGTGAATTTGTAGATGTGCTGCTTGTTTCAAATGACACATTGTACTCAGGCTCTGTCAGTACCATATCTGTTGTTATGGACTGCACATATGTACCTGATGATGTTGCTGCTGTTGCGCCCTTAAGATCTACACTTCTCTTAACACATACATTTTTAAATGTAATTGTGTCAACCTTATCATCATCAAATCCCGGATCTCTCTCTGTCTTTACAGAACCATTTTTGTTGAATCGCTGTGTCACGTTCTTACCTGCCGTATCTGTATATACAAGATACATATTATCAGAAGAAAGAACTACACCATCCGGATTAGTTGAGGCATCATATTCATTTGATATGAAAGCCTGAAGAGTATCCTTTACATTTTTAAGATTCTTGTAATTTGTATCGGCTATAAATCCTGTCATGAATAATTTCTTGAACAGATCATTTGCCTCTTTATTATCAAGAGTCTTATATTCCTGTGTCTTTGTATCATATACAACGACAAGTTCTGCTGTTGTGGTATATGCAGAATAGAGATGCTCATTCGTAGCCGCACCTACACCGGCATATATCTCATCAAGTGCCGTCTCAACCTCGTAGAAGTTGTTCAACGAATTCAATTTGTAAAACTTCAGCTTATAAGTCATCATGGCTCCCATGAGAATCGCTGAAGCAAGTACACACATGAACGTGGTTGCAACTATGACAAGGACGAAACTTGAACCATGATTATCAGTGTTTTTTAGCTTACGCTTCAATCTATTGATCATCTGTTACTTCCCCCTTGTTCCAGTGACTGTAGTCTTGTTGCCCTTGCTATCTGTGAGTGTTACTGTGATTGAATACATGTACACATTTCCACTCTCATCTTCTGTAAGCCTCTGAACAGCATAGTCATCAGGATTGCTGTTATCGAAATCGAAATTCGCATATACCTTAAGCTTATCCCTCTTTGCTCCTGCCGCGAGCTTACATCTTACCTTGACATCACTCATCTTGGTATTCTTGCTTGTGTTAATATATGTAAGATCATCAACGTCACTTACCTTGAACTGCTCTTTTATGATATCTTTGTAAGTATCACTCATCTCTGCCGTTGTCTCAAACACATAGACCTTTGCATTCTCTGATATAGATGAATTGTCCACTGTTATGTTATCTGTAGTACAGTATGCTCCATTATATATTGCTGGAACATAGAGCAGATATATTGGCGGCAGAACATCAGTGAATTCTTTCAGATATACTACACCATCACCATACTTGGTGGTTGGCCTATATACATTCTTTCCTGAACTAGCATAGGCCGATCTGATAACTGCTACGTTTGTATAATCTGTGTACTCAACTGTACATTTTACTGTGTATGTTGAGCCAAGCTTGGTAACCTTGATTATGGTATTCTTCTGGAAATGATCCTCATCAAATGTTCCGGCACCGGACAGATAATGATTGTACTGCACATCGAAACCTCTGAGCAGATCAACCTTGGCATCAAGGAAATACTGATATGCCATATTATCAAGATTACGTCCCTTTGCAGCTGTATTGTATGTTGCGCCTATAATTATAGCTGACTGGTTATCATCAAGATTTCTAATGGTTCCAGACTCACTTACATCAGTCTGAACCACGCCTGAAGCGTTTTTCTTTACAGAACCACTCGCAAGGTCTGTGAGTACATACCCCTTTTTCATTACCTGATATGCCGCATCGTTTACATCCACCGTACACTCGTAATTCTCATATGTCTGGCCTATCGATATGTCATTACATGCGTAAGTTGTGTCTGTATAATTTACGACTGTACTGGATGAATCATTCAGAGTTACACTCTTTGGAGTTGTTGCATTTTTCTGAAATGAATATGCTTTTGTTCCATTATCGTCAGGTATTGGAACCTCATCTGCAAGTGTTGCTGTCTTGAAATTCTCCATTATCTCCTCGGCCTTTTCAACCGCATACTGCTTTTTAGTCGATGTCGTCGTTGTCTTAGTAGCGGTCATAAGAGCCGTTGATATAGGATAAACCAGAATGGCAAATATGGCTGCAGCAATTATTATTTCAACCAAGCTAAAGCCTTTATTGTTTAATTTCACCATTTAATTTATTCACTCCATTCAGTGTTGGTCACATCTTACTCTGCATCCGATGTGGTAGTCTTAGTTGTTGACTGTACTGTTGGATTACCGAAGATGTTGTTAGTACCGATCTGTACATTTACATCAGCATGATCTGTTGTTCTGTCCTCACCGTTTACAGCATATGAAGTAATTGTCATATCTCCTTCATACTTACCTGTCTGATCATTGAATGCTATTGATACCTCATCAAGGGTCATTCTCTCATCACCATTCTTGATAAAATCAATTACATCCTTGATATCCTTGTAATCTCCCTCGTATGATACAGGGAATGATGCTGAATAACAGTTATAACCTGATACAGTAGCACTGCTGTCATCAAGTGTTACATCTGATGAGCTGTCTGATGATGCTGAAGTATCAACTGTAACATCACCTACTGCACCTGTTCCAAGTGTATAGAAGAGTGTCTCCTCTCCCATTGTTACAGATGGGAAGTTGAACTTATACTTATCCTTTACGTTCTGTAAATACATGATCGTGTTATCCTGATACAGCTCAGATGGGAACTCAGCAAGAATAGCCTCGTACTCCTTCTTGTAATTTTCTGTATCGTCTATGTACTGCTGTCTGTTTGCGTCTTTTTCCAGCAGGCTGTTGTAATATGTCTGCTGGTCATTATACTCATTGTCAATTGTCTTCTTCTCATCGAAGTTATTCATAGCGATGAATCTTATAGGAAGTATAAGAATTGCTACGCCAAGTATAAATAATAACAGGTTTCTCTGTCCCTTAGTAATTGAATCCATAATAGCTCCTCCTTAATTAACTGATACTTCATCTTCAGTTGCTTCAACGTCAGCAGTTGTATCCTTGTAAATACATGAAACTGTGAAGTCGTATGTTGTGTCACCTGTCTGATCATCAACATTCTCTTCTACTGACTGTACAAAAGTGTTGTCAATACATGCTATATCCTTAAGGTTTATAGCAAATGCTGCTATCTCCTCGTATGACTTTGTGTTACCTGTAAAGTCAACACCTGCTGAAGATGAGTTGAAAGCTGTAAGGCTGATTCCCTTAGGCATCTTATCCTCGAGCTCTGTGATAAGTGTTCCCACATTCTCGTTGAGGTTCTCTGTGTAGCTGTACATGTTCTGTGCATCCATGTATACGCTCTCAGCTTCATCATATGCCTTAACTATCTGTTCAATATCCTTGATGGACTCGATATCTCTGTTTACCTGGTCAAGCTTGGACTGGGATTTGTTCTTAGCTATAAATGAATATGCTGTAACTCCACCTGCCACCAGAACTGCAATTATAAGGAATGCAATTACAAGTGGTGTTGTGTCAACGCTTGATGAACCAGTCTTTGTGCCTGCCTCATTAAGTTCAAATCCCATAGGAGCAAATGCTGCACCGATAGGAACCATGAGATATACAGGGTTATAAATCTTTAAATCAATCTTTGGGTCAAATTTGATGTTGTACAATGTATCCATAACTCTTGTTGATACATTGAGCTGAACCTTGAACAAGCCATCAATTCCCTTTATAAGGGCTCCATCACCTGTGAGAAATACATCATCGATAGGCTTATCCGGATTCTTTGATGTGAAGAAATCCATAACACGTCCGATGTTGTTGATAAGATATCTGAACGCTCCTGTTATAGCGTTGTCATCGAAATCAACTGTGAGAAGTCTTTCGTTCTGAAGAAGTGTCATCGCTGTTGTAGCATCCACTCCCTTAGCATCCATAACTTCATTTACAACAACATTGGTACCATATGGAACTGTTCTCTGAAGGAGAAGTGTATCTCCTTTCACGATGTTGAGCACTGTTGATTCACTGCCCAACTGGATTACCATAGTTGTCATTGCCTCTGTTGTCTGAGTCTTGATCAACTGAAGCATCGCATTACCAATATAGTCAAGTGCCACAACCTTAAGTCCAGCCATAGCTGCCAGATCATAATATGATCTAACCATATTTTCAGGTGCTGCAACAGCCAGGACTCTCAGCTGCTTATTGTTTTCTTCATCAGTAACAGTCTCAAGAACTGAGTGAGACACCACGTAATCCTCTATATTAACAGGGAAATACTCTGATGAGTTCGCATTAATAATTCCTTTGATTTTGTTTTCCTTAACGAAAGGTACAAGGACCTCTCTGTTAACGATCTTTGTAGAGGTAAGAACGAATACTGCGTTCTTGTTTGTTATTCCATTTGCAGAAAGCTGTGACTTGATAGCCTCTGCTATTCTTTCCTTGTCTCTGATCACACCATCCTCATAGGCATCTTCCGGTGTCTCGAAGATGATTGCATTGTGAATCGTTGACTGCTTTTTGTTTGAAGGTGTAACTTCAACGATTGTAATACTTTCATTCGTAATGTCGATTGTTAAAACTTTGTTATTACTCGCCATTTTAATAGCCTCCCTCGCTAATCAGTAGTTTTGTCTGGAGATGTGCTCCAATCTGCTTTGAGTACCAGCTTACCGCTGTTCACCCCATTCATAATAATCATATCAACAGTTGTCACCGTTGAATATTAAAGGTCAACATTCTGTCACCCTTTTAATAGTCTGCTCCATCCATATAATGACCCTTTTATATAGAAGAAACTCGCCGAAAAAATAAGTACCAGCTCCACTAGGTAAGCTAGTTGCCGCCACGCGATTTTCTCAAAACCGCCGACTGCAAAGAAAGAGTGAGTGTGACATGTCACATTCAACTCCATGTGTCATATAGCAACCGGGGAAGATCCCCAGCTACCATATAAATATAAATAGTAGATAGTCAGCACCAGACGGCAATCACATATAATTACTTTACGAGGAACGTAATACATATAATCGCCGTCTGTGCTACAACTTATGTAACTTCTCTATGCTCTCACGAACACTCCCGACAGTATACACAAGCTCTCAGATCTTACTTGTATGCAGCGCATACATCTGGGTAAAGCTCTGAGCTGTTAACTGTAACTGTGAAAGTTGACTTGTCAGAGTTGATTGTGAATACAAACTGATTACCCTTGTCATACTTTGGCTTGTAGATACTCTTACCAAGCTGTGAAGCAACCTCATCCTGGAAGTCATCGCCTGAAAGTCCACCGCCTGCAGCTGTGTCGCTAAGTGTATAAGATGTTGCACTAGCAGCATCGTAAGCAGCCTCTACTGAAAGAGCGTTTGTAACTGCCGTAGCGATTGTCTGTGCGTTTGATACATCAGTTGATCTTCTTGACTTTGCAATGTACTTGATAAGGGCTGGTGCAAGTGCTCCAGCAAGGATTGCCATGATAGCAATAACGATAATTAACTCTACTAATGAGAAACCTTTGTTGTTCTTCTTCATAGTTTTACTCTCCTTTTTGTTTGAAATTTGTTGTTTGTTGTTTGTTTGTGTGCTTATCGCACTATATTAAACTGGCATCCTCGTTCTACCAGATTTAATCTTTAACACAGAGCAATGTGCAGGTCGGTCACACCACTCTTCTGCGATATGTCATGTACGACATATCTTTTCTATATCAACCCGGTATTTTATACCGAATCCATAGCGTTGTACATGCTCATGATAGGTCCGTATACAGCGGCAACGATCATTCCAACAACACCTGCAAGCAGAACCATGATAAGCGGCTCCATAGCTGATGTAAGTGCATTTGTTGCTGCCTCAACCTCTTCATCGTAGTAGTCAGCAACCTTACTGAGCATCTCCTCTATATCTCCTGTCTCCTCACCGATCTTAGTCATAGCTGAGAGCATCGGTGGAAGCATCGACATATCCTTAAGTGGCTTTGAAAGTGGAACACCCTTTGCAACCTGTGTCTTTGCATCCATAAGGCCATCCCTGATGATCTTGTTATCCATCATCTTGGCAACCTGCTCAACTGCATCTATCATGGATATACCTGATGCCATCAGAGTACTCATGGTTCTTGCAAATCTTGAACATGCTGTCTTGATATTCAGATTACCAAATATAGGAGCTTTAAGTCCTATGTTGGCAAATAGCTGCTCGCCGAACGGTGTCTTCTTGAAGAACTTGATACCGAACACGATGGCTGCAACTATAATTATGAGAAGCCACCACTTATACTTAACGAAATCTGCAGCCGCCATCATTATACGCGTTGCAAGCGGAAGCTGTGTCCCCATCTCATCGAACATGCTGGCGAAATTAGGTATAACGGCTACCAGCACAACTATAATTACTATGACCATAACACAGAGAACTACGATAGGATATGTCATGGCACCCTTTATCTTGGATGATAACGCATTGTCCTTCTCGAAATGTTCTACCAGTCTGTCAAGACATATCTCCAGATTACCTGACATCTCTCCTGCTGCAACCATGTTGATCATGATAGGTGGGAATACATCAGGATTAACCCTGAATGCATCTGCAAGCGTACCACCTTTTTCTACATATGTACGGGCATCTGCGATAGCCTTTCTTAGTGTTTTGTTCTCAATCTGATCCCCCATAAGTTCAAGTGCTGATATGATAGTAACACCAGCTTTGATGACCGCTGAGAACTGCTTACAGAAGACTCCCAAATCTCTCGACTTGACTTTCTTCTTAAATCCAATACCCCCAAGCGGACTGCTCTGTTCCGTCAGACTCATGATAGAGTATCCTTCTGACTTCAACTTTTTCTCAGCACCGTCTCTGTTAGGGGCCTCGATGGTACCTTTTTTGTTCTTACCATCTCTGTCAACAACCTTGTAATTAAATACTGCCATTGTCTCTCCTCCGACCCAATCTTAATATTCTTACGTTTTCATGATGCAAGGCTTTAAAAGCGCAATATTGCAACATAAATTATATGTAAAATATCTTACTATACTAATCAATTTTAATCAACATTTAATTATTTGCACGTTATATTTTGGCATATATGCACAATCAGATTTATCTATTATTCCATATATTACCATATTACCAGACATTTTCCCATGTCTTACTGCCCGTTTATCTTCTTTCTAAGGTATTGCTGGTCCTGTGCGTATGTCATTGCAACTTCTCTTGTAACCGTACCTGATGCATATAATTCATACAATGCATCATCCATGGTTATCATACCCTGCTGTCTGCTTGTCTGTATAGTCGACTGGATCTGATGCGTCTTAGCCTCTCGTATCAGGCTTCGAATAGCTGGTGATGCAAGCATTACCTCGAATGCTGCAACTCGTCCATTTCCACCTGCTATTGGAAGAAGTGACTGAGATATAACTCCCTCAAGAACCATGGCGAGCTGGACTCTTACCTGCTGCTGCTGGTTAGTCGGGAAGATATCTATGATACGGTCGATCGTACTTGCAGCTCCTATTGTATGAAGTGTTGAGAAAACCAGATGTCCTGTCTCTGCAGCAGTTATGGCTGTAGAGATAGTCTCAAGATCTCGCATCTCTCCTACAAGTATAATATCAGGATCCTCACGAAGTGCAGCTCTAAGCGCATTCGCATAGCTGAGCGTATCCATTCCTACTTCTCGCTGATTTACTATGGCCTTGTTATGGTGATGTATGTACTCTATAGGATCCTCCAGCGTAATGATGTGGTCAGTCAGGTTCTCATTTGCCTTATTTATAATAGAAGCAAGTGTTGTTGACTTTCCTGATCCTGTAGGTCCCGTTACAAGTACAAGTCCTCTCTTTCTCTTATAAAGCTCTACAACCTCCCTTGGTATTCCAAGCTGATCAGGTCTTGGGATCTGCGTCTCAACTCGTCTGTATGCTGCAGCCATGTTTCCCCTGTCCATAAACACATTGACACGGAATCGACCTGTCTCAGGTGAGTCAAATGAGAAATCGACCTCTCCTCTGTCCTGAAGTATGGCTTTGTGCCTGTCCTTCATAGTGGATGCAATAGCCTCTGCTGCATCAGCTGGTGAAAGCGGCGGTACTTCAACCTCAGTCAGTTTACCATTGATTCTGAGCTTCGGCGGTATACCCACTGCTATATGGACATCCGACGCCTTGGCTTCCACTGAGAACGCCAGCAACTCCTTCATATCTAACATATTCTGTTCCCTTCCTTTCCCTTTTGCATTAATAATTTCAATTTTATATAAATTTAATTATATACGGTTTTAAAGTTCTCCCATGTCCACGCCTTCAGCAACTGTAACCGTGCTGTGAACTATCTTGTTCATTTCTGCTATAGATGTGATGCCGTCAAGCACATGCTTTGCTGCTCCCATCTTAAGTGTGAGCATTCCCTCTTTTAATGCCTGTTTCTCTATTACATCTGCCGTCGCTCCGGAAGCTATAACTGCCTGAAGCTGTCTGGATACAGGCATCATCTCATACACACCTATACGTCCTGAATATCCAGTATCGTTGCACAGCGGACATCCCTGTGGCTCATAGATGATGACGTCTTCCTCATCGTCCGACACACCGAGCTGCACTCTCTCTTCGTCCTCAATCAATCTAGGCTGTTTGCATGTGGTACAAAGTCTTCGCACAAGTCTCTGCGCGATAACACCAACAACCGCATCACCTGCTATATACGATTCTATTCCCATATCTATCAGACGCGTTATAGTCGATGCGGCAGAGTTCGTATGGAGTGTTGATACAACCAAATGTCCTGTGATGGCGGCCTGAACGGCTATTCCAGCAGTCTCACCGTCTCGAATCTCTCCTATCATGATGATATCCGGATCCTGACGGAGAATAGATCTAAGTGCTGCGGCGAATGTCATATCAGCCTTATTATTTACCTGAACCTGATTGATTCCATTTATGTTTGCCTCGACAGGGTCCTCAACCGTAATAATGTTAACATCCTCTGTATTGAGCTCACTGAGTGATGTATACAGTGTTGTTGACTTTCCCGAACCTGTAGGTCCTGTTACAAGGATAATTCCATGTGGGTTGCTGAGTATATTGTCAAATACCTTTTCCTGCTCTGAATCAAAACCAAGGGCACTCTTAGGTTTGGTAAGACCATCCTTGGATGTAAGTCTCATAACCGTCTTCTCTCCGAAAACGGTTGGAAGTATAGATACACGGACATCAAACTCTCTTCTGTCCACCATGATAGTTATACGACCGTCCTGAGGCTTTCTCTTCTCAGCTATATCCATTCCACCGATGATCTTAATTCTCGCTGTTATACCGGCAAGTATGCTGAGGTCATACGTCATGACCTGTTTCAGTGCACCATCTATTCTGTATCTGACTCTGACACTGTTCTCAAGAGCCTCAATATGTATATCAGATGCTCTCTGTCTTACTCCACCCTCGATTATCTGTTTTACAAGCAGAACTATAGGCGAGTTGTCTATCTCATCATTGCCCTCTTCCTCATCGTCACCGCCGAGAACATTCGCCTGCTCCTGTCTGTAGGCCTCCGCAGCCTCCATAGCCTGTGCGCTTCCATAATACTTATCTATAGCATTCTTTATACCTTCTTCAGATGCCAGCATAGGTTCAACCTGAAGATTTGTTACAAGGCCTATATCATCCATAGCCATGATATCCATAGGATCCGACATAGCTACCTTGAGGATGTTAGGATTATCCGGGTCTATCTCTATAGGGATTGCCTGGTACTTGGTAACCATACTCTCCGGTACCATATGTATTACCTTATCCTCTATCTTAGCGCCCTTAAGCTCTATATAATCAATTCCCAACTGAGTTGTAAGCACAGTGATCAGCATATCATTACTGATGAACCCCAGGTCAACAAGTGCATTACCAAGCTTTCTGCCAGTCTCTTTCTGTTTCGCAAGTCCTTCCTGAAGCTGTTCCTCTGTAATAGCCCCCGCAGCTACAAGGACATCTCCTATTCTGATCTTCTTACGTCCCACGCTTAATCGCATTCTCCAAATAACCTCCTCATTCTCTGTTTGCAGAATTATACAAATACCTAACGTGCATTATATCACAGTATTTTCACATTTTAAACATTTTGTACATAATTTGAGGATTTTTTTTGCATATTTATCAACATTTTCCTTTTTCAGTAGTGGATAAGCACTATTTCTGCACAATAAACATAATATAATATCAGGTCAGTTGACTTCCACATACAGAAGTCTTCGTCCAGGTCAAAACAGACGGGAGCATCCCAACATGGAAACATTCAAAAAACCTCTAACTCCCGAAGAAGAAAACAGATATATAAGACAATATATGTCCGGCGATACCCACGCACGTGAAGTTCTGATCGAATACAATCTGCGTCTGGTTGCACATATCGCGCGAAAATACACTTCCTCAACCAGAGATTCTGAGGATCTTATCTCCATAGGTACCATAGGTCTTATAAAGGCCATAGACACCTACAGGCCCGACAAAGGATGCAAACTCGCAGGATACGCCGCCAAATGCATAGAAAACGAGCTTCTGATGAATCTCAGGCAGGAGAAAAAAAAGAGCCGTGAAGTTTCCATGTACGAACCCATAGGAACCGACAAAGAAGGTAACGAAATCGTCATAATGGACATAATCAAAGCTTCCGGGTGTTCTACTGTAGACAAACTCATCCAGGAAGATCACATAAATGCCATTCCAGGATGTATTAACAAGCTTCTTTCCCCCAGGGAACGCAATATAATCATTATGCGATACGGCCTCACAGGCTCGCCGCCCCTCACGCAAAAGGAAGTTGCTGATATCCTGAATATATCCAGGTCATATGTATCACGCATTGAAAAACGAGCGCTCTGTAAATTAAGAGGATGTCTTGATCATTGACCAGGACACCCTCCTTTTACGTTTTATCATATTGTGTATTACGCACTACTCTTTTCTTCTGATTATCATTCCAAGCTCCAAAGGTCTGTCAAGTCTTACTCTGAGCGGCTGCTTCGGATGTGGCGCCGATTCCATTGATTCACCATCCTCATTGTATATATTTCTGACCACACATTCTATATTTGTGCCATCAAAGCCCATCGCTTCAACCTTTTCTCCGACAAGGAACTTATTCTTCTGCTCAAAACATACAAGTCCATCGTCTGTGACATCACGGACAGTTCCTATATATGTGTAGTTCTTCACATATGTGTTATTGTCATATATCTGTGAGTTTTCATCCGTTTTTCCGAAATAAAATCCGGTAGTAAACTGTCTGTATGTACACTTCGCTATCTCATTCTTGTAATACTCCAGATTTGCTCTGTATGTATCCTCAGACTCATAGAAATCATCTATTGCTTTTCTATATGTTCTCGCAACAGTCGCCACATAAAGAGCAGTCTTCATACGTCCTTCTATTTTGAAGCTGTCTATCCCCGCCCGTATCATCTCCGGTACATGCTCTATCATACACAGGTCCTTAGAATTAAATATATATGTCCCCCTGTCATCTTCATTTATGGTCATATACTCGCCAGGTCTAGTCTCCTCAACCACTGCGTACTTCCATCTGCAGGGATGGGTACATGCACCGTGATTGGCGTCTCTTCCAGTAAAATAATTACTGAGCAGGCACCTTCCGGAATACGATATGCACATGGCACCATGGATAAATGATTCTATCTCCATATCATCCGGTATGTTTGCTCTTATCTGCGCAATCTCAGCAAGTGACAATTCTCTCGCTGACACAACGCGTCTGACTCCATGTTCATACCAGAATCTATACGTCATGTAGTTAGTGTTGTTCGCCTGTGTACTTATATGTATCTCCATATCAGGCATAACTTCCCTGGCTATCATAAACATCCCCGGATCAGACACCAGTACAGCATCCACTCCACTGGTTTTCAGTTCTTCAAAATACCTTCTTGCGCCATCCAGATCATAGTTATGTGCATATATATTAGCCGTCACATATACTTTTGCCCCCCTGGCATGTGCATATTCAACCCCGCGGAGCATCTCTTCCTCCGAGAAATTATCAGCATTCGCTCTTAGTCCAAATGCCCTGCCGCCTATATATACAGCATCTGCGCCGTAATCAACCGCCACCTTAAGTGTATCCAGCCCACCTGCCGGAACAAGCAGTTCTGGTTTTCCTTCTCTTGCCATATCGTCCTCCAACCTGCGTCCTTATCTTCCTCGCAATGTATATATTACTTTCTAAATGAAATACTCACGCCATCCCCTATATTGAGTATTGCAGTCTCCAGCCTGTCGTCATGTGTAAGATCATACAGATACTCTCTCATTCTTGCATGAATCGTTCTGTTCCTTCTGGTTACAGCAAATCTGCTCTCAAGCACATCTCCATCCTGAAGCACATTATCACAGAGCAGAACCCCACCGCGCTTCAGCAGTCTTATGGATTCTGTAAAGAAGCATCCATACTGTCCCTTCGCCGCATCCATAAATATAAAATCGTACACGTCATCAAGTTCCGGAAGTATATCCTGTGCATCGCCCTCAAGCAATGTTATCTTATCTTCCGCGCCGGCTCTTGATATATTCTTTCTTGCCTCCTCTATACGGGGAGGATAATTTTCAATAGTTGTTATATGTGCGCCATCTTTCAGAAACCTACTCATAAAAATGGCAGAAAAGCCAATCGCCGCGCCAATCTCCAGAACTTTCTCCGGTCTGTTCATCGCCATAAGCACCCTGATGAACTCTCCCATCTCCCGTCTTATGATCGGCACATTGTTCTCTTCTGCCTCTTTCCTGATGGATGTTATCACATCATCGTAGTCCGTATTAAATGAATTGATAAATGACGCAAGTCGTTCATCAGTTATCATATATTCTCTCCAAATAATTATTCAGCAGTATCTTCGCTTTCCGAATTATCTTCTTCAGTATCAGGAGCCTGCGTATCTTCAACGCCGGTATTTCCCGAATCGCTACCTGATGAGTTGTCTGAATCGCCTGATCCGCTGGCATCATCAGCCGCACCTGTTATGATATCGATTATCTCCTTATTGGTATTGCTCGGTGCCAGTTGGTATGTACCCGGTTTTATATCCCCTGCATAACCACCTATTCTAACCTTCAGGATAAACGCGTATTTGTCATCGATCACCTCTGCCTTTTTGAGCGCATCCGCAACATCGAGCAGTGCCTCATCCGGAGTGATCTGTATCGCCACTTTTCTGTTGTTCGACGAATCTGCTGCTTTAGTGGCAAACACCTGATAGGCGAAATCAAACGAATAAGTAAAAGCCTTAACCAATATAAAAAGTATACATACATTGATGAATAATCCAAACAAAAATCTGAGGATCTTTTTCATACTTCTAGCACTGTCTATAGCCATAATAGTTATTCTCCTTGTTCACAAATACATCCCCGCCAGTGTAGATGCTACTTTGTATCTTCGTCGACATCAAAATCGAGGCCATCCGCAATCTGTTCATATACAAGCTTCATCATTCTCACCAGCTTCTGTTCCGCCCTGATAAAGTCGTTGACAATGGTATCATGGACAATGGAATCATATTCCATGAATAGATTATTAACTTCATCATATGGATTGTCAAGCATTTCATTCGTCTGAATCTCATAATTTTTCTTACGAAATTCCATCAATTGCTGAAGTTTTTCTGGTTTCTGTCTGAGTTTATCTTTGCAATACTGATAATTCTTGTACACATCTGAATCCTTTATACAGGCGTTCAGTTGCCTGCTCAGCTCTAATGTATCTGTCATATTATCACCCTTCTACACTTCCGTGATTATCGGAAGGATCATAGGACTTCTCTTAGTCCTCTTCCACAGGAATTCACTCATATCGTCTTTGATCACAGACTTTATCTTTCCCCAGTCCGTCACGCCTCTGCTGAGACACCTGTCCAGTGCTTCCTGGCATGTTATCCTACAGTCCTCCATGAGTGTCTCCGACTCTCTCACATACACAAATCCACGGGATACTATATCCGGTCCGGCAACCAGCTGGTTGCTGTATCTGTCCAGAGTAACAACAATGATCATAAGTCCATTCTGTGAAAGCATCTGTCTGTCTCTGAGTACTATGTTTCCTACATCCCCGACTCCAAGACCATCTACGAATACTCCCTGTGCCGGAACCTTGCCGACAACATTAAAAACATCCTGTCCGATCTCAAGGACATCACCAGTGGTCATGATCTTTACATTTTCCTTTGGAATCCCCATCTCAACAGCAAGTTCTGCATGTCTTTTAAGATGTCTGTATTCTCCATGAACAGGGATTGCATACTTAGGCTTTGTCAGGGCATATATAAGCTTCAGTTCCTCGCGGCACGCATGTCCCGACACGTGTGTATCTTCAAATATAACATGCGCTCCCTTTGCCTCTAGTTCATTTATAACCTTAAACACTGCCTTTTCATTTCCCGGTATCGGATGTGAACTGAATATAACCACATCGCCGGGCTTGATGGCGATCTTGTTGTGGATAGAAGCAGCTATTCTTGACAATGCCGCCATATTCTCTCCCTGACTACCGGTTGTTATAAGTACAACCTTCTCATCCGGATAATTCTTCATCTCACTTATATCTATCAAGGTGTTATCCGGGATATTTATATAGCCAAGCTCAGATGCAGTGCTGATGATATTCACCATGCTGCGTCCTTCTATTACGGCTTTTCTGCCATATTTGTACGCTGAATTTATGATCTGCTGTACTCTGTCTACATTCGACGCAAAAGTAGCAATAATGATTCTGTGGTCTTTGTTGTCGTTAAACAGATTGTCAAATGTTCTTCCTACAGTCTTCTCCGACTGGGTGAATCCCTCTTTCTCAGCATTTGTCGAATCAGCCATCAGAGCAAGCACGCCTTTCTTGCCAAGCTCCGCAAATCTCTGAAGATCTATAGTGCCGCCAAATACCGGTGTGTAATCTATCTTAAAATCTCCCGTATGAACCAGTAATCCCGCAGGAGTATATATCGCAAGTGCAGCGGAATCAGCAATTGAGTGATTCGTTCTTATGAACTCAACCCTGAATGCACCAAGATTGATATTCTGTCCATACTTTACGACTTTCCTTCTGGTGTTATTCATCAGATTGTGTTCTTTGAGTTTATTCTCTATGAGTCCCATAGTGAGCTTTGTCGCATATATCGGCATATTGATCTCCTTCTCAATATATGGAATAGCTCCTATATGATCCTCATGTCCATGGGTAACCACAAGTCCCCTGACTTTGTCCGCGTTTTCCTTGAGATATGTAACATCAGGAATTACCAGATCGATTCCTAACATATCATCCTCCGGGAATGCCAGTCCGCAGTCAATGACTATGATAGAGTCCTCATACTCTATCGCAGTGATGTTCATTCCAATCTGTTCCAGACCGCCCAAAGGAATGATCTTCACTGTCTCTTTATTATTCTTATTCAATTTTCTTATACCTCCAAATTAACGTCCTCAAGCAGTTCGTCAAATATCCTGATTACTGCCTCTAATTCATTCTCATCTTCCACAATATCGTATGCTGCCATCTCTTCCGTATCAGCCCCGCTATTCTCACGAAGGATAAGGAAAGATTCATCATCCGCCTTGTCTATCACAAACAGATAATTGACACCGCCAAGCGTTGTCTGTTCTACAACATTAAATTCAACCTCTGTTCCGTCTTCTGATTCAAATATGATACTGTTGTCCGTATTTCTGTCTCCTGCCATCAAAACCTCTACTTCCGACCTATATATCAAGATATCAAGCTCTACGGCTGCCATGCTATAGCAGCTGTCACCACACCACTACAGTGAACTGCACTTCGCATCCAGATAATTCTGTAAAATAACCGCAGCAGCCATCTTGTCTATATAGGTCTTTCTGTTTTCCCTTCTAACGCCGCTGGCTTTTAGTATTCTCTCCGCTTCAACAGTCGTCAGTCTCTCGTCCCATAATACAACTTCTAGTCCTGTTCTTCTCTCGAGATCCTCTTTGAACCCAAGAGCAGCCTCGCATCTTTCGCCCTCTGAATTATTCATATTCTTAGGATAACCGAGTACGATAAGTTCTACTTTCTCTTTGTCGCCGGCCGTGTTGTACTCATCCAATATAGCTTCTATACGCGCAAGTGTCTGTCTCAGCTTATTAGCTGATCTTCTCTCTATAGTCTCAAGGGGCTGTGCTGTGAGCTTAAGCGGATCACTCACCGCCACACCAACTGTCTTGGTACCATAATCAAGTCCCAGTACTCTCATAAAATCTGTACATCCTTTATATTTTTATTGATCCACCACTTACATATGGCAGTCATGCCACTCCGACAGTCAAACCAGGTTGTTCTTGATATAATCCTCAAACAGTACCTCGATTATCTCGTCTCTCTCAACCTTCATTATCAGACTTCTGGCATTCTTGTAGCTTGTTATATATGTCGGATCACCGCTCATTATATAACCAACCACCTGACTTACCGGATTGTACCCTTTCTCTGCAAGTGCATCATATACCTGCCCAACTATCTCACGCACATCTATGGCAGCATCCTTAATTGGCACAATATTCTGTGTACTTTCATTATTCATCGAATCACGTCCTCATCTTAATTATTATCTTATGAGCCTTTTAACATTCCTATTCTAATATAAAAAAGTTCAAAAGTAAAGGAACATATTAGACCATGTATATATCGCCATTCTGGGTAAACCCTGCATAGACAAATGTATTTACAAAACTTTCAGGCATCGGTGTATTTCCCACATCTATCATAATATCCATATATCTCTCAGTGTGCCCCCTGAGATATGTGGTATCATTTTTCCTGATAACCTCTTCTACCAGGACCTCAAGCTCCTCACCCTCGTACATAGATTCATATTCCTTTTTGTTTTTTTCTGCAAGAGCAAGCAGAACATCACTTCTCTCGTTCTTGATCCCGGGAGATATCTGGTCTTTCATCGCAGCAGCCACAGTACCCTGTCTCGGCGAATATTTGAAGATATGCATTTCATACAATTTAAGCTCCGTCAGATATCTGACAGTCTCCTGAAATTCCTCATCTGTCTCCCCTGGAAAGCCTACTATGACATCCGTTGTCAACGCAGGAGCTTTATACGCGCTTCTAAGCATATCACATTTTTCTAAGTATTGCTCACATGTATACTTCCTGTTCATTCTCTTAAGCACTGTATTACAGCCACTTTGCAGGCTCAGATGAAAATGTGGACACACCTTGGAATTAGCCGAGATCCGCTTTACGAAGTCCTCTGTGATTATTCCAGGTTCCAGGGAGCCAAGCCTAATTCTCTTTATTCCTTTGATTTTTGAGATTACATCTATCAGGTCTATGAGTGCTCCCTCATTATTCTTATCCTTACCATATGACGATATGTGTATCCCTGTAAGCACCACTTCCTTGATGCCTGCTGATGCAAGCTCGCTTACCTCCTTCAGCACTGCCTCCTGGCTTCTGCTTCTGATCCTGCCTCTGACATATGGAATGATACAATATGAGCAGAACTGATTACATCCATCCTGTATCTTCACATATGCTCTGGTATGCCCCACTGGCACATGCCAGCCCATCTCTTCATACTCTGTCTCTCTGGATATATCCGTGAAGCACTCAACAACATCATGTACCGGTGAGTCGTTTTCGCTTTTTGCCATTCTCACATTTATGAAATCATTTATAATATCTGTTATATTTTTCTTCTTATTGTTGCTGATCACGATATCTATAGCGTCATCCTTTTCCAGAATCTCGCGTGCAGACTGGACATAGCATCCTGCGGCTATGACTATTCCCTGTGGATTTTTCTTCTTTGCTCTGTGAAGCATCTGCCTTGATTTTTTGTCGGCAACATTGGTCACTGAACAGGTATTTACTATATATATATCTGCTTTTTCATCAAATTCCACTATATTAGCACCAGCAGCCTGCAGCATATCCAGCATGCTGTCGGTCTCAGCCTGATTAACCTTGCAGCCAAGTGTTGTGGCAGCTACAGACATTCCTTTTAACATCTATTTTACTCTCCTTAATATTGACTTTTGTATTCTATAAAAATATAATAATGACAGTACATAAATAATATCACTCACAGGGTTAGGAGGACTAATTATGACAGTTGTTAAGATTTCTTTAAACTCAATTGATAAGGTCAAGAGCTTTTGCAATGACATCGCAAAGTTTGACGCAGAATTTGACCTTGTATCAGGACGTTATGTAATTGACGCCAAGTCAATCATGGGTATTTTCAGTCTTGATATATCAAAGCCTATCGAGCTTAACATCCATGCAGAGACCGGAATCGACGAGATTATGGCAACTCTGAAGCCATATCTTGCAGAGTAGAATATCTGCATATTATTTGATAGTTTTTTATATTCAAAGAGATGCTTAAAAAAGCATCTCTTCTATTTTTTTTATTACTGTTTTGCACGGCACATAATTATCTCCGCAGTATCCACTGCCTTCTGATACAGAGGTTCTATAATTCCTTTAAGTTTAGCTTCTGATTTCTCTATCGCTGACAATACTGGTTTTGTAACCGGATGTTTTGCAACAAATGTGGTACAACAATCCTCATACGGAAGTATTGAGGTCTCATATGTACCTATCTTTTCAGATATATCCACTATCTCCTGCTTATCCATTCCTATACACGGTCTGAACACCGGAATAGTACTTACCTGGTTTATGACATTCAGACTAAACACCGTCTGACTTGATACCTGTCCTATACTCTCACCAGTGATGGTGCACTGGCAGTCATTCTTCTCCGCAAGTTCCTCCGCAATCTTGATCATATATCTTTTCATAATGATTGTAAGTTCCTCATGAGGGCAGTTATCATATATCGCCATCTGCACATCTGCAAAATTAACCACATGAAGTCTTATTGCACCGGCATAATCCGCAACAAGGCACGCCAGATCTATAACCTTCTGCTTTGCTCTCTCACTGGTAAATGGAGGTGCGTGGAAATATACCGCCTCAACTACCACACCTCTTTTGGCTATCATATACGCCGCAACAGGACTGTCTATTCCTCCTGACAAAAGTGCCATCCCTTTACCATTTGTTCCAACTGGAAGCCCACCCGGACCAGGAATAGTTATGGAGTATATATATGCAACCTTTCTTATCTCCACATTTATTATCTCCTGTGGAGCATGTACATCAACAGAGAGCTCCGGATATGCCTCCAGGAGGAAATGTCCGAGTTCTGCACTCACCTCCATGGACGTCATCGGATACGACTTATCATTTCTCCTTGTAAACACTTTAAAAGTAAAGTTTTTTCTGTCATAGGCCTTATCCACATAATCAATAACTTTCTGTCTGAGATTCTCAAACTCTGTATTCTCCTCTACAACAACAGGACATATGCCAACTATTCCGAACACTTTACCAAGAGCACTTACAACGTCCTCATAATCGTAATCCGACTTGCACTCCACAAATATTCTTCCCTGTTCTTTTCTTACATAGAAATCTCCATAATTTTTGAGTTTTCTGTTTATATTTTTACACAAAATATCCTCAAAAATATATCTGTTTTTTCCTTTAGTGCCAATCTCGGCATACTTTATCATAAAAGCCTTGTACTGCATGTATCCTCCTTGTTATCCGGCTGTGTATCTGGTCAGCCTTTATACCTGCTATGTGTATCTGGTTCTCTGATTTACAGAGTATCTGTTTCTTTCACTTCTACCGTGCACTGTCGTATCGTTCCAGACCTACGTTTTTACAGAGTAGTTACTCTACTTCATCTACCGTGCTCCGTCGTATCATTCCAGGGCACCGTCTTACTGAATGTTCTATTTCTTCCGTCTGTATCGCCTCAGTACTGGAAGAAGTTCTTTACAGCACTGCACTGCATATTCCACCTGATCAATTGTATTCTCAGGGGAAAAACTGAATCTGAGTGTAGACTCAAGTTTTTCTGGCGGTAAACCTATCGCCTTAAGCGTTCCACTGACCGAATGTTTATTAGATGAACATGCAGATCCAGAGGAAACATATACTCCTTTATCCTCCAGGGCATGAAGCATGACCTCACTTCTTACACCATTAAATGTTATACTTGCAATATGAGGTGCATCTCCTGAGTTGCTGTATACTTCCTCTATCTGTGTGAGTTCATCAATAAGATGTTTTTTAAGACTTCTCATATGTTCCACATTTTCATCCAGATTTTTGTATGTCATCTCAGCAGCAAGTGCCATTCCCGCTATCCCCGGTACATTCTCTGTTCCTGATCTCATACCATTCTGCTGTCCGCCGCCATATATCACCGGCTTCACCTTCACTCTGTCATGAATATACAGAGCACCGACTCCCTTAGGGCCATGGAACTTATGGCTGCTAACTGACATCATGTCTATCCCCATTCTGCCAGGATATACTTTATACTTTCCAAATGCCTGTATAGCATCCACATGAAACAGCACTGCAGGGTTCTTCTCTTTAATCCGTCTGGCGATATCCTGTATCGGCATGACAGAACCGATCTCATTGTTCACATACATAACCGATACGATAATGGTGTCATCATTCACCGCATCCAGCAGTTGTTCCATATCTATTATGCCACGGCTGTCAACACCTACTCTTACAACGTCGAACCCAATACTTTCCAAAAACGAAAGCGGACTTCCAACGGATGCATGCTCAACCTCAGTCGTCACTATTCTGTTGCCCGCTCTTTTGTTGGCAAGAGCACCTCCTATGAGTGCCATATTATTTGACTCTGTTCCACCGGATGTAAACACTATCTCCTTTGCGTTTACCTTCAACAGTCTGGCCAGGCTTTCTCTGGCTTCAGTCACATATCTCGCAGCCTGAACGCCCTTCATGTGCAGAGAGGATGGATTACCATAATCCTCCTCCATTAGTTTTATTACAAGATCTCTTACTTCCGGGTAAACCGGAGTTGTTGCCGAATTGTCAAAATATGCTTCCATTTTTTCCTCTGATATATATTATTATATTGTCAACGCTTGTCCTGATCAGCCTGAAACATGATAATAGACATCACCGCCATACCAGCTGTCTCAGTTCGAAGGATTCTGTGTCCGAGTGTTATGCTTTCTGCGCCTATCCCCATCGCCTGTTCAACTTCCTCGCGGGCAAACCCGCCTTCAGGTCCTATGAATATCCCAAGACTATCATGTGTGGACGATGCCGCCTCCGCAATAATGCGGCGCGACTTTTCAAGTCCCTCCGCCTCCTCGTAAGGTATGATATTCATATCTAATTTTGAAGCCATGTCCAGTGCTCTGGCAAATGTAACCGGTTCGGATATCTCAGGTACGATTCCTCGTCCGGACTGCTTAGCCGCCGCCTCTGCTATCATACGGTAACGTTCAGTCTTCTTTGCTGCTTTCTTTGCATCCAGTTTAACTATGGTTCTGGCAGTGAACACAGGTACTATACGATAAACACCAAGTTCCACCATCTTCTGGACTATAAGATCCATCTTGTCCGACTTTGGATACCCCTGAAACAGTGTCACTTCCACAGGCAACTCCGCAAAGTTGTCATTGATATCCTCAACGCGGCATACAACTTCATCTGAATCCATATCACATATACTACACATGTAATCCCTGCCCCTGCCATCACTGACAAGTATCTCATCACCATTTTTAAGGCGGAGTACATTTCTGATATGGTTCACATCACCACCAGTTATGATTATGTCTGTCCCTATATTTCTGCCATCTATATCTACAAAGAATCTGTTCATATTATGAATATACCCTCTCATATACGATATCATACATCTATTTATACGCTGCATTTCAGATATATAAATAAGCTGTTATATTCTGCTGTTTACATAGCTGTGCCATGTTTTTTGGCAACAAAGCTTACCCAGTCATTCATGTAGACAGTATCTACGATATCAAAGTTATTGTCAAGAAGAGCCTGCCGTACTTCCTCTTCTTTAATATTGATAATTCCGGATGATATGAATAATCCGTCATCCTTCATGAATTTCTGGACCACGGCTGACATAGGTATGATGACATCTGCAAGTATATTCGCAACAACAATGTCATAATTCGCCCCTATGGAATCAACCAGTTTCTGATCCTCAAGTACATTACCGCACATGAATTCCACTGCTTCCGCTGGAATATGGTTCACATCCCTGTTCTCGCCCGCTACATCTACAGCGATCGGATCTATATCAATTCCAAGTACATGCTCTGCGCCAAGCTTATTGCACACAAATGACAGTATACCGCTGCCGCTGCCCGCGTCAAGTATCTTGTCACCATCCTTCATATATTTCTTTAACTGGCCAATGCACAGTCTCGTAGTCTCATGTGAACCAGTACCAAATGCTGTTCCCGGGTCTATCTCTATGATTATATCATCAGCTGCCGCATCCTCCGGCACCGCCTCCCAGGTAGGCTTAATAATAATATTGTCATACAACCTGAATGGCTTGAAATATGCCTTCCAGTTATCTCTCCAGTCTTCATCCTTTGTCTCGCTCTCAGTTATCTCTCCAGTTCCAACAGGGAGAAACTCTGAAAGTCTCCTGATCTCAGCAGTTACTTTATCCTTGATATCCTGCACATCAAATGTATCATCCAGGAAGCACGACACCTTAGCAGTACCATCATTTTCCGGCATATCATCCGGCAGCAGATCCACAAACATCGTCTCCATCTCTTCCTCTGTAAGCGGAATATTATCTTCTATCTGAACACCCAAAACGCCTTCCTCTTCGAGGAAGGCGCTAATGAGGTCTTCAGCTTCACACGTTGTATCTATTGTGAGCTTAGTCCATTTCATATATTTTACCTACTTTTTCTTTCTTCTTTTATGATCACCGAATGTAAATGGTCCGGCTGAATCCATGGCCGGTCTTGTCTCTACAAGTGTTGCCTGCTCATACTGATTAAGGATCTTCTTTTGTTCCTCAGTAAGCTTCTCTGGCACCTGTACTACAAGTGTTACATAATGATCTCCACGCTGTGTTGGGTTTTTAAGGTTTGGTACACCTTTTCCCTTCAGCTTGATACGTGTATCTGTCTGTGTTCCAGGTGGTATAGTGTAATCAACTTCTCCTTCAATGGTGTTAATCTTGATCGTTCCGCCAAGAGCTGCCTGCGTGAATGTTATCGGTTCAGATGAATACAGGTTGTATTCCTGTCTCTGGAAATTAGGATGACGATCTACAAGGATTGTAACTGTAAGATCTCCTCTCTCACCTCCGTTGATACCAGGCTCACCTTTTCCTTTGATACGGATATTCGTTCCATTGTCTACTCCAGGTGGAATAGCTATCTGTATCTTCTTTCTGCTCTTAACATATCCTGTTCCAGCACAGTTGCTGCACTTGTACTTGATTATCTTACCTGATCCACTACAATCAGGACACGTCTGAACATTACGTACTACTCCAAACAGTGACTGCTGCGTGGTAACTATCTGACCCTTACCACCACACTTGCCACATACCTCAGGCTGGTGTCCCGGCTGTGAACCAGTTCCCTTACATACATCACACTCGTCCTTCAGTGGAAGCTCAAGTTCCTTCTGAGTTCCAAATATAGCCTCCTCAAAGGCTACTCTGATGGTGGTCTTGATGTTTGCGCCCTTCATAGGACCATTTGTATTTCTCTGACGGCTTGCACCACCAAACATATCTCCGAATATATCTCCAAAGATATCTCCCATGTCTGCGAAGTCAAATCCACCAAATCCGTCGGCACCGCCGCCGTTCTGATCAAATGCTGCATGGCCGAACTGATCATACTTTGCACGTTTCTCAGGATCGCTGAGGACTGAATAAGCTTCAGCTGCTTCTTTGAATTTCTCTGCAGCCTCTTCATCACCAGGGTTCATATCCGGGTGGTATTTTTTTGCTACCACTCGGTATGCCCTTTTGATCTCGGCTTCAGAGGCTCCCTTGGTTACACCAAGGACTTCATAATAATCGGTCTTTGTCTCTGCCATAGCCTTTACCTTTCATCCTCTATATTAAACCTCTGTGAAATCTCCATCTACAACATCGCCATCTGAGTAATCAGGTGTTCCTGTTCCTGTTCCTGCATTTGCTCCAGGGCCATTCTGCTCATAAAGCTTTGAGAAGAGGTTCTGTGCACTCTCCATAAGCTTATCCTTAGCTGCCTTGATCTTATCTACATCTGCATCGCTCATGTTCTCTGCATCTGAGCTGTCTATCGCTGCTCTTAAGGAGTCAAGATCTGCCTTTACGCCAGCCTTATCTGAATCTGAAAGCTTATCTCCTACTTCACCGAGTGCCTTCTCTGTCTGGAATGCAAGTGCATCTGCCTCATTTCTTGCCTCGATGCCTTCCTTACGCTTCTTATCCTGAGCCTCGTACTCTGCTGCTTCCTTAACTGCTCTATCGATATCATCATCTGAAAGTGATGTACCTGATGTGATCGTGATGTGCTGCTCTCTACCTGTTCCGAGATCCTTAGCTGATACGTTTACGATACCATTTGCATCGATATCGAATGTAACTTCGATCTGTGGAACTCCACGTCTTGCAGGAGCGATACCGTCAAGTCTGAATCTACCAAGGCTCTTGTTGTCCTTTGCAAACTGTCTCTCACCCTGTACTACATTGATATCAACTGCATCCTGATTATCCTGCGCTGTTGAGAAGATCTGGCTCTTCTTTGTAGGGATTGTTGTATTTCTCTCAATAAGGTGAGTTGCTATACCACCCATTGTCTCGATTGAAAGTGTAAGTGGTGTAACATCCAGAAGAAGGATCTCACCTGCACCGGCATCTCCGGCAAGCTTACCACCCTGGATACAAGCACCGATGGCAACACACTCATCAGGATTGATTCCCTTGAATGGTTCCTTACCTGTAAGTCTCTTAACCTCTTCCTGTACTGCGATGATACGTGTTGAACCACCTACCAGAAGTACCTTGTCAAGGTCTGCTGCTGTAAGTCCTGCGTCAGCAAGTGCTGTGTTAACAGGTCCCTTTGTTCTGTCTACAAGATCTGCAGTAAGTTCATCAAACTTAGCTCTTGTAAGGTTCATATCAAAATGCTTTGGACCATCCTGGTTAGCTGTGATGAAAGGAAGGTTGATATTGGTTGTTGTAGCTGATGACAGCTCCTTCTTTGCTTTCTCTGCTGCTTCCTTTAATCTCTGCATAGCCATCTTATCACCTGAAAGGTCGATGCCCTCTGCCTTCTTGAACTCATCAAGCATATACTGTGTAATAGCGTTATCAAAATCATCACCACCGAGCTTATTATCACCGGCTGTTGCAAGAACCTCGATTACGCCCTCGCCGATCTCAATGATAGATACATCAAATGTACCACCACCTAAATCGTATACCATGATTCTCTGCTCCTGCTCGTTATCAAGACCATATGAAAGAGCTGCTGCTGTAGGCTCGTTGATGATACGCTTTACATCAAGACCTGCGATCTTACCGGCATCCTTTGTTGCCTGTCTCTGTCCATCTGAGAAGTAAGCAGGAACTGTGATAACAGCCTCTGTAACCTTCTCTCCCAAATAACCCTCAGCATCAGCCTTAAGCTTCTGAAGAATCATAGCTGAAATCTCCTGTGGAGAATACTTCTTGCCATCAATCTCTACTCTGTAATCTGATCCCATATGACGCTTGATAGATGAAATTGTCTTGTCTGCATTTGTAACTGCCTGACGCTTTGCAGGCTCTCCTACTACTCTCTCTCCTGTCTTCAGGAAACCTACTACTGAAGGTGTTGTTCTCATACCCTCTGAGTTAGCTATAACTACAGGCTTACCACCTTCCATAACTGCTACACATGAATTTGTTGTACCTAAGTCAATACCTATAATCTTACCCATTGTCTTTTCCTCCTAGAAAAAAATTTTACAATTGATTAAATTCACTAATTATTTAGCAGACGCATGAGAAGCGCTTTGCGCGGCGTCTGCGTGACATGTCGTCAAGCTATGCCTGATGACCTATGCGCACATCAGTGAGCTTCCATTCTTCATAAGAAATCTCCCACTTCGTGGGTCTTTCTTATGAAAGTTAATTTGCTACTTTTACCATGCTGAATCTAAGCACCTGATCCTTATACATGTAACCCTTCTGCATCTCTTCTACGATTACATTCTCATCATAGCTGTCATCCTCTATATGCATCACTGCATTGTGGAATGTAGGATCAAACTGCTCTCCGGCACAATCCATCGGCTTAACGCCTATTGTCTCAAGCGATGTCATAAGCTGCTTGTATATGTTAGCAACTCCGGACTCAAATGGTCTGTTCTTATCTTCCTCCGGTATAGCTGCCATCGCTCTCTCAAAGTTGTCTACAACAGGAAGAAGTTTCTCAAGAACTCCCTTTGCTCCTATGTCATACAACTTACCTGACTCTTTTTCATTTCTCTGGCGAATGTTCTCGCACTCTGCAAGAAGCCTTGTATATTTCGCCTCTGCATCCTTGCATCGCTCCTTGAGCTTCTCATTCTCCTCGCGAAGAGCCTTTCCTCCACGCCTGTTCTCCTTGGCAACATGCTGTGGCTTTGCTGCCTCAGCCTGTTCCTCAGGAACATTCACTGTCTCGGTGACATCCACCGCTGACTCAACATTATCTTTTATCTCTGCTGAAGCATCTCCAACTATAGTCTCAGCAGCAGTCTGCTCTGTTTTGACTTTCTTGTCGGATGCAGTATTTTTATTGCTGTCAGCCATTACATATCCTCCTATTCTGCATTCATCATAAGAAATCTGTTGTTACGCCAGATCTCTTTTTTATACTAACCATTATTGTTAAATATATCATCAAGCTCTCCGGTTAATTCCTTGAGCATTGTAACCACTTTTTTGTAATCCATCCGCTTTGGGCCTATGATTCCAATAGTTCCCTTTGCGCCCTCAGGCATCTTGTATGTAGCGGTAACCAGTGAGCAATCCTTGAGATTCTCATCACTGTTCTCCTGTCCTATAAGGATCTGGATATCGCCGTCCTGCTGAATCACGTCCTCGACATGCTTTGCAAATTCCTCTTTGTCTTCTATATTCTCAAGCGTTCCGAGCAGTTTCTCTGCCGATGCTGTATTCGCAAGTTCAGGATATTTCAATACATTGGTAGCTCCGCTTGTGTATACCTTCAGGTCATCAGCCTCGTGGATTGCCTCCATGATTCCCTGGAATATCGTCTCCAGGATCTCTGCATATTCTCCAGCCTGAACCTTCATGGTCTGTATGAGTTCAAGATTGATATCTTCAAGTGCAGCCCCCTGAAGAAATGTGTTCAGCAAAATATTAAATTTTAAGATGTCTTCATTCTTCAGGCTGTACGTCGTCTTGATCAGCTTGTTTTTTACTATGTTGCCATCTACCATGATCACAGCCAGCAGGGTGGTATCATCTACCTGTGACAGCTGTATGAACTTCACTGTATTGTTGTACTGTGGCATGGTAACCAATGTCGCATACTGTGTATTAGCTGCAAGCACCTTGGCAACCTGCTTGAGAAGTTTCTCCAGTTTATCAACCCTTTGAAGGAGATTCTCTCTCTCTTCCTGATCACCGGCTCTCTCTTCATCTCTGTCTGCCATAATGCTGTCGACATAGAATCTGTAACCAGCATCTGTAGGAACTCTTCCTGCGGATGCATGAGGCTGGCATATATATCCCATATCCTCCAGGTCTGACATCTCATTCCTGATAGTCGCCGGGCTGACATTCATATCCGCCAGCTTGGAAATGGTTCTTGAGCCAACTGGCTCACCAGTCTCAAGGTAGTTAGAAACGATCGCTTTAAGAATTCTGACTTTTCTATCGTCAAGTTCCATACTATCATTCCTTTTGTTTTGCTCTTATTAGCACTCGATATATCCGAGTGCTAACCACTAAACATAATCTAACACCGCCGCCCCATTTTGTCAACAAAATAACGAACTTTTTTGTGAATTTTTTGTGGCAGATGCCACACTGCTATTCTATTAGAAAGTCCGCGAGGATCGTGTTGCTCACGTCTATTCCTTTTTTTGTAAGACGTATTATGCCGTGGTCGTCCTCGAGGTGACCTGAGACTTTGTACCGGTCTATGATGGACCCGTAGATGTCGTAGATGGAATGTCCAAAGTAGTCATTGAATCTTTCGGCACTCACCCCCGATATCATACGCAGTCCGAGGAACATATATTCCTCCATCAACCTATCTGAGTTGATTTCCTCGTCCACTGTTCTCGTCCGCTCAAGAAGGTCTCGAATCTTTCTTGAATTTGCCACGGGATCCCCAAATGTTATCAGCTCATGGCATTCTTCCATTGTGCCTATGTATTCTCCTATATCGCTGGTGTTCGTGTATCTGCGGCCGTAGAGGAATGATGCCGCGCCGATGCCTACACCGATATATTCTCCCAGTGTCCAGTAGACTATATTGTGCCTGCACTCGTAGCCGTGACGGGCATAGTTTGATATCTCATATCTGTGATATCCGCCTGAATCCAGAAGTTTATTTGTTATATCGTACATTTCCCTGTCCACATCCTCATCCGGGATCTGTGAGAGCAGAGTCTGGTCTGCTGCCAGAGGTGTTCCTTCCTCCACTATCAGGCTGTAGGATGATATGTGCTCCGGTCTGCATCTGAGCACCTTCTCCAGTGTGTCAAGGTATGATCTCATGGTCTGCCCTGGTATGTCAGACATGAGATCTATGTTGATATTTCTAAAGCCAGCTTCCCTCGCCATGTCAAATGCAGCAATGAACTGGTCGTAATTGTGTATACGTCCAAGGGCTTCCAGCTCATCCTTCTGGGCAGTCTGAAGTCCTATGCTCATCCTATTGATGCCATTTGCGATGTATTCCGCTGCCTTGCGGCTGGTGAGGGTTCCGGGATTTACCTCTATGCTGATCTCCGCATCATCCGCAATGTCGAATACCTTTCGGACAGTTGTCATGATGACTGTGATCTCATCCGGTTCCAGTATGGATGGGGTTCCTCCGCCTATGTATATGGTCTTTACCTTGTGCGTCTCAGCTATACTTGCATAGCTTTGCAGCTCCCTGCACAAAGCCTCTATATATTTTTCTCTGTACACTCCGTATCCTTCCATGCAGGATCTTCCAATGGGAAATGACAGAAAATCACAGTAGCTGCATTTTCTGACACAGAATGGAATATGTATATATATGCTGAGGGATTTCTTCTCGTATGCCGTGTTTTCTTCATCCGTGATCTTCCCACTGAAATTCTCACCGATTTTTTCGGTATTTATTATATCTATCATTTGTATCTGTCCTTTTTTATTTATCTTATGACTTGTGCTCTTTATGTTTCTTTTTTATCTTATCTTTTTCCGTTGTTTTCTCGTATCAACCGTTTTCATTCTTATTATTTTTTCCAATATCACCGTTGCGCGAAAAAAGCCGCCACCGAGAATGTTCCTGCCAGAATGCTCTCACTAACGACTTTTTTATAACCCTATTATTCGGTCTGATCTAACATCTCCCTCATGCGCTGAGGTTTCTATTCCTCATCAAGCTTCAGTACAGACATGAAGGCCTTCTGTGGTATCTCCACATTACCCACCTGTCTCATTCGCTTCTTTCCTTCCTTCTGCTTTTCAAGGAGCTTTCTCTTTCTGGATATATCTCCACCGTAACACTTGGCAAGGACATCTTTTCTCATGGCCTTGACAGTCTCACGGGCTATTACCTTGCCGCCTATGGCCGCCTGGATAGGAATCTCGAACAGATGTCTCGGAATCTCATCCTTGAGCTTCTCACACATCTTTCTACCTCTCTCATACGCTGTATCCTTGTGTATGATGAATGAAAGTGCATCAACTTCTTCCTTATTGATAAGGATGTCCAGCTTCACTAGATCTGAGCGGACATAGCCCTTCATCTCATAATCAAATGACGCATATCCTCTGGAGCGAGACTTAAGCGCATCGAAGAAATCATATATGATCTCATTCAGTGGAAGGTCATACTTGAGAAGTGCTCTGGTTTCCTCCATGTACTCCATGCTCTTGTATATGCCTCTTCTCTCCTGACAGAGCTGCATGATTGCCCCCACATACTCTGTGGTGACCATGATCTCCGCATCGACAAATGGCTCCTCCATGTACTCTATGGTGGATGGATCTGGCAGGTTGGATGGGTTTGTGAGTTCTATCACATTGCCGTCCGTGGTGTGTACTTTATATACAACGCCCGGAGCTGTGGTTACCAGATCGAGATTGAACTCTCTCTCCAGACGCTCCTGCACAATCTCAAGATGAAGCAGTCCAAGGAAACCACAACGGAATCCAAAACCCAGTGCTATGGATGTCTCCGGTTCAAAACTGAGCGCTGCGTCATTTAGCTGAAGCTTCTCAAGGGCATCCCTGAGGTCAGGATACTTTGCTCCATCCGCCGGATAGAGTCCACAGTATACCATAGGCTGTGCCTTCTTGTAGCCTGGAAGTGCCTCGTCACAAGGCCTGTCCGCCTGTGTGACCGTATCACCCACGGTTGTATCCTGTACATTCTTCAGGCTGGCTGTTATATAACCAACCATACCAGCTGACAGCTCATCACATGGAACAAATCTTCCCGCTCCGAATATTCCGACCTCAACAACCTCGGCCTCAGCTCCGGTGGCCATCATCCTTATGGTGGTTCCCTTCTTCACGCAGCCGTCAAATAATCTGCAGAATATGATAACTCCCTTATAGGAGTCATACAGACTGTCAAATATAAGTGCCTTGAGCGGAGCCTCAGGATCTCCGTGCGGTGCAGGAACCTTCTTCACGATCTGCTCAAGCACTTCTTCTATATTGATTCCGTTCTTAGCCGAAATTCTAGGAGCATCCTGAGCTTCTATTCCTATGACATCCTCTATCTCATTCACAACCCTTTCAGGATCAGCTGACGGAAGATCTATCTTATTTATGACCGGCATGACATCCAGGTCATGATCCAGTGCCAGATATACATTTGCCAGGGTCTGTGCCTCTATGCCCTGTGCGGCATCCACAACAAGTATAGCTCCCTCACACGCTGCAAGGCTTCTGGACACCTCGTAGTTGAAATCAACATGTCCCGGTGTGTCTATGAGATTGAATATGTACTCCTGTCCATCACCCGCATTGTACACAATTCTGACGCACTGTGCCTTTATAGTTATTCCACGCTCTCTCTCAAGATCCATATTGTCAAGAACCTGATTCTGCATCTCTCTGCTGGTAAGCGTACCTGTCTTCTCTATGATCCTGTCGGCAAGTGTGGACTTACCATGATCTATATGTGCTATTATACAAAAATTCCTTATCTTTGACTGATCTAAGTGCTCCATGTCTTCACATCCTTATCTATGCCCGGCGTCTTGTCTGTGCAGGGCTTTTATTATTATATTCGTCTTACTCGCATTTGACGTTAATATAACATGTATGAACATATAACTGCAAGTGGCAATCTGTCACTTCACTCTCACTTAAGCAGTACCTTCGCAAGCATGGCGGCAAATGGCTCAACAGCATTATACTCCTCCTCCACTGTGTTTGTCTGTGCCCCTATCTCAGCAAGCATGGCGTGAGGCATAAGATCCATATTATATCTGCTGGTGCTTATGTATATCTTGCGCATTATATCGCCGTAATTACCTCTTCCTGCCAGATATGTCTGAAGGGCAAATGCCATATTGTCAACCTTGTTGTCATTGCTCCAGTAATCCACATCGTTGCCCTCCTCGTCCCGGCACATTCCGTTGATCAGCATGATCTGCGCCGTTGGCTTTCCATCCACATCGGTAACCAGATGGGTATCCTCCGGCACCCCATCCCTGTGCAGATCGATCATGACCTCTATCTCCGGATTGTCCTGCAGTATCTGGTACACGCCTTCACGGGAGTAATCGTAAGACGCATTTCTGTCCAGCACCCCTGTCATCATATCGTATTCTGTAGTGTCATGATACACAGGTATTCCATATGTATCTGTCAAGATCTCTGCGAGCCTGTTGCCAAGCCCTATAACAGTATCCTCCACCTCTCCTGTCCGGGAATCAGCAAATGCCTCTGAGCTGTGGGTGTGGTAGATCAGAACCTTATATCCCCCTGTAGACATATCCAGAGTAAGATCCTGTCCAAGGAGATTGGACGCGTCAAGCTCGTCACTCTTTACGCATTTGGGATACGCTGCATTATAACAATATGACAGCAGCGTATCTGCATCCATATCAATATAAGAGCTTGTGATGTCTGCCATGGCTGTCACTGTTCTGGCGGCATCTGCATTCTTCTCTGGATCAGCCTCATCTGGTGTATTACCTGCTGAAGATTCCGCACTCTTTACATCCTCTGTTTTTCCATCCGTTTTTTCTCCTGCTACACCCCCGCCATCTCCGGACTGCCCATTACCATTATCCCCGGGCTGAGCAGCCTCTCCACCGTCAGCCTGCGGTTCACTGTTTTGCTCCTCCACGCACGTCTCCATAACCTGATCTTCCCAATAGCTCATGTATGAATACATATCTGGTTCTATATCTCCTCCACGGTAAACTCTCTCCGCCGCTTTTTTCCCCGTATCGCCGTACACACCCCTGTACACACATCCGAAAATATCATCTACAGCTCTGGTCTTTATAAGCACACCCGCACAGACCATGATGCACCACACAAGCAGCCATCTCACATTGAATTTGCCGGTTCTCTCTTTCATATTCACACCTCACCATCAAAAACCTTCTGATATATTCATTATTCAAATATATGAATATTCTTCTCCTTTCATTACCGCAATATGATGTACATATTTCACCCAAATCTGCGCATTTACATCACAAGCCCGTTCAGAGCTTCAGACACGGTATAACTGATTCGTCTGGCCATCTCGTCTATATTTTTCGGAGTTACGAACATATCTGTCATCTCCTCATCCAGCAGATTACATGCTATCTGATATCTCTGTCTGTCCGAGAATTCCTTCATGATCCTTCTGCCATAGGTCTCATTGAAGGCCTCCGCAACCTCGTCAAGTGAATCATCTATTATGGACGGGACTGATATCACCGTTGGGATTCCCACTGCAATAACTCTTGTCCCAAGATTGTCATCATTAAGTGCCTTTCTGTTGTTTCCAACACCGGATCCCGGACTGATTCCAGTGTCTGTCACCTGTATGGTGCTGCACAGTCTCCTGCTGCTCCTGGCCGCAAGAGCATCCACTGCCACCACCGCATCCACTTCAATCTCATTGCATATCCCCCTGACTATATCCACCGTCTCTATACCAGTCTGTGCCATGACTCCAGGACAAATGGCACTCATGACCCGCTTAGGTCTCTCAGGGGTATCAAGATGCCTTGTCACATACAGATTGTCCACCACTAAAGGTCCTATGCAGTCCGGTGTTACATGTCTGTTGCCAAGCCCCACAACAATGATATTTCTGCTATCGCCTATAAGCTCCTCCAACACATTCCTGAGTTCTTCCATCAAAGGCTCGTGTATGGATTCCTCATACTCCTTCATCTTACTGCACTCTATGGTCACATAACTGCCGACTGATTTCCCCAGATTCCTTGCACCTTTCTCATTTATCACATCTATGATAGTTGTCTTGATGCTTCTATCCTCATTGACAACTGTCCTGACATTCACTCCTGCCATACTGCTTCCGGCAGGGACGTTTTCTCTGAGCTCTATCGCCAGATCTGTCCTGATCTCTCTGTTCATACATTCCTCCTCGCAGACAATATCCCATATCATCAGATAAACAATGATGATATGAGTACATTTCTTTGCATCTGCTTTATCTTTGTAATATAAAATTCCCCGACAGACACTTTTTATGTATCTGTCGGGGAATTCTCTCCGCAATGCAGCCTGTATCTACATCACCTTATTCAATATTCTGTTTATGACCTCTGGATATCCACATATTTTCATAACAGGAGGATCCCATTCCAATGAAGCGGTCTGGTAAAAGCATGTTGAAACTCCAACCTCAATTCCGCCTTCCATCTCAGACGATCTGACTATCCTCGGGAATTTTTTCTCACTTTTTACAAGATCCCATGCAGCCTCTTTTATCCTGAATTCTACAATGGGATAACCGCCTTCATATCCCACCACAATGGCATCTTCAACATATGACAGCTCATCTTTCCAATACTGTACCGCTTCTTCTATAGATGCAAACATATCTTAATCTCCTTAACAAATGTATTTTTTCATCTCACACATACCATCATATATTATGTATACTTTTTGCTGCCTTGTCAATTTTGTTATTGCCCACGGAAAATCAGCATATTCACGTTTATTAATTTTTGTTTTGTTGCATTATTTTTTTCTTTATTATTATACTGTTATTTGATATACTGATTTGAAGTGTATTGGCAGAAGTCTGCCCTTATTTAGAAAATTGCTCAAAATTAAACAATCGGAGAATATGTATATCCGCAATATTAAGGAGGTCTTTTTATGGATTTTACTAAAAAGGGAGCGATCAAGGCTCAACGTGAGCTTGTATCTAAACTCCCAAGGAACCAGCGAAAGTTCAAAATATCGCTATTCAAAACCTTACTGGTTCTTGTTCTCGCACTTGTGATAATCGGTGTGGGAACCGGATTTGGTGCGCTGAAAGGTATATTGGACGACACACCAAAGGTAAATGCAGATGCACTTATCCCCAAGGGATATAAGACCACGCTTTACTATCAGAACGGAAAAGAAGTTGCCACTCTGGCTAACTTCAACTCAAACAGAGAGTACGTCTATTACGACTCAATTCCAACTGATCTTGTAAATGCATTTGTTGCCATCGAGGATCAGCGATTCTGGGAACACAATGGTATCGATGTACAGGGTATCGCCCGTGCATTCATCCAGGGTGTCACAAGACGTAATTTTGACGAGGGTGCATCTACTCTCACGCAGCAGCTTATCAAGAACAACATATTCAATGTCGGTCTGAACGAGACAACATTCCTGGATAAGCTTGAACGTAAGGTTCAGGAGCAGTACCTTGCAGTTGAGATGGAAAAGCAGGTCAGCAAGGAATCCATCGTTGAGTATTACCTCAACACAATTTATCTTGGAGAGGGCTGCTACGGTGTTGAAACCGCAGCTAAAACCTACTTTGGAAAAGATCTTGCACAGCTCACAATATCAGAATGTGCAGTGCTTGCCGCAATACCTCAGAACCCTGCAAGATATGATCCGGTACAGTTTCCAGAATACAATACATCAAGACGTAAGGATGTACTTAAACATCTTCTTGATCAGGAATATATAACCAAAGAACAATACAACGAAGCACTTGAGGATAAAGTGTATGACAGAATCGCTTCCATCTCGAAGAAAGAAGCCGATGACGAAAAAGTTGAAGTTAATTCCTACTACACCGACGAAGTAATAAAGCAGTTACAGTCGGATCTCATAGCCAAGGGATACTCAGAGGATGAAGCTGATACACTTATATGGTCAGGTGGTCTCAAGGTTATGATCTGTCAGGATCCTGAGATCCAGGAGATTGCCGATTCAGTTGTGAATGATACATCTTACTGGCCAGATCCTGTATACCAGCTGAACTATGCTCTCACTCTTGTTGACAAGGAGACAAAGGTTCAGACAAACTACAGTGTGGAAAATCTTGAAAGCTGGTTTGCTGATCAGCAGGGATATGAATATTCAGCCAGATACAGCAGTGAGGAAGATGCCCGTGCTGCAGCCGATGAATTCAAGGCTGCCATGGTAGCCGATACCGGCGATGACGTTCTGCTTGAAACATTCAAGCTTGTCATCCAGCCACAGGTTTCATTTACCATGATAGAACAGAGTACAGGTCAGGTAAAAGCCCTTGTTGGTGGACGAGGTGAAAAGACTGAAAACAGATCATTTAACCGTGCCACAGAAGCGACAAGACAGCCTGGATCATGCTTTAAGATTGTTGCAGCTTACCTTCCTGCACTTGAGGCATGCAACATGTCTCTTGCAACCGTGTATGACGATGCCCCATATTACTATGAGAATGGTAATCAGGTATTTAACTGGTACGGTGGTTACTGGGGACCTAAGACTATAAGATATGCGATCATGGAATCAATGAATATCATTGCTGTAAAGTGTATAACGGATGTAACACCTCAGCTCGCATATGACTATCTTATTAAACTTGGTTTTACAACACTTATTGACAGAAAGACAGACAGTGACGGTCTTGTCCTCTCTGATATCAACCAGTCACTTGCACTTGGAGGTCTGACAAACGGAATAACCAATCTGGAGATAACCGCAGCATATGCCACTATCGCAAACGGTGGTAATTATATCAAGCCTGTGTTCTATACAGAGGTATATGACAATGACGGCAACCTCCTCATTGATAACAGGAAGCCTGAAAAGACCAGAGTTATATCAGAGCAGACTGCATGGCTTCTTACAAGTGCTATGCACGATGTTGTAACAGGAGGAACCGGATCAGGTGCAAACTCATCAACGGGTATGTTCACAGCCGGAAAGACAGGTACAACTTCAGGAGACTTCGATAACTGGTTCTGTGGATATAATCCATATCTTACCGCTTCCATATGGCTCGGTAACGATGAGAATATAACCTACAGTCCAGGATCAATAAAGTGTTATATGTGGAGAGACATAATGGATCAGGTAATCGAAAAGAAGGGACTTGACACCTCCAAGATATTCGATATGCCAGACGGTATAGTTCAGGCAACTGTATGTTCTGATACCGGTCTTCTTCCATCAAACGGATGTCCTACAGTAACGGATTACTTTGATGCATCAAAGATTCCTACAAAATACTGTCCTGGAGTTAAGAAGGTTGTTGTATGTAATGAGTCCCACATGCTTGCCAATAAGGCATGTCCTGAGACAACAACATATGTATACAAGCTCGATGATAACGGCGACTATGTTCTTGATGGTTACACATGGGATGAGTCACTTCTGAAGGAGCACTGTAACATACATCAGGACAAGAAGAAAGACAAGAAGACAACCAAGAAGAAGACGACTACACAGACGACTACGGAGGCCACAACCACAGAGGAACCTACTACTACTGAGGCTCCTACTACTGAAACTCCGAAACCATCGACTGAAATCATCACAACCACAGAGGAGCCTACTACTACTGAGGAACCATCTTCCTCTACAGAGATAATCACTACTACTGAGGAACCTACTACTACCGAGGAACCTACTACTACTGAGGAACCTACTACTACCGAGGAACCTACTACCACTGAGGAACCTACTACTACCGAGGAACCTACTACTACTGAGGAACCTACTACCGACGAGCCATCCACGGACGAACCGTCCACGGATGAGCCGTCCACGGATGAACCATCTACAGACGAACCTACCGATGGGCCATCAGATGAACCTACCGATGAGCCATCTTCAGATGATGCATCCACTGGCGATGCAGCTTCCGAAGCTTCCGAAGACACCTCAGTAGAATAAATATTATATAATAATACATACTTATGCCCTGCCATATGTCTATCATATGGCAGGGCATTTCTTATCACCAGACGCTTTACACCGCAGACCCATCCTCTCATATCATTTTGTCATCTTAGGCTTAAATATCAACGATGCAAGGTACCCGAATATGAGGGCTGCTGAACTTCCAACTGCCGCCATCTGGAATCCTCCTCTGAACAAACCTATAAATCCATCACTGTCAACAGCCTTTGTTATTCCTTTCCACAGGTTGTACCCAAATCCGGTAAGCGGCACCGATGCACCACACTCTGCAAATTTCATCAATGGCTCATATATCCCCAATGCCCCAAGTACCACACCGGAACATACGAGTATAACCATTATCCTTCCCGGGAGAAGTTTTGTCTTATCCATAAGTATCTGTGCCAGCACACAGATTATCCCACCAACAACAAACGCTTTTATATAATCCATCCTTTATTTACCTCTCTTCAACTATATAAACGGTTCTCACTTCACGCTGTAATGCTCTATCATAACAGCATGGGCAATTCCCGGAATTGTCTGTCCTTCGTTATAACTCACTGTAGAGAGCAATGCCCCTGTCGGAACGAACAACACTCTCTTCCACTCACCGGAACTGACTTTATTTAGAATATAACCCGCAAGCACGGTCGCCGAACATCCACAGCCTGAACCACCCGAATGTGTATCCTGTTCTTCATTGTCGAATATCTCTATTCCACAATCCATATGATTTTCTGAGATGTCAACCTTGTTCATAGCCAGAAGATCCATGAGTATCGTACGTCCTACCTTTCCCAGATCTCCTGTTATTATCCTGTCATAATATGTGGGGGTTATATTAAAATCCTGAAGATTCTGATATATCACATCCGCCGCTGCCGGCGCCATACATGCCCCCATATTGAGGGAATCCTTAACTCCATAATCAACAATCCTTCCGGTTGTTATGCCCTTTATACACACTGCGGATTCTCTGTCTGACACCACAAAGGCACCACTTCCCGTAACCGTCCAGGTAGCCGACAAGGGACGCTGATTGCCATACTCAAGAGGGAATCTGAACTGTTTTTCTGCACTTCCATAATGGCTTGACGCCTCCGCCACAACATTATCAGCATACCCCGCAGCCACCGTCATGGCAGCCAGCGACAAAGCTTCACCACAGGTAGAACACGCACCATAAAGTCCAAATGTCGGTATCTCCATGTCCTTTATACCAAACGTTGATGCAATAAGCTGTCCCAGCAGATCTCCCGCATATATATACCTGATATCCTCCTTCTGTATGCCTGCTTTCTGTACCGCGAGTGTCACCGCCTGCCGCACCATCTCGCTTTCGCCTTCCTCCCAGGAATCCTTGCCAAATGTTGCATCTTCGCTCACCCTGTCAAAATACCTTGCCATTGGGCCGTCAAGCTCCTTGGGTCCGGCCACAGATGCAGCACCTATAATATATGGCGGCTTTCCAAACTTCAAACTCTGTTTTCCTATTTTCTCATTCATCACAACAACTCCCTTATATGGATATATCTGTCTACAAATATAGTCTGCATGCAGACTATAAATTATTCTGCCATTATTTGTTACATGTACCCACTAGACAAATGCATACATTTGCTTTAACATTACTAAAGCTGTGTTTTTATGCGCAGTATTATTTTTCAGAATGGAGAATTACAGTGGAATTCACAAAGGAATATTGGATAAACTGTTTTAACAGATGTATCAGATATACAAAAACGTTTATAAAATGGATTATTTTTTCATTAATCATGGGAACCATATGTGGTCTTGTCGGAACTGCGTTCCACATATGTGTAGAGTATGCAACAGGCTTCCGTGAAGCCAATCATTCCATAATATATTTTCTTCCCCTGGCAGGAGTTGTGATTGTATTCATATACAGAATATGCGGAATACGTCATTCCAAGGGGACCAATCTGGTAATCGGATCAATACGAAGCGTTGAAGACGAAATACCATCACGTATGGCACCACTGATCTTCATATCCACAGTTATAACGCATCTCTTCGGAGGATCGTCAGGCCGTGAGGGTGCAGCTCTGCAGATAGGAGGAAGCATCGGAGTATCCATAGGAAAGATATTCAAGCTGGATGACAGCGATAAGCATATCCTTACACTGTGCGGTATGAGTGCGGTATTCTCCGCTCTTTTCGGAACTCCTATAACAGCTGCTCTTTTCAGTATGGAGGTCATAAGCATCGGCATCCTATACTACTGTGCATTTGTTCCCTGCCTGTTCTCATCCGTTATATCCTATGCTATAACACAGAAATTACATGTAACCCACGACCACTACAGCATCGCAGGTATGCCGTCTTCTATAGATATTTCTCTCGTGCTCAAAGTAATGGCACTGGCCATACTCTGTGCTGTACTCAGCAGTCTATTCTGCATATTTATGAATGTTGTCCACAAACTGTTTAGAAAGTATTTCAAAAACCAGTACATAAGGGTTTTTGCCGGCGGTGTCATCTTAGTACTGCTGAATATAATACTGAAAACCACCGACTATAACGGAACAGGAATGAACATCATTGCCCAGGCACTTAACGGTGAAGCCAAACCCACCGCATTCCTGCTGAAGGCGCTCTTCACCGCAATCACCATAGGATGTGGATTCAGAGGTGGCGAGATAGTTCCATCCTTCTTCGTCGGAGCAACATTTGGATGCGTTGCAGGAGGATTTATGGGCATGGATCCAGGATTTGCGGCAGCTCTCGGAATGGTATGTTTCTTCTGCGGCGTTGTGAACTGTCCTCTCACTTCGCTCTTCCTGAGCATTGAGCTCTTTGGTGCACAGGGAATCCTGCTGTTCACCATCGGATGCTCCGTCAGCTACATGCTGTCAGGATATTACAGTCTGTACAACGAACAAAAGATCATATATTCCAAGCTCAGGCCTCATTACGTTAATCTGTATACCAATCAGGAAATCAGGACAAAAGAACCTGGATTTCTCGAAGGTTTACTCCGGATACGAGAAGAGGATGCCGATGATGTTGAATAAAATAAATGCAGCAGATCATGTCAGTATCTGCTGCATTTTTCTATTCTGTCTTTTTCTTCTTCTGCTTTGGCATCTTGCCAACCTTATATACCTCATCGCGCTCTGAATACACACTCTCGGACTCAGGCCTGTCATATATAACGTTGCCCTCTCCATCATACACACGTCTATATGACTGTATAGTCAATCCATCTATTCCAACAGTATCAAGGATCTGTTCATCCTTTCCAAGAGATTTATCAAGCTCGTACTTTGTCTTATATGGTTCTGTATCCAGCGTCTCTGTATACAGTTCTACACTAAATGGCTCTGTAACCGTGCCCCATATACTGCACGATGTGGTATATCCGTCATATGTAGTCACTATCTTTATTGGATAATCGGTATCATTTGTAAAAATAAAATCACATCCGCCCCATGCTACAGTTGCATCAAGTCCCGCAGGAACGTATGATGCAGGGTATGGATGACAATGCCTCTCGTCTATCTCCAGATTTGCATACAGACACGCCATATACATGGTTGAGGAAACCTGACATATGCCACCACCCATATCAAGCACAGACTGGCCATCTGCATATGATGGTCCAGGTTTGAAGCCTCTCTCCTCGGTAAGTTCTCCTACTCCGAGATTATACGAGAATGACTCTCCCGGCATCAGCACAGTTCCATCACAGTACTGGGCAGCCAATCTCACATTCTCCTTTCTGTTATCAGATCCTTCAACTTCCGTGCTGTAGCTGCTTATCTCGTCTCTGAACAGCAATGCTTTGTATTCATCTGTGCTCATATCGGCACTGGTATATGTAAGTGGAATCTCTATCCTGTCACCATCATGAGCCTCCGCAATGCTTTTTCGTGCCTCTTCCAGATCAAAATCTACACCATCCTGTGCCTCTACGATCTCATAATCATTATCTGGATCAAGTGTAGGATCCACAGGATCCATATGCACCCTCTCATAAACAGCATCTATATCCACGTCGGTGGCGCGGATAGGGCAATCCACCACTTGATCATAATTGCCCGCATTCACTTTCTTTTTTATAAGTGTGACCAACTTATCCGTGTCAACCTTGTAATTTCCCTGACCCTTAGTGACTATAAGCTTCTTATCCTCTATCGAGTATCCATCCTCTGTGCACAGATTAACTTCCATCATATTGCTGCCATCTATTATCTTTGCCAGTTTTTCTCTGTCATGCAGTTGTGGATACACCGTAAAACTATCGCCAACTATACGCGACTCAAGCATACCGTACCCTCTCTTCCAGAAGGAATGGGTACTGTTCTGTATATCAAGAATCTGTTCTTCAGGATCCATATCAAGTGCAGCACTGACATCCAGCGTATATGTCTTATCCTCAAGCTTAACCTTTACACTTGCAGCTCCATATGAACTTTGCAGCTGCTTCTTTACGAGTTTAGAAGCCTCTGCAGATTTCATTCCCCCGACATCCACATCGTTCACCATGGTCTTACTGTACAGGGATCTATTGCCAATACACGCGCATATAAGCGCATAAAATACCACCACGAAAAATGCCGTGAGTATCCAGCTAAATATCTTATACCTGATCTGCAGCTGTCTGCGCTGTCTTTTCGTCAGCTTTCTGCGTCCCGGATTATTATATTGTCGTCTGTTTGCGTCATTGCCTGTCTGACGTCTTCTTCTTTCGTCTGTCATTCACTGTTTCCTTCTCTACATTCCCCTCATTTTGTAAATCAGATATTCTCTTGCAAGCTCCGTGTACAGCTTCCACACTGTCCACTCTCTGTTTGTTGTCGTTACTACAGATTTCAACTGTACTGCCGGCAGACCCGATGTTTTGTATCTATCAAGGAATATATCCAATTCTTTGCTGCTTATGCCATCAAATATGAGCATATCCATGTTAATTTTTCCGGCTGTATCTTCACTCGCACCAATGTCCGGTCCGCCTGTCATATCCACATTGTCACATAACCGTCCCACTCTGATCTCATACTGCCATGGCTCAATATCCATATAGTCCAATCCAATAGCATCACAGATCCCCATGACTATCTTCTTCTTCTCTGGTATGAGATTAACAGCCATACACCTCTTCACACGCATATCCTCTCTTTCGTATTCATAACGTATTCATAACGTCAATAATCATTATGTGTATTTTTCTTGCATTGTCAACTGATGATCACCTAATAATCTGTTTTTTTTACCATATTGACACTATCCAGTATATTACACCCAAAAGCCAGCTTGTAAATATTCCATATAATATGACCGGGCCGGCTATTGTGAAAGCTTTCACACCCTTACCGTACACTTCCCCCTCCGTCTGAAACTCCACTATGGGTGCACACACGCCATTTGCAAACCCTGTTATCGGTACAAGTGCTCCTGCACCTCCAAATTTTGCTATCTTCTTATACAGATTCAGGCTCGTGAGTATGACACTTGCCAGTACAAGTATAAGAGATACATATGAATATGCCTCGTCTTCCTTCACGTCAAAATGTGTAAGAACATTAAAAATAATCTGTCCTATTACACATATAACCCCTCCTACAAGAAATGCCCATATACAGTTTCTCGGCGAACTTGATGTCGGTGTGACATTTTCCACATATTGATTATAATCGCTTTCTGATGGTTCAAATTTCATCATTTACCTCCATATTATCTTTGATGACCAGACTCCTGAAATTACTCATTGCTAAAGTTCTCACTATCATCACATTCCTATAATAACACTCAAGACTGAGCCAACCAGCTTTCCCGCTGCCAGACCATATATCACATACGGCAGGTTACGCCTCACCCCAAATCTCCTTGATGCTATGGGAATTACATTCAGTACCTCAGTCAATGCTCCCGCAAGGCATCCCACAAATATTCCCCCAAAGAGGCAGAAAACCGCATATCCTACCCATGTTATATGAACCGATGGTGAGAATATATACAGTACATTGCCAATGGCAGCTCCGTATGCCAACAGGCATTCTATCAGCAGATAGTGCCTCGCCCCTTTCACTTTCTCGAGCAGCTTTGGAAATATTCCTATCATTGATATAAAAGCAAAATACCCACCGGATATGGCTACCCCAGCCGCAAAACAGGCAATCGCAAGCATAACATATCTAATCAACATCTTTGGTCGCCTTCTTTCTCCCATAATCTGTTATGATTGTCTGATTGACTTCCTGTTCGTACTGTCTCATCTGTACCTGAAGAGGTGTAGGGTCGTCAGAGAATTTCTTCTTTGCTCCATGATTGAAGAAAATTATTATTCCTATAAACAATCCCACGGAATATGCTATTCCTGCCACAGGGTATGCCTCCCTGGACTGCCCTACGAAGATATTGTGCATGACATCGAGCTGTCCCACCATATTCACATCAGAGTTATATGACATAATGGAAAATGCCGCTCCAAAAAACGCAACAAAACATATCATTAGGAACTTAAAAAACTGCTTCACTCCGTCACTTGTATCATATGTCCTGTAGTACACTACGACCTCAGTTGCCCCCATGGGCTGGACTGTACACCCTGGATATCGCTCCTGTATAACCTGGAGAATATACATGACAGATATAACCTGCTGCTCTTTGTTTCCCGAAAAGCTCATAAGTTCTATCTTCTCTATGCCATATCTAAGCTCCGGATCTGTACTCAGCACCTTTGCGACATCCTTTACCTTTATCTTTCTCTTCTCTGCAAGGCAGCTCTCTGAGAGCTGCAAATATACCTGACCAGCCATATATCCACCTCTGTTTTTCATCTACATATATTCTGCCCGGATATCTGGCTGATATTATTCCAAATAATTCCATTAATTATAATCCGTGTCGATCCTCTGGTTTCTGAGCTTTGCCAGTATTTTCTTCTCCAGCCTGCTGACCTGTACCTGACTGATGCCCAGAAGACTGCCTATCTGCCCCTGGGTTTTATTCTCAAAATACCTCAACATTATAAGTCTCCTCTCGTACTCCGAAAGCATTCCGAGCAGTTCTGATATAAAAAGCCTGTCGACCGCAGCGTCGCTTTCGTTCTGTCCCACAGCCCGCTCCGTGATATCATCTATGTCTGCCACTTCAACCGATGCCTCCATAGCCATGATCAGTTCCTCCGGTGATACCCCCACATGCTCACAGATGTCTTCTATCCCAGGTTCTATACCCTGCTTTTTTATCATATCCTGTCTGTAGCGTTCCGCCTTATAGTTTACCGCCTTCAGGTTTCTTCCAACCTTGATCATTCCATCATCCCGCAGGAACCGGCGGATTTCCCCCTGTATAAGTGGAACAGCATATGTAGATAATTGGACCTCGAAATCCATGTCAAATCTGTCTATCGCCTTGAGCAGCCCTATCAGTCCCAACTGTATAAGGTCCTCCAGTTCCTGTCCTCTCCCCGCATATCTTTTTGCAACACTGATCACCAGTCCCATATTTTCTGTGACAAGGCTATCTCTTGCCCCAGCATCTCCATCTTTTGCAAGTCTCAGCAAATGAAGATTGTCCGCCATCAATACATCTCCTGCCTACTGCCTATTATCTTTTTCATCCTCACCACCGTTCCCTGTCCAACCGCCGATGTCACCTCAAGTCCATCCATAAATGCTTCCATAAATGAAAATCCCATTCCTGACCTGCTGCCATCTGTCACTGTTGTATACATAGGCTCCATGGCTTTATTTACATCCTCTATACCACATCCCTCATCACTTACACTTATATATATGGTTCCATCTTCTATGTACGCCTCTATGCTGATTGTTCCGTCTCCCTGTCTGTATCCATGAACTATTGCATTTGTCACTGCCTCTGACACTGCTGTTTTAACATCCTCCACCTCACACAGGGTTGGGTTAAGTCTTGTCATAAGAGCGGCCACCACCACTCTGGCCACCGACTCATTCCTCGCATCGCAGCCGAACTGTACTGTCAATCTGTTATTATCCATATTCCTTTTATTCTCCTTGCCTTTTATAATCTATAACCGCTTTCCGGCTCACACTGCACTGTCATCATTTTTGTCAAGTCTCTGAGCTATCCTGTATATTCCCGACATCATGAGTATCTTATCCATCCTGCTATTCACATTTATCACACCTATGCTTCCCCCCCTATCATTTAACTGTCTGAATCTCCTGGTTATAAAACCTATACCTGAACTGTCCATGAAAGTTGTCCTGCCAAAGTCAAATATTGCGTGGCGGATACCTTCGTCAGCAAAGGCATCTTCAGTTTTCTCTCGCATTCTGCCCGCAGTATAATCGTCAACCTCTGCCGGCATATATACTATTATAGTGTTCCCCATCTTCTCATACATATTCACCATTTACCTCCATTCATCATTATTTTCCACTGTGGTATAACAAATAAAAAGCACAAAGGAAAACGGATATTTCTGATCCTGTTTCCTTTGTGCTTTTTATATTTTGTCATAATGTCGTCGTGCGTAAGTACGATGACCTGAGCACGTCTCAGCGTGCTTCATTATGCCATACATCTGATTTACTGTACGGCTTCTTCTCCATCCTGCATGGATGTGTCCGCTGTGCCATCCTGTCCGGCTGTGTCTGCCGTGCCGTCCAGTCCTGTTGTGTCCGCCGTGTCGTCCAGTCCTGTTGTGTCCGCCGTGCCGTCCAGTCCGGCTGTATCCGCCGTGTCGTCCAGTCCTGTTGTGTCCGCCGTGCCATCCTGCTCTGTTGTGTCTTCACTTCCGGCTGCATCAGCTGTTCCATCTGTATTGCTCTGGGTCTTGCTTTCAGCCTTATCCCTGCCCGCCTGTATAGCCTCCTCATCTGCATAATCACATGCCACCGTGTAATATACTGAATTCGGGCATTTCTCCACAAGCTGATTGAAAACCAATGTCGCATTGTTGTCATCGGACAGCTTCAGATAACTCATAGCCTTATAGAATAAAGCCACATCATTTTCCGGGCTGTCCTGAAGTACCTTGTTGAGGTCATCTATCGCTGCCTCATACGACATTGCCTCATACTTATATATCGCTGACTGTACTCTGGTCTTATTGTCATCCGACAATACCTGCGCTGCATAATCACCGACCTTGTCTATCTGTGACTGCAGTTTCTTGTTCTCTGTCTCCATATTGGTGAGCTTTGTGTTCAATGAATCCACCTGGGACTGAAGCTCTGATATGGATACATTCTTGTCCGCAATCTCCTGACTGAAAGTTATCTTAAGGTCTCTCTCTGAATTATCTGCCGCCTTGTCCCTATGCGGTATTATGAGTGTCCACATAGCCGCAAGCCCTAACACAACACCTGCTATTATATATGCGATCGAATATTTGTAAAAATTGATATCTTTATATCTTCCAACCGGTATTGGATCTCCATCAAAATCGATCTCACTGTTTCCTGCTATAAGTTTCTTCTGATCATCCACAAACAATGAATCGACATCATAATCCTCCTGAGGATAATCCCTGAAATTCATGATCTCCTCATCTGTATGTCCCATCTCATTGAAATATCTTACTGCGACAGGATTGGTTCTGTCTATCTTGATCACACGTTTCAGTGCTTTTCTCGCCTTGTCATCGCGTCCCTCGTCTATAAACAGAAGTGCAAGCAGGAGATACCCCTGTATGAATCTCGTATTATCCGACAAAACCTTCCTGAGCTGGATAAACGCAAGATCCTTGCTTCCCTGTTTAGCATACACTAAAGCCTGGTTATACTTTCTTGTCACGTTGTTCACAGCCTCAAGTCTGTGGGGATTGGATTTGATCTCCTTTATATATCTCTTCGCAACATTCTTTCCATCAAAATAGTTCACACTTACAACCCAGTGGCTGAGTGCATGGACTATCTCTCCTGTCTCATAGTACACAAGTCCTAACAGATTTCTGGCATCTATATTCATCTTGTCATACTTCAAAGCAAGCTTAAGCGCCTCTTCCGCTCCGGTCATGTCCCTGACCCTCGCCTTATCAAGTCCTATATTATAATAATACTTGGACGAATTAAGTGCTTTATTTACATAATCTATCTTAAGACCGCATCTGGTACAATATCCCGTGACGGCTATCGCTCCACCGCAGTGCTTACAGTTAAGTACATCTGCCATTGTTTAGTCTCCGATCAACACGTATTCTCTACTTTTCTGCTTCTTTAGCTACTCTCATCATCTCCTGCATAACATCCATTATGTCCTTGAGATCATTGTTATATATGGCATCCTCAGCCTGATCCAGCTCAAGCGCAGGTTTAAATCTCTTTATCTCTTCATCAAAATTGATCATGTTCATTCCTCCATCTCTTGACTCCACCGACCAGATACAGCGATCCCACACAATATATATCTGTATCATCACGCTGTGATCTGTGCTCAACAGCCATATCCATGGCGTCATCTATCACATCACTTACATGTACAGGCACATCCACCCATTTTCTGAACAGATCCGCCAGCTTATGTGAATCAGCCCTTCTGTCACTGTCAACGCTGGTCACGATGATCTCTCTCCATTCTATCCCATCTGCCAGCAATTGTATCATTGCATCGTATTCCTTGTCCTTCACCGCTGCAAATACCAGGATCTTGTCGTCATCGGAATGCAGTGTCCTGACCGTCTCCACATAAGCGCGTACAGCCTCGACATTATGAGCTCCATCCACATATACATGTGGTGCTATCTCCTCCATACGTCCTTCCCAGTAAAATTTCTCAAGAGCCTTTCTCATCACAGCTTCCAGTTCATCATCTTCAACATTCCTTTTTTTCATCAGCAGATAAAAAGCCATCACCGCAAGACTGATATTCTCCACCTGGTATAGAGAAGTTTTCTGTATCTTTAAATTGCAATAACTATAATACCGACTATATAATGAAAAATCAATGGTTTTGTTCCCCAAATGATTTATTATATAATCTGCTTTTTCGACTGAAATAATTCTGGATTTACGGGCTTTTGCAGTATCTTCTATAACTTTTGCCGCAGCCTCATCGCGTCTGAAATATATGACTGGTACACCCGGCTTTATTATTCCCGCTTTCTCCGCCGCAATCTTTTCTATAGTGTCACCCAGATACTCCATGTGATCCATCCCCACCGACGTGATGATAGTCAGTTCCGGCTCAAGCACATTGGTCGCATCGAGTCTGCCCCCCATGCCTGTCTCATACACAGCAAAGTCACAGCCCTGCATCCTGAAGTACACAGCAGCCATGGCAAACATGACCTCAAAGAATGATGGATGCTGCTGAAACTGGGCCTTTACAGTCTCAAACACCCGGACAAAATCGTCATCTGATATATTTATACCATCCACCTGTATTCTTTCATTTATGGACACCAGGTGAGGTGATATGAACAATCCCACCTTGTACCCCTTCTCCGTCAACATCTGTGCCAGCGCCCGGCACGTAGATCCCTTGCCATTTGTACCCGCAACATGTACTACCGGCACCGCCCTCTCAGGGTTCCCCAAACGGCGCAAAAGACTGGAGAGGTTTTCCCTTCCAATCTTCTGTGCAAAAAGCGGAATACCCAATATATAATCTACAGTCTCTCTGTAATCCGCCACAATGATTCTCCTTATCTGTCTGAGATCTTGTCTGGCTATGTACATCTTATCTGTGTACTCGTATATGTTACCCTCGCTGGAGCGCTCCCGCTCGTTTCGGCCTGCAGCGGTACTAAGGTGCCTGCTCAGGCAGCCACCTAAGGACCGGCGGCCTCAAATGTCCTGCGATGGTAACATATACAAGTACACAATCATAAAATTATCATAAGCCAGACAATATCCCAGACTGTATTATCTATTGTCTACTTTCTCAGGGTAGAGGTCGTGGTTTGCCAGACGGTTCCAGGCAACCTCCTCCCACTTTGTTCCTGGTCTGCCGTAGTTGCAGTATGGGTCTATGGAGATTCCTCCCCTCGGTGTGAACTTGCCCCACACCTCGATATACTTTGGATCCATTAGCTTTATGAGATCCTTCATGATTATGTTCATACAGTCCTCATGGAAGTCTCCGTGATTTCTAAAGCTGAACAGATACAGCTTCAGTGATTTGCTCTCCACCATCTTCTTTCCCGGCACATATGATATATACACCGTTGCGAAGTCAGGCTGTCCGGTTATCGGACAGAGGCTTGTGAACTCAGGACAGTTGAACTTGACAAAGTAGTCGTTGTCCGGGTGCTTGTTGTCAAATGTCTGAAGCATCTCCGGCGCATAATCCATGCTATACTTTACGTCTTTATTTCCAAGGAGGGTAACTCCCTCCATCTCTTCTTTGCTTCTTCCCATTATGTATGGTCTCCTATATTTTTATGTTGATCCTGCAAATTTTTAGGATCGTATATACTGTTCCTATTATTTACTCTGCTATCCGCTTATAGCATTGCTTACTTCTCCTGAAGTGCTTCCTCAACAGACTTCTTAAGAAGCTTCACTGCCTCATCGCAGTGCTCTTTTGTAACTATAAGTGGAGGTGCAAGCCTTATGATGCTGTCTCTTACTGCTGTTATGAGAAGCTTGTTCTCAAGTGCTCTGTGCTTTACCTCAAATGCGATAGGCTTGTCAAACTCAACGCCTATCAGGAGTCCACGTCCTCTGATCTCCTTTACACAAGGGAGTGCCTTGAGCTCCTCCATGAAGTATGCTCCCACTTCCTTTGCATTCTCATAAAGCCTGTTATCAAGTATCTCATCTATCTCTGCAAGTGCTGCTGCACAGCACACGGGGTTGGCTGCGTATGTTGATCCATGGGCACCAGGTGTAAATGCTGCTGCTATCTTGGCGCTTGTACACATGGCACCTATAGGCATACCGCCTCCGATAGCCTTCGCCATGGAAATCATATCAGGCTTTACGCCGTAGGTCATATAAGCCATGATATCTCCACATCTTCCCCATCCGGTCTGAACCTCATCGAACATGAGCAGCATATCCTTCTCGTCACAGAACTCACGAAGTCCTTTCAGGAACTCTGGATCTGCAGGGTATACACCGCCCTCGCCCTGTACAGGCTCCACCATGATTCCTATGGTGTTCTCATCGCATTTGCTCTTGAAGTCCTCAAGGTTATTGTACTGCGCATATGTGAATCCCGGAAGAAGTGGGGCAAATCCCTTGTGACACGCTGAATCAGGCTGTCCTGTTGCCGACAGCGCACCATATGTTCTTCCATGGAAGCTGTTCTTTGCTGTCACGATCTTATATCTGTCCGGTCCGTAGTTGTCCACACCATACTTTCTCGCCATCTTGATCATGGCTTCATTGGCCTCTGTTCCTGAATTCTGGAACACTATCTTCTCCATGCCTATAGTGTCACACACCTTCTTGGCAAGGAGTATCATTGGAAGTGTGTATGCATAGTTGGATGCATGTATTACATTTGCAGCCTGATCAGCTATGGCCTTTGCAACCTTCTTGTTTGCATTTCCTGCACTGCTTACTGCTATGCCTGCGAAGAAGTCAAGGTATCTATCGCCGTTATCTGCGTACACATACATGCCATCACCCTTCTCCTCTATGAACTCCCATCTTCTGGACTGCTCTGCCAGATATGTATCTACTATCTCTAAAAGTTCTTCTCTTGTATAACCTGATTCACTAACCTTCATCATTCTCTCCTTCGACGTTTGTCCTAGTTTAGGTAATTGAGAAACATGCACTGATATGAATAAGGTGATTTAGTATACCAATCAGCGGTCGCTCCCGCTTAACTCAACCTGCAGCGGTACTAAGATGCCGCTAACGCGCCATCTAAGGACCGGCGGTTTCGTATTCCCCTGATCTGGTATACTAAACACCTTATTCTCAATATAAAACTACCAGTTTTGCAATTGCCAAAACTAATATATATCTTTATTATTTTTGTATACGTTCCGCATACATTATATACACAAAGCCCGCCACTGGCAAGCGTTCATATATTATATCATGCCAGCTAACGGCTCCATGTGGGCATTCGCGTTATGACGGTTTGCGCAAGCGCACCCGTCGCAACGCTCATTATATCATGTCGCCTACCGGCTCCATGTAGGCATTCGCGTTATGACGGTTTGCGCAAGCGCACCCGTCGCAACGCTCATTATATCATAAAAAAACTGCGCCGAAGCACAGTCTTTTTATATTTATGCATTTATTCTGTATTATCTTGCAAACTGGGAATTGTACAGATTCGTGTAGAAACCGCCTTTTGCAAGCAGTGACTCGTGATTTCCCTGTTCGATGATGTGTCCGTCCTTCATGACGAGGATGACATCCGACTCCTTGATGGTTGACAGTCTGTGTGCAACCACGAAGCTTGTTCTGCCCTTCATCATCTTGGCAAATGCTCTCTGTATCCTTATCTCAGTTCTTGTATCTATGGATGATGTTGCCTCATCCAGTATGAGCATAGGTGGAAGATCAAGCATAACCCTGGTGATACATAGAAGCTGCTTCTGTCCCTGTGACAGATTGCCTCCGTCCTCTGTTATATATGTGTTATAGCCATCAGGAAGTCTCTTGATAAAGCTGTGTGCATGTGACTGCTTTGCAGCTTCAACGATCTCCTCATCCGTTGCATCCGGCCTTCCGTATGCTATATTGTCCCTTATCGTGCCGCTCTTAAGCCAGGTCTCCTGGAGTACCATTCCGTAATTACCGCGGAGGCTCTTTCTTGTGACCTCTCTTATGTCATATCCATCCACGGATATGCTTCCGGCATCCACATCGTAGAATCTCATGAGCAGGTTGATGACTGTACTCTTACCACAGCCTGTAGGTCCCACTATTGCTATTCTCTGTCCGTTCTTCACGTTCAGATTGAGGTTCTTGATGAGCTCTACATCTTTGTTGTATGAGAAGTCAACATTCTTAAGGTCCACCTCACCGTGAACGTCTGTGAGCTCGTGTGCGTCAGCAGGCTCTGCAGCCTCTGAGTCCTCGTCTATAAGCTCAAACACTCTGGCAGCCGATGCCAGCGCGTTCTGAAGCTCTGTGACAACGCCTGATATCTCATTGAACGGCTTTGTGTACTGATTGGCATAACTCAGGAAACTTGTGAGCTGTCCAACTGATATGAAGCCCTTTATCGCTGTTATGGCACCTATGATTCCGACGCCTGTGTACACAAGACTGTTGACAAATCTTGTACTAGGATTTGTTATCGATGAGAAGAATGTAGCCTGAAGTCCTGCCACATTAAGTCTTCCATTGACCTCCTGGAATCTGTCGCAGGTCTCATCCTCCATGGAGAATGCCGTGACTACCTTCTGGTTCTCAACCATCTCATTTACAAGGGATGTGAGCTCACCCTTGATCTCAGCCTGCTTCTTGAACATACTGTATGTTCTCTTTGCTATGAATGACGCAACAAAGAGCGATACCGGAGTGATACATACGACCACAAGGGCTATGATCCAGTTGATCGACAACATGAAGCACAGTGTTCCTACTATAGTCATAACTCCTGTGAATAACTGTGTAAATCCCATCAGAAGTCCGTCTGAGAACTGGTCGACGTCAGCTATGATCCTGCTGACTATGTCTCCGTGTGTATGTGAATCCACATATGAGAGCGGAAGGCTGCCAAGCTTCTCATATGCCTTTGTTCTGACATCATTTACCACCCTGTATGTGATCATGTTGTTGAGCACGTTCATGATCCACTGTGCAACAGCCGTTATAACGACCACAATCACAAGCTTTGCCAGCATTCCTTTAAGTCCTGTGAAATCTACTTTTCCCGGTCCAACGACCCTGTCAACTGCATGTCCCATGATGATAGGTGCATACAGTGTGAGCACGACCGAAATGGCTGCACATATGAGAGACAGAACCACAAGAAACCTGTATCTCTTGATATACTTCAGTATTCTGAGTATTGTCTTTTTATTTACTGATTTGTTTCCTTTATCTTTACTCATGAGCCAGTTCCTCCTCCGAAAGCTGTGACTGACATATCTCCCTGTATACCTCGCAGTTAGAGAGCAGCTGCCTGTGAGTTCCTATCCCGGCTATCTGACCATCATCCATGACGATGATCTTATCTGAATTCATGATGGTCGACGCTCTCTGTGACACGAGGAATACAGTCATGCCCTTTGTCTTCTCCCTGATTGCTTTTCTGAGAGCTGCATCAGTTGCAAAATCTAGCGCCGATGCGCTGTCATCCAGTATCAGTATCTCCGGCTTTCTGACAACCGCTCTGGCTATGGTAAGCCTCTGCTTCTGTCCACCCGACAGGTTCTTGCCCCCCTGGGTGATCTTGAAGTTTATTCCATTCTCCTTGCCGTCCACGAACTCCTTCGCCTGGGCTATCTCAAGCGCATCGTCTATCTCTGCTTCAGTCGCATCCTGCTTGCCCCATCTGATATTGTCTGCTATGGTTCCGGCGAACAGCACAGCCTTCTGCGGTACCACTCCGACCTTATGCCTGAGCTCGTCCAGGGTGTAGTCCTTTACGTCAACTCCATCTATGCACACGCTTCCCTGACTCGCATCATAAAATCGCGGTATCATATTGACCAGGGAACTCTTTCCTGATCCTGTACCGCCTATGATTCCCACAGTCTCGCCCGGTGCCACGTCAAATGTTATATCTGACAGTGAATCCGCACTGGCTCCGGCATATCTGAGGTTGGCATCCCTGAAGCTTACCTTTACTGCATTTGCCGGTGATCCTGCTGCCTTGCCTGATCCATCCGTTATGGATGGCTGCTGATCCATGACCGCATTTATTCTCTTGGCACAGGCAACAGCCTTGGTTATGGTCACAATGAGGTTTGCAAGCTTGATGAGCTCAACCAGTATCTGTGACATATAGTTGACAAGCGCGACGACCTTACCCTGTGTGATTATTCCTGCATCTGTCTGTCCCGCTGCAATCCAGATGATAGCTGCAGTTGAAAGATTGATTATCACGTAAGTTACAGGATTCATAAACGCTGATATACGTCCTGCAAGGAGCTGGAACTTCATCAGGTCATCTGTGGACTTATCAAACTCTTCAAATTCCTTATTCTGTCTGTTGAAAGCCCTTATAACTCTCGCACCTTCAAGTCCCTCACGGGTGAGCAGAGTAACTTTGTCCAGCCTGTTCTGAACCTTTTTAAACAACGGAATGCTGAGTGCCATTACACCGAACACTACTAATGAAAGTGCAGGTATAGTGACAACAAATGTCATTGCAGATTTCACATCTATAGTGAACGACATGACCATGGCACCGAAAACTATGAACGGCGAACGAAGGAACAGTCTGAGTACCATGTTGACTCCTGTCTGTACCTGATTCGTGTCACTGGTCATTCTGGTTAGCAATGTTGATGTTCCTATACTGTCTATCTCTGTGTAAGAAAGTGATGTGATATGCCTGAACAAATCGTTTCGAAGCGCTGTTCCAAATCCTGTTGCAGCCTTGGCTGAAAAGTACTGGGCGGTGATAGAACACACCAGACCGATAATTCCCAAAAGTATCATGACAAGACACATCTTCACAACATAACTGATGTCCCGTCCTGCTATACCCACATCAATGACATTCGCCATGACGATCGGGATAAGCAATTCAAATGTTGCCTCCAGCATCTTAAAAAGCGGGGCAAGTACGGACTCTTTCTTATAGTCCTTAAGATATCTAAGTATTCCCTTCATCTCTTCTCCTACCAATTCTCATATTCACAAATAGCAGCCGGCGCAAAGTCCCGCACCACAGAAACAACCGCTCTCATAAATAGAACTTCCACATCTCGCACAGAATGTGGAAGTTCTTTTTTCAAGCCATTTTTATTATAACGATCACTTAACCGTCTGTTATTCAGCGATAATTATATTATCGCTCAATTATCAGTCCTCATCGTCCTCTTCCGGAAGATTTGCATTGTGATATACTGCCTGAACGTCATCGTCCTCCTCAAGCATATCTATAATCCTTGTGAACTTCTTGACAACCTCAGGATCGTCTATATCGACATAGTTCTGAGGTATCATTGTGAGCTCAGCCTCAGCCATCTTTATGCCTTCCTTCTCAAGGCTCTCTCTTACCTGCGAGAAATCCTCAGGTGCTGTGATGATCTCGTAGCTGTCATCCTCGTCTGAGAAATCCTCAGCTCCTGCATCCAGTGCCATCATCATGAGATCGTCTGCATCCATATCACAGTCTTCCTTTGCAATGATGATCTGTCCCTTGTGATCAAACATATATGATACACAGCCCGTTGTACCTACGTTACCGCCACCCTTTGTGAAGCAGTTACGGACATTGGCTGCTGTTCTGTTCTTGTTGTCTGTAAGAGTGTCTACTATGATGGCGGTACCATTAGGACCGTAGCCTTCATATGTATTCACTACGTAATTTACTGAATTGGCATCTCCTGCTGCCCTCTCGATACCACGCTTGATAGTATCGTTAGGCATGTTGTTAGCTTTTGCCTTTGCAATTACATCGCGAAGCTTACTGTTATTCTCAGGATTGGCTCCGCCCTCTTTAACTGCAACCACGATCTCTTTACCAATAATAGTAAAGATCTTACCCTTTGCTGCATCGTTCTTTTCCTTCTTGTGCTTGATGTTCGCAAATTTTGAATGTCCTGACATCGTTAATTCTCCTTATCCTCTTAATTACTAGTTTAGTATATTAACACTATTGCTGCGTTTTTTCAACCTTTGTGATCTTTACCTCTTCTATCATGTTATTAATGACAGACAGGGATGTGAATCTGTAGTTCTGGTATACTATCTCTATCTCCTCATCCGCATATGGCAGTCTGCCAAGCTCATACAGAAGGAATCCGTTCAGAGTCTGGAAGTCCTCGTCCGGGAATTCTATACCCAGCACATCACTCACCTCATCCAGCTCTGCCTTACCGCTAACTATGTACACATCACCACGTTTCTTGATATCGTCGCTGGCATCATCATACTCATCCAGAATATTGCCAACTATCTCCTCCAGAATATCCTCCATGGTGACTATACCTTCAGTCTGACCATACTCATCCACCACTATGACCATGTGGATCTTGGCTGTCTGCATTCTGCGGAACAGCTTGGCAATATTGTATGTAGGATGTACAAATGTTGCTTCAACCATGATCTGTGACAGAGTCTTTCTCTTATCCTTGAGATATGCCTTCACGAAATCCTTAAAATAGATTATGCCGACTATATTGTCCAGATCTCCCTCATACACCGGATATCTGGAATAATTGTTCTCCAGCATAATCTCCATAACCTCATCTATATCTGTATTCTTTTCTATGGCCATGACGTTCAGTCTTGCGGTCATGACATCTCTGCTTTCCTTATCAGTAAACTCAAATATGTTTGTTATGAACCTGGCCTCTGAATCTTCTATCAGTCCCTGCTCATTCCCCTCATTGACCATTGATATGATCTCTTCTTCAACCTTTTCCTCTTCTGACTTTTTGTTAAAAAACTTCATACTTTAGCTATTATCACCTCATATTTATATTCATGCCAGCTCCAGACTTATCTTGAGTGCCTCATCAACCTTCTTAAGCACATCCTGATCCACATGGCATACCTTTTCCTTAAGTCTTTGTTTGTCTATCGTTCTCAGCTGCTCCAGCAATATGACGGAATCCTTTGCTATATCACATCTCGTAGAATCAAGCATGATATGTGTGGGAAGCTTTGGTCTCTTCATCTTACTGGTTATAGCCGCTATTATAACCGTCGAACTGTGTTTGTTTCCCGCTTCATTCTGGACAACTATCACAGGCCTTATGCCCCCCTGTTCTGACCCTACCACAGGTCTCAGATCTGCGTAATATATATCTCCACGTCTGATCACCAATTCTTTCACCCCATAATACTTTTGATTAAGTGTGGCTTTACTACATATTATGATGCTGGTGCGCAAAATGTTTTACCATGCCTATATCATTGTATGTATCCCACTCTAAAAAAAGTATTACCACTGTCAGACCCTGTTATACGTCAATTCAGAAGATAATTAACCTGTTCTGTCGCCTGTCCATCTCTTATGTATACTCTTGGTACACGCCTTCCAATATTGCAGACAAGCTCGTAATTGAAACTGTTTGCCGGCTCAGCAACCTCTTCGACTGTTATGTTTTTGTCTCCATCCTGTCCTATCAGGATGACATCATCTCTTACTTGTACACCATCTATATGACTCACGTCAACCATAAACTGATCCATGCACACTCTTCCTATAATAGGTGCATACTGTCCATGTATGATAACTCTCCCTGTATTTGACTGTGATCTTGGGTAACCATCCGCATATCCTGCCGATACCGTTGCCACTTTTATATCATGGTCTGCTATGTATGACCAGCCATATCCTATACCTGTACCAGCCTTTACATCCTTTACGAATATAACCTTTGATGTCAGACTCATAGCAGGTCTCAGGTCTGCTATGCTCTTGTCAACTTCCTCCGATGGATACAGGCCATATGTGACTATACCAGACCTGACCATGTCAAAATCACTGTTGTCCATCTCCATGATTCCCGCACTGTTTGATATGTGCCTTACCGGTATATCTATGCCGGCATCCGCAAGCTGCCTGTTGATCCATCTGAATTTCTCAAGCTGTCCATATGCAGCCTTTTTATCATATTCATCAGCCTTTGCATAGTGTGTAAATATTCCATCTATATCAATTCCTGCCATATGGCTGATAACCTTTATATTCTCCACACCCTTCTCATCACAGGTAAAACCTATCCTGCCCATACCTGTGTCAACCTTGATATGGATCTTTGCTGTGACACCTCTTGATACCGCGAGCTCTGACAGTTTTGCCGCGTCATCCACGTCATACATTGCCGGTATTATATCATAGTCAAGCAATAAGCAAAAATCCGACGGATCTGTGTAGCCCAGTATAAGTATAGGCTTATCTATTCCACCTTTTCTGAGTTCTATACCCTCATCCACAAAAGCGACCGCATAGAAATCCACCAGATCCTCAAGTGCTTTTCCAACCGGAACTGCACCGTGCCCATAAGCATCTGCCTTTATCACTGCCAACATCTTCTTATCCCTGTCCACTAGTGACTTCATAAGCTTTATATTATGTCTTATATTATCAAGATTGATAACTGCCTGTATTCTGTTAAAGTTGCTCATGCCCTGCTCCTTTTATCACCTGAGGAATAGCATTCACTATATCCCTTGCTATCATACTGCTTTTTCCTCTGTATTTTGCCGCCTCGTCCCCGGCTCTGCCATGTATATACACGCCAAGCTTTGCTGCCTCATATGCTGCCATTCCTAGGCACTCAAGCCCTGCTATAATGCCCGCCAGTACATCTCCGGCTCCTGCTGTAGACATCCCGTTATTCCCAGATGTGTTAATATATACATCTTCAGTTCCACTGCTCACGCACGTCCGGGCATCCTTCAGCACATTTATAACATTATACTCCATTGCAAAGCCTTTGCACACCTCTAATATATTGTTTTTTATATCGGGAACTGCCATTCCTGCAAGTCTGGACATCTCACCAACATGTGGTGTGATCGTCACCGGTCCTCTGTGGTATCTGAGAATATCTTTATTCTCAGATATTATATTCAACGCATCTGCATCTGCCACAACAGGCTGCTCACATTCACACAGTATATATCTTACCATCAGCTTCGAAGCTTCATCTTTTCCTATACCCGGGCCTATAAGTATCGTATCTGCCCAGTCTCTGGCATTTTCTGCACACTGCTCTGCCTCTTTCTCATCACCATAACACATGAGAACAGCCTCTGGAACCTTTATTCCCACTATATTTCTATTGTTCTCGTGGGTATATACTTTTACAAGTCCGACGCCCATCCTGTATGCAGCCTCTGCAGCAAATGTCATTGCACCTGACATATCCCGGCTTCCGGCTATCACTGCAAGCTTTCCGTATGTGCCTTTATTAGAAGAGTCTGTCCGTTTCGGAAGTCTTACAAGATCTGTATCATCATATGAATACGACACCGGAGATACCCTTGAGATCTCACTATCAGCAAATCCTATATCCCTGACTATCACATTTCCAGCCATATTGCATCCCGGATAAAATATCAGACCTCGCTTTTCAAGTCCAAATGTCACAGTTACATCAGCCCTGAACGCGCATCCACGGATCTGTCCACTGCTGGCATCCACACCGGAAGGCATATCTATTGCAAGTTTAAGCCCCTGCATACTGTTCATGATACCTATGGTATCTTTCCATATCCCGCCTATATCACGTTTTAATCCAACGCCAAATATTCCATCGACTACGATATCATATTTATCTGACCCGATCCTGTCCGTTACGGAAATGCCAAGTTTTTTTACTATATCAAGCTGGTACGTGAAGCTGTCACTGACTCTCGATATCCCGTGGATATAACACACATCGACCATGTCTCCCTGCTGGTATAACTGTCTCGCAAGGGCGAGTCCATCGCCGCCGTTATTACCGCCCTCAACGACTATCAGGCATCTTTTCGGACCGGATATATTCTTTTTTTTACATATCGAGTTTAGCTCTTCCAAAACCGATACCGCAGCTCTCTCCATAAGCAGGATTCCAGGTATCCCTCTGTCCTCTATCGTAAGCCTGTCTATCTCCTGCATCTCTGATCTGTCTGCTATATAAAACATATATATGCCTCCCTGCTGTAGAATTAACTTACACCTTAATTTGTCACGTTCAAAGAAAACGGATAATTTCTCTCGAAATTACCCGTTCTCTAAATGTCCTATAAAATATATCTGTCAAATCATCCCTATCTCTTTTTCAGAAAATCAGGAATCTTTATGCTTTCTGTCTTAGGTCTTGCCACATGAGCCGGCTCAACTGATGTTGCTGCAGGCGTAACTGTCTGTGCTGTTGTGACTGGTGTAGTATATGCCGGCTTTACAGAAGTCTCAACCGGTGAAGCTGCATTGTTCAAAAATGAAGGTCTACTGCTTGGCTGAGTACCGAGACTCTGTCCTGCATAGGTAGCAGTCTTATGCTCAGCTGTCTGTGCTGTTGTTGTAACTGCAGGCTTTGGTGTTGTTGTAACCGTACCCATAGGTGACGCTGTTCCAGCATATCTGGATGTTACATCGCTCTCTCCTGATCTCTCAAGTCCTGTTGCAATGATCGTTATGCTGATGTCCTCACCCATGTTATCATTATCAACTGTTCCGAATATGATGTTGACTCCATCTCCAGCCTGCTCTGTAAGATATGTAACAGCATCATATGCCTCAACGATACCTATGTTACCAGAGAAGTTGACGATTATATCTGTTGCTCCTGATACGGTTGTCTCAAGAAGTGGAGAATCCATAGCCTCCTTGATCGCATCAACAGCCTTATTCTCGCCGCTTGCTGAACCTATACCTATATGAGCGATTCCCTTATCTCTCATAACTGTCTGAATATCTGCAAAATCCAGATTGATAAGTCCTGGCTTGTTTATAAGATCCGTTACGCCCTGAACACCCTGCTGAAGAACCTGATCAGCCTTCTTGAGTGCATCAGGAATACTTGTCCTCTTGTCACAGATCTGAAGGAGCTTGTCATTAGGAATAACGATAAGTGTATCAACGTTCTCCTTAAGTCTTGCAATTCCCTCCTGAGCGTTTCTCATACGAGGCTTGCCCTCAAAACCAAATGGCTTTGTCACAACACCTACTGTAAGTATTCCAAGATTACGTGCCATCTCGGCAACTACAGGAGCAGCACCGGTTCCTGTACCACCACCCATACCACATGTTACAAATACCATGTTGGCATCCTTGATGATATCCACGATCTCTTCTCTATTCTCCTCTACTGCACTGGCACCGATCTCAGGCTTTGCGCCGGCACCAAGACCCTTTGTAAGCTTCTCACCTATCTGGATCTTTGTTGTAGCTCTGCTAAGTGAAAGAGCCTGCTTATCTGTATTGATTGCAATAAGCTCTACTCCTTCAACATTCTCATCAATCATTCTGTTTACAGCATTGTTACCTGCACCGCCGACACCTATTACAAGAATTCTTGCCGGTGTTCTCTCGTCATTCGATTTTATCTCAAGCACGGTTGCATCCTCCTTATATACTTATTCTTTGTCTCTTTATCCATCAATAAATGTACATTCCCTGTGCAGGTATCTTCCCTGTGATATATCCTGACCGGGTATTCTCTGATTATCTTATCGTTACACACTAACTACTTTATCGCATTAGTACCTATATAATACGATTTTTTATACCATTACGCAAGAAATTTTTTATTTATTTTCTTTAAATATAACGTTTCTGTTTGTTGTACTGTAATTGGACATATCGAGTGTTCCCTTTTTACCATTCAGGCTGTCAAGTATGCTCTGAAGGTTCAGGAATTTGGTCTCAAGATTATCCGCACCACCTATATTGATCTTGATCCCATCCTTGTGCAGGATGAGGTTCTGTCCGTCATCATAGGTTATCTTGTCTATCTTGACTCCACTTTTATATATGAGCTGTGTCATCGTCAGAATCTCCTGAAAAAATCCCGGATCTTCCACGACCAGCTTCTCGCCCTGCTTAACATCATCACTTGTCAGACCTTCAATGCACGGCACATCGTCAAGTTTATTGTCGGATAATTCGAGAACAGTGCCATCGCCGTCAAAGTATACATAATGTGAACCACTCTTTATGCAGCCGGCCATAGCCTTCTCATAAACATTGATCTCCACGGTATTTCTGTCTACATATGTAACATCGATCTTATCTATAAAAGTGACATCCAACGCAGGATTGAGTCTGCTTTCCAGCAGAAACAGCAGTGTATTTCCATAGTCCTTGCCACCAGTCACTATATCTATCATCTGCTGATCTGTATAATGATCTGTTCCTGATACCTTTACATTTTTCAGACGGTAACAGCTCTTTATATATACAAATGCTATCCCGCACAGAACTGCCAGCACAAGTATTACACGCAGGACTATCTTCAGGATCCTGGCCATTTTCTGTCTGCGCACTCTTCTCCGTTCAAGTTTCTGCTGTTTTAGTTTCTTCCTGTGCTCTATCTCCTGTGGTGTCGGTTTTCTTTTTTTAGATGGCTGTTTTTTGCCAGATGATGTCTGCACCTTATTCCTTCCGGGAGCATTTTTTCTTCTCTGGTCATTTCTGTCCGCTTTATAACTGTTTCTTCTTCCAGATGCATTCTGCCTGTTTCCGCCAGGTCTCTGCATCTCCTGTCCGTCTCTGCCTGAATTTCTTCTACCCCGTCCTTCTCTGTCGGCAGTCTGTCTGCTCCAGTCATCTCTGCCGGACTCCTGTCTGCCCCTGATATCTCTGTCATCCTTCTGTCTGCCCTGGACGCCTCTATCAGGTCTCTGTCTACCCTGGGTTGCTTTGTCAAGCCTCTGTCTGCCCTGGGTTTCTCTGTCAGATCTCCGCCTTCTTTCTTCTGAATTTCGTACATTTCTGTCATTTTTCCGAACATCCTGCTGCCTGTTTCTATTATCAGAGGTCTCCTGAGCACGCTGACGTCTCTTGTCCACAGGCACCTTTACACGCCCATCAAGGCGTTTTCCTGTCATGACATCAACATAGCCGCTCTGCCTGCGTTCCTGTGCCACATCTACATTTCTGCTTCTGTTTCTAGGCACATCGGCTGACGGTTTCCTTCTCTTCTGAGCCACTTCAATCCCCATCGGTCTTTCTGTCTGTGCAGTACGCACCGGCTGTCTTGGAACACCTCTTTTAGCCGCTACGTCGACACTGTAGTTATGTATGGATCTACTTTGCGGATCTCTTTTGTTTCTATTGGTATTTCTTGTATTATTACTCATTAATGTCTCCCTTATCAGGACTTATCATGTTCTGCCACCGCCACGTCTCTTGAAACAGACATGACCATGCCAACTTCAAGCAGAATAAATATTATAGAACTGCCACCATAACTTATAAATGGCATAGGTACTCCGGTCGGAGGAATCGTATTCGTAACAACGCTTATATTTATAAGGAGCTGTACGGCTATATGCGCCATAACTCCCAGAACCATCATGCTGCCAAATCTGTCTCTTGCGTTCATCGCTATCACAGCCATCCTGTATAAAAGATACAAAAACAACGCTATGATAAACACTGCTCCCACGAGTCCCAGTTCTTCACACACTACAGAAAATATCATATCATTATGTGACTCGGGTATAAAGCCCTTCTTCTGCACACTGCCGCCAAACCCAAGGCCAAATAATCCTCCGGATCCAACCGCATACAGTGACTGTACAGTCTGATATCCGTCCGGATATGATTCAGGGGAAAGCCAGATCTTCACCCTGTTTGCCCTATAACCCGCAAAGAGTATAAATAACGCGCATCCTATGACTCCACATACTCCTATCACAATAAAATGTCTTATCTGTGAGCTTCCGCAAAACAGTATAAGAAATAATATTCCAAAGCATATTATGGCTGTACTCAGATTCTCCACGCCTATCAACACTATGGTTATGACCGGCATGATCATAATCTTTGTCAGACACGATAATTTCGTAAGCTGTCTGCTACGAGCTGCAGCAGCCGCCGCTGTATATATAATTATGGCTGTTTTCGCATATTCCGAGGGCTGAAAACCTATCGGGCCTATGTATATCCATCTGGCAGATCCATGACTTGCCGTGCCTATTACCAGGACAAGCACCTGCAATATCATAGACGAAATCAGAATGATCCTTGCTCGGCGGAACATAAATCTGTAATCGCACCTGGATACAATCCACATCACTGCCAAAGCTAACAGCATGTATATTGCCTGCCTTTTAAAAAAGTACATGCTGTCACCGTACAGATCATACGCTCTGTAACTGCTGGTGCTGTATATCATGGCAAGCCCAAAGATCAGAATCATACCCAGAGTGATCAGCATAGCCACATCCACATAGCCGCCACCTGTCCGCATTAGTTTATCAACTGCTCTATCTTCTGAAACCTCAGGACCTCCATGCAATCAGATCACTCCTTATAGCTTCTTACATACTCCTTGAACATATCGCCTCTCTGTTCATAGTTGTCAAACTGTCCCCAGCTTGCACATGCAGGTGATAAAAGCACTGCATCTCCATCAATTGCATTCTCATGGCAATATGCTACTGCATCCTGCAGATTTTCTTCAAACACTATAGAATTAAAGCCGTGTCTCTTGGCACAGTCAGCAATCTTCTGAGCTGTCTGTCCTATGAGCACAAGCCACTTAACCTTGCCGCCAAATGCCTCTATCCACTCATCATACTCAGAGCCTTTGTCGTAACCGCCTCCTATGAGGAATGTCGGTGCAACCATAGCCTGGATTCCCTTGATGGCAGCATCAGGATTCGTTCCCTTTGAGTCATTATAATATGCAACACCATCTATAGTATCTACATACTCTATTCTATGCGCAACCGCCTTGAATGATGTTGCCACATCCTTGATAACATCCACAGGCACACCCATATAATATGATATTCCCACTGCTGCGAGAACATTTTCCACATTGTGCGCGCCAAGGAGCTTGAGATTCTTCAGCTCAAGCACATCTATCTTCTTATCTCCGTCCTCAAGGATGATATCACCATCTTCCACATACACGCCACCAGCCGGTTTCTCCAGTCTGCTGAAGTATACAACCCGGCAATGCTCCTTTGCCTTCTCACCCATGGCTCTTGTATGCTCATCATCATAATTGAGGACTGTCACGTCATTCATGGTCTGGTTCTTGGTTATGGAGAATTTTACATTGCCATAATTCTCAAATGTGTAATGTCTGTTCAAATGATCCGGTGTAAGGTTAAGTATTGCGCTTACGTCCGGGTGGAAATCTATCACTGTCTCAAGCTGGAAACTGCTTATCTCCGCAACTGTATCAGAATCCTCATCTGTGGTGTCACACAGTTCTGTATAAGGTATTCCTATATTGCCAACTACTATCGTCTTGGCATTGTACGCCTTCACTATCTCACCAACCAGAGCTGTTGTGGTTGTCTTGCCATTTGTTCCTGTTATGGCAGCTATCTTGCCCTTGCCGTAGTGATAAGCCAGTTCTATCTCACTCCAGATAGGGATGCCTGCATTTCTCACAATATCTGTAAACGGAGCATCAACGGGTATTCCCGGGCTGATGACCATAAGCTGAGCTGACTCAAGCGCCTCTTTGCCAAGCTCACCAAGTTCTACACTAACAAGCTCCGAATTACCGATTTTATCCTTTATCGCCTCTACATCTCTATCCTTATTCTCATCAAACAAGTACACCTTAACTCCATGATTTACCAGAAGCTTTGTCGCACTGATTCCACTTTTTCCTGTTCCTGCAACTATCGCTGTATTGATCTCCATATCTTTCACCATGGTGCATCCGCACCACTTTCTCCTTTCTATGGCTAAATGCCGGACATATATTATTTATATGCCCGGCTTTATTTTACGCTACAATGTAAGACTCACTACAGAGCCAGCAATCCTACTACACAAAGTACTGCAGTTACTATAGAGAATATAGCAACCACCTTGGACTCAGGCCAGCCACCAAGCTCAAAGTGATGATGGATAGGTGCCATTCTGAACACTCTCTTACCTGTGAGCTTAAATGATACGACCTGGATTATAACTGACAATACTTCGAGAAAATATATAAACGCTATTATAACTATGAATATAGGCATCTTGAGCATATATGCAGTGGATGCCACAAATCCTCCAAGCGCCAGAGAACCTGTATCCCCCATGAATACCTTTGCCGGATATACATTGTAAACAAGGAATCCCAGAAGGCATCCAACCGCAGCACATGCCACCGGCGCAACACCAGATCCGATTCCTATTGCAACAACGGCAAAAAACGTAGCAATCAGCACAGTAACTGATGATGCCAGTCCATCAAGACCATCTGTAAAGTTCGCTCCATTTACAGTTCCAAGAACAATAAAGAACAAAAGTATTACATAAAGTGTACTGTTTAACTGTACTGTTTTTCCCACAAAAGGAATTATAAGCTCATTGTTTATATCTGAATATTTCTCAACATAGTATGCAAATACACCTGTCACAACTATCTGTCCAAGCATCTTCTGCCATGCGTGAAGCCCCATGGATCTCTTCATGACAACCTTGATATAATCATCGATAAATCCTATGAGACCGAATCCCAACGTAACAAAAAGTACCGGAAGGACATCCGGATAATCCTTCATATAAAAAAGCGTAGTGATAGTAAATGACAGAAGAATTATAAGTCCACCCATGGTCGGCGTTCCAGCCTTCTTCAGATGTGCCTGAGGTCCATCATCCCTGACAAACTGTCCGAATTTTAATTTTTTGAGAAATGGAATAACTATCGGACACAGCACCACACTTATGCAGAATGCTATCACAACTGGTAAAATAATGTTCAGGTTTAAATTCATTTTGTACTCCTTACCCGTCCGCACACTGCGGACTATGTATTTTCTAAACTGTTTTCAGACTGAGATAAATTTAATACGCATTCGTGGCTTTGTCAATTCCCAAATACGGAAGAATATTCAAAAATATATCCCTAACCACCGGCGCAGCTATCACACCACCGTAATATGTGCCCTCCGGTTCATCTATCAGCACCATAGTCATAACCACCGGATCGTCTGCCGGAGCAAATCCTATAAACGATGAAATATATCGTCCATTCCCCCTTGGAAGCTTCTCACTTGTGGCAGTCTTGCCTCCTATCCTGTACCCTTCTATAGCACATTTAGAGCCGCCGCCCTCTGACACAACCGACTCCAGCATCCCCCTCATCTGAGATGAGGTTTCAGTTCCTATAACCTGTCTCTGCTCCGTATATTCAATCGAGCTTATATTGCCTGTGATACTGTCAGTTATCATCTTTCCCACATGGGGTGTTATACTTCTTCCTCCATTGATAACAGTCGCTACAGCTGAAGCAAACTGGATAGGAGTCACCTGAAATGACTGTCCAAATGACATCGTGGCAAGTTCAACAGGTCCTACATTTTCCTTCTTATGCATGATAGAATTCGCCTCTCCCGGAAGATCTATGCCACATCTGGAAAACAGTCCAAGCCTGTGATAATACTTATACAGCCCATCAACCCCAGTTCTTTCACCTATATCCATAAAAGCCGGGTTGCACGAATTCATGAGGGCCTGCTCCAGCGTCTCACTGCCATGTCCGGTAGTTTTCGCACATCTTATACGCCGGTCTTCAACTATCCTGTATCCCGGACAGAAAAAAGTAGAACTGCTGTCCACCGCTCCATTTTCCAAAGCCGCAGTCAGCGTTATTATCTTCGCCGTAGATCCTGGTTCATAGGTATCACTTATAAGATAGTTTCTCCACATATTGTTCAGGCGATCCATCTGACTTGCGGCCGGCAGCACACCGTCCACAGCACCAACGCGTTCCTCTTCATCTGTAGATCCATCGTATCCCTCAATCAGCTTAAACGGATTATTCAGATCATATTCCGGGGCATCCACCATGGCGTATATCTCACCATTCTGAGGATTCATAACCAGAACACACACCCTCTCCGCCTGCTTTTCCTCCAATATTCTGTATGCTGTCTGGGCACAGTATTTCTGTATATTTATATCCAGTGTAGTTGTGAGATCATCTCCCGGCACCGGATCTGTCCTGGTCTCGGCATACTCCGCGAGTTCCAGTCCCTTGGCATCAGTCACCGCATTTATGCTTCCATTTATCCCGGTCAGCACGCCGTCATACGTCACCTCGGTTCCAAGTATGCCCTGGTTATCGGCACCTGTAAACCCTATTACCTTTGATGCCAGATCACCATACGGATAATTCCTTTTATAATCCTCATCTATTTTTATCCCTGCCAGTCCTGCAGCCTTTATTCTTCGTCCTGTCTCTATGTCCACATTTGACGCTATAAGCTCCCTTGATGAATTCTTTTTCACCTTCTCCCGTATTTCTTCAGCATCCTTGTCTATATTGCTGATCAGTATATCTGCCACCGCATTTTCATTCTCTATCTGGCTGTGTATAACCGAGACAGAACACACAGCTTTATTGTCCGCTATCACATTGCCATTTCTGTCGTATATCTTTCCTCTAGGTGCCTTTATATTTCTCTCCCTTTCATGGAGTGATGCCGCCCTGTCACCATAGTATTTTCCCTTAAAGATCATTATGTATGTAAGTCTTGAGACGACAACCAGCGCCGCTATAAGTACGATCACAAATACACATTTTATTCTGCGTCTGTTATAGCTGTATACCTTCACATTACACCAGTCATTTTTTTATTATATTATTATTATTCATTCTCTTATATTCACGTTTTTAACAACTGGCACTGATTCATTTTCCTGGGCTGATCCGCTTCTATAATAACGAAATGCAGATGATGTCCGGCCTTTATACCCCCAGGTCTGCACATTCATCTGCATTTTATCAATTCATATATTATTCTGTATAACCGTCCTCAGAGCCACCATCATATGATGTGTCATCCACCGGGCTGTCTCCCCAGTCTGATGAATCGCCTGAATCCCCGCCATCCGCATTATCAACAGATGCGGTGTCATCCGTGTAGGATGTATCATCTGTATACTCATCTCCGGTGTAGTCGGTATAATCTGTGCCTGCCGCATCATCCACCGACTCATCCCCGGTATAGTCCGTGCCTGCATCCGCCGTGTCATCCACCGACTCATCTCCGGTATAGTACGTGCCTGCCGCATCATCCACCGACTCATCTCCGATATAGTCCGTGCCTGCCGTATCGTCCACAGACTCATCCCCGGTATAGTCTGCACCCGCCGTGTCATCTGCCTGTGTGTCCTCACTGTCAGCCGTGTCAACCACTGTCTCATCCGCAGTATCTGTATCAGCTGCATCGTCTCCAAACGCAGAAGACAATGGCTCCTCGGTTCCATCATAAGCAACATCGTCTCCATTTGTTGCATATACATTCATATATGGCAGGAGATCCTGCATAACCTGATTGAAGAACTTTGCTCCTGCTCCGGATCCTTCCTGATCCTCAACATGAGGCTCATCAACCACTACATACAGCATGATCTGAGGATTTTCTACCGGCGTAAAACCTATAAATGAGAGGACATATTTGCCGTTTCCTCTTGGAAGCTTCTCAGCAGTACCTGTCTTACCACCTATAGTATATCCTTCTATTCCTGCAGCATATCCTGTACCTTCCTCCACAACCGACTGGAGATAGGTTCTCATATAATCTGATACTTCATTTGATATTGTCTTTCTGACAAGCACCGGATCAATATTCTCAACTACATTGCCATCTGAATCAAGCAGTCTTTTCACAACATGTGGCGCATAATAATTGCCACCATTTATAACGGAACAGAAGCCTGCTGCCATCTGTATCATGGATGTCGTAACGCCCTGTCCAAATGAAGAAGTGGCAAGCTCTGTAGGGTTAAGATTCTCGGCATCATACTTGATTCCTGTTGTCTCACCATCGAGATCTATTCCTGTCTTCGAGCCTATATTGAAAATAACCTGATATTTGTCAAATGTCTTGGCACCCTCTTTCTCTGCGATCTGCATCAAGGCATCGTTACAGGAAACAGCCAGGGCTCTCTTCACATCAACCATGCCATGACCTGCTCTGTAACTACAGTAGATAGGACTTTCTCCCTCTACGACAACCTGTGATCCATCACAGAGGAAGGAATCACCATCTGATATAACGCCATCCTCCATAGCACCTGCAATTGTGAATGCTTTATATGTGGATCCTGGCTCAAACACATCACTTATGCAGTAATTCTGCCATACATAATTAAGTGCCTGATACAACTGATCTGACGTGAAGCCATCTATTGTGCTCTGAAATTGTTCATCAGTCATGCCTGAAAAATCGTATTCAACTTCCTCTGTCTTAACATTTTTCTTAGTCTCAGTGGTGGTCTCCTCTGTGGTTGTATCATCAGAACCATCCTCAGTCACGGTCTCAGCAGTGGTGGTCTCAGTGGTACTGACTTCTGTGGCCTTCTTCGCGCTCTCAACGCTTATAAGACTGTCTGCATCTTCATCAGCACCGTCTATCTCAACCTCCTCGGTTATAGTGACTGTCATATTTCTGAGAGCCTGGGTGTTCATAGGATCATTTGGATCATATGTACGGGAGCTTGCCATTCCAAGTACCTCCCCATTGTTTGGATCCATTGCAATAACACCTATCTGCTTTGCACCCGTGGTCTGCATATACTCAGATATATTATTTTCTATTATCTTCTGGATATTCATATCAATGGTGGATACCACAGTCTCTCCATTCTGCGCTGCCACTGTCTCAGAATCGACACCACCAGAACCGGACATATACTTATATGTCTTTCCATCTATACCATTCAGATAATCATTGTAATAACCTTCTATTCCACCCTGACCCACGTTACCACTGGCCGTGTATCCGAGCAGGTGACACGCAAGGGAGCCATTTGGATAATTTCTCTTGTACACAGTCTCGAACCGGACTCCTATAACATCTTTACCCTCATCAGTCTTACAGTAATCCTCAAACTCCTTGACTTTTGTATATGAAAGATCCTTCAGTACAACCTCATAATAAGACTTCTCATTTGCAATATGCTCGTCAAATTCATCTCCGCTGACATCAAAATATTCAAGCACTGCTGCTCTGGTTGCATCGTGTCCTTTATCCGTGAGCAGAATGTTCACAGGCTCCAGTATAAGGCTGTAGGTTTTCTCACTGTTTGCGAGAACATTGCCATTTCTGTCCAGTATCTCACCTCTCTCGTATGGGATATCTGTAGAATTGTAATCCATCTGCAGTGCAACAGCCTCTGAGTACTCTTTTCCTTTAGTCACATTTATATACACAACCCTCAATATAAGCACAGTCATGATTATAACAACTATCAGATAGGCTATTCTCGTTTTTCTCCGCATTCCCTTAAGGAACATCTTAGATCTTTTAGACATGTCTTTTCCACCTTTAAAAATATTAAATCCCTAAGGCTTATTTAGCCTTAGGGACATCCTTGTACTGTACTACATAATCATCATCATTCTGTGAATAATATAAAGTTTGTCCCGGCTGTGAGTATACCATGCCGAGCTTAGTAGTTGCAATCCTATATATCTCATCGAGATCCGTCATTGAATCCAATCCTGCGCTGTAACCGGCATTCTCATCAAGCTGGTCCGCTACCTGTGCTTTCAGTGTTGCCACCGAATCTTTCTGTGACCTGACATCTGACGTAAGCTTAAGCAGATAACAGCACAGTGCTACAGCTATGACCACCGCAGCAACTATTCCGACTGTATACCGTATCTGGGCATTCATCACTGCACGGTTCTGAGCATTTCTGGCGGCAAGTCTTCTTCTGTCCGCATCTGTCAGATGAGTCCCTGCCTGTTTCTTTTTTCTTGCAGGCTGAGGTGCTCTTGATGGCTCAGGTATTCTTGCTGGTGCTGCCGAGCCTCTCACACCCGTCTGACGGGCAGCATTTCTGACTGGCCTGTCCTCATAATTTAATTGTCTTGCAGCACTACCATCAGTGTAGTATCTTCTATCTGCCATTATATATCGCCTCTTTCATTTATATACAGATTGTCAAATAGCCTCGAACACTCTGAGCTTCGAGCTCTTTGATCTGGAGTTCTCCTCAAGCTCCCTTTCTCCCGGTATGATCGGTTTTCTCGTTATAACCTTGCCGAGAGGCTTTCTTCCACATGTGCACACCGGAAAGTTCGGCGGACAAATGCATGGATTTTCATTTTTTCTAAAAGCAAGCTTAACTATCCTGTCCTCAAGGGAATGAAATGTGATGATACACAGCCTTCCTCCCGGATTGAGGCTCGCTATCATACCGTCTATGGAATCCCTGAGCACGTCCAGCTCCCTGTTCAGTTCGATCCTGATCGCCTGAAATGTCTGCTTGGATGGATGTCCCTGTCCATTTCTCGCCTTAGCTGGTATGGAACCACGTATTATATCATTGAGTTCTTCGGTAGTCTCTATCACCTTGTTCTCACGGTACTTACATATGTGATATGCAATACTCTTTGCATATCTCTCCTCGCCGTAATCCTTAAGTATACGGAACAACTCACCCTCGGAATAATCGTTGACTATATCCTTTGCGGTCTTTGTCTGTCTGTTGTCCATCCTCATATCCAGTGGAGCATCAACCCGATATGTGAATCCTCTATCCGCATTATCGAGCTGATATGAAGACACTCCCAGATCAAGGAGTATCCCGTCCACCTTCTGTATGTCCAGTCCGTCCAATATTCTTCTGAAATTCTGATAATTATCCCTGACTATGGTCACCTTATCACCATACGGCTCAAGTCTCTTCGACGCCGCAGCTATGGCATCCTCATCCTGGTCGATACCTATAAGCCTGCCACCCTCACCAAGCCTCTTAACAATCTGCTCTGAGTGTCCGGCTCCCCCTAATGTGCCATCCACGTAGATGCCATCCGGCTTGATATTCAGGTTGTCGATGGTCTCCTCAAGCAAGACCGACTTGTGCGCAAATTCCATAATCAATTACCATTCTCTTCTAAAAACTAAAATCAAGTGCATCAAGTTCATCTGCAAGCTCGTCCATGCTGGCCTGATTATCACTCATGTTCTCAGGGCCATCCCACTCTTCTTTGCTCCAGATCTCCGCTTTCTCACCGTTACCGATGACATACACATCCTTGTCTATATGTGCATATTCTCTCTGCTTCGGAGAGAGAAGTATTCTTCCCTGTGCATCCGGCTCACACTTGACAGCTCCGGCAAGGAATCCCCTCTTGAAAGCTCTGGCCGTCCTGTTGGTCATAGGAAGCTTGTTCAGCTTTTCAACGAATTCCTCCCACTCTGTCATTCCATATACATAGAGACAGCAGTCGATTCCCTTGGTTACCATGAATGACTCCCCGAGTTCCGAACGAAGTTTTAATGGCATGATCAGTCTTCCTTTTGCATCAAGCTTATGTTCATATTCACCTGATAAGCATCTGGACATCCCGATCTCCTCCTTTCGTATAACTCCGGCTCAATCACCACTTTTCACCACTTGGTTGCACAGTAATGCCACTTGTAACCACTATTCTATACTATAGCCCCCAAAATTGCAACCCTGTTATACGAAAAAAGTGTGTGCAAATACGCAAAAAAGCCTGTAGATCTAACAGTTTTCACTGTCAAACCTACAGGCTTTTTTTGGTGGGGACAAATCCCAGTTTTTTCCCATTTCGTGGGGGATATCTCCACCTTGTGGGTATTTATCTGTATTGTCTCCCTGTTATATTATTTTTATTGCCACATTTTCTGCGCTGAAATGCTATTTTGTGTCATCTTTCTTTTTTTCTCCAGCGTCATCTGATTCACCACTGATCTCCACATCTGTATCCGCAGGATCACATTCGCCACTAATCTTCACTTCTGTGCCAGCGGCGTCTCCCATCACTACAGCAGGCCAGCCCTTCTTTGCACATCTTACATAATTTATGACAAGCAGGACTGCCGCTGTTACAAAGCAGACAAGTGCAAGCGCCTGGGATACCTTGATTCCGGTATTGCCGATCATCAGTGAATCACTTCTGAGGCCTTCGATGATAAATCTTCCGAGACCATATCCGCCCACATATATGAGAGCGAACTCTCCTTTGAATTTCTTATGCTTTCTATATATAAATAAGAACACAAGCAGCATAAGATTCCACAGGGACTCATACAGAAATGTCGGATGAACCGTTATACAATCCATGCCGTCTATATTCACCGCATTGTCCAGCATCTTCTGTGTGATGACCCCTGTTCTCTCCAGATAATCAAGATTGCCCTCAGATCTGTAGTAGTCAAGAGGAATCGCCATGGCCATCTTACTGTTCGTATATGCGCCAAATGCTTCTCTGTTGAAGAAATTTCCAAATCTTCCAAGTATCTGTCCGATCAGTATTCCCAAAGTGGCTGTATCAGCCATGAGCACAAAGCTGACTTTTCTCACCTTGCAGAAAATTACCGCTGTGATGACTCCCGCGATGATTCCGCCGTATATGGCAAGTCCGCCGCCTCTGATGTTCAGCATGGCTTTGATGGTGGCTCCCACATCACCCTGCACTACATACTGGTCAAGTCTGAACAGAATGTAGTAAAGTCTTGCTCCAAGTATGGCTGGAATGATAAGTATAAGTATGAAATCCAGATACATTTCCGGATTCTGCCCGGTTCTCTTTGCCTCGTTTGTGACAAGTACATATGCCAGCAGGAATCCTATCATGATGATGATCCCGTAGAATCTCACCTCAAAGCTTCCTATATTGATATGGTCACCTATGTTTCTGAGGGTTATCCCAAGATTCGGAAAGAATATGCTTCTAAAATATTCTGATATCTGAGACATATCGTTACATCCTCCTATATTCTATTGTGAAGCAGATGCAATCTGATCTTATCCGCACTACATCTGTGTCATCACAAAGATTATTTTATACATTAAACTTGAAGAGTATAACATCTCCATCCTCAACCACATATTCCTTGCCTTCCTGTCTTACAAGGCCTTTCTCCTTAGCTGCAAGCATGCTTCCGCAATCCATGAGATCCTTGTAGCTTACAACCTCCGCCTTTATAAATCCTCTCTCAAAGTCTGAGTGGATCTTGCCGGCTGCTCCAGGTGCCTTTGTTCCCTTCTTGATGGTCCATGCCCTCGACTCTGTCTCTCCGGCTGTCAGATAACTGATAAGGCCGAGAAGCGAGTAGCTTGCCTTGATAAGCTTGTCAAGACCAGACTCTTTAACTCCAAGATCCTCAAGGAACATCTTCTTCTCCTCATCGTCAAGCTCTGCAAGCTCCTGCTCTATCTGTGCACATACTACAAATACCTCTGCATCGAAGTCCTTCGCGTATTCCTTTACCTTCTGCACGTTCTCATTTGATGCGCCATCATCTGCTATGTCATCCTCGCCTACATTTGCGGCAAATATTACAGGCTTCCATGTGAGAAGATTGTACTCCTCTATCCACGCCTGCTCGTCCTCATCTGTGACCTCGATGGTCTTGGCAAGCTTTCCCTCCTCAAGGTGAGCCTTGATCCTCTGCTGGAAATCGAGCTCCTTGGCAAGCATCTTGTCATTTCTTGCGCCTCTGATGGTCTTGGCGATTCTTCTATCGAGCACCTCTATATCTGAGAAGATCAGCTCCAGATTGATGGTCTCGATATCTCTGATAGGATCTACAGAACCGTCAACGTGGATGACATTGGTATCCTCAAAACATCTTACAACGTGAACGATGGCATCAACCTCTCTGATATTTGCAAGGAACTGGTTTCCAAGTCCTTCACCCTTTGACGCACCCTTTACAAGACCCGCTATATCTACAAATTCTATAACAGCAGGTGTTGTCTTGGCTGAGTTGTACATCTCTGTGAGCTTGTCCAGTCTCTCGTCCGGCACTGCAACGATACCTACGTTTGGATCTATTGTACAGAACGGATAGTTAGCTGATTCCGCTCCTGCCTTTGTAAGTGAATTGAAAAGTGTACTCTTTCCCACGTTTGGGAGTCCTACGATACCTAATTTCATGTATACCTCCTTGGGGACGTTCCTTTTGTAACGAAGAGTGTCCCTCTGTATTATTTCTTCTTATATAGCGCAGCCACAAAATAGCCACGCATACAAATTCTAATATACTATAACGTGGCTAAATTGTAAATGTTTAATGGGGACGTTCCTTCTGTAACAAGGAGTGTCCCCCTGTCTTAACCGCATAAGAAATTCTCTTTATCTCAAACTCTCCGCAATGCAATCGGCCCATTCTTCCAGATCATTCTCATGTCTGTTATCACCGCTCATATAAAAGCTGACAAGTATAAGCTTATTGCCTTTTCTCATGATCACGCTCTCAGAACCGTCCCAGTACGCCTCCACGTCATCCAGCCCGGTTAACGTAAGAGCTATCTGCTCATAGTCAGGCTGATGCTCTGCTCTATTCAGATATGCCTGGTACAGCTTGCACGCCAGCCATTCATTTTTCGCCTCGTGGTAGGTTATCACCATTCCTCCATGGCAAATGCTTCCATCTGTGTAAACCAGATCGCCATACTCATACAATTTGTAATTCACCGGCCATAGAATATCCGCCCATTCACTTATCGTATTTACATCATCATCCACATTTTCTACTCTCTCAATATCGTCACATACTGGCAGATCAGCTATTGTACGAAACGGAACGGTTCCTTCATATTCTGAGAGTGACATCTGATTTGTGTTTGAACAATCGCTCAGTATGAACATACATCCGCACACTATCATTGCCACATATGCACTTATTCCAACAACAACCTTTATAGTGTATATTCTGGCACCTTTTTTCCAATTCGTCCCTGAGCCCAGACTATCTCCATTAAGTATTTTTTTGCGGAGCATGCACAGACTCACAGACTTAACAAGACCTGTCACTATAAAAATCACCAAACACAATACAAGTGCCATACTCAGCAGACTTCCCCTGTTGACCAGAGATAGAAATGGCTGACTTGTAAATATAAGGACAAGATACAAAATTATCCATGCAGACATCCATATTATGTTAAATAGCTGACTTTTATGCAGGGCGTTCATTGCCAAGGCCCGTACCTCAGGATCCGTGTCCATCTCTCTCACTTCTGTATCTTCCGCCCTGTATATATGAAACGATCCATACTTTGCCACATACTTCCATCCAAATGCGCTGTTCAGCTCCACCTCATCATCATCCGGCCCATCGTTGTCGTATATCACGAATCCCTTCTGAGCTGGCTGTAACCTATACTCCACCTTTTTAGATTCGCACCTGTCAAATGCAGCTATTCCACGGTACACGCCTCCTTCCCTCAGTATATACCCCTGCTCCGCCATATACGAGAGCCAGCACTCAACACCGGTCACATCATAATCCGGACATGGTATGATTCGGTGCACACTTTTTATGTCTCTTTTCTCCTCCATCCTTCAATCCTCCATATAATTTTAGTCAAAAATACGCCGCGGCTGCTGCGTATTTTAACTTTCATTTGCCGCATCTTCTGCATCCCGCACACACATTTTTAGTCTTTCCACTTCCTGCTCATATGCAGATATGCCCTTATCTGTGATGCTGTATGTTCGCTTACGGCCTTCCACATCAATTTCCCTTATCCACTTTTCCTTCTCAAACTTTCCCAGTATGGTGTACAGAGTCGCCGGCCCGATTTTTACCCTTCCACCGGTTCTCTTCTCTATATAGTCTGCCACATCTATCCCACACATTGATCCTTTTGAAAATGCCATCAACACGTAGAACATGGATTCAGTCAGAATATCCATAGCTTTCTTTGGCATATTATCACATCTCTTTCCTAATATCGTTTATTGATATCGTATAACGATATTGTATGGTGCATTAGGATATTTGTCAATACAACAAATATCCACTAATCCACTCTGAGCTTATTAGCCATGAATAGCATACTTTCAGCCTTGCTTACTGTTCTTCCGCTTTTTTCTTCTTTCCTGACATAGCCATATAGAATATGACATTCAGCACGATACCTGCGCATGTTGCTATCGGCGCTGCAAGTCCTATATTTGTAAGGTTCGCATCCGGCTGTATACTCATGTAATAGGCAAGAGGCAGTCTAACGAGCAATGTCTGGATAAGTCCCTGTATCATGACCCATAGTGACTTCTCATGTCCATTGAAATATCCTATCATGCTGAACAGCACCGCGGTAAGTATAGTCTCAGGTGCAAAGCCCCTCAGGTACTCGAAGCCCCTCTGGATAACAGCCGCGTCAGTGGTAAAGATCGATGTCAGTTTGTCACCAAAAAACCACACGCCAATGAATACCACCACGCCGACAGAGAGTCCTATGCCCATACCGGTAAGCATCGCTTTTCTCGCTCTGTCCTCTTTTCCAGCTCCAACATTCTGCGATACAAATGAAGCCATAGACTGCATAAGCGAGCTTGGTACCAGCATGGCAAAGCTGACTATCTTGCAGGCAACGCCATATCCGGATGATGACTCCAGTCCAAGTCTGTTGATAAATGCACACAGCGCTAGAAATGACATCTGCGTGAGAAATTCCTGCATTGCCAGCGGAAGTCCAACCGAGAGCAATCTTCTGCACTGTCTGTTTAATCTAAAATCTTTTCCTGATATCTTAAATGGAAGCTTTCTCTTCTTCAGCAGCACAAGCGCAAGGACAACACTGACCGCCTGAGCAACCACTGTTGCTATGGCTGCACCCGCAGCGTCAAGATGACATCCCGCAACCAGTATAAGATCACCTACAACATTTACAACACATGCCACAAACACAAATATAAGAGGTGATTTGCTGTCTCCAAAACCTCTGAATATCGCGGTGAGCACATTGTAGGCCATAATGAAAAATATTCCTCCTCCGCATATCCTCACGTACAACGATGTAAGAGTGACCGCCTCAGCCGGTGCCTGCATTAACACAGACAAAGGTCTTGCAAACGTCACCATGACAACTGCCAGCACCACCGCAAGTATTGCAAATATAGTCGTGGCGCCTCCAAGAAGCTCTCCTATCTGATCCGTGTTCTTTTCGCCTATATATCTGGCAATAAGCACTGTGACACCCATAGCAAGTGCTGTTATCACAAATGTAACCAGATTGAGCACCTGGCTGCCCGTAGATACGGCTGAAAGTCCCGCCGTCGAACCGAATCTTCCAACCACCAGCAGATCAACCGCACCATATGCAGCCTGAAGTATCAATGCTCCAAGAATCGGTCCCATGAATGGGAGCATTTTTCTAATTATACTTCCCTGTGTAAAATCTGTTTTATCCTGTACACTCATCTTATGTCTTGACTCCTTTTGCTCATAACATCATAAATTTTTTCAATGGTCGCTATCATAATATCTGCATCTTCATCTGTGATATCGGCAAGAGGCTCCCCCAGTCCTGTGAAATACTCATCAACATATTTGCCAACCAGATCTCTGCCAGCCTGAGTGCTCCTTATATACACAATACGTCCATCCGCCTCTGAAGCCTTCTTTTCCACAAATCCGAGGCGTTCCATATCCTTTATCGTCTTTGTCACTCCCGGTCTTGGTAGTCCCAGTTCATCACTTATATCACTGACCTTTACCTCTGCACCCTCAAGCTCCAGCTTCGTTATCACATCAAGATAATGTATGTGTGTCGGAGTCACTCCATTTGGCAGCTTTGGCATCATATCTCTGACTCTCTTAGCCTGATAGCAGGCATCCATAACCTGTTTTATCTTTTCCTTTGTCATAGCATTCCTTCCTGTAAATTTATCAAATATTGTTTTATTATTTTGTGTAATTACTCCAAGTAATTATCATCGGTAAGTATATTCATATTTTTTCTTTTTGTCAAGGGGTATACAAACTCTTCATATGCCCGGTTAATACATTAGCCACCATGCATAAAAAATGCTCCACCTGATTCTCTCACAGATGAAGCATTTCATTATAAAACATATTACTTGATAAAACATATTACTTGCGCCGGGCAACTTTACCAAAGCTCTCGTCAAGTCCTTTTTCTAACTGCCTTTACTATCCCCACAACCGACTCGATCAGAACCACCGTCACAAATGGTATTCCTGCAAGCGTTATGGCGAACATCATGTATTCGATTCCATTCAGAAAATGCTCCCATCCTCCTGTAGCCTGCGGCACTATCCACATTTCATTGGTAACCAGCGCACCGATCAGGAATCCCAGTATCAATCCACAGATCATCCACGCCGCACAGATTATAGCGACATCTTTCAGCCGCACAATCTGATTATCGTATATCCATTTTCTGAATATAATATACAGAATCATGCATATCATGGGTACAGCAAATACAACGACCACATTGTAACTGTCATTATATGTTTCTTCCATGTAATCAGACAGCGTCATCATACCCCAGCATATTATCTGTGCTATCAGACATATCAATATTTTCTTCTTCATCTGACCTCCTTTGGGGACCTCCTTTGGGGACGTTCCTTTTGTAACGAGGAGCGTCCCTCTGTCCTACATTAGATCTATATTCCTATTAAGTCTAAATATTGTTGCAACAGACATCTGCCATCTTCTGCATCATAGTTTTTATATCATCTTCTGTCACAGCCATTGCACGTATGTTCGCTCAAGCAATGTTGCCAACTTTACTCCTTTTATTGCTCTATATCGAGTTTTCACCTTTCACATGACAGGGGACACTTCTCGTTACAAAAGGAACGTCCCCACCAGCACCTGCATCGCACCGGAAAGCAGCATCACCCACACCGGATTCAGTTTGAATTTTCTGAGCAAAACAACACTCACTGCAAATATCACCACAAGATTCCACTTAGTTCCTGCGAGACTTATCATATCGATACCAGTCCAGACCGCCGTCACGAATATCGAAACTCCCGCTGACGCGATCATAGCCACAACAGCCGGTCTTATGCCGCCGAGAATCTCCTGAAGAACATCCTGCTTGCGATATTTCAGATACAGCCTGACTATGACCATTACAATGATACATGAAGGGAGTATACATCCGAGCGTGGCAACCGCCGCACCGGCATATCCGGCCACCCGCAGCCCCACAAATGTCGCCGAATTGACAGCTATCGGTCCCGGAGTCATCTGGGATATAGTGATCAAATCTGTGAACTCTGACATGGTCATCCACCCATGTATCTTCACTATCTGTCCCTGTATAAGCGGCATGGCGGCATAACCTCCGCCGAAACTGAAGAGTCCTATCTGAAAGAAACTTAGGAACAACTGCAAATAGATCATTATTCCATCCCCCCTTTGTCGGGATGGTTTTCAGGATTTCCGTCAGAAGTATCCTCTGTCTTTTTATGCCCACGCCCTCTTTTTTTCTCCAGCTGTCCTCTGCAAACGCCGACAAGTCCACAGGCAATTACTATGAACACGACATTTATCTCCAATATGTATGATGCAACAAATGCAGCTATCATGATGAGCACCGACAGATCATCCCTCTGTTTCACCACATCCTTTCCCATATCATATGTCACTGATGCTATGACCGCAGCTACACCGGCCTGCATTCCCTCCAGCATCTCACTGATCACCCAGTTGGCCCTGAACGCGCTGTAACAGTAAGATATGATGGATATGATAACAAATGGCGGAATGATCGTTCCGACTATAGCCACCAATGCCCCTGCTATACCACACAATTTATATCCCACCGCTATCGATCCATTTACTGCTATAGGTCCCGGCGACGACTGGGCTATCGCTACAAGATCCAGCATCTCATCCTGCTCTATCCAGTGTGTTTCGTCCACAAACTTTTTCTTCATGAGAGACACGATGACGTATCCACCCCCGAAGGTAAATGTGCTCAGATATAATGTTGTTATGAATATCTTCAGAAGAGTCTTACTCTTTTTTCCTTTTTCCATAATAATCCCTAGGGGACGTTCCTTTTGTCACGAAGAGCGTCCCTCTGTCCCACTTTAGATATATATTCCTATCAAGTCTAAATATTTTTGCAACTAACATCTGCAATTTGCTGCATCATACTTTTTATATCATCTTCTGTCACAGCCATTGCACGTATGTTCGTTCAAGACATGTTGACAACTCTACTCATTTTATTGCCCCATATCGAGTTTTCCCATTTCGCATGACAGGGGGACACTCTCCGGTACAAAAGGAACGTCCCTGATACATTCTATCATATACTTCTTCAAAACGCTTTACTTCTTTTCAAAATATAGTATAATGATATGCATGTTTTGATTTTCTTAAACGATTGTCAATCTATCGTATCTAATCAAATCTATTTTCATATGAATAATATTATACGAATCATGTTATACGAAACTCATAGTCATTTCATTTTTCAACAATTACATCTTTATAACTGTTTTTATGTTTTTTCGTAGTTGGTTTTTATAACTATGTTTTTCATGAATCACATTTTAACATTTATTTTTTTCCACACTGTACACATCACATTTTTTCACTTTGAAGGAGGTCCTTTTATGCCAAGAAAACCAAGAGCTATATCTGAATCAAACATTTACCATGTTGTAATTCGCGGAGCAGACCGGCAGCAAATGTTTGAAGAAAAGAATGATTATGTCAAATACCTGGATATCCTGGGCTATTACAAAAAAGAATGCCAATTTGAAATCTATGCATATTGCCTGATGTCTAATCACGTTCATCTTCTCATACATACCCCTAACACCCCACTGGCGACTGTATTTCGCCGTATTAACACACGTTATGCGGTTTGGTTTAATATGAAATATGATCGAACCGGCTTCCTGCAGCAGGGTAGATATTACAGTGAACCTGTTAACGATGAACGATACATTCTCACTGTAGTCCGCTACATACACCAAAATCCGTACAAAGCTGGCATAGAAGCTTTTCCCGGCGAGTCTTACCCCTGGAGCAGTATCTACAGTTATCTATCAGGGAATTCGGCATTGGTAGATATAGGACTGATAAGCAATCTAATTGGTGATTCGAAGGCATTTACTACATTTCATCGAGAAACTGAAGAAGCTGACTGCCTGGACATTCATAAACTTACCAAAAGGCTCCCAGATGATGTTGCAAAGGAGCTAATTACCAAAGAAACCGGATGCCATACTATTACCGATTTTCAATCACTACCCCTTTTAGACAAGAAAAAATACCTTGCTCTTTTGCACGAACAAGGTATTTCTATCAGACAGCTGAACCGTCTCACGGGTACGTCTAAAGGAATTATCCAACGAAACTTAACAGGAGGCACGCCTCACGACAGTGATCCTCATACTTGACAGGAAGACACTCGTCAATACAAGGGGACACTCGTCAGTACAAGGGGACACTCGTCGGTACAAGGGGACACTCGTCGGTACAAGGGGACACTCGTCAGTACAAAAGGAACGTCCCCACCTTACAATAGTCTGAACTTCTTCGCAAACCTTACGATGAGGCCTCCCTTTGGCATGTTGAGGAGCTCCTCTTCAGTATATCCTCCGGCTTTAAGAATAGCTACCGCATAGAATATGATAGCAACAAATACAGCGATAAACATAGCTATGACCCAATTGCCGAGAAGCTTTCTGCAGCCCTCATACACAATGATTGTGACAACGCCCATAAAAATAGAGGCAATAGCCGGTGCAACATATATTCTCCTGTTGTCCATCTTACCGGTCTTGTACTTTGTGAGTGACCGCTGGTTGAATATACATATGAGCAGTGAGTTCACTATCGAACCAAATACCAGGGCATACAATGCCCAGTCTGTGCAGTATAGCATAACAACAAGAACCACCACATGTATCACCAGTGCAAGTGTGGCATTGATAACAGGCGCCATCACCTTGCCCATAGCCTGAAGCACGCTGTTTGTTACAGTGGACTGTGCAAAGAATACAATGGATATAAATCCAAGATACATACACTTAGCCGCCATCGGATCGGCACCTGCAAACAGAAGCTGTATAATCGGTTTTGCCAGAACTCCCATTCCAACGGCACATGGTATGGTGACCAGCATGGACATGCTGAGTGCCTGATTGAGAAGCCTGTTCGTCTTTTTCATATCCTTTTGTGCATACGCACCAGATATTCCCGGAATATATGCTATTCCAACTGAAGCTGCTATGGCAAGCGGGAGGTTAGTGAGAACTGTATACTGTCCTGAGTATATTCCATACAGCTTTGCCATCTCCAGTGAATCCATCCCCTTCATCTTCATGACAACATAGAACACCTTCATATCGATAGGTGTGAGTACGTTATACACCACTGCTGCCACCACAATAGGTGTGACTGTGGCGATAATTATTCTGAATAACTTTCCATAGGATTCCGTGTCAGGACTTGTGTCATTCTTCACAGACTCCATGATTCCCTTTCTTCTCTTCGCATATGCGAACAGTATAAATATCAGTCCTCCAAGGACTCCGGCACCTGTACCCATGGCACTTCCAGCGGAACCATACTTGGCATGCTCAGTTGTTCCAGCGGCAAATGGCTTTGCAAGCATGTACGCAGCGACGATACTCACTACTGCATTTGCAAGCTGCTCTATGATCTGGGATATAGATGTAGGCACCATCGTATTGTATGCCTGCAAATATCCTCTGAATATTGCAAGAAAGCCCGATATGAATATAGTAGGGGCAAGAATCTTAAGACTTAATATAGCATTTGGCTGATCGCTGACGAACCACTCTGCACCAAAGTAAGTGATAAGTGCAGCTACAGCTCCAGCAATTACTACATATATAAATGTACAATAATAAATACGCCTGGCACTTTTATACTGTCCCATCGCTATCTTGCCGGCAACCAATTTGGATACCGCCGTCGGAATACTGTACGTTGCGATCATTATGACCATGGCGTATATGGCATATGCTGAACCATAGTATCCATTGCCCTCGTCTCCCAGAATCTGATACAGAGGTGATCTGTACAAAAGTCCTATAATTCTGGATACTATTCCTGCTCCTGCCAGAATACCCGCCTGAAGCGCCAGATTACTTCCCTTCCCCGATAGCTTACCTTTCTTTCCTGTACCTGTATTCGTACTCATATTCAACTCCTTATTGCCATTTCTATATCACTGTTGTAAAATTTAATTCGTAGCACGCATCAGCATGCTTCATTATATCACAAACTATATATATACCAATTTTATGCAGTTAATTCAACCATAATATTTATAAACAGAACACATATTTAGACCCAATATACCACAAGGAGGTATTTATTATGGAATATTCATCACTACCAAAGGATCCTATGGTTCTCCTCAGTTTCATCAACACAAAACTCAGGGATGACTATCCAAGCTTTGATGAGTTGTGCAGCTCTCTATGTGTAGATGCAGACGCTATAAAGAAAAAGCTCGCATCCATAGACTACTCATATGATAAAGGAAAGAACAGATTTGTTTAAAGCAAATCTGTTCTTTCCTCTTACGCATACAGGTATTATCATTTTTTCTCACCATATCCAGTAATATTCTCCGATGCATCAGATTTCCCGGATATTTCTTCCACCTCTCCAGATATCTTGTCGTTATGAGACCGTTGCAATCTGTTGTCCTCCACGATATTTTCCGCAAGCCTGTCGGCATCAGCCCTGCTTGATATGCTCTTCATAACATGCACAAACTTGTCTATTATACTGATCGGATCATCATCGCTCTCATCAACATCCACCGGCTCATCATCAGACTTCACACCACTGCTGCGACCGCGGTCTACGTCAGGCTCATCATCTGGAAGCTCAGATGGGTATTGGAGCATATGCTGCTTCTGTTTGAGCTTTCGCTTATTCTCCTTCTCCTCCCGCTTTTGCTCCGGAGTCTTCTTCTTAAACCTTATGTCCTCTTCTTCCTCTGTCTTATATATAGGTTCTCCAGTCTCCTCATCAATCCTCCGGATCTTCTCATATTCAGAAGTCTTGAATGCCAGATTCTTCTCCTTAAGCTTTGCTGTACATGTCCTGTTGATATACATATAACAGCACGCAAATACAGGAACGCCCAGGAGCATGCCAAAGAATCCAAACAGACCTCCACCCACAATAACCGCGGTAAGTACCCAGAAACTTGAAAGTCCTGTAGTGTCTCCTATGATCTTCGGGCCAAGAATATTTCCATCAAACTGCTGTAATATGAGTATAACAAGAAGCAGCACCAGACTCTTGATCGGATCAGCTATAAGTACGATAAAGAAACAAGGTATAGCTCCTATGATCGGTCCAAAGAATGGTATGACATTTGTCACTCCCACAATAACACTTATCAGCACTGCATATGGCAGATTGAGTATTGTAGAAACTATAAACATTATCAATCCAATTATAAGTGAATCAAGTATCTTGCCATTGATAAACTGACCAAAAATCCTGTACATCTCTGAAAGACCATCGAGGATATTATTCGCATTCTTTACCTTGAACACAGCATATATGATCTTCTTTCCCCTTGATGCCAGATATTCTTTATTTGCCATAACATATATAGAAGCCACTATACCTATAAGGAAATTATACAGGAACTTCAGGCCGGAGAATACTCCGCTTCCTATGTTCACCACGATCTTGTCCACATTTGGCATGATCTTTGTGTTCAACATGTCCTGCAGCTTCAGATATGCTGTATTCATATATTTGTTCAGCTCATCCTCAGGTATATTGAGTTTCTGGAATTTCTCATTGATATTCTCCACCATATTCTGCAGGTTGGAATAATAATTGTCCATGTTGCCAACCAGCTGCTTGATACTGTCATAGAGCTGTGGCACCACAAGCCATACTACACCTGTTATGATTCCTAGAAATACTATAGTTGTGAGGATAACTGCCAGTGTCCTCGATACCTTAAACAGCTTCTTCTTGTCCGTGATAACTTTATCCTGAAATAAAGTATGAAAAAGTCTGTCAAAAAATACAAGTATCGGATTCATAAGAAACGCTATGACCGCACCCACTATAATTGGTGCAAATGCGCCCGAGATTTTATCAATTATCGTCCGAAAGCCTGCCCACTGTTCAAGTATCTTGTTAAATAAAAGTCCCACGACGATTATTCCTATAACCGCCAGGCTCATGTTTAAGATTCGTCTCTTTTTGTTATTTGCCGCCACCTTTTTCTCTCCAATCCATAAGCTTGTGTACGGCTCACCGAAGGATTCCGGCAACCGCTTTTTTATTATATTTGTTTTTGCCTAATGGTGCAAGGCAGCTTACAGATATTTAACCATACCTTTATTATTTATTCTTAATAATTTTATAATTCGTGCGTATAATGCACTTTAAGGGATTGTATATTCAGAATATTTATGTTGTTTAGTAATTATTTTTCTAGTAAAATTAGAACTAGCCAAGGGCCATGCGAGTTTTATCGCATATCAGGATTTCCTACACAAGGGAGGTGTTCTATATGAATTGGGAGATTGTAACCTGGCTTATAATATTTGCCGTATGTCTCATTGTTGAGATCATATCGCTCGGACTCACAACTATCTGGGCCTGCGGTGGCGCACTGATCGCCATGATCATCGCATTTTTTTGCGGTTCATTGCCACTACAGATTGTTGTATTTCTTGTTGTAACAACCATTCTCTTTTTCACAACGAGACCTATTGCCAAGAAACATCTTGACAACAAGCTGGTAAAAACCAACGTAGAGAGTCTCATCGGCAAACACGTAATCGTATCCGATGAAATAGACAATCTTAAGTCAAAAGGTCAGATTATGATTAATGGGGTTGAATGGACAGCAAGATCAAAAAGCAACAATATCATACCAACAGGTACCGAGGTTGTTATCTGCGATATATCCGGCGTAAAAGCTATTGTTGAACAGGCCGGCACGCCTGTAACGGAGAGCTAAAAGGACCGACATGTCTTTGATGCACATTATTTTATTACTTATTCACACACTATTTTAATTATTAAGGAGATTATTATGGACGGAGCAGGAATTTCACTTATTATCATTTTATGTCTGATCGTAATCGTTGTTATATGTAGTACGATCAAGATCGTGCCACAGGCACACGCTTATGTAATTGAGAGACTTGGAACATATCAGGCAACATGGTCTGTGGGACTTCACATGAAGATGCCTGTTATCGATAAGGTAGCCAAGAAAGTTACCCTCAAAGAGCAGGTTGTTGACTTTGCACCACAGCCGGTTATCACCAAAGATAACGTTACAATGAGAATCGACACTGTCGTATTCTTCCAGATCACAGATCCAAAGCTTTTCAGCTATGGAGTTGAAAATCCTATCATGGCCATCGAGAACCTGACAGCCACAACTCTTCGTAACATCATCGGTGATCTTGAACTTGACCAGACACTTACATCAAGAGAAACAATAAACACCAAGATGAGAGCTACGCTTGACGAAGCTACTGATCCTTGGGGAATCAAGGTCAACAGAGTCGAGCTCAAGAACATCATTCCTCCTGCAGCTATTCAGGATGCCATGGAGAAGCAGATGAAGGCAGAGCGTGAGAGACGTGAACAGATCCTTCGTGCCGAAGGTGAGAAGAAGTCAGCCATCCTCATCGCTGAAGGTAATAAGCAGTCAGTTATCCTTGAGGCCGAGGCTGAGAAGGCTTCACAGATCCTTCGCGCAGAAGCAAAGAAGGAGGCAACTATCAAGGAAGCTGAAGGTCAGGCACAGGCTATACTTGCTGTACAGCAGGCAAATGCAGATGGTATCAGAGCACTGAATGAGTCAATGCCTTCAAATCAGGTCATCACTCTCAAGAGCCTGGAAGCATTTACAAAGGCTGCAGATGGCAAGGCTACAAAGATCATCATCCCATCTGAGATCCAGGGAATCGCAGGTCTCACCTCTTCTATCGTAGAGGTTGCCAAGAGCACTGAAGCTGCTGCCATATCAAAACAGTAACAGGGCTGACTATCAAACAATAAATAAGTCAGATATTAAAAGACGTGCATGAAAGTTCTTTTTAGAGAATCTTTCGTGCACGTCTTTTTAATTACTATTTGTATTTTTCTGTCATCATGATCACTGCGGAAGTTCTATCCACACAGATTTGATATTCCCTCCATCCTCAACTGAATATACATCATCTGTTTCTGCATTATTTAAGCTCACATCGTACCATCCATTAGTGTCGGCATCATCTCCAACTATTCCTATATTTTCTATGGCATCCTTAGAATAACCCATATTCTCATCTGACAGATCAATGTCATGCCTGGAATATACGACCATATATTCATAATCGCCTCTCCTGACCATAAAATACAGATGTCCAACTTTTGCCTCTGGGGTTCTGTTTATTCCGTTAATTGCTGAATATGAATCATCATTCATCATATAATCCACATCGACCTCATCCATAGGGTTCAACATCTCACCCGTCTTTGTTCTGAGATATACCTCAAACTGATTAGTAATGTAATCCTCATCAGACTGTGCATCATAGAGTTCATATTCAACATCGTAAACATCATACCCGGAAGGCATATCAGCACCTGGCAGCTCCACTGTTTCTACAGAATCTATCTTCATGATCACTGAATTGCCATATATTCCGTATCCTTCAATCTCGTCACCATACACATACTTCGTAACCGGAACGTGCTCTAACAGATAATTGTAATCATCTGAAAAGCCATCACTATTATCATGGCAATGATCACAATAAATGATACAATCGTTCCCTTTTTTCCGGCAACATTGTCATCCCTGCCAGTTGAATTTCTATTCTCCGCGTGCAGGTTTACTGCAGGACTATTTGATCGCTCACCTGCTTCTCCTGCCATTTCATTTTTACAATCATCGCAGTCATATATAGTGTCCTGCGACACATCTGCTCCATCATAATGGTTCGGTGTCACATACCACGAACCGCACTTCGGGCACATTGAGCTAGTTTTATCAGGATCAAATTTCTTGCCACAGCTTTTACATTTTACCTTCACCCATCCTCCTCATCAGTCATTCTTGCTCACATTGTTATACTGGAAGAAATCAATCCTGTGATCCTTGAAATAATATTTTGCATCACGCTCATTCACTTCCCTGAGGACCTTGCAAGGATTGCCGACAGCAACCACATTCGATGGGATATCCGTTGCAACCACACTTCCAGCTCCTATGACTGTATTGTCACCAATGGTAACCCCCGGAAGTATCGTAACTCCTGCGCCTATCCAGCAGTTCTTGCCTATTGTTATAGGTGCATTGTACTGATAACCCTGTTTTCTGAGTTCCGCGTCTATCGGATGTCCCGCCGTAGCCAGTGTGACATTTGGGCCAAACATAGTGTAATCACCCACATAAATATGTGTGTCATCCACCATAGTCAGGTTAAAGTTTGCATAGATATTGCTGCCCCAGTGAACGAATTTGCCGCCCCAGTTTGCGTGGAGTGGTGGCTCTATATAGCAGTTGTCTCCTATCTCCTCGAACATCTCCTTGAGCATCTGCTGCCTCTTGACCATCTCTGTTGGTCTGGTCATATTGAAATCATATAATCTGTCCAGGCACTTTATCTGCTCCCTTGCGATGTCCTCGTCGCCTGGAAGATAAAGTTCACATGTGTGCATCTTTTCCATTTCTGTTTTACCCATAATTAAATACCTCCTGCATTTCATTACTGTATTGATAACCCCGACACGGTGCAAATTCTTTCGTTTTCGCCATCGTGCATCATAACGTCATAATAAATTCTTTCGTCTTTGCCATTGTGTATCACCATCTCAGGTACACACAGGCCATATGAACGATAACAGGCACCACCAATCCGCGCAAATGCGCACAATGATGATGCCTGTTATCTCGTCGTATATACATTATCTGCAAATGTACATACATGGCGCACACGGCACCATATATATCATTTAGTTGTACTTGTAGTAATTAATGAGACATCCGTCTGTGATGATCTGTCTCTCGTCATCTGTGAGTTCTCCAAGTCTCAGCTCTATCTCAGCAAAATCCTTGTTCACAACATATGCCTTGATGACCTCTGTCTTGTTCTTCACAGCTTCCTTGATACCTGGGATGAATACATAGTCGTCATTGTCAAAGTCAAAATCCTTATCGATGACAAATGGAAGCATACCCCAGTTGATAAGATTTGATCTGTATCTCTTGGTAGCGTATTCCTTTGCAATGTTTGCCCATCCGCCGAGAACCTTCTGGCACGATGCAGCCTGCTCACGAGCTGAACCGTCACCTGGCTTAACAGCATATATGGTACTTCCAACACCTGTGTTGCTTCCGCATACGTCCTCATACTTCTCCTTGATGGCATGCATAACTTCCTTAATCTCAGGGAATGCCTTGCCCATGCATTCTCCTGCCTCACGAACCTTCTCTACAGCCTGGATAGCCTTCGCTCTTCCAACGTACTCAGGATCCTTTCTTGAAAGTGTGAACTCTGCAAGTCCAAGAGGATTTGATCTGTATGATGAAGTCTCTCCTGATGGGATGAGCTCATCTGTTGTTGTTACAGGATCATGTATAACTGATGCAACCTTGAGGAGAAGGTTATCTGTAAGAGGAACCATCTCCGGCCAGTCCTTGATGTTAGGACCAAACTTGATCTCAACTGATGGATCAGCCTTACCGACACCGTTGTATACTCTTCTGTCATATATAGCCTTGTCAAAGAAATACTTTGGATGTGTGTACTCTATATCTGCAAGGTCTGTCGCTGATGTCAGGTATCCCTTGTTGGCTGCAGTTGCTGCGATAGAACGCGCATCCATAAGCGCAACAGATGAGATCTGACCATTCTGTATCTTTGAACCCTCTCTGTTAGGGAAGTTTCTTGTTGAATGTCTGATGGAGAATGCATTGTTGGCAGGTGTATCACCGGCACCAAAGCAAGGTCCACAGAATGCTGTCTTAACGATGGAACCTGTCTCGATGAGATCAGCCAGAACACCGTTCTTTGCGAGCTGCATATATATAGGTGTACTTGCAGGATATACTGACAGTGTGAACTCGTCAGCGCCTATGCTCTTGCCTCTGAGGATATCTGCCGCATCGCAGATATTCTCATATCCACCACCGGCACATCCGGCGATGATTCCCTGCTCAACATACAGCTTGCCATCTCTTACCTTATCCTTGAGTGTGAAGTCAACCTTGCCGTCAAGGCTTACAAGTGCGCGCTTCTCAACATCATCAAGTATGTCCATGAGGTTGGCATTCAGCTCATCGATGGTGTACGTGTTGCTTGGGTGGAATGGCATGGCTATCATTGGCTTAACTGTTGACAGATCTACATATACAACCCCGTCATAGTAAGCCACATCTCCAGGATTCATCTCCTTGTATGCCTCACTTCTTCCGTGAATGTCATACCAGTCCTTTATCTTGTCATCTGTCTTCCAGATGGATGACAGACAAGTAGTCTCTGTTGTCATAACGTCGATACCGATACGGAAATCTGCTGAGAGCTTGTCCACACCAGGGCCAACAAACTCCATGACCTTATTCTTGACATATCCGCAGCCAAATGTTGCTCCGATGATGGCAAGTGCCACATCCTGAGGGCCAACGCCCTTCTGCACCTCTCCGTCGAGATAGATTGCGATAACGCCCGGCTTTGCAACATCGTATGTCTTACACAGCAGCTGCTTTGCAAGCTCACCGCCGCCCTCTCCAATAGCCATAGTACCAAGAGCACCATAACGTGTATGGGAGTCTGAACCGAGTATCATGGCGCCACACTCTGCCAGCATCTCTCTTGCAAACTGGTGGATGACCGCCTGATGAGGTGGTACATATACACCGCCGTACTTCTTCGCACATGAGAGTCCAAACATATGGTCATCCTCATTGATGGTTCCACCTACAGCACACAGTGAGTTGTGACAGTTAGTGAGAACATATGGTATAGGAAATTCCTTGAGACCTGACGCTCTTGCTGTCTGAATAATTCCAACAAATGTTATATCATGTGAAGTCATCTTATCGAACTTGATCTTAAGATTATCCATATTATCAGATGTGTTATGCTTCGCCAATATTCCGTAAGCAAGTGTGTTCTTTGATGCCTCTTCCTTTGATGGAGCACTGCCAATCTTTGATGCGAGAACTGCAGCAGCCTCGGCATTATCCTCTACCAGCTCTGTACCATGTAACAGATAAGCACCGTTGTCAAATAATTTAATCATACTCTTCCTCCTGGTAATTGCTTTTATCATTGGGATATATCCAAACACCCATATTCCTCTATATCATATCATATCAGATCATTTTTTTAAATAGTTTTATTCCAAGTATCACAATGCCATAAAAAAACTGCCACCGGTGATCTCTCACCAATGGCAGTTTTGTCCTGCATCAAACAACAAACACTGTATAAACAACCGAATAATCGGAAAACCTACACGCTGCATAAGTATATTAATGCTGTATAATCAATCTCCCCTCAGAGTTAATTATCACATACTGTTAATTGTACTAATTTTGCATAAAAAACCAATAGTTTAGACAAAAATCGACGTGAACGACGCATATAAATACATAAACAACACATATTTTCATGTCCCAAATTCACATAGTTATTTTCTACCCATTGTAGAATTTGTTATTATTATGATATAATGAGCGTTGCGACGGTTGCACTTGTGCAGACCGTCATAACGCGAATGCCCACATGGAGCCGTTAGGCGATGACAAATACAGAACTCTCAGAGGTATGCATATATGAACTTATTAATAGTAGAAGACGACCCAATCCAACTCAGTGGATTAAGCTATATAATTCAGAAAAACTATCCTGATCTCTCTGTTTACACTTCAGAAACCTATGAAGATGCCTTGTCCATACTGGAAAAATGCCATATGGATATGTTCTTTCTGGATATCAATCTGCGCGGAACCAGATCTGGCCTGGATCTGTGTGCCCATATACGAAATATATCCAGCTACTGCGACACTCCGATCATATTTATAACAGATATAACCGCCCCTTCACTGGATGTGATAAACAGATTCCACTGCAGATATTATTTTTCAAAACCATATCAGGAAAACGACATCATCGCTGCGATAAACAGTGTCACCGAATACTCTGCCGTAACTCCCGAAAAAATACAGCTCAAGGATATACAAGGTATTCTGTTTCCCGTGATTCCGTCTGAATTGATATATGTGTGCGCATCCGGGCATCATAAACACATATACACATCGCACGGAGATTTTATCGTCACAAATACTACATTTGAAGCATTGCTGACAGCTGAATCATGTCCTCTTGTCAGGTGCCACAGAAGCTACTATTTCAATCCTGACTACGTGCACAGCTATGACAAATCCAACTTCATTATCCGTATGAGGGATACCCCGAATACGGTTCCTGTTGGCAGAAAATACAAAGCACTGGTCGATTCATATATGGAGAGTAAATAAATGACTGCATATATTTCATACATTACAAAATTAATACTGGATACTTTTCTGTTCTGCATATTTTATATGGCAATATTCAGAATAAAACTATCATCGATAATTAAGAGACTTCCACCGCTTCTGCTGATGATGATTCCTACAGCTTTAATTGCTGTGATAACTGACTCATATCTGGTATTCACTCTGACAGCGTGGGCCTATTCTTTTATATTCTATTCGCTGTTGTTTCGTCTTCCAGCCCAAAAGATAATATACGGATATGCAATTAGCCATATTTCTGTTTCAATCATACAGCTGGTGATCGTGATCGTCATTCGTATTTTTTCAGACACACCTTTTACTGATATCTCCACTTATGTGGCTGAAGCTATATGCTATATTTTTGCACTGATAATGTACAAGTTTGCCCATCTCGACAAAGTGTACAATTCACTCATTGTTAAAAACAAAGTGTCCCGATATATAATACTCTTAGTATTCATATTTATGCTTTTGATGACTGTATATATGAGGATATCTGTTAAGGATTTTCTTAACGGTCTCATGGCTCTGACCGTTATCATAATACTCATTCTCACTCTCTATGCCGGCATGTATAGGAACTATCTCTCCATGCTTGAATCACAGAAACAGGTTCAATCATACAGACAATATCTTCCCATTGTTGAGAACCTGATCGACCAGGTCAGAATGAGACAGCACGATTACAATAACGAGCTTCAAGCCATAGGGATGCTGCCTGTCATATACACCGACTATGACTCACTGTCAAAAGCTATATCGGACGAAATCGGCACCTCATGCGCCGATCATGTCATACAGAATTCTTATCTTCTTAATATAAATATGAAGCTGATAGCCGGCTTCCTGTTTAACCAGATGAATGTTGCCAGAGAACGCCAAATAGATTTACAGATAGACCTGAAGAATTCCAGTCTTACCTCCAGCGCCACCGAGTTCGAACTGCTTGATATCATGAGTATTCTGGTGGACAACGCATTTGACGCAACAGATGATGGCGGATGGATCAAGATCACCATAGACTCCGATGGAAAGGCCACCACCGTAGAAACGTTCAATGCCGGACCGCAGCTCACCGCCGATATGCGAAAGGACTTCTTCGCCAAAGGATACTCCACCAAACCGCTGAAGGACGGAACATATTCACGGGGAATCGGTCTTTACAAGCTGAAACAGCTCACAGCAAAATACCACGGTGATATATTGCTGGATAATCAGATGGTAGGCGAACTTACATGCATTCACTTCTTTGTAAAAATATAATTTTATATGCCTCACTCAGGCAGATACGGGGAATTTCCCTTATCTGCCTATTTATATTCTGATATTTTTTCTGATAATCATTCTCATAATTTTCGCCATATATAATTTACTATCCCATGTACATTTTTTATATGTTATTCATTGTTTTGTCATCGCGAATTCAACTTTTTTAGGTTTTTCTTCGATATCCGTTAATATTTTTCGTCTTCCGCCGCTTTCCCTTAATTTTATTCTTTACTTATTATATATAAATGGTATAATCAAAAGGATTATTTTTCCTATTAAATGGAACTTAATGAGAAATTTTTGACAGGAGATGTAAAAGTGAAAGATACTATCGAAATCAGATGGCACGGACGTGGTGGTCAGGGTGCCAAGACTGCTGCCCTGCTGCTCGCAGATGTGGCATTCAAAACAGGTAAATATGTTCAGGGATTCCCTGAATATGGTCCAGAGAGAATGGGCGCACCTATCACTGCTTACAACAGGATCAGCAGTGAACCTATCAGAGTACATTCCAACATTTACGAGCCACAGTATGTGGTTGTAGTTGACGAATCTCTGATCGAACCTGTACATGTGACTGCAGGTCTTGCCGAGGATGGCGCCATAATTATAAATACACCTAAGACTCCGGACGAGGTCCGTCCACTGCTCAAGGGTTACAAGGGTAGGGTATACACACTTGATGCCAAGGAGATCTCTCTGAAGACTCTCGGCAAGAATTTCCCTAACTCTCCTATGCTTGCAGCCATAGTTGCTGTCAGTGGAATCATGGAGGAGGGACCTTTCCTCGAAGATATGAGACAGTCATATCAGCACAAATTTGCCAAGAAACCAGAGGTTATCGATGGCAACATGGAAGCATTGAAGCTCGCCTTCAGGGAGGTAATGAAGTAATGAGAACAGATATAAGCAAAATACATGACAACAGCAAATGGACAGAGCTCACACCTGGAAACCACGTATACGGCGGTGGTACTTCCAAGGCTTTTAGCACAGGTGAGTGGAGAACTTCAACCCCTGTCCTTGACGAGAGCAAATGCGTACACTGTCTTCTGTGCGCACCTGTCTGCCCGGATTCATGCATTCCGGTAGTATCAGGCAAGCGTCTCGCATTTGACCTGGATCACTGCAAGGGCTGCGGTATATGCGCATACCAGTGCAAATTCGGAGCAATCACTATGAAGGAGGGCAAATAAATGGCTATAAGAGAACGTCTTTCAGGAAATGAGGCTGTGGCACATGCTATAAAGCAGATCAATCCGGATGTTATGCCTGCATTCCCTATAACACCTTCAACTGAGATACCTCAGTTCGTTTCAACATTTATCTCCAATGGAGAGATCGATACAGAATTTATCCCGGTAGAGAGTGAGCACAGCGCAATGAGTGCAGCGATCGGCGCAGAGGCTGCCGGCTGCCGTACACTCACAGCCACATCATCATGTGGTATGGCTCTCATGTGGGAGGAGCTATACGTGGCGGCGTCCAATCGTCTTCCACTTGCCCTCGCACTTGTAAACAGAGCACTCTCCGGCCCTATCAACATCAACTGTGACCACTCAGACAGCATGGGTGCCCGTGATACTGGCTGGCTGCAGATATACGCAGAGAACAACCAGGAGGCATATGACAACTTTGTTCAGGCATACAGAATATCTGAGCACAAGGATGTCAGACTTCCTATCATGATATGTCAGGATGGTTTCATCACAAGCCATGCCGTTGAGAACATCACCCTCATCGAGGATGACCTTGTAAAGAAGTTTGTAGGTGAGTACAACCCTGAGCAGTATCTGTTAAATCCTGAGATGCCTATGGCTGTCGGTCCTTACGCCACATCTCCTTACTATATGGAGACCAAGATGGCACAGAACACTGCCATGAAGAATGCAAAGCAGGTTATTCTGGACGTTGCAAAGGAATTCGAGGAGATGACAGGCCGTCACTACGGATTCTTTGAGGAGTACAGACTTGACGATGCCGACTACGCCATCGTTATGATCGGTTCTGCTGCCGGAACAACCAAGGAAGCTATAGATGAGCTTAGAAATGAGGGCAAAAAGGTCGGACTCCTGAAGATCAGAGTATTCAGACCATTCCCTGGCGAGGAGATTGCAAAGGCTCTCGCCCACACCAAGGCTGTGGCTATACTTGACAGATCGGAAGGATTCAGAGCAGGCGGCGGTCCTCTCTCAGCAGAGGTCAAGGAACACCTGTATGACATTCAGGCAACCACAAAGGCTGTCAGCTACATCTACGGTCTCGGCGGTCGTGACTACACTGTGGAGAGCGCAAGAGGCGTATTTGCACAGCTTGAGGACATGATCGAGAACGGTGCTGAGATCCCTCAGTATCAGTACATAGGACTTAGACAGTAGGAGGTAAGATGAAATGGCATATAATTTTAAAGAAGTAATGAACAAGCCTGAGCGTCTTGCTCCAGGTCATAGAATGTGTGCAGGCTGCGGTGGTACTATCACTGTCAGAACTGTACTCCGCGCCCTTCACGAGGGCGACAAGGCGGTCATCGGTAACGCCACAGGATGTCTTGAGGTTTCAACCTTCATGTATCCTTACACAGCTTACGAGGACAGCTACATACACAACGCATTTGAGAACGCAGGCGCAACCCTCTCCGGTGTTGAGACAGCGTACAACGTTCTGAAGAAAAAAGGCAAGATAGATGACACATACAAATTCATCACATTTGGCGGTGATGGCGGTACTTATGACATCGGACTTCAGTCACTGTCAGGTGCCATGGAGCGTGGACATGACATGGTATATGTCTGCTACGACAACGGAGCATACATGAACACCGGCATCCAGCGTTCATCTGCTACTCCTATGTACGCTGACACTACCACCACACCAGTAGGCTCACAGTCAAATGGTAAGATGCAGAACAGAAAGGATCTCGCCCAGGTCATGGCTGCACACGACATCCCATATGTCGGACAGTCTACTCTTCTCGGCAACATGCGTGATCTCTATGAGAAGGCTGAGAAGGCTATCTACACACCTGGCGCAGCTTTCCTCAACGTCATGTCACCATGTCCTAGAGGATGGAGATACCCTACAGAGAAGATCATGGACATCTGCAAGCTGGCAGTTGAGACTTGCTACTGGCCTCTGTTCGAGGTTATCGAGGGCAAATGGATCCTCTCCTACGCTCCTAAGAAGAAGCTTCCTATCGAGGACTTCCTGAGAACTCAGGGCAGGTTCAAGCACCTGTTCAAGCCTGAGAACGAGCATCTTCTCGTTCAGTATCAGCAGGAGGTTGACCGCCGTTGGGAAGATCTGCTGTATAGATGTTCTAAGAATTAAATTGTATTACGGACGAAAATCCGTATATTGCATATGCACAATCACGTTTGATTGCTCTCATTTCGACTAAGGTCACATAAGCATGGGGCTCCGACCGCGATAAGGGCGGTGCGGATCTCCGCCCCAGCTTGTGACCGTCGAAAATCGGCAATCTGCACTACCGATTGTTGCATATTGCAATATACGGATTTTCTGTCGTTATAAATAATTAAAACTCAGTCGACCGCACTACCGATCGTAATATATACTGGACTGGATTTCTTTCTGTTCTTGAATATATTGTAATTCTTAGAACATCAAATCTTATCTATTAATTTAGTTCTTAACTGCTGATTGTTGCATATTGCGCCATATGTATTTTCTGGTTGTATACACAAAAGGAAAATATCAGTTAAATGGCACTTCATAGAAATCATTGAGAGTGTATTGCGCATCTTCGCCATCTTCGTCTCCGCCTGTATTTTTCCAGAACAGCAGGCTTTCTACCTGATTTACATCCAATATGCGGTCTGTGGTAAACAGAAGCTCATATTCTCCAGTTGCATTTGTATTTTCGTTTCCAGCATCGACTATATCTGTCAGCATTGTTCCATCTTTCAGTTTCACACCGGAAAGGACTGCATATTTTTCATCTGAGGTCATATTCTTTGCACCGCTTATATCGAGCACTGCCCTGATGGATATCGGGGAGACCTCACATTCAGTGACCACCGCCCCTGTATCTTCAAGTACTGTATGTGTCTCTTTTATCACGGAAGTGCAATCTCCACCTAGCTCCCATTCAAATCTCCAGGTGCCATCATTATCAACTTTTATATCAAGATAATCATCATACACTCCAAGATCACCGAACTCGACCGTCAGCTTTTTACCTTGGAGAAAGCCCTTCTTTCCCTCAGAATCAAGAAGAATATGATATTCCATGCTGCCATCCTCGAGCACATAGTTCTGAACCAATTCATCATCTCTGAACACTAACTGTCCATTTTCATCAAGAACATTCCTGGCATAAAAGCTGCTGAGATTGCTAACCTCTTTTCCATCCAGAGTACAATGATGTGTCTCAAACCCGGGAGTTTCTCCCGCCTTTAAATTGAAACCTTCTACTCTGAATGACACATAGGCATAATAATTATCTATAATGGTCTGCGCCACTGATATCGTGACACCTTTTTGTGTAACTGACTTTACACCTGAATCATCACCTGGAAACTGGGCAAGCCCTGACTGCTCATATTTCTCCATATCTCCACCAGTAACCTGGAATTTATCTCTGGTTCCATCACTCCATTTGTGATAAATGGCGCTGGCACCGACACCTATCGTACTCAGTGATATAACACACACTATCACGATCACCGCTATTTTATTGTATATTGCTCTGCGTGATCTATTTTCTGATCTGTTTCCAGACCTGTCACTATTCTTATCATTTGTCGTATCCATATCAATTTCCTTCAGATCCACAATCATATTCTTAGTTGCTTCTTTGAAGAAATCCTTTTCATTCATAGCCTTACCTCCGTTCTCTCATCTATCTTCTAGAAGTTCCTTTATCTAGCTTCCAAAAGTTTTCTTATGTATTTTCTGGTTCGGAACAAATTATTTTTTACTGTCTGTGGTTTCATCCGGAGCAGTTCTGCTATCTCGGACACAGTAAGCTCCATCGTGTAATACAGATAGAAAATCTTCTGTACACAGTCAGGCTGCTGCTTTAGTATCTTCTCCACATCCTGCAGCATTTCCTTTCTGTAGAAATCATCATCCATATCGCGCCACTGTTCCTCATGATCCATATGATCATTTAGCTCAGATGCGGCTGTCACATCCAGGGAGATCCGATTAGATATCCTGTCCCAGAACGAATAATATGATGCCAGTTTTCTTTTGCACAGTGCTATCAGAAATGCTTCCTCGTCATCAACATACTCTATTCCCTTCCTCTGTATTGTCCTGAAATACTCCATATACACTTCCTGCAGCACATCATTTATATCATCAAAGCCCTTGCATTTTGCTATCAGATACAGGGTCACGCTGCGTTTTGTCTTTTCATAGACTTCTTCAAAATGTCTGTTTAAATCGTCATTCACATTGTTATTCTTTTGACCGGCCAACTCTCCTACCTCCTTCACTAATGTAGTGGGGGATTTATCGCGTCTGGTTTCTATTAAATAAATATTTTTTATATCATACCACATACAAACTATCAGAAACACGATCTGCGGCTTTTCATATCTCTCCGGTGAATCCTGACTGGTCCAATACATCATCACCTCCTTGACCTGCATATTAACAAGCCGATATGACTTTCATATGTCCATTGTAATATTTATCAAAGATATTTTTCCCTCTTATTGCCCACAAAAAAATAGAAGGCCATGACCACATACGGTCTTTAAGCCTTCTATCAAAAATATTCTTCTTTTCGTTCTGTAGTATTCTTTAATAATCTTCTTTCGCTCTATTAAAATGATCCTAAATAACTTATCTGTAAAACCACCAGCATCCATATCTAGGCATGACTGCTCCAAGCTCGCGAAGGGTCTTGCCTGATATGAGATCGGTATATATGTCAGCCTGCTCCTCAGGCATAGTCCAGATGAGCTGATCCATGTTGCTGAAGTTGAAAAATGCCCTCAGCTCATGTCCTGCATATTCCCTCACTATTCCGAGGACGCTTGCACATCCTGTCTCTATGGTGTAGACATTTGCATTACATGAAAATACATCATGCGATGCTCTGATATCCTCCATGTGGCGCAGCGCGTCAAATATCTTCATAGCTACAGGATCTTTCTTTTCAACCTTGTCCCATGGGAAGTTTCCTCTGTGCAGATATCTGCTGTCCGCACATTTGTCCGGATCATTCTTATAAGTATAATCGTTTGTCTGTCCTATCTCATCACCGCTGTACAGAACCGGGATTCCACTCTGCGCCAACAGGTATCCGTGAAGCATGAGATCACAGGCGATGGCCTGGTCGATCTTGTCTGCATTTGCCTCGTACTGGCCGGCCTCAAGGCCTGACAGGGACGCTGTTGTTCCACACAGACGGGCATCTCCGAGTCTAGGATCATCGTTGTAGAGCTCACCTCTGGAATCACTGTTGTATCCCTTTCCTGTGAAATAGTCATTCAGGAACTTCTTGTGTGCCACCTCATCTATGCCGAACTGTGCCAGCCAGTCATAGTCAAGTCCCCATCCGATATCATCGTGGCATCTGAGGTAATTCAGGAACACATAATCCTTTGGAAGTGCACACACCTGGTCCATCTGGCGCTTTAAGAGTCCCACATTCTTTGTGGCTATCGTGTTCCATGTGGATGCCATGGTTGTCACGTTGTAGAGCATATGGCACTCTGGCTTGTCAACTGTCCCAAAGTACGGAACTACCTTTGAAGGCTCCATGACAACCTCACCGAGGAGGAGAACTCCAGGACATACTATCTCGCTGATTATCCTCATCATACGGACAAGAGTGTGAACCTGTGGAAGGTTACGGCAGTTTGTGCCTATCTGCTTCCATATATACGGAACAGCGTCGAGTCTGATGACATCTATACCTCGGTTTGCCATGTACAGCATGTTGCCGACCATATCATTGAATACCATAGGGTTTGCATAGTTCAGATCCCACTGATATGGATAAAATGTAGTCATGACCACCTGATTGCAGTCATTTATCCATGTGAAGTTACCAGGCGCCGTAGTTGGGAATACCTCAGGCACGGTCTCCTCGTAAATATTTGGAACAAACCAGTCATCATAGAAGAAATATCTGGATCTCGCGACAGGATCCCCCTGTCTCGCTGCCCTTGCCCACTCATGATCCTCGCTTGTATGGTTCATCACAAAGTCCAGACAACAGCTTATACCCTGTCTGTGGCACTCTGCAGTGAGGTCCTCCAGATCCTCCATGGTTCCAAGCTCAGGCTTTACCTTTCTGAAATCCGCAACAGCATATCCGCCGTCATCCCTGCCCTTAGGGCTTTCCAGCAGTGGCATAAAATGAAGATAATTCACACCACATGACTTCACATATGGAAGCTTTTCTTTTACACCCTTCAGAGTTCCCGCGAATGCATTTGTGTACATCATCATACCCAGCAGATCATTCTGCTTGTACCAGTCCGGATTCTTGACGCGGCTTCTGTCCAGCTTCTTGAGATCAGCATTTCTCTCCTGATAATAACCATACAGAGAATCACACAGCCAGTCAAATGCCTCCATATTGTTGTTATAGAGCTCGCAGTAGAGCCACTTGAGCTCGTCATATCTCTCATCAAATCTCTTAGTATATTCTGCAGTCTTTTTCACTGTCTTTGAACCTGCCATTTATCTTCTCCTTTTCTGACTATAGTCAATTAACTTATCATTCTCATTTTATTTATGTAATCTGTATCATTACCGTACATAACTAGTTTAAATCTGTTGCCGTCTTTTTATCTATTACTGTCTCTCAGCAATGAGCTTCTCAACCTCGGATCTCTCCGGCATAACCTTGAGCGCACCCTTGCGTGTTGTGATGATCGATGCAGCAGCATTTGCGAATACAAGCATCTCTGTAAGCTTATCAATGTCAAGATCTTCAAGGCCGTTATCAAGTAAATAATTCAGCACGCATGCACAGAATGTATCACCGGCGCCTGTGGTCTCTATAGTGTTCTCCTGGATGAACGGCTTTGCCTCAGCGACTACATCCCCGTAGTATGCACGGCTGCCATCCCTTCCCATCGAGAGAAGTATCAAAGGTATATTGTATGTGTCCTGAAGTATCTTTATACCCTCGTCAAAATCCTCTCTGCCTGTGAACCACTGTATCTCATTATCCGATATCTTGAGCACATCACACTGTCTCATACCCCAGTCGATCTGATCATGAGCCTCGTCCAGCGTCTTCCACAGAGGCTCCCTGAGATTCGGGTCAAATGTGATGATGCATCCAGCCTCCTTTGCAGCAGCAACAGCCTTCTGTGTTGCAGAACGTGACACTTCATATGTCAGTGAGAGTGATCCAAAATGGAACAGCCTGGCATCCTTTATGATACTCTCATCCACCTCATCTGCATTTAACATGATATCCGCTCCCGGATTCCTGTAAAATGAAAAGTCCCTGTCCCCGTCCTCATAGGTATGCACAAACGCAAGTGTTGTATGTACATCCCTGTCAAACTTCAGATTGTCAGTATTGATCCCGGCATCAGCCACAACACCGGCAAGCATTTTTCCAAGGAAATCATCCCCTACCTTTCCAACAAATGCAGTCCTCTTGCCCAGCTTCTGCAGCATAGCGAGAACATTGCATGGTGCTCCGCCCGGATTGGCTTCCATCATCATATTGCCCTGTCCACTGAGTCCGTTCTGTGTAAAGTCTATGAGCAGTTCTCCAAGTGCCACAACATCAAATCTCTTCATGGTACGTATCCCCCTTATTTTATCACGTTATATTTATATGTCTCATTTGTCACCGGCGGCGCCTCATGAAACATGTTTCACCACATATGTATTCTACATTTAATCATCGCTTTACGTCAAGATGATTTTTCATATCTGTTATCTTTATTTTATCAATTATTGGTTATTTTCATATGGTGATATCTATAATATTTTTGTATTTATAACCAACATCAACATTTGCCCTCCCTGTAAATCCAGACAAACAAACAGCGTAGCAGTTTACTCGCTGCTACGCTGGAATTTTCTTACCTTTTCAGTATCGCATATGTTGTTATATGAGAAATACAAAACCTATAATTTACAACTTGGTGACATTTGCTGCCTGAGGGCCTTTCTCACCATCTACAACTTCATACTCCACTGTATCTCCCTCTTCAAGCACCTTGAATCCTTCCATATTAAGTGCTGAGAAATGTACAAATACATCAGCTCCATCCTCATCACATATAAAGCCGTAGCCTTTCTTCGCATTAAACCATTTTACTTTTCCTGTCTTCATAATACTACTTCCTCCTTAAAAACCACCTGGATACTTTCGTGCATTTGAAACGATCATTTGTGATTCTTATTTCACGCCTTATTCAAATAAAAAAAGGCACAGAACGAAAACGTTCTGTGCCCCTTTGCACTTACAATGACATTATATGTCCTGTTCTGTCATATTGCAACATTTATTTTTTCTTCAGACGACTCTCAGCTTTCCTGATGTCTTCTTTCACTTCTGCCGAAACTTTCTGTACATCCTTTTTCAGATCCTCAGTTTTTTGTTCAGCGTCCTTCTTCAATCCTGTTGCTTTCTTCTCAGCCTCTTTCTTCAACTCGACGGCTTTTTTCTCTGCTTCTTTTTTGATCTCCTCCGCCTTCTGCTGTGCCGCTGCAGCCTTTTTCTTTGCGGCGTCCACGCGCTTCTTTGCTGCAGCCTTTGCCTCAGCTTCCTTCTTCTCAAGCTCAGGTGTCATATCCGTATAATCATACTCGAACACTACTGTCGAAAGTGGCGGAACTGTGATATCGATGCTGTACGGCGTTCTGGCATTCTTCTTATCCATTGCCTTGACCGATCCGCTGTTCAGTCTGCCTTTTCCGCCAAACTGAATATCATCTGAGTTAAGTATCTCCTTGTATGTTGTGTAGCAAGGAACCGGTATACTATAATTGTCTCTCTCAACCGGAGTAAAGTTGCACACAAAGAGCAACTGTTTCTTCGGAGTTGAACCACGTCTTACAAATGAAAGGATACTCATATCCGGGTGATCACAATCCGTCCATTCAAATCCCATCGGGTCTGCATCGTTAGCATACATCGCATCGTTTGTATTATACAGTTCGTTAAGCGCCTTTACATACCTCTCCATTCCCTGATTGAGTGGATTGTCAAGTGCAAACCAGTCAAGACTTCTGGCTTCACTCCACTCTCTAGGCTGGGCAAATTCCTGTCCCATGAACAGCAGCTTCTTGCCCGGATGTCCATACATAAAACCATATGCAGTTCTGAGGTTGGCAAATTTATCCTCCTCGCTGCCCGGCATCTTATTTATCATTGATTTTTTCAGATGTACTACCTCATCATGAGATATCACTAGCACGTAGTTCTCTGCATAAGCATATGACAGACTGAATGTCAGCATATTCTGGTTGTTCTGCCTGAAGTATGGATCCATCTGCATATACTCAAGGAAATCATTCATCCAGCCCATGTTCCACTTGAAGAGGAAACCGAGTCCGTCCATAGATGCCGGAGCTGTGACTCCCGCCCATGCCGTTGATTCCTCAGCAATGAGGTATGCCCCTGGATTTCTCTCCTCCATTATCTGATTTATATTCTGCATGAGTGCTATAGCCTCAAGGTTTTCATTTCCTCCGTGCTCATTCGGCAGCCACTGTCCGTCCTGCTTTCCGTAATCAAGATATAACATGGATGCCACAGCATCAACACGAAGTCCATCGATATGGAATTTCTCCACCCAGAACAGCGCATTTGCTGTGAGGAAATTGGCCACCTCATTACGTCCATAATCAAATATATATGTGCCCCAGTCCGGATGCTCACCTCTTCTTGGATCCGGATGCTCGTAAAGAGGCATACCGTCAAATCTTCCAAGTCCATGCGCATCCCTTGGGAAATGGGCAGGTACCCAGTCAAGAATGACACTGATTCCTTTGCTATGCATATAATCTACAAAATACATAAAATCCACGGCATCACCGTATCTGCTGGTCGGTGCATAGTAATTGGTAACCTGATAGCCCCATGAGCCATCAAACGGATACTCCGATATGCCCATGAGCTCAATATGGGTATATCCCATCTCCTTCACATAATCCGCCACCATAGGAGCAAGTTCTCTATATGTGTAGAACCCCGCATCATCATCCTCCACCTTCTTGCGCCACGATCCGAGATGCATCTCATATATTGACATAGGCATGCGCATTCTGTCGGTACGGCGGATTCTGCTTCGTGACTTCATCCATGATGAATCCTTCCACTTATAACTGTTTATATCAGCAACCACAGAGGCATTCTCAGGTCTCATCTGACACTGATTACCATATGGATCAGCCTTGTACAATATCTCTCCATATCTGGTCATGATCTGATATTTGTACACCGCTCCCGGCTTTACATCCGGCAGGAACAATTCATATATTCCTTCGCTTGCTGTGATCTGCATCGGATTCACATTTCCATCCCAAAGGTTGAAATCTCCCACTACGCTTACACGTCTGGCATGCGGAGCCCATACCGCAAAATATGTTCCCTGAACTCCATCTATAGTCATCGGATGTGCTCCAAGTTTCTCATATATGTCATAATGCTTACCCTCTGCAAAAAGATAGGTGTCAAAATCTGTTATAAGAGAATCAAACGAATATGGATCTGCCGAATTCACAACTGTTCCATCTTCATATGTAGTGACGACGTTATATTTGTTGCCGTCATATTCCTTTTTGTCAAAATAGATGGCAAACAGGCCTTCATTTGTCATCTTCTCCATATAGTGTACATTCTTGCCCGTACGCGATGTAACCTCCGCCCTGATGGCGCCCGGCTTGTACACCACTATTATCTGTCCTTCACCATAATCATGGATTCCAAGCAGATGCTTTGGCGCATTGATCTTGCTGGCTATAAGCTCATCGTAGAGCACCCAGTTGATCCACTCCTCAATTCTTTTTCTCATAACTACCTCCCATTATTGGACATCAGTCCATTAAAGTAAACTTCTATCTAAACCTGTGTGGTCTTGACTTCTTATAACTTATCGCTCTTACGATGATCGTCACTATCAAACCCACAAATATCGTTCCAAGATATACTACAAGAACTCTGGTTCCTGTCCCCGCCGGTATTATATCTGCCAATGCATCATGTCCAGGAAACAGTTCAGTATAACTTCCATGAAATATCATCTCTCTTATTCCATACATCATCCCTGATCTGGAAAATGTCACTGCAAGAAAGCTGATCAGTCCTATAATAACACCTGCTGCACCGCCCCATACGACACACTCATATAGTCTCCTTCTCCTTATGACTACAAAGCATGCCACCAGCAGTACTACAGATACGAACACTCCGTTGCTGGCTTTTGACTTCACATCCGCCAGCTGCTCAAGCCTTATAATATTCTCAGTGGAAAGATAAATATTTCCTTTCCTGTATTCCTCTTCGCTGTCTCCATCAAGTCCATCGCTTACAATACTATACTCCAGCCACGCTTCAAAATCAGTGAGTTCCTCTGTCTGTCCATTATTCATCACGGAAGTTATACTTCCACCGGTACTCGGTGCATATGAACTCTGAGTAACCTTTCTTACCATAAAAGAACACATTATCGCGGTGGATATGATAAGCAACACCAGCGACAATGCCATTACAACCTGAAAAAATCTATATTTAAACATATGTATATTTCTCTGCTTTTCTATAATTGTTTGATGGTGATATATCCTACATTTTCATATATCTGTACCCTATATAATGATACACGAATTGGCTTTTTATGTAAAGTAATGTAACGCAATGTTTTCATTCATTTTACATATATACATTTTTAAAAATATGCTTGTTTTTACTTACTTTTTTTGATTTTATCACTTGACAATATATTTCGTTTCATCTATTATATGTGAGTATGTTTACATTGAATTGTCCGTGTCCGGTTTTAATGTAAAACCTTATTATATTTTAATTAGAATTTATGGAGGTAAGAATTTTGGCTAATATCAAATCTGCAAAGAAGAGAATCAATGTTATCGAGAAGAAGACACTTAGAAACAAGATGATCAAGTCTAAGGTTAAGACAGTTATCAAGAAGGTTGAGGCTGCTATCGCTGCTGGCGATAAGGCTGCTGCTCAGCAGGCACTTGTTGTTGCTACATCAGAGATCAACAAGGCTGCTTCAAAGGGCATCTACCACAAGAACAACGCTGCTCGTAAGGTATCACGCCTTGCAGTTGCTGTTAACAAGATGGCTTAAGATAACTACATAACTTTGACGTAAGGATTTGGATATATTAAACGGCTGCATATATTTGAACCAATCATAGTTATAGAAAAGAGGCAATCCACTTTGCTAAAGTGTGTTGCCTCTTTTATTTATTTCTTCATCGTTTCTCCCTGCTACTCTCTTTTATTGCTCATCTATTCTCTCTGCTAATCTACGTATCCTCTTTTCCGATAGACATGAAAAGAGCACCAATATCATTGATGCTCTCCTTCATAATGTAAATATTCATTATATTTTTATCTCTTTACCGTCTTGGCTGCACTGGATGCCGATTTATAGTTGGTTCCATTTGCCTTCTTATACACTATTACCTTATAAGAATATCTCCTGCACTTCACTGTTGCACTCTTATCCATGTAGGTTCTCACATTCGCAGAAGTAACTGTCTTAACCCTCTTATACGAACCACCATTCACACTTCTGTAAACTATGTATCCTGTGGCATTGCCTGACTTCTTCCATACAACCTTCACGCCCGACTTGCTCTTTGCCAGCTTGGTTATCTGGGTTTTCGCAGGTACAATAGTGAATGTTTTATCTGCTGTTCCCTTGTAATTTCCCTTGAAGGTAATCTTATATGTATATTTTCCTACGTTCTTTCTTCCCTTAGGAACTGTCACAGTGTAATCGGTTCCCCTCACAAGAGTCTTACTTGATCCATCTTTTACAGTTATCGATGGATTTTTTACCTTGCCATTGTACACTGCTTTAGTTGATGACAATGTGACGCTCTTTGCTCCTCTGGCAGCCGGAGTTATTGTGAGCTTCTTCTGGGCAGTGCCCTTATAATTTCCCTTAAATGTTATCTTGTATGTGTATGTTCCAGCGTTTGTTCTTCCAGATGGAACTTCTACCGTATAATCTGTACCTTCAGTAAGCTTGTTTCCGTAGTCATCTGTAACTGTAACCTTCGGAGTCACCGTCTTCCCATCATAAGTCTTCTTCTCAGTCGATAAAGCAACATCACCTGAACCAAGTGTCTGCTTGATCGAATAATATAATTTGTAAGCTCCCGTGCTGTTATACAGGTCTGTTGTTACCGAAATATAATACATTCCTGGATCAAGCTCCACGCTATACTCACCACTTGCACTTGCACTGTTGAGAAAAGGATTCAGGTATTCGCTGAATACATCAGAAGCATCCTTATCATACACACTGAGCTTACAGCTCTGTAATGAAGTTCCTGTGAGTTTCAGATTCAGCTTTGTCTTCCTGGCCACTTTGATCTTGAAACTGTCAACTGTGTCATTTACTGCAAGCTGTCCATTGACAGTTCCCTCAGCACCGAGCAGCTGCGCCTGCTGGTAATCGTTATTTGGTTCCTTCTCATTTGCTTTTGCATCTTCAAAAGCGGAAGTGAATGTGTATTTTGCCGTTGATGTGAAATCTATCGACAGGCTGTATATCTCAAGATAATAGGTTCCAGCAGTCAGATCCATGGACTCTGAACTCTTGCCGAATCCCAGATCTGAATTATAGGCAAATTCATTGCCAACAGCACTGCCAGTCACATCCTGGTCACTGCTGTCCACAATTCTCCAATGTATTTTTTCTGAATATACTGTAGTATCAAACTTAAATCTACCTGATTTGTTCAATACAAACTTATACTTTATCCTGTTCTTGCCAAATGCCAGGGAATCATTCACAGTTCCGCCAATCTTCATATCCTTTGTTTCGGCTGTACTAAGATTGATTGCCGCTGTGTCTGCATCGCTGTCTTCAGCCGCTGCTGCACTCACAGCACTTCCTGATACACACATAGCTGCTGCACAGAACACGATCGCCGCTTTTCTAATATTTTTAAACATACTTTCCTTCGTCATATAACATTCCTCCTACAATATGCAAGGCTCTCCCGCCTAGACGAGTTGAGCAGGTTATCAGAACCGATTCCAGTTATGAACTTTGTTCATATAGGTTACGCCTCATAACTTACCTTTATTTTATATTATATCATGGCAAATTATATGATAAGAACGGGTCAGTTTCAATTTACAAAAACGGAAATGTGTCACTAACAGAAATGTACCATCGCTTTTTCAATTTATTCAGTTTCGACCTGAAATCAACGAGATAATATCGCATACTTCCTTTTCCGACATTTCCAATTTATGTCCAATCTCATTTGCCGAAAGTCCCATATCCAGGTACGCTTCTATTTTTCCTTCTATCTTTCCTTCTAACATGCCTTTCATTCTGCCCTCCAGCATGGCTTCGTTTTTTATTCCCTGACTTGCATTACACATCTCATTCATACTCCTCTCTATCTCATGTGAATAAGGTATCTTGAACTCATTTATAATTATATCTTTTCTTTTCGCTTCGCTTATGCCCGAAACAAAAAAAGTTTCAAGCAGTCTGAATAGTTTCTTGTAACTATGTGATAACGGAGCTTCTGTACTTCATTTTGAGCCTCTATATTTATTATCATCTTAACAATCTCAGATCTGCCCGGTATCAACACGTCAAATATAATGTCAAACACAACACTTCCTTCTTGTCTCGATTTTTGATTTGTATCTTTTCCCCGAATCATCGGATAAATAAAATCTTCTATATCCTGTCCATGTTCATCAACTTTTTTCTCGTGTATTTCAGGCTCATACTCAATACAATTAATTATATCTCCTATATCCATTCCTGCGAACTCACTCACTGTATAGCGAAGTATATACGCAAGTATGATCCTCTGCTTTAACAACTTTAAGACATTCTCATCATATCTTACTTCATTCTGTGACTTAGTATTCCCCATCATATCTATTCCTTTCACTGCTTATTCTGATAGCTGTTTGTCTCAACAAGGAATACCGCACTCCGCAAATATCCCCCATAAAACAAATATCAAAGAGTCACTATATAACCGATCTGGGTGATCAGTCGTCTGTAAGATATGCATATCCGATAAATGGACTATAACATCTGTCTCCTATGGCCGTCAATATGCTCCAAGCTGCCTGAAACTATACGAAAAAGCAAGAAAAAGGGACGCGTACACTTCGCACACATCCCTCAATCCATCAAACTCAAACAGTGCAGGAAAATATCATTTATTTTCTTATATACACAAAGTTGATTTCTCTACACTATATAAAAATATTAATTATATTTTATCTCGATATTATGCTGTTCATATTTCCAAATTAACTGGCAGCTCATTCACGAATATCTATTGTCCACCTCTATCACCAACATTTTCTGCCAGCTTCTTAACTGTATTCCCCGTTTTAGATACAAGATATAAATTATAGTTTCCTAAACTATCTTCATCATTTATTCCATAAGTTCTGACAAATATATAATCACCGATATCCTGTATGCTCTGTATTTTGTAATCAAAAGTATATATGTAATCCTCTACCCCATTCTTTTCTCTTATAAGATCACTTTCATCTACAAAATACTTATAGCCATATGTATTGTTACTTATATACAACATACGGGCATCATTGTAATACTCCTTATCGGGGCACCCAAAATCACTATTATACTTTTTTCTGGATATATTCGCCTTGCACATTCTGCCCTTGGAATCCATCAAGTATTCTTTTTTTTCGCGATATATGACAAGTTTACCGTTACATTGTCCCCCAATTAATATGTATTCTCCAGAGGTCTTTTTATATAAGCATCTTTTATTTTTACCATTCAGATCCATCTTATATATTCCCGTTGTATCTCCAAATGATGTTGGGCCTACAGTTGTGTGTCCAATATAATAAATGCTATTTCCTATAATCACCGGTGTTTTTCCTCTGCAAAGTTTCTTTTGAATCTTTCCATCTTTCGATATCTTATATATGAATTTACCACCATTATGATCTGCGACATCTGTATATAGATAATTACCTTTCAAAGTCAGCTGATCCCAGTTCCACAAATCAGATATCCTTGTACGCTTTCCTGTCTTAGTATTGTACTTTAATATTCCACCAGTTTTATTACCATACAAATCCACTCCATAATATACATTGACTCCATCATACGCTACCCTTGAAACATACGAAAACAATGCTTTCGATGACACACTGACCCTGCATCTGTATTTCTTCCTGCCAATCTTGGCTGTGATAACACACTTTCCCGCTTTCTTAGCTGTCACAAGTCCATTGCCGCTTACTGTTGCAATGCGTCTATTGCTTGTAGACCACTTAGCCTTTTTTCTGGTTCCCAAGACTTTCAAATTTATCGTACTACCTATGTCCAATATACAGTTTGTTCGGTTAAGTCTGACCGCAGCCGCCTGCGCCTGAACCATATCATACCCTGCTTTACCATCCGTCACATTTGAAATAGATGCGTTCCCCACAAATATGAGCACACTCACCAATAATATACATATCGTTTTCTTTATTTTATCTTTTACTATATTATTCATTGCTGTTCTCTCCTCTTATTGTATATCTCATCATCCTGCGTCGGTGGAGTAGTCTGCATCTGAACACAAAAGTTATTTTCTCTTTTCATATGCCAGACTCCATCTACAATTTAACCACGGCAAGCGTTCATATATACAGCAAGCCGCACAGCCGGATGGCTATGCGGCTTGTGTGATGGCTGAATCTGCCATTAGCCTGTTTGTTGCTTTATCTGTTAGTATCTTGATATTGTCTTCTCAGGGCTTGATGATGATTTATAGGTCTTGCCATTTACCTTCTTGTAGACAACAACCTTATATGAATAATCCGTCCATCTCGCCTTTGCGCCCTTGTCGAAGTACGACTTTGTATTTCCAGATTTTATGGTTCTAATTCTCCTATATGAACCTCCGTCTGTACTTCTGTAGATTATGTAGCCGCTTGCGTTGCCAGATTTCTTCCATGTGATCCTCACGCCTGCACGATTCTTGCCCAGTCTTGTGATCTTTGTTCTTGCCGGATTTACCACCATGTACTTATCTGCAGTTCCCTTGTAATTGCCCCTAAAGGTTATTCTGTATCTGTATGTTCCTACTTTCTTTCTGCCTCCCGGAACTGAAACAGTGTAATCTCTTCCCTTTTGAAGGACAGTTCCAGATGGAGTTCTGACAACTATCGTAGGATTCTTCGTCCTGCCGTTGTAGACGGTCTTTGTCGCAGACAGCTTCACGCTTTTTGCTCCAAGAGCCTGCGGAGTTATGTATATGCTCTTCTCCGCATATCCAGTGTAATCTCCCTTAAATGAAAACTTGTATGTGTATGTTCCGACATTTGTTCTTCCACCTGGAGTTGACATTACATAGTCTGTTCCATATACAAGATACCTGCCCATGTTATCCATGATAGACATGCCTGGGTTTTTTGTCTTGCCATCGTACTTATAGTTCTGAGTGTTGAATGTAATGTTGTCTGCTGTGAGTTTCTGTTTAGTGGAGTAGGTCAGGGTGTATGGACCGGTACCTGTATGATCATAGGTATCTCCGTCTGAAACAACCTTTATATAATACATCCCCGGATTTAATATAACCGAAAAAGACTTATTTTTTTCTTCTATATAGTTATCACTATATATCTCTTGTGCACCGCTGTCGTATATGCCAAAATTATATAATTCAGCATAGTCTGAATTATATGTTACATTTAACCTCGTCTTTTTTGATATGTTAATCTTATATATATCCATATCATCATCTATAGCAAACTGTCCTCTTATTTTACCTTCCTTACCCAAAGGCATTGCCTGAGCATAACTATTATTGGGTTCAGTTTCCGTAGCATTAGCATTTGTAAAGGCTGTGCGCATTGTAAAGGAAACTCTATAGTAATCATAATCATAATAACTTGCTCTTGATTTTATTTTTAGATAATATGTACCCTTGCTCAAATCTAGCGAAAAAGATGATTTTCCAGTTCCTAAGTCAGAATTGTAATAAAAGTCGCCATAATTATAATATCCTACCGATTCTCCCTCAGAATCAAGAAGTTGCCACTCAAAACCATAATAGTTTGTCGTTACCTCAAACCAAAGTCTCCCAGAAGCCGGTGTGTCAATTCTATAAAGTATATCCGGATATTCATAATCATCATCATTCCATGTCATCTCTCCATTCACCGTAGATCCAAGCGTCAGTTCCCTGATATCAGTATCTGCAATCTGCGCCTCACTCTCCTGCTGCGTTGCATCCGCGTCCGGCTCATTTTCCTGCGCCGCAAGTGAACTTACAGTGCCTCCGGCTATGCACATGGCCGCCGCGCAGCATACCACGGCAGCCTTTTTCACTATGCTGCTAATGTTTTTCTTTTTCATAATATTGTACCTCCTCATTATTAATAGAGCCACATTTGGCAATGGTTAATGTGGCATTACTCGTATTATATCGCATATGCGTTGTATATTCAACTTATGTAACGCATTTAATCATCTGACTTCTCTCTGTTTTAGCCGTATTATCAGATTAAATACTATAAATGAGAGGTATATCCATGGACATAAATCCTATTCTTCAGAAAATAGAATCATATATGAAAATTAGAAACTGGTCACTGTACAAGCTGGCACAGGAGGCAGAAATTCCTTACTCTTCGCTCAGCTCCATGTTCCTCAAGAACACTCAGCCGACCATACCAACACTTGAAAAGATCTGCGCTGGTCTGTCCATTTCCATGTCTGACTTTTTTGCTGACAAATATCTGGATTCTGTACCATTTGTTGAAATATCTGAAGATGAACGTGAACTCATAGAACTGTATAACAGTATGTGCAAAGCCGATCAGGATCGTTTCATGTTCTATGCCCGTGGCTTCGCCCACAGACCGCCGCGTAGCAGCAGTAAATAATCAATACATGCATATGCCCCACCCATGACATACAAAGCTCCCGGCAGAACATATATATCAAAAACTTCTGATATATATGTTCTGCCGGGAGCTTTGTACTCTTTTATAATAAACACTCAGCCACACATCTCCACGATCATCACTTCCAGAGCTGCATTGTCCATGACCTGACCGGTCTTGAGCTTATAATCCATATCCTGGCAGTTCTCCACGATGTTCTTTAGCTGATCTGATGTATATCCCCTGCACTGTGCCTTATAATTCTTCACCGCCCACACAGGACATCCTGCTATCTTCGCAAGGGCTGCATCCTGTGCGCCGTCAGACAACGCAAGTTTTACAAGCAGCAGCTTGTTGAACTGTCTCATGATACACGCATTTATCATGATGGCAGACTCCTTGTTCTCCAGAAGATCGTGATACATCTTCGCCGCTTTGTCCTTCTGCTTTGCAATTATAAAGTCGATCATCTGATACACTTTGCTCTCCGCGTCCTGACTGCACAGAAGCTCCACATCCTGCTCACTGACCTGCTTGGAATCTCCAGCATAGCTTATCATCTTGTCGACCTCATTTTTTATACAGTTCATGTCCATATTTGCCGCTTCTATGATCTTGTATATCGCAGTGTCTGTGGTCGCAACACCTTCTGAGCGGAACAGGGACTTCACCCAGGTGACCATCATCTTCTCATCGGGTGTGACAAAATCAAGCGCCTCACCGGCCTTATCAACCGCTTTGAACAGCTTGTATCTCGTGTCCACATCCATCTCAACAAATATGACCACCGACGTATCTTCTATCTCCACAAGCTTCTTTGCAAAATCCTCGTTACTGCTTTTGAACAGTCCACTGTTCTCCACCAGGACCACTCTCCTGTCAGCAAAGAACGGCATCTCGTTGCAAAATGCGATAAGCTCCGATGTGTCTACTCCACTTCCAGCAAATTTCATAAAATTCAGATTATCATCTTTATCTGTAAGGGCATCCAGCAGCTTATCACGGTACTGATTTACCAGATACCTCTCCTCACCATAAAGCAGATATATCTTCGCATACTGTCCTGTCTTTATATGTTCATTTATGACCGCCATCGCGTTCTTTTTTTCCTTTTTCTTCGTTGCAGCCATCTTCAAACCTCCACTTTCTTGCTTCCCCGTCACAATCTGACCTTATTTTATTGCTAATTCATGACGTTTTGGGGTATTCTGACCTGTTTTTATATTCACATATTGATTATTTCTATAATGTCACTTTCGTTTTATAATCAGCTTCAGATTGTGAGTTTATGTATGCTCACCAAAACAAATGCAAATCTAATTATAACGGAGGTTCAACATGGAAACAACAGAAAGATATAAGTTAAATAAGGAACTTGCCCAGATGCTTAAGGGCGGAGTTATCATGGACGTTACCACGCCAGAGCAGGCTAAGATCGCTGAGGCAGCCGGTGCATGTGCAGTTATGGCTCTTGAGAGAATCCCAGCGGATATCAGAGCTGCAGGCGGTGTATCACGTATGAGTGATCCACAGATGATCAAGGGAATCCAGAATGCCGTATCAATCCCTGTTATGGCTAAGTGCCGTATCGGACATTTCGCAGAGGCTCAGATCCTTCAGGCCATCGAGATCGATTACATCGACGAGAGCGAGGTTCTCTCACCAGCAGATGATGTATATCACATTGACAAGAGACAGTTCAAGGTCCCATTTGTATGTGGTGCAAAGGATCTCGGCGAGGCTCTCAGAAGAATCAACGAGGGTGCTTCAATGATCAGAACAAAGGGCGAGCCTGGTACAGGTGATATCGTTCAGGCCGTAAGACACATGAGAAAGATGAACAGCCAGATCGCTGAGATCGTAAGCATGAGAACAGACGAGCTGTATGAGGCAGCTAAGAAGCTTGAGGTTCCTTATGATCTCGTTCAGTATGTCCATGAGAATCACCGTCTCCCAGTTGTAAACTTCGCAGCCGGCGGTGTTGCTACACCTGCAGATGCAGCTCTCATGATGCAGCTCGGTGCTGAGGGTGTATTCGTAGGTTCTGGTATCTTCAAGTCCGGAGATCCTGCAAAGCGTGCTGCTGCCATCGTACAGGCAACAACAAACTACAATGACGCAGATCTCGTTGCAAAGCTTTCAGAGGGACTTGGCGAGGCTATGGTTGGTATCAACGAGCAGGAGATCGCTATTCTCATGGCTGAAAGGGGTAAGTAATATGCAGGTTGGTGTATTGGCAGTACAGGGTGCTTTTGCTGAACATGAGCACGTTCTGAATGAACTTGGCGTATCCTGTGTAGAACTGAGAAATGCCGGCGACCTGAAAAAGGAATATGATGCTCTGATACTCCCAGGCGGAGAGAGTACAGTTCAGGGAAAGCTTCTCAGAGACAGCGATATGTTTGACACTATAAAAAACCAGATAGAGGGTGGCATGCCCGTACTCGCTACATGCGCAGGGCTGATCCTTCTTGCACAGCACATAGAAGACGATGACACAGTCCATCTTGGGACGCTCCCTGTAACAGTAAAGAGAAATGCTTACGGCAGACAGCTTGGAAGCTTCCATACTGTAGCAGAGCTCAAGGGAATCGGTGAAGTACCTATGACATTCATACGTGCACCTTACGTGGCCGAAGTCTCACCTGAGGTTGAAGTCCTCGCAACAGTTGATGACAAGATCGTGGCAGTCAGATATGGCAGTCAGTTTGCCCTCTCCTTTCACCCCGAGCTTGACAGCGACTACAGCATCCACAGGGCTTTCATAGACAGCATAAGACAATAGCCCGATAATCAAAATATAAAGCCTGTATAACACATGCACGATTACATTGTATATGCGTTATACAGGCTCTTTACTTTCTAAACTTTTTTCTTTCTAACCGTTCTGCTCCGAATGCTTAATCCCATCAAAGTCCGTCATGCTTTCATGCTCCGGCAGACTGCTGATCGGCTTCTCTTCTTGTTCTATCTTTTCCAGTATTTCCTTGTATTCATTGTCCTTTATGTGGTTTCCTATGATCTCCGCCACATCCGTAACAGTTACAAATGCCGATGAGTCAATTGAATTGATAATATTCTTGAGCTCTCCTATCTCAAATCGGGTTATGACACAGTACAGGACGGTTTTGTTGCCGCTTATCATGCCCTTTCCCTGCATGATAGTCACCGTACGTCCCAGCTTCTTGTATATCTTGTCTGCAACCTCCCTAGCATCATCTGTGATTATCATGGCTGCCTTCGCCTGTTCCAGTCCGGACTCAACCATATCCAGCACCTTCGATGTTATAAAATATGTAAGCAGACTGTACATCGCCCTGTCCAGTCCAAACAAAATTCCTGCAACAGAGTAGATGATCAGGTTCATTCCAAGAACAAGTCTTCCCACAGGCCAGTTCTTCTTCCTGTTCAGCATGATAGCCACCGTCTCCGTTCCATCCAGACATCCGCCAAACTTGATGATGATTCCCACACCAAGTCCAAGTATCACGCCGCCAAAACATACAGCAAGTATAGTCTCCGATGTTGCATTTTCAAGTGGTTTGAATATCTCGACAAATACAGAGAATATGATCATGGAATATCCGGACTTGACAATAAACATCTTGCCAAGCTGTCTGGATCCTATGATGAGAAATGGTACATTTAGAATTATTGTGAGAATACTCAGGGATACCCCAGTCAGATTATTGATCATGATTCCAATACCGATGACACCTCCATCAAGTATGGTATTCGGCACAAGAAATTCCTCAATCGCAAATGCAGCTATTACAGCTCCGAGTGTCAGCATTACAAATTCCAGTAATAAATTTAGCTTTTTTGTCATACTTATCATCCTTTCAACTTAATAGTCACCAACTGTTCTAATTCCCCGTTTTATTCTCCTTTCTATTTTCATCTACATATCCCTGGATCAGTGTGGATTCCTCATCTATCTGCACACACACTGCTCCATCCCTCGACGTGAGCAGGATATCTGTCCCACATCTTTTAAGTCTCTCCAGAGTCTCCTTGTGTGGATGCCCATATCTGTTATCTGCGCCTGCAGATATGACTGCTTCATCCGCCCCGACAGACTGTAGAAACTCTTCGCTGCTTGAATATCTGCTGCCATGGTGTCCGACTTTAAGTATATCCGCAGAAAGCTTTGCACCGCTGTCCATAAGCTCTCTCTCTCCAGCTTCACCGAGATCTCCGGTGAATAACACGCTCACTCCTGCATATTCCATCCTTATTACAGCAGACAGATCATTTGCATCTTTTATACCAGTTTTTGAGCCAGGATGCAACAAGCTTAACCGCATCTTTGCCGCATTCTTGCCACAGGTCATCGTATAGCCGGCTTCCATATATATGACATGTGTTCCTTTCTGCTCTGCCAGATCTATGATATCCTGCAGTCCCTGCACGTCTCCATCCACTGCCACCACGAGATTATCTATAACTATACCTGTGTCAGGTGTCTCTAACAGATATCTTATGCCGGATGTGTGATCATTATCACCATGCGTAAGAAATGCAAAATCCACATGAGCCGCACCATAATATCGAAGCACAGGCGTCATAACATATTCACCTACGCCTTTATTGTCCGATGAACCTCCATCTATAAGAATATTTGTTCCGCCTCCGGACCTTATCAGTATGCCATCCCCCTGCCCGACATCCATGAATATTATTCTGTAAGCACTGTCATACATAAGTCTCTCAGAACATATTCCAAGGCACAGACACAACATGACAAAGCCTATACACTTATATCTGTGTTTTCCGCCCCATCCGTGCCTGACTGCAGCAGAGACAAGCCCCAGGCATGCCAATATCACCGCGTAATACACCACCACCATAGCCACTGATATATGTCCTACGTTGACATTGTACCCCGGCACATGAGTCATCATCTTACAGATAAAGCGATAAAAGCCCAGTATCCATGTCACCGGCATCCCAATATATTCACATATCCACAGGGAACTTCCAAACACTCCCACCGACATACCAACCGCTATGACCAATATACCACAGAACAGTATAACTGATACAAGCGGAACTATTATGAGATTCAGCGCCACGGAATACAATGGAATCTGATAAAAATAATATACGACAACAGGTGCCGTGGCCAGTGTAACCGAGATGTTTACCTTTATAGTATTTAACAATCTGTTATCAGATGTCAATATCCCATCCATAAAACAGTCTGGCACCGCCATCCCAGCCACCGCAGCGAACGACAACTGGAAACCTGCATCCATGATGATCCCCGGCACGACCATCGCCTGTATTATCAAGGCTGTGCCCGCCGACGTAAGCATATCAGGTGTCCGCCCCTTTACTCTCCCTATCACTGTTATAGCCATCATCACCACTGCCCTGAACGTGGAGCTGGCAAGTCCTGTCATCATCCCATAAAGTATGACAACCACTATAGATATTATCCCAGGCACAAGGTATGAGCCTGACAGCCTTCTCAGTAATTTTAAAAGTGTCATGCCAATTATGGCTATGTGTACACCCGATATCGCAAGGATATGCGCTATGCCATTTAACTGAAACAGCCGCTTGGTATCACGATCCAGAGAGCTTTTCTCCCCCAGCAGCATCGCTCTTACCACAGTTGCGTTCTGAGCTTTCCAGGTCGTATCTATTACCTCCCCGGCAGTATTTCTGAACCAGTACAGGAACTGCCTCACCACACTGTAACCGTCTCCATACCGCAATATCTGCACATCTCTGCCTGTCAGATATATTCCCTTCGAAGCATAATATGACCTTGCATCAAACGCTCCGGGATTTGTCGCTATATCTGGTCTGGCTATACCTGTGGATATCGTTATCTCCTGCCCCATTCTCAACTTTCCGATATCATCAATGTATAAAAGCATCCGCATCCGTCCCCGGTACTCATATGCTTCTCCGCAACGCTCTGACCCCGCTGTAATATCATTACAGTACATGTAAACCTGATTCCTGTCACCCTGTCTTATATCATATATCCTGCCGGATACCTGAGCTGACTTTTTCTCTTCAAACAGCTCTGCAAACTTTTTCTGTCTGGAAACGGTCTGCACATTCATAAATCCCACCACGGCAATCAGTAAAAAAATAATGGCTGCAACTGTTTTGCCGTCAGCCACTGACAAAACCGGTGCAGCCATGATCAATAGACCAATTATCAGAACTGAATTATCAGCTGCTATCGCATACGCCTCTCCAAGCGCAAAGCACACTGCTATCCAGAATAATGGTCTCTTAATTTTCTTATCCTCCTGTATTATCTAATATATGTAGCATTTCTGAATAACTTCTTACTCAGATCTATATTGTTCAATCTGTTATTAGTGTTGTCCACCGTTATAACAACGCTGTCTATTCCATCCAGATCCGTGAGTGTATCAACTATGGAATATACCACCACTTCATCATCCACCCCCTGGGTACCACTGGCAAATTTTTCGTTGAACGTAACTGTACATACACCATCAGCCACACTTACGCTCTTTACCACCGTATCTGTGTTAAACGGGGGCAGCGTGTCATCATAGTTTACTGTCAGCTCCTGCAATATCTGCACCGCAAGTGTATCCCTGGATGCCCTGTCAAGAATCACAGTCTTCTCTATCAGATATTTGCCTGTCTTATCTGGAAGATATATGTGTGCCTCACAATCAGAATTCATCATATTGTTTTCATCTGCAAATGAATCCTCTGTGAGTTCTTCCTTTATGACATTGCTCTCATTTGACATATCCACCAGTTCAAACACGACCTTATCAAGCGGAGTTATCTGACAAATAGTCCGTACAAATGCCGCTTTTGACAAAAGCACCGCATATGCATCTGTACTCTCCCAGTCAACATTGAATATAAGGTTTATCGTTTTTGCACCATCATATGTATATCTCTGATAGGTCATACCGGGTGCCACCGGCGCGACTGCAGTGTCAGAATCTCCACCCTCTATCAGCGCAATCATAACTGTATCTATGACGTTTTCCACGGATGCCACCTGATCTATGTCCATAGACTGCGGATTGAATCCAGTCCAGGTCTCATCCACATAGTACAGGGTGATGCTGCCCGGATCTTCTCTGTCACCTGATCCTGGATCACTGTTCTGATCCGCTCCGCAGGCCGCAGTCAGCAGCAGCATGAGCAGACACCCGATCACACCCATAATATATCTCTTATTTCTCATATTTTCCATACCTTTTACTGTTGATATCCCAGTGGAATCTTAACCGTGAATGTGGTTCCCTTTCCAGGCTCACTGTACACATTGATCGTTCCCTTATGCATGAGAATGATGTTCTTTGTAATCGCAAGTCCCAGACCAGTGCCTCCCGTGTCACGGCTTCTCGCCTTATCCACTCTGTAGAATCTCTCAAATATATGGTTTATGCAATCCTCCGGGATACCGACTCCGGAATCAGCCACCTTGATATAAAAGTTTCTGTGATCGGCATTCAGTGATACCCTGATCCAGCCACCGTCCACGTTGTATTTTATTCCATTTTCTATCAGATTGGATATCGCAAGTGTGAACTTTACTTTATCTATATCTGCGCTGACATCCCTGAAACTCTCAAATGACAGCTGGATACTTCTCTTCTCAGCCAGTGGCTTCAATCGCTTGAGTATAAGCTCCATGAATTCATTCATATCCACAGATTCCTTGTTAAGGCTGTCAGGACCCTTATCGGTCTTGACAAGGGTCAGAAGGTCACTTATGATCTCCGCCTCCCTGTCTATCTCCTGAACTATATCCTCCATGAACTCTCTATACATCTCAGCAGGCACATCACTCTGGGTAAGCAATGACTCAGACAGAACCTTCATGGATGTTATAGGTGTCTTGAGCTCATGTGACACATTTGACACAAATTCCTGTCTGGACTCCTCGAGAAGCTGAGCCTTGTTAAATACTGCGTTTATGCCTTTCGTGAGCTCCTGCGTCTCCTTAAACATGCCGTCAGTATTCATCTGCTCAAGACTTCCGCCCGTCATTCCTTCTATACAATCCTTAACACGGTCCACATCCCTCACCGACAGTCTGGCAATGAACCATGCCAGAACTGAAGCAAGTGCTACCGCGGCTATGAGCAGCCCCACAAACCATATCTGGCTCTTTTCGTTTTGTACTGTGAGCTCATCTGTTCCACACATTATGACTGCAACTGCATCTGTGTAACCTTCACTGTTTATGACAGCGACCAGCTTTTTCAGCACACCATCAGTATCTTCCGTCATAGATACTGATTTACCGCTCATGACTTCTAACACATTTGAATCCAGCATGTATTTTCCTGTATCTTTGTCATAGGAATCAACGGCTATCCTGTACCCGGAATCAATCACAAGTATACGTCCTGATATCGAATAAGCCATGGCTCTTATCTCATCCATGGCTTGTCCGATATCATCCTCGGCCTTATGTGTGTTGATGACATTGACAACATAGTCTGAACAAATCTCTGTGCGCTGCACAAGGTCTTTCTCCGAGTTTCTTGCCGAATTTCTCATCAGTATCCACAATGATGCGCTGACGATCACAGCCACACACACGACTGTGACCATAGCGATCACCAGCTTCTGGCTCATGCTGAACTGTGCCTTGGATTTTGTATTTTCAGTTGTCTGTATATCTTTATTATCTGAACCTACAGTAGTCTTTTCTTTTTTTTTCATATCAGCCCTTGAAGAAATAACCTACTCCCCATTTTGTATGAATATAAACCGGCTCTCCCGGATTCGCCTCTATCTTTTCACGAAGACGTCTCACATGAACATCCACAGTTCTTGCATCTCCCGGATATGAATCTCCCCATATCGTACTAAGAAGTTCATTTCTCGAATATACCTTGTTAGGATGTGCCATAAGCAGCTCCAGAAGATCAAATTCCTTCGCTGTCAGATTAAGTTCTTTGCCAGCCACAAACACCCTTCTGCTGTCAAGCTCGACCTTCATTCCATTGATCTCCATAACATTAGCAGGTTTTACCGGTGCCTGTTTTCTGCCGCTTCTCCTAAGTATCGCTTTTATTCTGGCCTTAACCTCAAGTATGTTAAATGGCTTTGTTATATAATCGTCTGCGCCATATTCAAGACCCATGATCTTGTCCATATCCTCACCCTTTGCTGTGAGCATGATGATAGGCACATTGGAAAATTCCCTAACCATCTGACACACTTCTATTCCTGTATAAACCGGGATCATAATATCAAGAAGTACTATATCATAGTCGTTATTCTTTATTTTCTCTACAGCCTCACCGCCGTCGTAAGCTGTATCGACTTCCATATCGTCCTGTTCAAGACTAAACTTCAATCCTTTGACAATCAACTTCTCATCGTCAACAACAAGAACCTTTTTCATACTTTACTTCCTTTCTCTCCTTGTTCCTCTACTCTACAGATATATATTCTTCAAGACTCTCATATATACTATCTCCGATGCCGCTGACATTCTTCAGATCCTCTGTACTGGAAAACAGTCCGTGTTCCTGTCTGTAAGCTATTATTCTCCTGGCCCTCGTCTCTCCAATGCCTGGGAGCTGTGTAAGTCCATTCTCATCAGCTGTATTGATATTCACCTTACCATTCTCTGTCAGGACATTTTCCGCTTCTGTGCCGCCTGCATATCCTGATGATACAGGCTCACCTTCTGCAGGGAAATATATCTTTCCACCATCTGTTACCATATCAGCAAGATTAACCGCTGTCGTATCAGCATCCTCTGCAAATCCACCGGCCGCTGCCAGTGCATCATTCACCCTGGCACCGGGATCCAGCTCATATACCCCTTCATTCAGCACCGATCCACACACAAATACAACTATCTTATCAGTATCATTCTCTGATCCGGCTGAATCTTCCTCTGTATCGGATTGTTCCTGTTCTGTCACGTTCTCTGTCCCGCTGTCCGATATAACCACAGTCTCTTTACTGCATCCACTACACATAAGTCCCAAAAACAGTACACATATGATAAGTCTTATTCTATTGTCCACCGTGCCGACACCTCCTGCGTCTGCACAGAATTACACAGATTCATTGTATCTAAACCCCATTTAATTTACAACAATATATTTCTATTTCATTTCATTTTTGTTACTTTTTTCATAAATAGACCTTTTTATGCCACATTCATTGATTATTTTTACAATACATATAAATATGTAAAAAGCCGCGCACCAGACTTCAAAGATAACTTTCTGTGTCTGACACACGGCTTTATTCGTGTATATTCTCTATATGTAATATCTATTAGAACAATGGCTCCTTGAGAATAGCGGTTCCGATACCCTTCTGGGTGAAGAACTCAAGAAGCAGACAGTGCTGAAGACGTCCGTCCAGAATATGCACTCTTGAAACTCCGTTCTCCATGGCTGCGATACAGTTGTTAAGCTTTGGAAGCATACCACCGCCGACAACACCCTTCTCTATGATCTCCTTTGCCTCATGTATATCCATCTCTGAGATAAGTGTGGACTTGTCTGTAGGATCGATGAATACGCCTTCGATATCTGTGAGGAATACGAGCTTCTCAGCCTCAAGAGCTGTGGCAACTGCACATGCTGCATCATCTGCATTGATGTTGTAATCCTCATAATTCTCATCCACGCCTATAGGTGCGATAACAGGGATGAAATCATCCTCGATGAGCGACGTGAGCAGTGATGTATCAACCTTTGTTATCTCTCCCACATAACCTATATCCTTACCACCCGGGAACTTCTTCTTGACTGTGAACATACCTCCGTCCTTGCCGCTGATTCCGACTGCCTTAAGTCCGATCTTCTGCATGAGGCTTACAAGGCTCTTGTTGACCTTACCGAGAACCATCTCTGCGATCTCCATAGTCTCTGCATCTGTCACACGGAGACCATTGATAAATTCTGCCTCCTTGCCAACCTTCTCAACCCACTTGCTGATCTCCTTACCGCCACCGTGTACGATGACCGGCTTCATGCCAACGAGCTTCAGCATGGCAACATCCTTGATGACGTTGTACTTGAGATTCTCATCAAGCATAGCGCTTCCGCCGTACTTTACTACCACTGTCTTGCCCTGGAACTTCTTGATATACGGCATTGCCTCTATCAGTGTCTGTGCCTTCTCAATTACCTGATCTACTGTGTAATCACCTATAACCATTTCTCTGTCCTTCTTTCTTCTATGTTATATCTTCTTTATTGACTATAGTCTATTTTCTGTAATCCGCATTTATCTTGATGTAATCATATGTGAGATCACAGCCCCACGCGGTTGCCGTCTCATCTCCCATATTCATATGCGCCCTGAGCTTTATCTGCTTCTCAGAAAGTATGTGGCTCGCTTCCTTCTCATCGTAATCAGTAGTCACTCCATGCTTAACTATCTCAAGATGTCCTGCCACACTGGCTATCTCTATATCAACCCTGTACGGATCAAACTTCACACCGCTCTGCCCCATGGCGCATACTATTCTGCCCCAGTTGGCATCAGCTCCGTACATGGCACACTTTACAAGATTGGAGGCTACTATAGCCTTTGCCAGATGTCTTGCCGTATCCTTATCAGGCATGCCCGACACATCCACCTGAAACATCTTGGTCGCACCCTCTCCGTCCGAGGCTATCGCCCTGACAAATGCTCTGTTGATATATCTTATAGCCTCGACAAAAGCCAGGAAATCATCATCGGTCTCAAGCAGCTCCTCGTTGCCCGCCATGCCATTTGCAAATATCATGACGGTGTCGTTGGTGGACATATCTCCGTCCACTGACACCATATTATATGTATCGACCACATCAGCCTTAAGCACCTTGCCTAGCAGCTCTGAGCTGATATTCAGATCCGTCGTGATGAAGCTGAGTACAGTTCCGAGGTTAGGGTTGATCATTCCTGATCCCTTGCACATGCCGCCTATGGTGACCTGCTGCCCCTTGATCTCTAAAGTTACTGCTATCTCCTTCTTGTAGATATCCGTCGTCTTTATCGCCTCAGCCGCATCAACTCCGGCATCTATCGAATATGAAAGTTCCGGCACCAGCATATCTATGCCTCTCTGTATGACATCCATAGGAAGTCTCATTCCTATGACTCCGGTGGAAGCCACTGCCACCATATCAGGATCTATGCCAAGGCTCTTACCTACATGAGCCGCCATGGCCTCCGCATCGTGGATTCCCTGCTCACCGGTGCAGGTATTCGCCACACCGCTGTTCACCACCAGCGCCTGACACATTCCCACATTCTGGCAAAGCCGCCTGTCATAGATGACCGGTGCCGCCTGAACCATGTTCTGTGTAAATGCTCCTGCCACATGAGCCGGAACATCACTCACCAGGAGTGCCATGTCTTTTTTCAGTTTATTTCTTCTTATTCCAACGTGAAGTCCCGCCGCCCTAAAGCCTATAGGTGCCGTCACGCCTCCCGGAATTATCTTCATCCTACCACCTTATTTCCAAATTTATGGGAAAACAGGAGCCATGCGGAGACCTTCTGCCTCGTCAAATCCAAACATAATGTTCATGTTCTGAACCGCCTGACCTGCAGCACCCTTTACAAGATTGTCAAGTGCGCCCATGGCGATGACTCTGTTTGTTCTCTCATCGATCTTGAAGTTGACATCCACATAGTTGCTGCCCTCAACCCATCTTGTCTCAGGACATACATCCTTGTCGAGAACCCTGATAAATCTCTCATTTGCATAGTACTTATCGTATGCGGCTCTCACTGTATCGTAATCAACCTTCTCCTTGAGGTTGGCATATGCTGTCACAAGTATTCCTCTGTTCATAGGAACAAGATGTGGAGTGAAATTGATGACTATCGGACTGCCATTTGCATATCCAAGCTGCTCCTCTATCTCAGGTGTATGTCTGTGTGTCGTAACTCCATAAGCCTTTATGCTCTCATTGACCTCACAGTAGAGATTTGCAATCTTCGCGCCTCTTCCTGCACCCGATGTTCCGGACTTAGCGTCAACAATGATGGAGTTGGCGTCAACCAGACCTTCCTTAACCAGTGGGTAGAGTGAAAGGATCGAACATGTTGTGTAGCATCCAGGGTTTGCAAGAAGTCTGCACTTCTTTATATCCTCCCTGTTGATCTCACAGAGACCATACACAGCCTCGTCAATAAACTGTGGGCTCTTGTGCTCTATCTTGTACCACTTCTCATAAGTAGCGACATCCTTTATTCTGAAATCTGCACTGAGATCTATGATCTTCACCTTTGACAGAATCTCCTCATTCACCAGTGATCCGCAAAGTCCCTGTGGTGTAGCTGTAAATATGACATCTACCTGTGATGCAAGCTCCTCCATGTTGTCATCCATACACTTCGCGTCCACGATCTGGAACATGTTGCCGTATACCTGATAATATTTCTGATCGATAAAGCTTCTTGAACCGTACCATACGATCTCCGCTTCCTTATGTCCAAGAAGGATTCTTACTATCTCCTGTCCTGCGTATCCTGTTGATCCGATAATTCCTACCTTAATCATAACTGCCTCCATATATATGTAAAAATTTATATTTCCATTCCCACGGATTTGTCTTAAGGCATATCCTGTTTGATTGTATACCCACTTAGTCAGCCTCGTCAACATGCATCTCATCAGCATGTATATTATAGGTAATGATAGACTTGATACCTGACAATCTGATTCTACCCGCTCAATCTCTGGACATTCCATTAACACATCCGACAAAATGTTATCTCCCATACGAAGACTTTTATAATTATACATTTTGATTGTATATTATGCAATGGTTTTTTTGAATATTTGCATATTTATCAAAAATATACGGTTTATCAACGTTTTTGCCGCCATTTTGCTATGTATCCATGCATAAATCGCATGCATATTATACGCTGATTGAATGGATATTTTGAAAAATTGCTTGCATAATATACATTTGCGTTGTATAGTTCATGTAGGCGAAAAATGGAATATATTATAAAGTAATTTTTCAAAACACTATATTTATAGGAGGATTTATTAAAATGGCTAAAGAAAAAGTTGTACTGGCTTATTCAGGCGGTCTTGATACCACTGCCATCATCCCATGGTTAAAGGAGACATACGGATACGATGTTATCTGTGCATGTATAGATGTAGGTCAGGAGAGCGAGCTTGAGGGACTTGACGAGAGAGCAAAGTATTCAGGAGCTGAGAAGCTTTACATCATCGATGTTGTTGATGAGCTCTGCGATGAGTACATCATGCCAACAGTTCAGGCTGACGCTGTATACGAGAACAAATACCTTCTCGGTACGTCATTTGCAAGACCTATCATTGCTAAGAAGCTTGTTGAGGTTGCACGTAAGGAAGGCGCTGTTGCCATCTGCCACGGAGCTACAGGTAAGGGTAACGACCAGCTTCGTTTTGAGCTTTCTATCAAGGCTCTTGCACCAGACATCAAGGTTATCGCTACATGGAGACAGCCTGAGTGGACTATGCAGTCACGTGAGGATGAGATCGCTTTCTGTAAGGCACACGGCATCGATCTTCCATTTGACGCAAAGCATTCTTACAGCCGTGACCGTAACATCTGGCACATCAGCCATGAGGGTCTTGAGCTTGAGAATCCTGCAAATGAGCCAAACTACGATGACCTTCTGGTTCTCTCAGTTACACCTGAGAAGGCACCTGATGAGCCTGAGTACATCGACCTTGACTTCGAGAAGGGCTACCCTGTAGCACTCAACGGCAAGAAGATGAAGACTTCAGATATCATCCGTGAGCTGAACAAGCTCGGCGGAAAGCATGGTATCGGTATCATCGATATCGTTGAGAACCGTGTTGTCGGCATGAAGTCACGTGGTGTATACGAGACACCTGGTGGAACTATCCTCACAGAAGCTCACAAGCAGCTTGAGGAGCTCACACTTGACCGTGATACTATGGAGTACAAGAAGCTTGTCGGAACAAAGTTCGCAGCACTTGTATACGAGGGCAAGTGGTTCTGCACTCTCCGTGAGAGCCTTTCAGCATTCGTTGCCAAGACTGAGGAGCGTGTAACCGGTCATGTAAAGATGAAGCTCTACAAGGGCAACATCATCAAGGCTGGTACAACATCTGATTACACTCTGTACTCAGAGAGCCTCGCTTCATTCACAACCGGTGACCTCTACGATCACAAGGATGCTTCAGGTTTCATCAACCTGTTCGGCCTTTCAATGAAGGTTCGTGCTATGATGGATCAGAAGCGTGAGGAGAAGGACAACGCTAACAATAAGTAATTTATATATAGTGTAGACATAAAACATCCCCAATCATACTCGTTATGAATATGATTGGGGATGTTTTTTCTTGACAAAATAAAAAGACTGAAATAGAATATATCAAAAGAAATGGGTTTTCACCGTACAGTTTTACGACTCAAGCGGGCTGCTCGTTTCTTTTTTTATTGTGGTAATATCATGCAGGTACTTATTACCATCCTCTGAATGTTTTATAAGAAGAATAGCTGTGAATATATTATATCTATCTAATTTGCCCGTTTTATCATCATACACAGGCAGTCCAAACCTTATATCATATCTATACCAACCATATTTAGCATCTTTATTATGCTTTTGCTCTTTATTCTCTTCCCAACGTGGATTTTGGGCTATTTTTATTAGCTCTGGAATTCCCTGTGATGCTGATGCCTTTGCCTTTTTTCTTGCACCTTTTAATGCAATTCTGCTTTTCGAACCTGCATATTCAGACGGAAATTCTTTTCCAATATAAACAACATCATTTGTTTCTGTAATTTCATAACAATCCGATATATAGCCTTTTAAGTATTTTTCTATCTGCTGCCAATCATCTTTTGATAAGCCTTTAAATTTTTTGTCATTAATAATTACTATTTGATTATTATTTTCGTCCGTTATTATACTAACATTCCTGTTTTTTATCATTCAGTAACTCCTTTATTATTTTATATTTGCCAAAAATCATTATGGAAATTAAACTATAGAAATTTCAGATCACTTATTTCTACTAAAAAAGAACTAAAATCTTATTTGAGGACAATGAGTAAAACTCCATCATTGTCAAGAACTCTCTCACTATGTATCTGCATTATATCAATAATAACAAAGATGTAAACCCACTTATAACGAATTTACACTTTCTTAATGAATTTATACACATCGTATATCTCGACGATATTTGAATGTATATCTATAAAAAAAGATCCGGAGCCGAAGCTCCAGATCTCCCTAAATGCATATCATTTACAATATCGCTGCACCAACGTACATTATTTTAAATTACAGTCTATATATTCCATATATGGCTTTTTCCCAACTTCTGATTCATTTTCCACATACCACTCTGCGCATTCTTTCAATCCTTCTTCCAGTGGTATTGTCTCCGGGTATATTTTGTTCTGCTGCTGCACATCGAGATAATATTCATAGTTATGAAAACTGAAATAATTTCTCTGTTCTATATCCTCACTGACATTTACAAACGCAGGTATCTTATCAAAGCAGGCGTAACACATCGTCACCCAGTCCTTTATAGTGACCGGCTCCACATTTCCCACATTCATGAGATGAGTCTCCGGCTTTTTCTCTATTATTCTCTCCATCAGGATACAGAGATCCTTCACATGGAAGAACTGCAGCTTCATTCCACCATCTCCGGGCAGATAAAATGGCCTGTCCGCCCTGGCACAGTCGAATACAAAAGCCTCCCTGTATACATTGTTCATAGGTCCATAAATATATGGTGGTCTGAGTATGTAAGCATCACTCACTCTGTCAAGTAATGCATCCTCCGCAGCGATCTTATCCGTACCATATGACCCCCAGTATCTATTGAGTGCCCGTTCTGAATCTTCACGGAATGGCTGATCTCCATACTCTGGATACACTGCACTTGAGCTGATCATGATATACTGACCAAATGAACCAAGGCTGTCACATAAGTCTGTGATATCTTCCACATTATATGCGGTTATGTCAGCTACAACATCAAAGTAGATGTTTTTGAGTTTGTCTCCCAGGTCGTGCCTGTCCGCTTCTATAAGCTTCACACCCGGAACCTGCGATCTTGAATTTCTGTTGACCACATACACCTCATAGCCTTTGTCCACAAAATACTGCGCCACATACCGGCTTACAAATACCGTACCACCCGTTATTAGTATTTTCTTCATGGAGCTCCTCCTTTAAGTTGGGATTTTTTTTTTACTCACCAAGCTCCAGCACCACACTCTCATTTCCAGCTAATTTCACTGAACTGAGGTCTGATACATCGATCTCACCAGAACTTGAATAAAGTACATCTGTGACTGTTATGTCTCCGCACTCAGCAAGCGATACCGTCTGATCACCCTCTGCAAAGTTGTGCACCACCAGCAGCTTCTGTCCATCCGTCTCACGGAAGTACGCTGTCACACTGTCGCTTGTGAGAGCTGCCGCTCTGTAGCTTCCTTTCATAAGGGCTGGATTGTCCTTCCTCAATGCTATGAGTGTCTTATAATATGAATACATTGAATCCGGATCTTCCATCTGCTGGTCAAGTCCCTTTGTCTCTGCATTCTGATCGTCATTTTCCCACGACGTATTATATGTACTGTCACTTCCCCAAAGGAAAGGCGTCCTTATCATCTCATCCGGCTTGCTGCCATACATTCCAAGCTCCTCACCATAATATATATATGGATTGCCCGGAAGTGTCATATATACCGCCGCAATCTGTCTCGCCTTATCCAGGCTGTTCACTGACGATGCTATCCTGTCCTGATCGTGATTTGCTCCAAATACTCCATTCAGATAGTTTGCATCCACGCCGTCATATTTATTCTGTATATTCTCTATCGCCACGGAAAGAGAATCGCCAAAGCCTGGCACCGCCATGCCTTTCTGTACGCAGTTCAGTATCTTCTGCTGAATCGCAAAATCAAACTTCGTGTCAAATGGCTGGACATAGTTTTCCAGCACCTTGTCATCCTGCCATACCTCACCCACCAGGTATACATCAGGATTTATGCTCTCGCAGTAACCGGCAAATTCGTTCCACCAGGTGATATTTGCCACTTCAGAATCTTCCTGCTGCTTGAACTCGTGTGCCCCATAGATATGAACTGCGGCGTCCATACGAAAGCCGTCAAGGCCAAGCTCCAGCCAGTGACCGGCGGCATCCTTCGCAGCCTGTCTAACATCCGGATTGTTGTAGTTCAGATCAGGCATATCCGCGCCAAACACACCATAATAATAGAAGTCTCCTTCCTGGTGCCACACCATATCTCCCCAGCTTGATTTGTCGAGAAGATGATTGCAGTCTTTCTTGTCGGTCTTGTACACCCACCTGTAATAATCTCTGTACTCGCTGTTCTCATCGGACTTTGCCGCCTGAAACCACGGATGATTGATACTGGTGTGATTGATGACCAGATCCATGATGACTTTCATGTCTCTGCTGTGTGCTTCGTCAAGCAATCTCTTAAAATCATCCTCTGTTCCGTAATCGGGATTCACCGCCATGTAATCCGTCACTGAATATCCGTGGTAGGTATCGGATGCAGTGATCGGCATGAGCCATATCCCATCGATTCCGAGTTCCTGCAGATAGTCAAGTTTCTCCGTAACGCCATTCAGATCGCCTATACCATCACCGTCTGAATCGGCAAATGATCTGACAAATATCTCGTAATACACACCGCGATTACCCTCTTCGTCGGTCTTCTTACGAGGCTCTGCCGTAAACTCTGCCACGTCATACGAATCACTTGAGTATGTTCCTTCTACATAAGGCTCGTCCTTGTCTTCCGTAGCTTTTTTTGACTCCTGTCCATCTTCTTCTGATGCTCTGGCATCTGCCTGATCTCCTATCTGACCATCCGCCAAAGTCTCTGCTTCCGACGGCGCCGCACCGTCCGCTCCGTCATCTGTTTTGCCGCACCCTGTACCGAGTCCAAGTGTAAGGGCCAGCATCATCACTGCAAGTCTCTTATGCAGTCTGAGTAAGTTGTTCTGTTTCAGCACTTTCTTTTTAAGCACTTTCTCGTCCTCCTAAACATATAGTAGGTAGCAGCCAACTCCCCCGCACGCGGGGCCCCCTCTACTACATGTCAGAGGTGCGCATGAAAATTATGAGCTACGCTCATAAGCGCCCCTCTTCCCTCCGTTTTTTATTATAACAGACCATGCCTCATAACTTCCAGTGTAATATTGTTCTTACCATATATTTGAAAGCACCTCTCCTTTAAGATACAGATTCCCCCGGACATCCTCTTTCACCGCCGACATCTGTCCCTGATTCACCATATATGAAATATTCTGTCTTGAACACTCAAGCATGTCACAGCTCTCTGTCGTATCAATAATGTTATGTCTTACAAATGTCTTAAAATCCTCAAGTCCAAGAGGAACCTTCTCTCCTGACTCATACAAAATGTCTGCAGGAATATCAATCGAATCATTGAATGTGACAAAGTACCCTCCAGTGCCAAGCTTACCAGACCTGTAAAGGCTGTCATTTTCCAGAACTTTATCCAATCCAGCTAGCCTGTCAATCGACTGTGCTGCACTATCGTTTTTTGATATATTTTTCAAATCTATTTTTCTCGTATTACCATCTGCAAAAAAGCACAAAATATTATATGCGCCCAAAATAACACACTCCGACAGATTTTTTTGCTGGCGTTCAACTACAAATTCCGGGAGCTTATCAAGCTGCCTGATATACATTTCGTCCTGTGAGCATCTTCCCTCGGATATTTCAAGAAATTTCATTTCGTCGTATTCCTTGAGGTGATGTACTTTAAGTATATCTGATATATTCTGCCTTCCACTCGGGATCACCCTCCCCCTTACCCACAGGGCGCTTACATCTCTCGGTATTGTATATACCTTATTCTTCACATAGCTTGCAAACAAAAACGGCGCATACCATTCATCCAGATATTCCTGTAATTCAACTATACATGTGCGCTCCTTCTCAAAATAGAGAAGTGCTCCTACAGTTTTCTCCTTGTCGCCATCTATAATTTCAAAGATTTTCATAAACCTTGTACCTCTTATATATCATGTTCCATACTGTGTCTATAAATACATCTGACACTATGCCTCTAAGTCCGTCAAAAATAAACTCTTTATCTGTTATATATAGCTTATTGGGGAAAACATCCCTTTTTTCTCCTATCAGTTTCAAGTTCTCCTGACATGAAAATCCACCAATAAAATTCTGGCATCTCTTATCTTCCATAATATCTGTTTCTGACACTTCCTCATCGGAATTGCAAAAACACAAAAGAGATAAACCATGATCGAACAACGGAGCCATCCTTATCGTTCTCTTCCTTGAATTTCGAAGCACCTCTATATTTGCCCCATGGCGATCCCTGTTCAGGATAATATAATCAAGTACGATCATACGGTCTATATATTCTTTCCAGCCACATCTCACGCAAAAATCATAGCGGCTCTCTCCCTTTATCGCATTCAGTCTATAATAATCATCAAGTGCCAGCTTGCTTTCACCGCGCTCCTTAAAGTCTTTAGAGGCACACAGGTAAGTGTCATACGCTTTTCCCTCTATTTCTATACGGCTGTTTATCAACTCATAATCCAGATGTTCCACCCCAAGAACTGTGAGCAGTCTATCCACTATCAACTCATTTACACACTCATGTCCAACTACGCCATTTAATGGATCAAATCTTGAAAGTTTATAATATATCTTACTCCCATCCAAATTGGATTCCGACTTTAAAAAAGTTCCTGCAGTTCCACTTGAACTCCTTATATGAGACCATCGAAGGAATGTAAGATCCTGTTTTTCGTGTATTATTTTCATTCTTATCCTCCTTTGACACATCCAATAATTAAATAGCACTGCTTGTATAGTATTTGACGCGCGTCAAATACTATACATACATAATACATACGTATTTGACGCGCGTCAAACAAAAATAATATTTATTTTTCTAAGCCATAGCCCTGCCGGCGGTCTTGTACCTGTCAACGATCACTCCAACAAGTATGAACAGAACGGCAAAGAGCACCTGTACTCCCATGCTCACAAATATTCCTGTCACCGAACTGCCAGATGTGAAATTGTCGATGGCATCTGTTGCATTTGCGTACCAGTATGCCGGGAGAAAATGCGCTATCGCCATCACAGTGTCACTTAAGAATTCTCTCGGTACAAATATCCCACAGAGAAATGCCATTCCAAGCGATATTACATTTGCACACATGGAAAGGATCTGTTCACTCTGGGTAAGCTTGCTAACCAGAAACGCCAGCGAGAGTGCCACACAGGCATACACCAACATATTGAGTATGAACATTCCGCCTCTTGCCGATGTTATATCATATTTTATAAGTATTCTGGAGAGTGCTATAAATACTACAGACAGCACGCATCCAGTAAACATCATCCCCAGGACAAGTTCCCTGTTCAGCCTGAAAAATTTGTATGATGAGCACTCTATTCTCGCTCTAAGCTTTTTCCTGTTATATACCTGCAGAACAGGCGCTACCCCAATTATCATAACGCAGATCATAACCCAGCCGAGATAATTGTAGAAGTTATATAGCATAGAATGTTCTGAAGACTTTCCGTCTGCCATATCGACCTCTGCCTTCTGCTCAAGCGCCGTCCTCGCGCTCTTATCGGCACTGTTCACATCATCTCCGGCCCTCTTGTACAGAGACACCATATTCATGTAGCTGTCAAGCCTTGTCTCAAACAGCATGGACGCCTGACTTCCGGGGATAGTCGTTATCTCAAGCAGACCATCCGCAGTATCATTTGCCCATGCATCGCCAAAACCATCTGGTATCCTGATCACACAATCCACCGCCCTGTTGTAGAGAGCATCCTGAATACCTCGTTCGTCCATATCAACGCCATCTACAAGCTGCTGTGTATCACTCAGGTAAGCCATCAATTTTCTGCTCATCTCACTGCCATCCTCATCGCTTGCCGCATATTTGATCGTTTTACCCTTATAAAGGTTCTGTGGATCTGCGTTTCCCACATTGATGAACACAATCATGACTCCACACAGGATTCCCACATACATGATCATCTGCCCAATATATTTTCTCAAAACCTTGAAAAAAGATTTAAACACTTGCATATCTGTTCCTCCTTACCATGAGAATCCCAACTGCTACGAGCACCACAGCCTCAATAGTCATTATGACGATATTCTCAGTGAAAACCTGGTGGTCACTATAAACATTCAGCGCATAGAATGAATCCGATATCAATGCTGCGGGATTGAGTTTATTTATAATCGGCACATGCTGCTGTATCTCATATTTTATTCCGTTCATACACAGGTCTGAAAGAATAGACATCACCATGGATATTCCGATCACAATTCCTATCTTGGTTCCCTCAGCAAGCTTTGATATAGCCCCAACTATGACTCCAATCGCCAAGCCGATAAAGCAGCCCACGAATAGTGTGAGCAGGATCTCCCATACCCTGTCGCCAAAGTCCACTCCGATACAGGACATGTATATAAAGCTTATGACCTCGACCACAAAATGTATAAGCAGCAGTGCGGCAAATTCTGCCAGAACAAATGTCATTTTTCTCTGTGGGGACACATTTTTTCTCTTTCCTGTAGCGCTCACATTTGCCTGAAGATTGTTCATCATTCCTATAGATGAAAGCGATGCAAAAAGGCAGCTCATGGCAAATATGGCGTAGAAATAATTGTTATACACGTTCTGGCTGCCCTCGGTGCTGGCTTTCTCTGTATAATATGATCTCTGTTCTGAGAGCTTTTCCACAAGGTTCGACATATCATCCCCGCCGGAAGTCCCAGCCATATACTGTTGGAGTCCGATGCCATCAGAAGCCATATCCCCCTTAGGTTCGGTGCCATCCTTATATATATCCTTAAGTGCATGCTCGTACTGCTTGTACTCAGAAAGCACCGTTTCAAGTATGCTCGCATTGACAGAACTCTCCGCAACCGTAAGCTTCACATCATCCGTATATATGATGCCCTCGACCTCTTCATCCGCCAGTGACTTCTCCGCATCGCTTTCGCTCATCCTTGTAACCGACAGAAGGGCATCATCGCCCTCCGACAGCGCATCCAGCATATAGTTAAGCCCATTTGCCGATTCATCCTCGGTGACCACCGCAACCTTTATATTCCTGAACATCTCGTCCTGTTCATATATGTTGCCAAATGCCATGTACATGAATGTGGCAAGCAATATCGGAAATACCAGTGTCCAGAAAATAGACACCTTGGCACGCATCAATATCTTTATCGTATATAGGAAATCCCGTATAAACATATTTATCTCCTCTTTTAATCCCTATTCATCTGAAATATACAAATATTAGTTTCTTTCAACAAATCCATAATCCATCTTACATTCAAATCAGTCTCTGAGTTCCTTGCCTGTAATCTCAAGAAATACATCATTGAGTGTCGGGAGCTCCGTGACCACCCTGCCAAATGATATGTCATGCTCCTTGAAAAATTCCATGAGTCTCACCAGATTGTGTCTTCCGCCGGAATATCTAAGTGTCAACATGCCTCCGTTATACTCGTCCTCATACACATGCGGCTGACTGCGAAGCTCCGACATCTGTTCGCCTGTAAGTCCAAGCACCTCAACCTTTATGGTCTCCGTGTTCTTGATCATCTTCTTGAGCTCATCCTTCGTTCCGACTGCAACAGATTTACCTTTGTCCATGATGACTATCCTGTCGCAGATCTGCTCGACCTCCTCCATATAATGAGAGGTGTACACGATGGTCGCGCCCTCCTCATTCAGTCGTTTGATTCCCTCAAGTATTCTGTTTCGGCTCTGTGGATCGACTGCAACCGTCGGCTCATCGAAAAATATAAGCTTTGGCTTATGCGCTATTCCGCAGGCAATATTCAGTCTTCGCAGAAGTCCACCCGAGAGCTTCTTTGGAAGGAATTTCCTGTAATCCGCAATATCTACAAAATCCATGGTCTCCTCAACGCATCTGCGTCTCTTCTCCTTATCCTTGATATAAAGACCACAGAAATAATCTATATTCTCATACACGGTGAGCTCATCAAAAACTGCCACGTCCTGCATGACAACTCCAATCTCCCTCTTGATATCGTAGCTGTCTGGCTTCATCTCTTTTCCAAATACTTTTATGTCTCCCTTGTCAAATGTGAGCAGAGACAATATACAGTTTATCGTTGTCGTCTTGCCGGATCCATTCGGTCCGAGAAGCCCCAGTATCTCCCCTTCCTTCACCGTCAGGCTGAAATGATCCAGCGCCAGCAGATCTTTGTATCTCTTTACCAGATTGGTAACTTCTATCGCATTACATGAATTACTCATATACATCCTCCCATTTTAATGCACTTCTTTTTATAATCTCATTATATACTTCTCCGCTCCGTTTTCACAGTGAACAGCGTCATATTCACAATGTGACATTTGTCATGTTTCTTTTTTCAGAATATTTATTTATAATGATGAGTACATCAGCTGCTTACATTCAGCCTGGTGCGGCTGTTCAGACAGCACGATATATACTACAGCATTTTCTACATCATGGAGAATATTATATATGAAACATCTCATCAACAAAGGACTTCTGCTGATTACTGCATTTGTCATGATATATGCGCAGAACACTGCCACGGACACCCGGCTCATCATCGCACTGCTCCTGTCACTCATTGCCGGCGCGCTCTATCCGGCACTTGCCGGTATCTCCGCAGTGGACAAAGTCTCCGAGAATACTGCCGAAAACCACAGCAGAATATATCCATACATATGTGAGGCTCTGATATGCGCATATCTTATCTCCGCATTCTGGCTGCAGCCAATATATATGTTCGCATCCATAGCCAGCTACGACATGTACAGATACAGACAGTGGCTGTCACCAGTCATACTCGTTCTGCTATCCATATATATGTGCGTCAGATATCCTCTGACGTCCGTTCTCCCGCAGATATGTCTCATCGCGTTCTCATTTGCCATGAGTATGTACTGCTACCGCATAAATCTGCTGAGGACGGAGCTTCTTGCCTTGAGGGACAACACCGCTGAGCACGACATGCTGGTGGCGCAGAACACACGCCAGCTGCTTGAAAACCAGGACAACTTGGTGCTCACCGCCACCCTGTCAGAGCGAAACAGGATCGCCCGGGAGATCCATGACAATGTAGGTCATATGCTCACCAGATCCATTCTCCAGACTGGTGCCATCAAAGTCATCAACAAAGATGATCGTCTTGAGAAGCCTCTGGCCCAGCTCCAGTCCACTCTTGACACTGCTATGGACAGCATGAGAAAAAGCGTCCACGATCTCCACGATGAATCCATAGATCTGCACACTGCCCTGGATGATGTGATCAAAAATGTCAGCGACTTGGACATCCACATGGATTACGATATGTCAGATAAGCTTCCACGGGAGATCAAATACTCATTCATCAATATAGTTAAAGAAGCCATCAACAATACGCTGAAGCACAGCAATGGCAGCCATATGGAGATACGTGCAAGGGAGCATCCAGCATTCTATCAGCTATATATAACAGACAATGGGCACATTACAAGATCCAGCCCGTTTCCGGAACAAAACAGTCCTTCAGGTGGAATGGGGTTGAACAGTATCCAGGAGAGGGTCAATAAGCTCGGAGGTACTATGAAGATATCGACCGATGATGGTTTTTCTATATTGATCAATATAATGAAAAGAGATTTTTCAGACTGATCGTCAAACAGATAGGACAAATAACCCGATATTAAATAAAGGAGAGAACAGACAAATGAATGTAGTTATAATAGACGATGACCAGCTTGTAGCCCTGTCACTTCAGACCATACTCGAAGCCTGTAATGACATACAAGTATCCGCCACCGGAAGCAGCGGAGCAGATGCGATCAGACTGTATGAGGAATATAACCCAGACGTTCTCCTCATGGACATCCGCATGGAGAACACAAACGGACTTGAGGCCTCTGAGACTATCATGGCCGCTCACCCGGATGCGCGCATACTTCTTCTGACAACATTTTCAGATGACGAATATATAATCAGAGCACTGAGCCTTGGTGCAAAGGGCTATATACTAAAGCAGAATTTTGAGAGTATCGCACCGGCAGTAAAAGCAGTATACAATGGACAGACAGTGTTCGGGGATGAGATAGTTGGGAAACTCCCGGATCTTCTTGGACATATGGAGAAAGCCTCTTCAGATGTCCTGGCATCACCTTTTGCCGGAGTTGAATACGAACTCAGCTCCAAAGAAATGGACATTATAAGGCTTGTGGCAGACGGCCTTAACAACAAAGAAATATCATCAAACCTTTACCTAAGTGAAGGAACTGTGAGAAACTATATCAGCTCCATACTTGACAAGCTGCAGCTCCGGGATAGAACACAGCTGGCTTGTTTCTACTACAAAAAGTTGTCAAGATGACCAACCGACAACAAAAAAACAAGCCACATGCCATCTTTACATGACATGCGGCTTGTTTTTTCTGTCTTACTGTGTTGTACCTGGGTGAAAGGTACTCATATACACTACTACTGAAGTGAGGCATCCACACTTACGTAATCTGTTGAAACATATCCGATGGAGCCGTCATACAACTTGACTCCTATCCAGCTCTCATCCTGTGACACAACATCGAACTCCTCTCCGCTGTTCACTGTAGCCAAGATATCTGAATCCCACGACTGCTCTGACTGAACGTCTACACCATCATACAATATCGATGCTGTAACACCCGGAAGCACTTCTGTAGAAGGCTCCTCTGTTGTAACTTCCTCTGTTGTCTCTGTAGAAGCTGCAATGTCTGACTGCACTCTACCTGACGCATTGCTTGCAACTCTCGCAGTGTCGCTGGCTGATACTGAACTTCCTGCAGGAACAGCCGCATCTATTGCAAGCTCCACACTGCCATCAGTCATCATAACTGCCTGACTCTTATCAATTGTCACACTATCATTCGCATATAATTCATCCGCAAGCGGGTCAGCCTTCTCACCAAAACTGATGACAGCAAAAACACAAAGTGCTATAACAACCACAAGTGCTGTCATCAAAATGTTATGTTTCAAATATTTATAACTGAGAACATTCCTTCTCATGTGATCTACAAATCTACCAAACTTACTGCGTGATCTAGTCATTTTTATTTCCTCTTTTTTATCTGTAATCTATATATTATTTCGTAATGTATTTTTTACAAACGGTATTCATTTGTTACATTTCTGTTAAATATAATACACTACACCTGTAAATGTGTCAACTAAATATGTCAAAAAAACATCAATTTCTAGTGGTTTTTTACAATGTATTATAACGATATATTGTGTTTTGTAACACTTGGTTATTACTCTGATTCTCCAGGATGTATATTCATCAAATTATTACATTTGAGCTGTAAAAATATCCGGTTCATGTTATTATACAAGTATTGTACACGCCATGATCAGTGCCTGTACAACAATATTACCACGGAGAAACAATTATGAGATTAGACAAATTCCTTGTAGAGATGGGCATTGGCAGTCGAAGCCAGGTCAAGCAGTATGTCAAAAAAGGAACTGTGACCGTAAACGGATCTACCGCCGGCTCATCAGACATGAAGATCAACGAAAATACAGATGTCATTTCATATAACGGTAAAATTCTGTCTTATGCACGTTACAGATATTTTTTACTGAACAAACCAGCAGGGTATGTGAGTGCAACCAGGGATAATCTTCACCAGACAGTCATAGATCTCCTCAAAGGAGAAAATACCAGAGATCTGGCACCGGTAGGGCGTCTGGATATTGACACCGAAGGGCTGTTGCTGATAACCAACGATGGCGCATTATCTCACCACCTGCTATCCCCTGCCCACCATGTTGCCAAGACATACTATGCCATTATAGATGGCTATGTCACGGTTGAAGCCATAGATCTATTTAAAAAGGGTGTGGATATCGGTGATGACAAGCCTACGCTTCCCGCCAACCTGAAGATTCTATCGGCTGACGAATCAGCATCAAGATCAGAGATAGAGCTCACCATAACCGAGGGACGTTTTCACCAGGTAAAAAGAATGTTTGAGGCCATCCACATGAACGTCACATATCTCCGACGTATATCTATGGGAAGTCTCAGTATTGACGACGATCTTCCAGTTGGCAGCTATCGCCAGCTGACTGAAGATGAGATATCCATGCTTCAGTCCTGAATTATAAAAACCTCATCACTGTTCTCCGTTGAACGGTGATGAGGTTTTTTCACTCTACTGTATCTATTATCTGGTTACTCCGACACAAACTTGTCTATTCCATCAGCAATTCCTTTGACAATCTTGCTCTGATAGTCGTCAGTTACAAGCAGCGCCTCCTCTGAAGCAGTTGTCATATATCCAACCTCAACTATCGTAACCGGAACCGTACTCCAATTTATTCCACTCATGGTATCTGTCTCCCATATACCGTCACTCTTGGCGCCGGTGGATGCAAGCAATCCTGATAAGACATCCGTTGCAAGGCTCTTGCACTTGTCATACAGTGAAGAATTGTACGGATTGGATGGAGTCTGACATACAGTCATAACTCCCGTTGCAGTGTCATCCGTAGATCCATTCGTGTGTATCTTGATGGCTGCATCAGCCTTGAGATTATTTGCATATTCTGCCCTTGTTGCATTACTTATATCAACATCATTTGAAGTTCTGATCATCTTGACCGTGTATCCTCTCGATGTGAGTTCTGCCTCAAGCTTCTGTGCAATCTGAAGATTAAGTTCATACTCTGCTATACCTGTGCTGACTCCAGTATTACCTGTCGTAGCCTTAACCTTGGTTTCTGTAGCAGCAGGTCCTATAGGCTCAGTCTCGTCGTTTGCCGTCTGCTGGTGACCTGCATCTATTACGATCATCTTACCCTCACCGATGTCAGACTGCGTGCCCTTATCTTCAGACTCATCTGTGGAATCCTCTGTTGTGGTCTCAGATGAATTCTCTTTCTTATCTCCACCCACAACCTCAAGAAGTTCAGAGAATATATAATACTCTCCTCCATCTATCGAAACTTTAGTCCACTCATCATTATATCCCACTCTATCCAGCTCGACATCATTTGCAACCTCCTGATATACATCTCCGTCAGTAGATGGTGTTGTTCTTACATTCACATAATCCAGCGTCTTCACCTTATCTTTGCAAATGGTGAATCCATCCTTGTCCTTCTCCGGCTGAGCCTCAGTTGTAGCTTCTGTCGTTGCCACCGAAACTGCCTCCGTTGTGGCTTCAGTCTCAGTCTGTTTCTCTGTGGTAGCTGAATCATCCTTGCTTCCACATCCTGTAAATGCCAGCATGGATGCCAATCCAAGGCAAAGTACTGCGCATTTTAAATAATTCTTCTTCATGAGTATCCTCCGTAAGTGATTATTAAACCAATATATCGTCTTATTGTAACATAATCGTAACACTTACACAAGTAAATTGCTTAAATACCTTACTGTTCCGACTTACAATTCAAATACTGCCCCACACAGCTTCTCGAGCTGGGCATAATCCTCCGCGCTTCCCAGTTCCACCGCTGAATGCATGGCCAGTATAGGTATTCCCATGTCCACAGCCCTGACCGGCAGATAAGATGAAGCTATAGGACCAAGAGTCTGTCCTCCTGCCATCCCCGATCTGTTCACCTGGCGCTGTATCTTTATATCCTGTTTTCTCGACAAAGCCATGATAACCGCAGATGCCTCACTGTCAGACACATATCTCTGGCTTGCACTTGATTTGAGTGCCACTCCGCACCCCATTACAATCTGATTTGTCGGATCACTTTTCTCCGAATAATTGGGATGGGTTGCATGTGCCACATCCAGTGACAGCATAAACGCATCCTTCATGAGACGATTTTTTGCTCCATCCTCAAGGTCCAGTCCATCCATGATCCGCTTTATTATCTCCGACAGAAGCACCGAATCTGCTCCCTGCTTTGATCTGCTGCCTATCTCCTCATTGTCAAACAATGCTATAACATTTGTATTATTGCCATTTATATCTCTGCACATTGTATCAACTAGCGCCGACACTGAAGTCACATTGTCAAGTCTCGGAGAAGCTATCATATCCTTATCTGCCCCAACTATCTCCATTCCATCCATATTATACAGGTACAGATCGTAATCAAGAATATCGTCCTTCAAAAGCCCAAGATCGTCTGCCACATACTGTAATATATCTCTGTCCTTCACATTCTGACCATCCAGACCATATACCGGTATGAGCTCTTTCTGCACATTCATCTTCTCCCCGGATGCGTCCTTTCTCAGATGCGGAGCAAGACTTGGCACTATACACATGGCACGCTCTGAATCGTACAGATATGTCTTCGGTCTGAACGGATCCGTGGTCTGCGCCATGACCTTGCCAGCAATTCCAAGCGGTCTGTCAAACCAGGTCTCCTTGATAAGTCCACCATACGGCTCTACATTCAATGTCTGGTAGCCGCTTCTGTTCATATCCGGCTGGGTCTTGATCTTGAGCATTGGAAAATCTGTGTGTGCCAGACCTATATTCAACCTGCCATACTCAGGCATCTCCCCTGCGGCAAATGCCACCAGCATGGATGGATACGGCTTCACATAATATCTTCCTCTGGCCGTGAGATCCCAGCACTCCCCAATATCAAGTTCTCTGTAACCATGATCCTGCAGCACAGCTTCACATTCCCTCACAACATGAAACTGCGTAACGCCCGCGTCCAGCAGTCTGCATAATGTATCTATCATAATAAATTATCCTCCTTATAATGGTCGGTCGATAAACGCACACATCAGTACCATTTCTTATGTGCATCGTCTGCGTTCTTCACAAAGATTTTAGTACAAATCTTCAGCTTATACAATTCCCTTACTTCTTATTTTAGCTTAATATCCACATCTGATATTCAAGTTTTTTTATTGCAATGTGAATCTTCTCTTGCCCTGTCTTTCAAAAGGCTGTATAATCGCCTTTAGATACTTTAACGCTTTTATGCGTCAAACCGTTAAAGGAGAACGTAAAATGAATGATTTTTCAATAGGATTTATCGGTCTGGGACTTATCGGAGGATCTATTGCCAAATCCATCCACCGTATTTTCCCTGATTACAGAATAGTCGGTTTTGACAATAATCTGTCCACGCTCAAGGAAGCTGTCTCCGATGGGACGCTGACTGAATATACAGATGACATACACACTATAGCTGGGTGTAACTATATCTTTCTGTGCGCACCTGTCCACTATAACATAGAATATCTGCGCCAGCTCAAGCCTTTTCTTACAGACAGCACTATACTGACTGATGTCGGGAGTGTGAAGCTCGACATATATGAAGCAGTCCAGGAGCTCGGTCTTGCCAGGTATTTTGTCGGCGGACATCCTATGGTCGGCTCTGAGAGATCCGGCTACGAGGCAGCAACCGACAGGCTCATAGAGAATGCCTACTACTTCATCACGCCAGCAGATGGAGTTATGCCAGGCAAGACTGAGGAATTCTCCACATTTATCGGAGATCTGGGCGCAATACCGATCACATACTCACCTGTTGAGCACGACCGTATAACCTCTTACATAAGCCATGTTCCCCACGTCATAGCAGCGTCACTGGTCAACCTTGTCGCAGATGCAGACAGCCCGGACAATATATTCAAATCACTGGCAGCCGGAGGCTTCAAGGATATAACCAGGATCGCATCCTCCAATCCGGTGGTATGGGAGCATATCCTACTGGCAAATCCTGACAATATCGTGAACGGTCTTCAGGAATATGTTGAGCTTATAGACAAAATGATTTATCATATTAAACAGCGCGATGCGGCTGGAATAAATGCTTTTTTTGCATCCGCCAGAGATTACAGAGATTCCATTCCTAACAACAGCAGCGGTGTCATAAGAATGCACCATGAACTGTTCGTGGATATCCCTGATGAGGCTGGTGCGATAGCAAAGGTGACAGCATTTATCGCAGAGGCAAAGATAAGCCTCAAGAACATAGGAGTCTCCCATAACCGGGAGGATGAGGAAGGAGTTCTCAGGCTCTCATTCTACGATGCCGACGCTAGAAAGAATGCACAGGATGTGCTTAAAGCCGCAGGCTACAGGATCTATAACCGTTAGGTAAAAGCAGTTATAATCTCACTGTCACTTATCGGCAAATAAATTCGCGGCGCATTTTATATCAAGCCAGAGAATAAATTATTTGACCCAATATATTATATGAGAATAAAGGAATACTGAGAATTTATGAAGATCAACAGAGTAAAATCACTTAACGGAGAGATAACAATACCGGGAGACAAATCCATATCCCACCGTTCCATCATGTTAGGTTCGATAGCAGATGGAACGACAGAAGTGCACGGCTTTTTAAATGGAGCAGACTGTATATCATCCATGAACTGTTTCAGACAGATGGGTATAGATATTGATTATGATGGCAGTGTCGTTACTGTACACGGCAAAGGACTGCATGGACTGTCAAAGCCTGAAGGCACACTCGATGTCGGCAACAGCGGAACGACCACCAGGCTTATATCGGGTATCCTTGCCGCTCAGCCATTTGCAAGCAGGATCATAGGTGACACATCAATATGCAAGAGACCTATGAAGAGGATCATGACACCACTGTCAATGATGGGCGCTGACATCACATCAGAGCTTGGTAACGACTGTGCTCCACTCCTTATAAACGGAAAGGAGCTCCATGGAATACACTACAACTCCCCTGTCGCATCAGCACAGGTAAAGTCATGTGTACTCCTTGCCGGACTCTATGCGGACAGCGAGACAAGTGTCACCGAACCATATGTGTCAAGAAACCACACTGAGCTCATGCTCGAATCATTCGGTGGTAATATAAGAACCGAGGGAACTACGGCTACTGTAAAGCCTGCCTCAAAGCTCTTGGGACAGAAGATACTTGTACCTGGAGATATATCATCAGCTGCCTACTTCCTTGTTGCAGGACTTATCACTCCAGACTCATGCATCACCATCAAGAATATTGGAATCAACCCGACCAGAGATGGAATACTGGAAGTCATCAAAGCAATGGGCGGCGATATGGAATACTCCAATGTAGTGAGCGGATGCGGTGAGCCAACCGCAGATATCACCGTCAAGACATCGAGCCTTAAGGGCTGTGTCATTGAGGGTTCCATCATACCAAAGCTCATTGACGAGATCCCTGCCATAGCAGTTCTCGCATGCTTTGCAGACGGCGAGACCATCATCAGAGATGCCCAGGAACTCAAGGTCAAGGAATCAAACCGAATAGATGTCATGGTAAACGCTCTCTCATCCATGGGTGCAGACATAACCGCAACCGATGACGGAATGATCATCCGTGGCGGAAAGCCTCTTCACGGCGCAGTTATCGACAGCCACCTTGACCACAGGATCGCCATGAGTTTTGCCATCGCAGGACTTAACGCTGATGGCGATACAGAGATCACCGGAGCTGAATGTGTGAACATCTCATATCCGGGATTTTATGATGATCTGAAGGGACTGGAGAATATCAGATAATCTTTCCTGCGTCCAGATGATACTGTCTGTCACAGAGAAGTTCTATATCATCTGAATTATGCGACGAAAGAAGAATGGTTGTCCCCTTTTCTTTTTCCTCCAGAAGAACCTTTCTGATATGAAGTACCATGTCCTTATCTAGTCCATTAAACGGCTCATCCAGAATTAGGAGCTCAGGCTGCTCCATGAGTGCCTGAGCAAGTCCAAGCCGTTGACGCATTCCCAGTGAATACTTTCTCACCGCGCGCTTCAGCTCTGGATCCAGACCAACCATTTTCATATAAGACTTTATATCTTCCTCTGTTATACTGCCGCGGAGATCTGCAAGTATCTTAAGATTCTTGAAACCACTGTAATACGGTATAAATCCTGGTGTTTCTATAAGTATTCCCACATTTTCAGGGAAATCGATTTCCTTGCCAATCTCCTTACCGCCCACAATTATCTGGCCGCTGAATGAGCTGAGGAAACCGCATATACACTTCATAAGCATAGTCTTGCCGGAACCATTACCTCCAACAAGACCTACAATCTCACCTTTATCTGCCTTTATCGACACATTATCAAGAATCGTATATTCCTTTGTCTTTAATGTTACATTACTTACTTCTATCATCTATTCCTGCTCACTCCTTAACCTGTCAACATCCATTCTACTGGACGAAACCATAATTACCACATATACTACTACGATCAATAGCAACAATCCCAATATGGAAACTGTCGGTGACAGCACATACTTTCTGTAATATGTCTGAAAATGTATCCACAGTATAGAATGACTTACCGGGAATAACCACATCCATTTGGATTTCAGTGCACAAAATACTATGCCTGCCGCCACCGTGAGCATTACCGTCCAAAATGCCAATGTTTTCCTGCCGTATAATGCAGCCAAAAGCATTACAGAACTGCACAATATTAAGAAAAGAAAAAGCAGCAAATAACTTTCTGCGAATGCTCTGTAAGGTGTAATCTGATTATATATATTTATAGGCAACAGATCATTTACCGCATTGAGTCCATCATTTGTTGTGACAACGAGACTCCATCCATTTATCATATATGAAAAAGAAATTGTCTGTATCATCGTAGACACAACTACGAACACAAGATATGTCAACAGACTTATCAACTGGAAAAACATCTGTCCAAAGATCCAGTTAAGCCTGCCTATCCTTGTCAGATAAAAATAAGTATTTCCACTAACCCTGGGAAAATCAGCCATAATAACCAGATACACCAATGGCATAAGCAGCAGAAGAATACCTGAATTTGCCACTGCTACCACCGGTTCAACTGCATTTATCGGCTGACCCATATCCGCCGCAAGCTCTTTCATAGGCAGGATAACTACCTCTCTTATCATAACCAGCAGCACCAGGCATACTATCATCCTTGGATTAGTGATCCACTCTACATACTCCCTCCTGAACACATGTAATATCTGTCTTAGAGAAACCTTTCTGTTCATACATTCACCCCCTTCAGCCTGTTATATACGAAGCATATATCTTCGAACCCACAGACTGTAACCTACATAATAGAACACCGCTGCACATACCAGAAATACACAGATATTTGTGTTCAAAAGTATCCTTGAAGCAATATAATTGAGCAGAAAAGGCACACATAATATGATGTATATATTCTGTGTGAGACTCGCAAGTCCGCATGATAATATACTGAGCATAGCTCCCCAGCACAACATATAAAGCATCACCTTCAACATGCCAAGGATCATTCCACACGTATCATCCACTAAGGTTCCGACAAATAAACTGTTTCCAAAATCATATTGTGATGGGAAAGTTATCCTCACAAATATAGCGAATATCACAAGTCCTGCAAGCAATGCGCCAACTCCTGCTATGATGCAGCCGATATATTTGCTATGTATGTACTTCTTCACACCAATCCTGCTGATGTGGAAGTAGTAATTTTTTGTTCTGAGCTCGTCACATATGAGTGGCAGTGAAGCAATGGATGTTATAAGCGGAAGTGCAAGATAGAGATTTCCAGTAAGCACAACAGCAAACGCATCAGCCCATGTGGTAAGACTCCTTATCTTGTCATAGCCTTCAAATACCACTGCTATTACAGATACACTTTTGCCTGCAACATCACCTACACCGCTGCACAGACAAATACCAAGCACAATGAACACGTTCAATATTGCCAAGCCCCAATTAATACTATTCAACAATCTTCTCATTGAATCCCCCTAATTACCGTGAAAACTATTCGCAGCGAAATTATCCGTCACCGTTCCATCAAGCATATCAACATTTATATATACCAGACCATTTACTTCTTCACTTGTTCCATAGGCATAATCGTTTACCTCATATTCCTGTGGTATCAAAAATGAATACACTGGCCGTGCTTCCATGATTATCCCTTCATCATATGCCGATTCTTTTCCATAATCATATACAGGCTTAAGCACATATTCGACTCTTACCTCAACCACCCTGAGTCTGTTAAATCCTGTCATTTTCTCCTCTACAAGCTTCAATGCACTGTCGAAATCTATCACTTTATCAGCCATATCCTCACTCACTACATCTACAGCAAGCTGTGTGACACATCCGGAAACCTTGCCAGGCGTTTCTATATCAAGATCAAGTCCGGAAGCCATGGCTACGATTACAGTATCGGCCATATTATCCGTATCCATCATGTGGGTCAAATAAGAAAGACCCACGCCCTTATACATCGGCTGATAAAACAGTTCCACATAATCATTCCCATCGTCATCTTTTCTGATAAAAGCAGTCCGGGCTTTATATGTAAAATCATCCTTCAGATACTTGAATTCCTTTATCCACTTATCTGCATCAGCTATTACATCTTTTAGTTTCTCGCTCTCTCCGCCCAGATTACATGTTATATCGGGACATTCTTCCCTTCCAAGGAAAACACGATCATATATTTTTAGAAAGTTTTCACTTCTCACATATTCATTGTACCTTCCTGAAAAGAAAGCAAATCTTCCATTATCTTCTATCCAGCCATCCATTTCATCCTTTCGGAATTCCCAGCCCTCCTGAGCAGTATCTGATTTCTGCCAATCAGGAGAACCTGCCCCGATAAGCGCTGCGAATTCGTCCTTTTTCTTTCCAAACTTTTTCCTGGACTGAAATGTTACCAATCCCACATCCTGAATATCAGAGAAATCTATCTTGTCTGGAAGTGCAAGATTATCTGGTTTATATGCCAGTTTATCCACAGACACATTTTTCAACTCCCCCGGGGTGCAGTAAGTCACACCCTCTATCTCCAACTGCTTACTGTCACCATAGCTTTTCATATTTTCCTTCACCTGATCCGGAGCTTCCTGGCACCCCGCACACGCACAAACACCCACTATCAAAACCGTCAGTGCACAGGCAGCCTTTTTTATCGCAGTTTTTTTCTTCCCCATATACATCTTCTCCCTCCTGTCGACCACCGGTCAACATACCCTGTCCACGTTTTACCTCTTATACCCATAATAAACGGTATCTCTGTTTATTAAATAGGCATGAGCTATATTTAATAATTGTTCACAACAAAAGTCGTCACTGTTATCTTAGGATGCAAAGCATCGTAGATAACAATGGCGACTTTGTTAATGTTATTTTTATCCCAATAATTTAATTATATCCTGTTCTGTCCAATATTCATTTGGACCAGCAAATACAAGAACCATCGGCTTTCTATTTTGCATATTTTATATCTCCATTTGTATATTCAATATATGCTTTTTATTCTCTTTATCATATCCGGCTATGTTTTTTTTACAGACTTTAGCTTTATTTATTGCAGCTTTCACTGCCTCAACGCGATCACCATACCATGTCGTCTCAAGATCGTCATCGTAAAACCTCGCACCATCATTTTCCACTTCAAATGACCTATATGCAACAATCTTCTCTTGGTCCTTCAGCATCAGTCTTCCATGGGCAGGTCCAAATGGGAAATCCGGCTTACCAACAGAATAGATCACAAGCTCATAATCACCATCTGGAGACGTTGAAGCACTTATCTGTTCAGCTTCGTAACGTGTCTTATATCTAACATAACCTAATGGCAGCAACACCACCATTACCAATATGCCGACTATGATCACAACATACTTTGTTATCTTGTTCATGACTATTTCCTGCCTATCTCCTCATACATTCCTATTTTCTTCATGTTTATATAAAATTCTAAAAAAATTAATTATTATTCTGCGAACAATTGGCCGCATCAATGGCAATCACAAGCATAAGTGCCATAATCTCATCCCCCGGATCTGCGATATCAAGTGTGTATGTATCTCCCCAGCTAAGAAACTGCTTTGCTATATTTGCCACCAGCCTGCTTCCAGCTGTAACATTGTAATTCCATGAAAGAAAATCTCCATCACACTGCCATCTTCCATACTCAATACTGTACGAAGGCTTGAAGAATGTAAATTCCTTCCTGATGCTTCCACACGGTCTGCCACCCACACTGATGTCAAATGTAGGCAGGAACGTGAATAATCTCTGACTGACCAGTCCTATCTCATTACCAGCAAGATCATATACGTGAACCTGATGCGTCAGCCGAAATGCCTCCGACTTCACAAAATACTTTTTGTTTCCCCATTCATCATATATATCGTAGGTATCTGTCCAGGCAAATACCCGCTGTTTTATCATAAGTCTCATAAAATCCACTCCTTATATCATGATTCGCACCTACGGTGCTTACCGTTGCTATCGCAACTATTATGATCCAATTCGCCGCTCGCCAATCATGCAAGCACGCCTACTCACTTACGCTCATTAAATCATGTCGCCTGCCGGCTCCATGTAGGCATTCGCATTATGACAGTTTGCGCAAGCGCAACCGTCGCAATGCTCATTATATCACATACCCCGGCACCACCAGCTTCACCACGTAAGACACCACAAATATCCCCAGCCACACATACACATACCACAGCCGGAATCTCACAAGCGGAGTCCTGCCATTCGTGGCAAGTCTGACCGTATTGCCCACCAGATAAATGATACAGATGCACGCCAGATACACAGTCGCCACATGGTAATACAACGCCGTCAGCAGATGTCCGTGGAGTATGGCAAGTACAGCCCTTGTCGTACCGCATGCGGGGCATATCACTCCTGTAAACCGGCGTATCTGACACCCCTCAAGCCATGATGTATCCGGCAGAACACAAAGGAGCAGTATATATACCGCCGTGCCGATAAGCAGTGTTACGAGCACTGCTATCTCCGCAATATATAACTGCCCCTCCGTATGTCCTAAAAGTTCAAATAGTCTATATACTTTTCCGCTATGTCTTTCTGCGTTTTTATGTTCCATAGAATGTCCTTTGTCTCTATTGAATGATTTCCGCCCTCATATGTGTAAAGTGGGATACTCTTAGCCTCACAAAGTCTTGTCAGCTCATCCGTGTTCACAAGTGGATCTGCTGTGCCATGAAAAGCTATTCCATTTGAACTGGCATATTGCAGGGTGATCTCAAGTGGTGTGAAATATATATTTCTTACTTTAAGTCCTTTCTCCGCCGCATATCTTGCAGATATAGCTGTGCCTATACTCTTTGACAGAAATACTATATCCTCAGTCTCCGAGAAATCCACATCCTTCAGAGTATCTACCGCTTTATTCCAGCCATCATCAAATACCTTCTGTATCTCCTCCGGGAGATGTCCCGAAAGCTTGCCATATGTCACATCAATTATGTCATACCCATGTGCCATCATATATTTTTTACTGTAGTAAAGTAATGGTTTATCAGTGTGATACCCGATTCCCGGGAATACCACACATATCTTCTTTCCCATTGATAGTCTCCTCTTCTGCTACTTTATCAGCATAGCATCGCCAAATGAGAAGAATCTGTACTTCTCCTCAACCGCCACCTTGTACGCCTCAAGTATATGCTCTCTGTCGTAGAGCGCAGAAACAAGCATCAGAAGTGTTGACTCTGGCAGATGGAAATTTGTGATAAGTGCATCTATTACCTTGAACTTATATCCCGGATAAATGAAAATATCCGTCCATCTGCTTCCTGCATGGACTGTTCCATCATCGTCCGACATGGACTCAAGTGTTCTTGTACTCGTCGTTCCAACGGACACAACTCTTCCGCCAGCCGCTTTTGTCTCGTTGATCATATCAGCAGCATCCTGCTCTATGATACAGAACTCCGAATGCATGTGGTGATCTAGTATGTTCTCTTCCTTCACTGGTCTGAACGTTCCAAGTCCGACGTGAAGTGTCACATGCGCTATCTTGATTCCCTTCGCTTTGATCTGATCAAGCAGCTCTGTTGTAAAGTGAAGTCCTGCAGTCGGTGCTGCCGCAGAACCGTCGTGCTCTGCGTATACAGTCTGATATCTGTTCTTATCCTCAAGCTTGTGTGTGATATATGGAGGGAGCGGCATCTGTCCCAGTTCGTCAAGGATCTCCTCGAATATTCCATCGAACTCAAATCTGATGAGTCTGTTGCCTTCCTCAACTATATCGACGACCTCACCAACCAATTTACCCTTTATAAGTCCTGTCTCAAGGTCAGGTTCATTTGACTCTGAACCAAATACTATACGAGCACCCACCTTACACTTTTTGCCCGGTTTTACCAGAGTCTCCCATGTACAGTCATCCTTGCGCTTCAGGAGAAGTACCTCTATGGATGCTCCAGTGTCCTCCTTGACGCCCATAAGTCTGGCAGGGAGAACCCTTGTGTCGTTGATGACAAGACAGTCCCCCGGATTCAGGTAGTCTATCACATCATAAAAGTGCTTGTGCTCTATCGTATTGTCTTTTCTGTCCAGAACCATAAGACGGGACTCACTTCTCTTAAGGAGTGGATCCTGCGCGATAAGCTCCTGTGGCAGATCATAGTAAAAATCTGTTAATTTCATCATATCGTAATTCCTCACATCTTCTAATCTATCATGTTCTGAGAAACACAAAACGTGTTTTTTCAAATCTACACTGCTGTTTCACTTCTTGTGTAATCATATTCTCTGACACCTTGGTCAAAAAAATAGCTGTCTGACGCTGGATATATACAATATATCTGCGCCAAACAGTTACATATTATACTACTATTACAAATATTTCAAGGACAGCAAACAACGCTTTCCATGTCTACTTTTTTCTGTAAAATAAAACCGCCAGTCCAACTCCATTCAGTACAATGCCTACAATCAGAGCTCCAATTCCAATCCCTCTCCACATACATGCGTTCATCAGATATATTCCACCTATCATAAACATCACGCCTGTCATGATAGGTATAAATCCTACCACCCTGAGCTTCGGCGTGTTCTCATCAGGCTTTCTCGTTGCAAGAAAACACGCAAGGGCAATCCCCATGAATACCCACGGAAGCGCCGCCGCAAGGAAATCCAACACCGCATTTCCCGTCATGATACTTGCAAATGTGACAACTACAGCCACTATGATAGCCACTATGCCCACCGCGATAAGCCTGCTGTTGGACCTTACGATATTTGTGTCCTTCTCTATCTTTTTCATCATATTCTGATCTCCTTTCAACAGTTCATCCAGACTGATATGATAGAGATCACTCATTTTGATCACGCTGGCAATATCTGGCATGGTCTTTCCATTTTCCCAGTTGGATATCGTCTGCCTCGAAACCATTATCTTCTCAGCAGCCTGATCCTGGGTTAACCCGGCTCCGTTTCTCGCTTCCTTTATCTTATTACCAATCTCCATATTCTTCCTCTTTTACCTCCTTTATCAATCACTCTGAGTCCTCTATCTGAGCAAATGCTAACACCCATATCACATATTTTCCATCAAAAGGCTTTGTCCTTGCCCCGGATACAGTGTAAAAATCCTTTTACATACCTTACCATCCCGCCTCTCAGCGTTCAACATAAAAATACCACCCGGTCACAGACCTTCTGAGGTACATCTCATTTGCGGTCTGTTACCGGGTGGTATTTAAAATATATAGTATCGATCAGCCTAAGCAGAATCTACACCGCATGCCTGGCTTCCAAGCAGTGCAACCCAAATATTACGCTCTGATCTCGATTCCAAGCTTTCCAAGCTCCTTGAGGATCTTGGCGATGATTCCATCAACCTCTGACGTCTCAAGTGTTCTGTCCTTTGCACGGAATGTCATGGTGTAAGCAACTGACTTCTTGCCCTTTGCGATCTGCTCGCCCTCGTATACATCGAAGAGCTTGTAGCTCTCAAGCAGCCTGCCACCGCACTTCTTGATGACTTCCTCTATCTGTCCGACAAATATTTCCTTGTCCACAACAAGACTCAGGTCTCTTGTACTTCCCGGGAACTTTGCAATTCCTTCGTACTTGATATCGAAGCTTGAAAGCATAACCAGTGTAGGCATATCTATAACTGCAACATATACCTCACCCTTAAGGTTATAGTTGTCACATACCTCAGGATGTACCTGTCCGATATATCCGATCGTCAGGTTACCCTTTTTGAGCTTTGCCTGACGGCCCGGATGAAGGAATGTGTACTCTGACTCAGGCTCGTATGTCACCTGACCTTTGAGACCAACCTTATCTGTAAGCTCCTCGAGTACTCCCTTGAGGTCGAAGAAATCTCCCTGGCCATACATACCGATAGTCAGCTTCATTCTCTCCTCTGGAAGCTCTGTGAGTGGAAGTGCCTTTGGAAGGTATACATTTCCAAACTCATAAAGTCTTGCAATCTTGTTCTTTCTATTATAGTTGGTTGCCAGTGATGTGAGAACACCGTTCAGCGATACGGTTCTCATGATGCTGAAGTCCTCACCGAGAGGATTTGCTATTGTAACTGTCTTTCTGAACTCACTGTCAGCAGGCAGGAGCAGCTTGTCAAATACCTTAGGGCTCTCGAATGAGTAGCACATACCGCCCGAGAAACCATTTGCCTCAAGGACATCCCTTGCGATGGCATTGATCATCTGGTCATATGGAAGCTTACCAACTGTTGCCTCACCCCTTGGAAGTGACACAGGAATGTTGTCATATCCGTAGAATCTTGCAACTTCCTCTGCGAGATCTGCCATGCAGTTCAGATCCTGTCTGAAACTTGGCACATCCAGAGTGTTTGTCTCTGCATCATATGTGAGTCCAAGTCTGCCGAAGTAGTACAGCATCTTCTCAGGCTCAACATCTGTTCCGAGAAGTGCGTTCATCTTCTCAGGCTCAAATGGAAGTTTCTTGTCCTGTACAGGATTTGGATATACATCGACAGCTCCGCCGACTACCTCACCTGCGCCCATCTCCTCGATGAGCTGGCACGCTCTGTCTATTGCCTCCATTGCAAGATTTGGATCAAGTCCTTTTGTGAACTTGGCTGCCGCATCAGTTGCAAGACCGATCCTTCTGGATGAAAGTCTGATATTTGTTCCATCGAAGCAGGCTGCCTCAAAGAGCAATGTCTCAATGCTGTCTGTTACCATGGAGTTCTCTCCTCCCATGATTCCGGCGATACCGATCTCCTTCTCGCCATCACAGATCATCAGAACGTCATGGTCAAGCTTTCTCTCCTGTCCATCAAGTGTGACAAATGTATCTCCGTCATTTGCACGGCGGACAACGATCTTGTTGCCGGCTATGGTGCTGAGATCATATGCGTGCATTGGCTGTCCGTACTCTTCCATAACGTAGTTTGTTATATCTACAAGGTTGTTGATCGAACGGATTCCCTGTGAAGCAAGTCTCTGCTGCATCCACTTTGGTGAAGGCCCGATCTTAAGGTTCTTGACAACCCTTGCTGTGTATCTAGGGCAGAGGTCAGGATCCTTTACTTCTACTGATATATAGTCATTGACGTCCTCGTCATTTCCTGTCTTTGTTACCACTGGCGGGTAAAATGGCTTGTCAAATGTAGCTGCTGCCTCTCTTGCCATACCGATCATTGAGAAACAGTCAACTCTGTTGGATGTGATCTCATACTCAACTACAACGTCATCAAGTCCAAGTGCCTTCACAGCGTCATCGCCCGGCTTAACACCTGACTCCACCGGGAATACATACACGCCATCCTCTGGTGCCTCAGGGTAGAAGTCCCTTGAGGAACCAAGCTCCTCTATACCGCACATCATACCATTTGACTCTACGCCTCTGAGCTTACCCTTCTTGATCTTGATTCCGTCAGGGTACTCGTTGTTGTCGCCGTGTGCTGCCGCAACCTTACCACCATCAAGTACAAGTGGGATGAGATCATCGACCTTTACATTCTTTGCTCCGGTCACGATCTGAAGAGGCTCCGCCTGGCCAACATCTACCTGACATACTACAAGCTTGTCCGCATCCGGATGCTTCTCCATAGTGAGAATCTTGCCGACAACAATCTTGTCAAGATTCTTATCCTTCTGTTCGTAACCCTCTACATGTGATCCTGAGAGAGTCATGGCATCTACAAACTCCTGAGCTGTCACGTCAAGATCAGGAACATATGCCTTTATCCATGATATAGGTGTATTCATCTTACAAATCTCCTTTATAAATCTATTCCAATGTCAACATTCTATTGAAAGCATTCATCTCTAAAACTGGTCTAAGAATCTCATATCGTTCTCGTAGAGCAGTCTCATGTCATCTATCTCATACTTGAGAAGTGTTACTCTCTCAAGTCCGATTCCAAATGCAAATCCTGAATATACCTCAGGGTCTATTCCACAGTCACGGAGAACCTTTGGATGAACCATACCACAGCCAAGGATCTCTATCCAGCCACTGCCCTTACATACCCGGCATCCCTTGCCGCCGCACTTGAAGCATGTGATATCACACTCTGCTGATGGCTCTGTGAATGGGAAGTGGTGAGGTCTGAACTTAACCTTTGTGTTCTCACCGAAGAACTCCTTTGCCCACTGCGCCAGTGTTCCCTTGAGGTCAGCCATGGTGATTCCCTTATCTATTACAAGTCCCTCTACCTGATGGAATGATGGTGAATGTGTCGCATCTACCTCATCAGCTCTGAATACACGTCCAGGTGAGAGGATTCTGATTGGAAGATTGCCCTTCTCCATGATTCTTGCCTGAACAGGTGATGTCTGTGTACGAAGGAGGATATCCTTTGTAACGTAGAATGTATCCTGCTCATCCTTTGCAGGGTGATTTGCAGGAATGTTCAGCAGCTCAAAGTTGTACTTGTCATACTCTACCTCTGGTCCCTCAACTATCTCGTAACCCATACCGATGAATACTCTCTCCAGATCTTCAAGTGCTATCTGGTTTGGATGTCTGTGTCCTGTAAGCTTCTTCACTCCTGGAAGAGTTACATCTATGGTCTCTCTCTTCATCTTCTCTGCACGGAGTGCCCTGTTGATGGACTTTGTCTTCTCATCAAGTGCTGTCTCGATGGCCTGACGCGCCTCATTTACCATCTGTCCAACCTTTGGTCTGTCCTCTGGTGCAACATCCTTCATACTCTTGAGAACCTGTGTGAGTTCTCCCTTCTTACCGAGTATCGCCACCTTCACATCGTTCAGTGATGATACAACCTCTGCGCTCTCGATCTTGGCAAGAGCCTCTGCCTTTATGGCTTCCAACTTGTCTCTCATCGTGTTTCTCCTTTTTCTATTTATAGGGATTTCAATGTGGATCCTATATTAATTCGCGCTCCGCCCTATCGGGCTGCTCGCTCATTTCTGTACACCGTTCTTTTAGTGTATAAGTCACGGAATTGCTCCGCCTCCGGCTCCCGCAATTCCTACAGTAATTCGCGCTCCGCCCTATCGGGCTGCTCGCTCATTTCTGCACACCGTTCTTTTAGTGTATAAGTCACGGAATTGCTCCGCCTCCGGCTCCCGCAATTCCTACAGTAATTCGCGCTCCGCCCTATCGGGCTGCTCGCTCATTTCTGTTGTGTTTTCTAAAGCATGAGCAGTTTTTCATGCAAGCATGAAACTGCTCATGCTTTGAAAACGACTTATACACTAAAAAAGTCCCCAGCATGTTATACATACTAGGGACGAATTATATCCGCGTTACCACCCTGATTCCAGACACTCTATGTATCTTGTCCATGTCTGACTCTCATTAGACGTTTGTCGCACGTCACACGCCACAACCTACGCAGACAAATATCTGTAAAATAATACAACAGATATCTTCAATCCTTCAGCCATGATGGCTCTGATGTGAAATTAAATACGCACTCTTACCTGACCTGGCTTTCAGCCGCTGACCCGGACTCTCTGATGGTGACATACGTATCTTTTGCATCGTCACTGCCTGTAGAGATAATATACCTACTCGTGGGTGTTAGTCAACCTCTTTTTTTACAACTGATTTCTCAATCGATCCATCAGATTTCAAGAATCTCTCAACGACTATATCTGCATCATTTTCATCTTCCTGCACGGCTTCTGCGTCATCGGACTCTGTTTCGAATTCATCGGACTCATCCACAAGTTCTCTCCCGACCTGGCGCATACGCTTCTTCTCTGCACGCTTTTTCTTCCTCTCAAGGCGTCTCTTCTTCCGCCCGGCCTTGTGCGCACGCCTCCTTATTCCTCGGATTCCATTATCCATGAATTTGTTGATCTCCGCGCCTATCAACATGACATACATACACATGTAAAGCCACAGTGCAAGGAGTATGACACTGGCAAGACTTCCATACATATATGTATTGATTCCCACTATATTGATATAGCTTGATACGCCAAATGACAACAGCATCCAGAGTATGGTTGTAAATGCAGCCCCTGGCACCGCTGTTTTGATCCGGATGCGCTCAACAGGCAGAGCCCAGTATGCAACGATCATAACACCGAATAACACCGTAGGCGCAAATGCAATCTTGATGATGGACAGTATATTGACCATGGTATCTACAAGCTGGAAGCCTTCAACTGAATCAAGCCGCACAAGTATCTTGGACACTACTACATCGCCAAGAATGTATATTACAAGCACAGCAACTATCATCACGCAGAATATCAATGTATACAGCGTATGTATTGCTCTCCTGAGAAAATAGTTGACACTGTCCTCCTTACCCGCCATGAATGTAAGCCCTCTTCCTATGGCCATTGTTCCCTTTGATGCGGACCACACAGTCAGTAATATAGTGAACACTGTAGAAATAACTGTATTCCTGCTGTTAAATATCTCCTCAAACATAAAATCAAAGTTTGAATTTATCTCCTCTGGGAACACCGCTTTCACTATATCGAGCACCTGTTCCTCTGTAAATGGAAGATACTTTACAAATGTGAGCAATGTCATAACAAGAGGAAACAATGACAGAAGCAGGAAAAAAGCCGACTGTGCTGCAAATGCAGCAACCTGATCTTTATTAAGCTCTGCCATGAACAGTCTCACCTTATGATACATGAGCACCACTCGTTTTTTTATCTTCATATCTCACTACTCTCCGCTAATTCTCTACTGAACTAAGCACCGCACCGTTGTAATAATGACTAATGATCTCTCCTGCTGAATATCCAAGTTTCGCCAGCTCATTTGCTCCATTCTGGCTCATGCCGACTCCATGTCCATAACCGCCGCCCTTTAGGGTATACAAACCTGTGTCGTTATCCTTCTTCACATAATAAAAGTTACTTGGTACACCCGTCCATCCTGTGAGTTCTGATCCGTCCTGCTCTGTTATAGCCTTACCATCTGTAGCAAACAAGACTCGGATATTGCTCTGTCCGCTCACAACAACTGTGCCTGCATCACCTGTTATTGTCACTTCTTTCACAAGACCGCTGTCATCCCTTCCTGTAACCATGACATTTTTAAGTTTACCAACTGATGTGGCTGACACATCCGAACATCTGGAAAGCCCTGTCTCTAATGCACTCCGCATCTCATCCTCAGTATAAGTGACCGTCCATCTATACATTGGAAGATCTCTCTCAACCACGTCTGTGTCCGTGAGTCCATCCATAAAATCCCTAAACGCAGCCTCATCACTGAAATATGGTATATCAAGAGCTGTATTCTGAATTCTGGTACATGTATATGGCATACTTCCTCCCCATACCTGATCGCTGGTCGTCGTTGTTCCACACGATGTAGAGAAGTACACCGCATTGATTATAGCTCCATCATATGTTGGCACTATGCCTGCGGTTTCCTGAACAGCTGCAATGGAATTGTCCGTCTCCGGGAAGTTATTGTACACCTGGCACGCTGTAGTGTCATCAAGATCTGCATTGTAACCATTGTAATTGCTTCCAAGTTTTCTATATGTGAATCCTCTGGCACATATAGCCTGAGCCTTGAGGGCCTCTTTGCTGTAGCTTGAGGATACCTCACTGGAAACAACACCACACAAATACTGCTCTATATCAACCTGATTGACTATCAGGTATCCAGATGAATCTCTGGTTATATCCAACACGCCATGATACCTTGGCACACCACCTGATTTTCCAAGACTCGACACAGCTATCATTCCATCTGCACTTTCAGGCTCAACCACTATGCTTCCTGCTTTCTCGTCACCTCCGAGAGAAACAATTTCGTCAGCTTTGTATGTCTTTTTCTTTCCATCTTTTATCACGTTAAATCCTGTATTACATGAAAATTCAACATAACTCTGTTTGTAGTCTCCTCCATTCGTGAGTATGACCCTTACACTGTTTTCCAGACCAGACAGAACAACCGATGAGCCCCCATCGCCTACACCGCCTATACCACGATCTATACCAGATGAGCTGTCTGTACTGCCTATATCCTCGGTATCCTCTTTCTTCTTCGGAGCAGCTATCGATCCGGCCCCCTGGATCGTATAGTCATATTCCTGAATCTCTATATTATCATCCGTGTCGGATGAAGCATACTGTTTCAGATCAGCAACCGGATCATCCGGCGCATCTATTACTATTGTTTCTGTGAGATTACTTTCTTTTCCATCGGATGTCTCATCAGGCATCTCCTCCCCAACATGGCTTTTTCCGGTTATCATCATATATCCCACAACAAAAATCAGTATCACTGTGATAAAACTCACAATCTTAATATTCTTATTATATTTTATCTTCTGGTACCATTTTTTTCGCTGATCTATTCGCATTTCATTTCTCCATTTCCTGTTACATTCCCCCACATACAGAGAAAAAGCAGCATATACATGCTGCTTCTTCATCTTGTGTAAAAAACTGAAATGCGCCCTTGCTTTTGAGTCCTAGCAAAGCTAGGTGGGCAACCGCAATTGTACATCAACCTTCCACTAGAACTTATATAACGAGGCCTGGCATCAACACAATGATCTAGGAATCCCTTTTATTCAAATGTAGGTTCAAAATCACAAGAGACTTAATACATCTCAGCTTGTGAACTCATTATACATTACCTTTACATCACATGCAAGAAATTTTGACTCTAACTTTATTTTTTATTGTCAGCAAAATTCCCAAATAAGCTGTTATAGTTCTGCAATTTTGTCAGTCTTGAAAAGCCATACAAAACTGTGCTAATATATATTTGTATGCGAAAAATTTCATTTAGCTACAATATTTTATAATCTATTGCACATGATAGCTAAAAAGGCAGGTGTTTTTAATGGATAGATCAGGATTACAATTTTTATTCGGGGTATTGCTTGGACTCTTTCTTGTGGCACTTATTATTATAACCATCGTGTATATCAGAAGACGTATTGCAAAGAACCGTGAGGCATCCTTGCGGGAATCTGCGCTTCTACAGGAGGAGGCTTTTCAGGAGGAACACAGCCAGAGCAAAGGCTACTGGATCAACAAAGACGATATCGAGGATGCGAATCAGGCACAGCAGCTTCGTTATTATCACTATTTTGACAACATTGATGAATGCATACATGATCTGATCGTTGAGATGTATGATTGCGGATTTGTAAGAACTGAAGATATATTTGTTGCGGCATACGGAGAAGATGCACTTACACCAGATTCATTTATATATATGACTGATGCAGACTGTGATCTTGAAAAAGCAAAGGCTGCTCTACCACCTGTGAGCGAGAAGAGCCAGAAGATCATATATGATCTGTGGACATCATACGTTGAAAAGCTGCTTGACACTGTCGATATCCACACATCTGATTCCAACAAAGACATCATAAAAGATGCCCTTATGGTGTATGGGCGCAAGAAGATAACCATACTTCTGCGCAGTCCTGAATAGGATAAAACTATAATCCAATGAAGCACGTTGATGTGTGCGCAGCTCTTCACTCTAATGCGTGACGACATATTATATAATCTCAAAGGAGAATTTTTACTATGAAAGATAACTGTATAGTAGCTCAGTCAGGAGGTCCTACCGTAGCGATAAACGCTTCGCTGGCGGGTGTTATAGACGGAGTTAAGAAAAGTAACAAATTTACAAGAGTATATGGTGCAATTCACGGAATCCAGGGAGTACTTGACAATAATTTTATAGATCTGTCTCTCATGGCGCTCTCAAAATTCCCACTTGTAAACACACTGGAATTATCACCTGCCATGTATCTGGGTTCATGCAGATACAAGCTGCCTGATTTTGAAGTTGATTCAAAGCCATATGAGATCATATTTGACAGATTTGAAGAATATCAGGTTGCGGCTTTCTTCTATATCGGTGGCAACGATTCCATGGATACAGTAGACAAGCTCAGCAAATATGCGAAAAAGATTGGATCAGATGTAAAGATCATCGGTATACCTAAAACCATAGACAATGATCTGTGTCATACAGACCACACTCCAGGATTTGGCTCAGCAGCCAAATACGTCGCATCAACCATGCTGGAAATTGCCCACGACACATACATTTACCAGATACCAAGCGTTGTCATCGTAGAGATAATGGGCCGCGACGCAGGATGGCTCACAGCAGCCGCATGCCTGGCAAGGAATGACTATAGTCCTGCTCCTCATCTCATATATCTTCCAGAGGTTGATTTCGATGAGAATAAGTTCATAGAAGATATCAAGAATGTATTAAAGACATCAAGATGTGTCATCATAGCTGTATCAGAAGGAATTCATGACAAGGACGGCAACTACATCAGTGCAACCTCAGCCGTTGCAGACAAGTTTGGTCACGCACAGCTCAGCGGTACCGGAAAGGCTCTCGAGAGTCTTGTCAAGGACAGGATGGACATAAAGGTTCGTTCCATCGAGCTGAATGTCCTTCAGAGATGTGCTGCACATATCTCTTCAAGAACAGATATCAATGAGTCATTTGCACTTGGTCAGGCCGCAGTAAAGTACGCAGCCGAAGGCATGACTGCAGTTATGTCAACCATAAAGAGAGTGTCAAATGACCCTTACCAGTGGATTATCGAACCTGAGAATGTAGCTCTCATCGCAAATCAGGCCAAATCGATTCCACTAGAGTGGATCACACCTGAGAAGAATGATGTCACGCCTGAGATGGAAGCGTATCTCAGACCTCTTATAATAGGTGAGGTTTCCCTGCAATACAAAGATGGACTTCCTATGTATCTGCCGGTAAACCACCTGCTTTAAGAGTCGAGTACGGCTGGATATCAAATGTTTTAGTTATAAATTTATCCTAATTTCATATAAAATCCACACTCTAGGATAATATTCTGATTATTGTATCTTTCAACCCAATTATCGAATGAAAAGAGAAAAAATATCCCTAATACCTCAATAATATGGTATTAGGGATATTTTTTATAATTCACTCAGGGAACAAACCAAATACATCTATCCTTTACTGCAGGTTTGTGTATCCTAGCAGCAGCTCTTCCACTGCCATAGCGGCTTCGCGGCCTTCGCGGATGGCCCATACTACAAGTGACTGACCTCTGTGCATATCTCCGGCTACAAACACCTTTGGAACATTTGTTGTATATGAGTTTGGACATGGCGTCTTGACATTTGTTCTCTCGTTGAGTTCTACGCCAAAGCTCTCTGCCACATATGTCTGACAACCGAGGAAACCTGCTGCAATGAGTACCACATCACAGTCAACGATGTACTCACTTCCCTCTATCTCTGTCATTGTCATTCTTCCTGTCTCAGGATTCTTCTTCCAGTCGAGCTTAACACACTTGGCTGCCTTGACATTTCCATCCTTGTCCTTTATGAATTCCTTGACTGTAGTCTCATATATTCTAGGATCATGTCCATATACTGCTATAGCCTCCTGCTGACCGTAATCTGTCTTGCAGATCTTCGGCCACTCCGGCCATGGATTGTCAGGCGTTCTTGTGTCAGGTGCCTTTGGCATCATCTCAAGCTGTGTCACGCTGACAGCACCCTCACGGACTGCTGTTCCCACACAATCATTTCCTGTATCACCGCCGCCTATGACAAGGACATTCTTACCCTTGCAGTTCACGAACTGCTTATCTGCAAAGTCAGAATTGACAAGACTCATTGTGGTTGTCTTGAGGAAATCAACAGCAAAGTAGATTCCCTTTGCATCTCTTCCGGGTGCCTTGATATCTCTAGGATTTGCCGCACCACAGGCAAGCACAACTGCGTCATATTCCTTGAGCAGCTCCTCAGCCTTCACATACTTGAGGTTCTTGTTCTTAAGATAACCTGTCATCTGGTCATCCTTCGGACACACAGCCTTTGCAGATGCCTTTCCAGTTGCTACCTCTGTGTTCAGCACGAACTTTATTCCTCTATTCTTCATGACATCTATTCTTCTGTCTATGATCTGCTTCTCAAGCTTCATGTTTGGAATACCATACATGAGAAGTCCGCCCGGTCTGTCACTTCTCTCATACACAGTCACGTCATGTCCTCTGCCGATAAGCTGGTCTGCCACGGCAAGTCCTGAAGGGCCTGACCCTATGACTGCCACCTTCTTGCCGGAGTGAACCCTTGGCTGTTTGTCATTTACAAGGTCATTTGCAAATGCATACTCTATGATCGCTCTCTCGTTCTCACGGACTGACACAGGATCACCGTTCAAGTTACAGGTACATGCCTTCTCACAGAGAGCCGGACACACACGACTTGTAAACTCAGGGAAACAGTTGGTCTTGCTGAGTCTTGCGAATGCCTGCTCATAATTGTCGTTGTATAGCATATCATTCCATTCAGGGATCAGGTTGTTAAGCGGACAGCCCGATGTCATACCACATATATTCATACCTGCCTGACAGAACGGAACGCCACAGTCCATACATCTTGCAGCCTGCTTTCTCTGCTCATCACGGCTAAGCGGAGTGTGGAATTCATTGAAATTTTTGATTCTGTCCTTAGGAGCAAGCTCTGCACTTGTCTTTCTCTCATATTCTAAAAATCCAGTTGGTTTTCCCATTCCTACTTACCTCCGTTCTTAACCTTATAGAATGCTTCGATAGCTGCCTTCTCACGGCTCAGGCCCTTCTCCTCAAATGCAACTATCATATTCATCATCTTCTTGTAATCCTTTGGTATAATCTTCTTAAATTTTGGAAGATATCCCTCAAAGTCCTCAAGGATTCTCTTGCCTATCTCTGAATTTGTATAATTTACATGATCCATGATGAGCTGCTTCAGCTCGCTCACCTCGTACTTATCTGTCACTGCCTCTATGGATATCATCTCTTTGTTAAGCCTCTTGTAAAGGTCATTTCCCATATCAAGTACATATGCGACACCGCCGCTCATTCCGGCTGCGAAGTTCTTGCCAGTTGTTCCAAGTACAACGACCTTACCTCCTGTCATGTACTCGCATCCGTGGTCTCCAACGCCCTCAACAACCGCTGTGGCACCAGAGTTACGAACCGCAAATCTCTCACCTGCAACACCGTTTATAAATGCCTTACCACTTGTGGCACCGTACAGTGCAACGTTTCCTATGATGATATTATCCTCATGTTTGTACTTGACTGAACGAGGTGGATAAACTATCAGTTTACCACCTGACAGCCCCTTTCCAAAGTAATCGTTGCTGTCACCAACCAGCTCAAGTGTAAGTCCCTTTGGAATAAATGCTCCAAAGCTCTGTCCGCCGGCACCGTTACATTTGACAATGTATGTGTCCTCATCAAGGGACTCACCATACTTCTTGGTTATCTCTGATCCGAATATTGTTCCAACAGATCTATCCGTATTGACCACATCAAGCTCGACACTCTTCTTCTGTCCCTTCTCAAGTGCAGGTCCAAGTTTCTTCATAAGTATCCTCATATCTACTGTCTTCTCAAGCTGGAAGTCGTAGACATTCTTCTCATGATACTTTACCTTGTTCTGTGGCATATCTATATAAGGGTTGTTGATTATCTTATCCAGGATGACATTCCTCTCATCTGCTCTGTCGCTGCTCATGAGGAGATCTGAACGTCCAACCAACTCATCGACTGTTCTGACACCGAGCTTGCTCATGTACTCACGAAGCTCCTCTGCTATGAACAGCATGAAGTTCTTCACATACTCAGGCTTTCCTCTGAATCTCTTTCTAAGCTCAGGGTTCTGCGTAGCTATACCGACAGGACATGTGTCAAGGTTACATACTCTCATCATGACACATCCCATTGTTACAAGCGGTGCCGTTGCAAATCCAAACTCCTCAGCGCCGAGCATTGCAGCTATCGCAACATCACGACCTGTCATCAGCTTACCGTCTGCCTCAAGGATGACCTTGTTTCTGAGATCGTTCATGATAAGTGTCTGATGTGTCTCTGCAAGTCCGAGCTCCCAAGGAAGTCCTGCGTAATGAATAGAATTGTTAGGTGCCGCACCTGTTCCTCCATCATAACCTGAGATCAGGATGACCTGTGCTCCAGCCTTTGCAACACCAGCAGCTACTGTACCAACACCAGCCTCAGACACAAGCTTTACTGATATTCTCGCATCACGATTTGCATTCTTACAGTCGTAGATGAGCTGTGCAAGATCCTCTATCGAATAAATGTCGTGATGTGGCGGTGGAGATATAAGGCTTACTCCAGGTGTTGAAAGTCTTGTCTTTGCGATCCACGGATAAACCTTTCCGCCAGGAAGATGTCCACCCTCACCAGGCTTTGCTCCCTGTGCCATCTTGATCTGTATCTCCTTTGCACTTACAAGATATCTCGATGTAACGCCAAATCTTCCGGATGCAACCTGCTTGATGGCTGAGCATCTGTTCCTGCCATCCTTGCCGATGGTAAGTCTCTCTATCGACTCGCCGCCCTCTCCTGAGTTGGACTTGCCTCCCAGCTCATTCATAGCGATAGCCATACACTCATGTACCTCCTGTGATATACTTCCGTAACTCATGGCACCAGTCTTGAATCTCTTGACAATCTCACTTGCTGGCTCAACCTCATCAAGTGGAACCGGCTTATCAGCGAACTTGAAGTCCATGAGGCCTCGAAGGTGGAATGGCTTCTGCTCATCGTGAAGTGCTGCTGTGTACTGCTTGAACAGCTTGTAATCACCGCGCCTTGTAGCCTCCTGAAGAAGATGAATTGTAACAGGATTGTACAGATGCTCCTCCTTGCCGCTTCTAAACTTATGTGCACCAATGCTCGTGAGGGCAAGGTTTGTGTTGAGTCCAAGCGGATCAAATGCTGATGAATGAAGATCATCAACTGTCTTCTCAAGCTCCTTTATACCCGAACCGCCTACACGACTTACTGTATTTGTAAAGTACCTGTCCACAACGTCCTTTGAAAGACCGATACACTCAAATATCTGTGATCCCATGTATGACTGGATCGTTGAAACACCCATCTTGGAAGCAATCTTTACTATTCCGTGACATATTGCACTGTTGTAATCATCGACAGCCGCATTGAAGTCCTTGTTCAGCAGATGTGAATCAACCATCTGCTTGATCGTCTCTATTGCAAGATATGGATTGACTGCACATGCACCATAGCCGAGAAGAGTCGCGAAGTGATGAACATTTCTTGGATCAGCACTCTCAAGGATGATCGCAACCGCTGTTCTCTTCTTGGTTCGTACCAGATGCTTCTGCATAGCTGATACTGCAAGGAGTGATGGAATAGCCACATGATTTTCATCCACACCTCTGTCTGAGAGGATCAAAATATTTACTCCATCCCTGTAGAGCTTGTCGGCCTCGATGAACAATCTGTCAAGAGCTTTCTCCATGGATGTGTTCTTATAATAAAGAATAGGAAGTGTTGCCACCTTAAGGCCAGGAACATTCATATTCTTAATCTTCAGCAGATCCGTATTTGTCAGTATTGGATGATTGATCTTAAGCACATGGCAGTTCTCCGGCTTCTCCTCAAGAATGTTACCGTCCTTTCCAAGATATACCGATGTGGATGTTACAACTTCCTCTCTGATCGCATCAATTGGAGGGTTTGTAACCTGTGCAAATAACTGTTTGAAGTAGTTGAACAGTGGCTTGTGGCTGTTCGAAAGAACTGCAAGCGGTGTGTCAGTACCCATCGCACTTATGGCCTCTGCACCCTTCTCTGCCATAGGATATATCGTGTTCTTGAAATCCTCATAGGTATATCCGAATGCCTTCTGAAGTCTCGCTCTCTCCTCGTCTGTGTACTCCTGAACCCTGATGTTCGGAATCTTTAGATCAGCGAGATGAACAAGGTTGCTGTCTACCCACTCTCCATAAGGCTTTGCCAGTGCGTATTTTTCCTTGATCTCCTCATCTGAGATAAGACGTCCGTTCACTGTATCGACCAGAAGCATCTTACCCGGTCTGAGTCGGTCTTTCTTCACGATCTTGGATGGATCTACATCCAGAACTCCGACCTCCGATGAAAGTACAAGGTAATCGTCATCTGTTATATAGTATCTCGATGGTCTAAGTCCATTTCTGTCAAGGACTGCTCCCATAAGCTCACCGTCTGTAAATAATATAGAAGCAGGGCCATCCCAAGGCTCCATCATGGTTGCATAGTACTGATAGAAATCCTTCTTCTCCTGACTCATGGCTCTGTCGTTCTCCCATGGCTCAGGGATCGTGATCATGACTGCCATAGGAAGTGGTATTCCGTTGAGCACGAGGAACTCAAGACAGTTGTCAAGTCTTGCGGAATCCGATCCATCCGGATCAAGAACAGGCATAACCTTGTACATCTCATCCTGCATGATGGTCGACTCCATAGTCTCCTCACGGGCGATCATCTTGTCCTCATTTCCTCTTATTGTATTGATCTCACCATTGTGGCACAGATATCTGTATGGATGAGCTCTGAGCCATGATGGTGTTGTATTCGTTGAGAATCTTGAATGAACAAGTCCTATTGCTGACTCATAGTCCGGATCCTGAAGGTCGTTGTAGAACATCCTGAGCTCACCGACAAGGAACATTCCTTTATATACTATTGTCTTGCTTGAAAGTGATGGAACATATGTGTCATCATTGCTCTCCTCAAATATTCTTCTGACAAAGTAAAGCTTTCTGTCAAAATCCATACCAGCCTTAACTGTCTCAGGTCTTCTGATAAATGCCTGCATGATGCATGGCATAACATCTATTGCTTTCTTACCAAGAATTCCAGGTGTTGTAGGAACCTCTCTCCAGCAGATAAATTCCAGTCCTTCCTTCTCCACTATGACCTCAAACATCTTCATAGCCTGCTTGCGAGCCAGCTCTTTCTGTGGAAAGAAGAACATTCCAATTCCATAATCGCCTTCCTTTCCAAGGTCATATCCAAGCTCTGCTAAAGCCTTGGTGAAGAACTTATGTGATATCTGAAGGAGTATACCTACACCGTCTCCGGTCTTGCCCTCTGCGTCCTTTCCTGCTCTGTGCTCAAGATTCTCTACTATCTTGAGAGCATTGTTCACTGTGTCATGTGTCTTGATACCCTTGATGTTGACAACGGCACCGATACCACAGTTATCGTGCTCAAAGCTTGGGTCGTATAATCCGGTATTCTCTGCTCTCTTATTCTCAATCATGTCCTGTTCCGTCCTTTCCATGTATTTATTATTCGCAACGATATTTTGTATTTAACTTTTGTTTCTCAAGTAAATATTGCTATTTTAGCATTTTTCTCAAGTGTTTTATCGTTTTTGATATATTACTACCATTTGTATCGTTTGTAAACAACTTTTTTCGTAAAGTTGTCTGATAGTTTTTGTTTCAAATATAATTGCCTTAATTGTATACACACTTTATATTATTTTCTTGTCCAGCCATACATATATCCTTGTATCCGCCCCAAAAAATCAGCAAAACTGAACAAAAAAGGAAGCCTCATCTCTGAAGCTTCCCTATAGTGCCAATTATTTATACTGTCTATTCCTCAACTATCATTCCCTTTGGTGGATTCTTTATGGTTTTCAGATCTCCTTCTTCCTCACTGCCATCAGATATTCCATCCTTGACAGTTTCTGTTGTGATCTTTATGTTCTGAGACTGAACTCCGGTCTCTTTCTCCAGGCTTTTACTTATCGATGATACTTTCGCTGACACATTATAATTTTCTGTGTCATACAGATACTTATGAAGTGCCTGTACATTTGATGACAGATCGGCAGCAACAACACAGTTACCCTTATCTGCCACATCAGCAGTGTCATATGCAAATGGGAAACCAATTGTATTCACAACTTTATATCCGGAAACATCTCTAACCATATTGTGTATATCATCTTTATTCAAGCTTGTAGAAATACTCTTAAATGACACATCCACAAATGAATCCAGTGATCCTGTATCAGCAGCAAGCAGTTTCTGGATAACCTTAACAAGGACTATTCTCTGTCTTTCGGTTCTGGTTATATCTCCCTTGCCAGTTGATCGTATTCTTGAGTATGCCACAGCCTGCTGTCCGTCCAATGTATACTGTCCCCCCTCTGTGACTCCCGATGAATATTTTCCTGACAAGCTTATCTGCTCTGCAAGATTTTTATTAAAATTGTTTATCTCATCACCAATAATATTTATATCCACACCGCCGACGGCATCTATTATATTTGCCATAGCTGAAAAATCAACGGCCACATAATCTGTAATATTGAGATCAAGATTTGTATTCAATGTGTTGATAGCAGTAACTGCACCTCCAAGCTGATATGCATAATTTACCTTCTGAGTTGTATCCATTGCTCCGCTTGCGATCTGCATTATCGTATCTCTATAGACGGATACGAGCTTTATCTCCTTCGTGGATTCGTTGATACTTGCAATTATTATACTATCACTGTTTGTACCAGCCTCCAGATTGGAATCCCTGGAATCCACTCCATACAACGCAATGGTTCTGTATCCTGACGTGGTATCTTTAACTCCATCATTTGTCAGAATCTGGTCTTCGCTGATCTCGTTTATATTCATCTCATTGTACTTCATTCGCGCATAGTTCTTCACATATATTATGCAGATGAGCACAAATAATACCAGCAACACCACAAATGCAACAGCCCATGCTTTTGTACTTATGGTTATCTTTTTCTTCTCTGGATTTACAACCTTAGGATCTGCCTCATCCAGAAGATTTTCTCTGAAGAATTTTTCACTGTCAGATTCTCCTGTATCGTCGTCATCATCCTCGTCGTCCTCCAACTCAACAGCATCAAATCCCAGTGCCCTGCCTATCTCGCCAAGTCCAAGATCCGCTGTGTCTGATTCAGAATAACTGAGTCTATCCTCGTCTATATCCCTCTCTATTCTTTCAAGGGCATCCATATCCAGGATTGAATCTTTCTTACTGCTCTTTGATACATCGCCAGACTCTGTATCATCCTCTGTATCTTTATCAGTTTCTTCATTATTGTTTATTGTATCAGTATTTTCAGATTCAGCCTTTACATCACTTGTGTCATCAGCGGATTCTGTAGCGATATCAGCATCTGTCGTCTGTGATTCAGCTTCTGCCGTCACATCATCCTGTACCGGAGATGATTTTCTGTCCACAGCCATGTCTTCCTGCGCCGGAGCTGATTTCTCGTCCACAACCACGCCTTCCTGTTTCGGAGATGTCGTCTGTTCTACGGTCACGTTTTCCTGTGACTGAGATATCTGCTCTGCAGTTTTATCAATTTCCATGGTGGACTGCTTTGCAGCATCTTCATCCTGGTCATTTTTCACGGTGGCAGACTGGTTTTTTCCCTGTCTACGCTCCATCTCCTGCTGTACACGCTGTTTTCTAGCATCTTCTTTTTCGCTCTGCACCCTCTCAAGTTCGAGCCTTTCCACCTCAGCCTTCGCCTTCGCAACATTACGCTGTGTTCTCTCCCAGGCTTCCCGTCTCAATTCCTCATGACGGCTTCTGCTGTCAGCTTCGAGATCACTTACTTCTTTCAACAGGTTATCCACCGATGATGTCTTGCCTTTTATATCACTGCGGCCAACAGGAGCCGTTCTTCTCCCTGCAGCCGTCCCGGCTTTCATTCTGTCTCCAGCTTCTTTTCTGGTTCTTCTGACCCGGCTGTCCTCGTGATAATACTCATCATATTCCCGGATCTCACCAACAGAGCCTGCTGGTTTGCGCTGTACTCTGTCTGATTTTACCGCTCTTTCAGGAACACTTTTTTCATCTTCAAGTCTTACAGGAGTTCTGTCCGCAGATATCTTTCTACGCCTTACAGAACCACTTTCACCCGAATGTTTTACTGTTGTATCCGGAGTGGCTACAGAACGATTTGCTATGCGCTGCGCTCCTGTTCCTACTGGGCGGTTTGACGTGTGCTGCTCTCCATCTCCTGATGGGCGCCTTGCCGCACGCTGCTCTCCGTTTCCTGCAGGATGCTTTGCTGTGCGCTGCTCTACAGTTCCCGACGAACTTTTTGACACAGCTCCCCGCTTCTTCTTTTTCTTTTTATCACCGAATAACAACGATTCTAACAATCCACCATCATCAAGATAATCATCATCATCATCCAGCCAATCCATATCATCATCGTACATTGATGACATTCTGTTTTTCTTATTTCTATTATCCATTGGTACTCCTTTTAACTAAAAATGTCGTTACCTCGCTATATAATACATTATATTTATTTCTTTTACAACACACGCATAATTAATTTTTATATATATATGAATAGTTTATTTTTCCATATTCCCATATATAATGCTCTTTTGTTTGACACCATTGGCACAAAAAAGTATAATATTAATATTATGTATCAATGCACATGACGCATTGGCATTACAGGAGTAACACCATGAATACTACAAAAAATATTACTTTGTCAGTTATTATGCCCGCCTACAACGAGGCACAACACATCAAAGAAAATTTATTGGAAACAAGCCACATACTGGGAGGTTTTCTTCACAATTATGAGATTATTGCGGTAAATGACGGAAGCACTGATGCAACGGCATCTCTTATAAAAGAAGCCGCCGTTGAGGATTCCCACATTATTGATGCTGGCTACGAAGATAATCAGGGCAAAGGTCATGCGATAACTACAGGTATAAAAGCTGCCTCAGGTACATATATCGCATTTCTCGATTCTGATCTCGAATTGAGTCCTGCTCTTCTGAAGCCTTTTCTGAAGCAGATGAAGCAGACAGATGCTGATATAATCATAGGCTCCAAGCTTCATCCTGAATCCAAGCTTGACTACCCGCCTATGAGAAGATTTATGAGTTACAGCTATTATGTAATGCTCAAGATACTTTTTCATCTTGGAATACACGATACCCAGACCGGTATCAAATTATTCAAGTCTGAGGTTATCAAACCAATTGCTGAGAATCTGTCTATATCCGGTTACGCATTTGATATAGAGATTCTTGTTGCAGCACACTCCAAGGGATATACGATTGAGGAGGCTCCTATCGTATTGAACTACAGCAGAGATGATGCCGCCGATGGCAGAAGAATCAAAATAAAAGATATATTGAAGGTTTTCTCTGACACTATTGCCATCAAAAACAAATACAAGTAACGAGCTCTCATGAGGAGAGAGTGACATCACTACAAATTTATAAGGAGATTTCTATGAATTACGAAAGCGCATATAAGCTGCTCGAAGAAAAAGGACAGCTTCATTTATTAAAATACTACGACAATCTTACAGATTCTGAAAAGATTACTCTTCTTTCACAGATTGATGAGATTGACTTCTCTCTCATCGATATGATAGGAAAGAACAACTCCGGCAACGATTCTGACATTGCTCCAGTTGCAGCACTTCAGATGGATAAGATTGCCGAAAACCATGATGCATATATGTCAACAGGTCTCAACTCAATAAAAAATGGAGAACTTGCTCTTGTCCTTCTGGCTGGTGGTCAGGGTACACGACTCGGTTTCAACGGTCCAAAGGGTACCTTTAACGTCGGTGTTACCAAAGATATGTATATCTTTCAGCTTCTCATAGAGCATACCCTTGACATTGTCAAACTTGCAGATACATGGATTCATTTCTTTATTATGACAAACGAGAAGAATCACGATGCAACCACCGAGTTCTTTAAGGAACATGATTATTTTGGATATAATTCCGAATATATACACTTCTTCAGACAGGAGATGGTTCCTTCAGTTGATTTTAATGGCAAGATATATCTGGAGGAAAAGGGACGTATCGCTATGTCACCTAACGGCAACGGCGGCTGGTTTTCATCTCTGTGTAAAGCAGGTCACCTTGAAAAAATTGAGAAATTCAACATCAAATACATCAACGTATTCTCCGTTGACAATGTTCTCCAGAGGATCGCAGATCCAGTATTTCTCGGTGCTGTTATATCAGAGGGATTTTTATCAGGTGGCAAGGTTGTAAAGAAGGCTTATCCTGATGAAAAGGTTGGCGTACTTTGTACCAACCACGGCAAGCCATATATCGTTGAATACTATGAGCTCACCGATGAGATGCGTGACCTGCGCGATGAGAATGGGGACTATGCATATAATTATGGTGTAACTCTCAATTATATCTTCCCTGTCGACAGGCTTATGAAGATTATGAACGAAAACATGCCTCTTCACATAGTAAAGAAAGCCATACCATATGTTGGCGATGATGGAGAAATAGTAAAGCCATCCGAACCAAACGGTTACAAATTCGAAACTCTTGCGCTTGATATGATCGCATACATGGGAACGTGTCTTCCTTTCGAGGTTGATCGTGAAAAAGAATTTGCACCTATAAAGAATGCAACCGGCAACGACTCCATAGATTCTGCAAGGGAGCTTCTAAAAAAGAACGGTTATACCCTTTAACTGATAAACAGATATCACAATAAAAAATAACAAGCCCCCGGATGTATGCCAGCACCGGGGGCTTGTTATTTTTTTTCTTATACCAATCAAGTTTCTTTTCTTATGATATCCTCTATGGCCTCCCTCACAAGTTCAGACATTGACATCTGCTTTACAGCAGCACATTCACTGAGTTTTTTGTGAGTTTCTGTATCTATCCTAAGTCTGAGAATAGTATCTTTTCTCTTTTCCGTAGGCCTTCCTGGCCCTCTCTTCTTTTTGTCTTCAACCATATCTTTTCTCCGATATATGAATTCTCATTATCAAAACATATATTTCAGAACACCGTTAACTGCATAACACACAAAATACAGACAGCTTCTGAATATACCATATCCAACTTTTCTATAAACAGCAAAGGTTTTTCGGGCTGATGACAGCTTGGAACCTGACTTGCTGTTGCGCATCTGTCTGTAAAGCAAAAGTGGTTCATTTACAGCTACTGAATATCCGTACTCCTTCAATATCTGGAGCCAGCAGATGTAATCTTCGTGTATATCATCATTACCCATCGGATATTTTAATAACACTGACCTGTCAGCAATAACCGATGAGCAATTGATCACATTTCCCTTGAGCAACAGATTCTTATAAGTTATCCTTTCAGGAACCTTCAGAATCTTACCGGTACTTGTACCGTCCTCATTAACCAGCTCCCTTGCAGTAGAGCACAGGACAGCCCCTGTGTCTTTTATCAGTTTTAACTGTTTTTCTAATTTCCCAGGTCGCCACTGATCATCTGCGTCTATAAATGCCACATACCTGCAGGACGCGTGCTGCACACCTCTGTTGCGCGACAATGCAGCTCCCATATTGCTCTTATTGTGTACCACCTGCACATTGTCATACAATGCGTACTCTCCAAGTGCACCTGTGAGATCATCCGATGAACAATCATCAACTATAATTATCTCAACCGGAATATTCTGCGCCAATACCGATCGCACTGCTGCATGGATTGTCCTGCTGCTGTTATACGCCGGGATCACCACCGATACTTTTTCGCTCGTCATTTCTACACACCTATCCTGATCTACGATTTTGTTGTTTTTCCTGTAACCGTTTTGCTATTGGCTTTTTCAGATCATAAAATGCATCCTCCGACTCGTCGAGTCCATCCGGCTTCACATTTACAGGCGCTGGGATCTGGATCTTCTCGCCGTCTCTGAGTGCTGTGGTCATGTTGGATGCTATACCCTCTGATGTCTCTTTCTGGAACATGATCTTCACCGTAAGCAGCATCAGCTTGAGATCAAGCCATATTGAATACTGCTCATAATATGTCAGGTCAAGCTTTACCTTGTCTCTCGGCGTTGTGTTATATTTGCCATATACCTGGGCATATCCTGTAAGTCCCGCCTTCATCTTAAGTCTGTAGTCAAACTCAGGGAATGTCTTCTTGTATAATTCAGCGATCTCCGGTCTCTCCGGTCTCGGACCAACAAGCGACATATCGCCCTTAAGCACATTGAAAAGCTGTGGCAGTTCATCAAGATGAAGCTTTCTAAGCCATTTTCCAACCGGTGTGATTCTGTCATCATCCTTCTTGGCAAGCTGTGCTCCCCCAGACTCAGAATCCATCTTCATGCTACGGAACTTTATGATCTTGAACACTTTACCATTAAGAGTCAGTCTATCCTGTTTGTAGAACACAGGGCCTCTGTCATACAGCCATATCGCAAGCGCTGATATGAGCATAAATGGTGAGGCTATGACAAGCAGTATAAATCCACATACAATATCCATGATCCTCTTAATGATCATATCGTCACCAGTAAGCCCCTGATTTCGTGATAAGAGGATAGGCGTATCGAACAAATGAATAGGCTCAGCTCCAAGTATGATTATGTCGGAAAGCTTTGGCACAACATACGATCTTATAGAATGCTCAAAACAATATTTTACAAGTTCATTTCTGATATAAGCCTTTGTCTCACATATGATTACACCATCATACTGAAGTATCTTCTCCTTGATCGCCTGCTCGCCCTCACTGACATGTATTCTGTCTTCTATTACATACTTGTCCTTACGGGCATTGATCTTGTCTATAAACTCCATCGGAGTCTTGTATCCGTATACCAGCAGCAGATGCCTCGGCGGATACATCTTCGCATACAAAACTCTACACGCAAATATCCAAAGCAATATCACTATCGCTTCAAGCCCGGTTACCTTTAACAATGGTCCCGGATTTACATAGTCACGACAGATTATACAAAGCTGCAGGTAACCAACTACATTAGCACACACGAGAGCCAGCAGCTGTGAGTAAACTATATCAAGCAGTCTGAAGAATCCTACTCTGTAACCACCATAAAGCTTGGTGAAAAGTATGATGATGATTCCATACATTCCGATAACTGCCCAGTTTCCTCTTCTCCAGAACGGAAGCGTAAGCGTTACCTCATAGTCCCGGTACCACATGAGTCCAAACAGCACCAGCTCCACAGCGATGAGTACACATGCTTCCACCACAGTTATAAGACGTTTGTATCTGTCCCTCTTTCTCACTATTCTGTTTTCTTCCATATCTACAGCATCTCCCTAAGCATCTTATTGACAGATCCTGGATCTGCTTTACCCTTCATAGCTTTCATAACCTGTCCGACAAGTGCTCCGAGAGCCTTCTCCTTGCCGCCTCTGTAATCCTCAACAGCCTTTGGATTGTTATCTATGGCTGCCTGACATGCCTCTTTGAGTGCATTGTCATCCTGAACAGTTGCAAGTCCGTTATCCTTTACATACTTCTCAGGATCTATATTATCTGCAAATACCTTTTCAAATACTTCCTTTGCAACACCACCATTGATAACCCTGTCGTCCACAAGCTTGATGAGCTTTGCAAGGTTCTCGGCTGAGAACTTCAGATCTTCCGCATCAACACTGTTCTCCTTCATCAGTCTCATGGTCTCTCCCATGATCCAGTTGGAAACCTTCTTTGCAGGTGCTCCAAGTGCGATAGCGTCCTCAAACAGATCTGCCAGCTTCTTGGAGGCCGTGATGATGTCTATATCATAGTCAGGAATCGCATATTCCTCTTTGTATCTTATTTTCTTTTCTTCTCTGAACTCAGGCTGTGCGTCTCTGACCTGCTGGAGCCACTCATCACTGATGTGGATAGGCACGAGATCAGGATCAGGGAAATATCTGTAGTCCTGTGCATCCTCCTTGGATCTCATAGGATATGAATACTCCTTGGTGTCATCCCATCTTCTTGTCTCCTGGACAACCTTCTCACCGGACTCGATGAGATCGATCTGTCTCTCTCTCTCATTCTCTATGGCTCTGGCAATGGCCTTGAATGAGTTCAGGTTCTTTGTCTCTGTACGTGTACCAAACTCCTCCGAACCAACCTCTCTGACCGAAAGATTGACATCAGCTCTCATGGATCCCTCATTCAGCTTACAATCAGAAGCGCCGAGATACTGTATCGTCTCCCTGAGCTTTTCAAGATAAGCTATTACATCCTCCGCAGATCTCATGTCAGGCTCAGATACTATCTCTATAAGAGGTACACCTGAACGGTTGAAATCCACAAGTGAGCTGTCTGTATATGGATCATGGACAAGCTTACCTGCGTCCTCCTCCATATGTATCTCATGGATCCTCACATATTTCTTAACTCCGTCAACCTCTATCTCAACCTTACCATCCCTGCATATTGGATAATAGAGCTGTGATATCTGGTAGTTCTGTGGGTTGTCCGGATAGAAATAGTTCTTTCGGTCAAACTTGCAGTTCTGTGTGATAGTACAGTTTGTTGCAAGACCGACCGCAATCGCTTTATTCACAACCTCTTTGTTAAGTACAGGAAGTGAACCCGGCATTCCTGTACATACAGGACATGTATGTGTATTAGGAGCTCCTCCAAATGCTGTGCTGCAGCCGCAGAATATCTTTGTCTTGGTCGCAAGCTCTACATGGACCTCAAGTCCGATGACTGTCTCATATGTCTTTGCCATCTCTTACAGCCCCCTTTCTGAAACCTGTGCAGGTCTCTTGTACTCTTTAGTCTGCTCAAATGCGTATGCAGCTCTGATGATAGTCTTCTCGTCAAATGCATCTCCTACCATCTGCACTCCAATAGGCATTCCATCCTTGTCTGTTCCACATGGAAGCGATATTCCAGGAAGTCCAGCAAGATTTACTGGTACAGTGTATACATCACCCAGATACATCTTGATAGGATCTGAGAGTGACTCTCCCATCTTAAGTGCTGTTGTAGGCGCAACAGGTCCGAGGATGATATCGTATTTCTCAAATGCCTTGTCGTACGCCTGTTTTATTAGTGCCTTTGCCTTGAGTGCCTTTACATAATATGCGTCGTAATATCCTGAACTAAGTACAAATGAACCGAGCATGATTCTTCTCTTTACCTCAGGGCCAAATCCCTCCGAACGGCTCTTCTTGTACATGTTGTGGAGATCTGTATACTCTGATGTTCTGTATCCATACTTTACTCCGTCAAATCTCTCAAGATTAGAGCTTGCCTCTGCTGATGCTATAATATAGTACGCAGGGATAGCATACTCAACCATACCGAGATCAAACTCCTCAACAATTGCACCCTTTGCCTTGAGCGCCTCAGCGACACCGTATACAGCTTCCTTTATCTCAGGCTCAAGTCCCTCTGTGAAATAATCTCTCGGAAGTCCGATCTTAAGCCCCTTCACATCATCCACAAGTGCACTTGTGAAATCATTGTCATCTCTGTTCACTGATGTTGAGTCCTTCTTGTCATACTGTGATATGATCTCAAGGATCGTTGCACAGTCCTCAACATTCTTCGCAAGTGGTCCGATCTGGTCAAGTGATGAACCATATGCTATAAGTCCGTATCTTGACACTCTTCCATAGGTCGGCTTGATTCCAGTAACACCGCAGAACGAAGCCGGCTGTCTGATGGATCCACCGGTATCTGAACCGAGGGCACATGGCACCTCCTCACCGGCAACTGCTGCCGCTGATCCACCTGATGAACCGCCTGGTACTCTATCTGTATCCCACGGATTTTTTGTCTCACCGAAATATGATGTCTCCGTTGTGCTTCCCATGGCAAACTCATCCATATTGGTATGCCCTACTATGACCGCTCCTGCTTCCTTGAGCTTTACAACTGCCTCAGCAGTATATGTTGGGACAAAATTTGACAGGATCTTTGATGAACAGCTTGTCTGCACACCCTCCTGGCACATATTGTCCTTTATTGCTATTGGAACGCCTGCAAGAGGACCGCTAAGCTCTCCTGCATCTATCTTCTTCTGCACTTCCTCGGCCTGGGCAAGTGCTCCCTCACGATCAACCGTGACAAAACTATTGTAATCTTTCTCGCACGCCTCGATGCTGTCAAGACAGGCCTGTGTCGCTTCAACTACGCTTACCTGTCCGTCTTTAATAGCTTTTCCCAGCTCTACAGCTGTCATACCCATTAAATTCACTTCAGCCTACCTCCTAGTCAAATGTCTTTGGCACCTTGTAGCATCCGTCCTTCTGCTCAGGTGCATTCTTCAGCATGTTCTCTCTGTCGTCTCCATTTACGACAACGTCCTCACGGAACACATTGTTGTATGGGAATGTATGGCTCATAGCCTCCACACCATCTGTATTAAGTTCATTCAGTTTGCTGACATAATCAAGCATGTCTGACATATCCTTCTTTGCCTGCTCCTTCTCCTCCGGGGAGAGCTCAAGCTTTGCAAGGATTCCAACATAATCAATTGTTTCATCAGTTATCGTCATGTTCTTGTTCTCCTATCTTTAATGAGCAAAAATAAAGAATGTGCCTTCTTATTATTCTGTGTCAAATAATGTAAACACATCCTCCCACCGTGGTATTTTGTACCACAAAATTCCTCTAAAATATATCACATTCCGGGATATTATGCAAGACTATGGGCGGTTTTACCCGCATCATACAAAAATAAACCGCCATGTAGTGTGATACATGGCGGTTGCTGTAACTCCGTTTTTACTTATATATAACTTCAACTGTATTTTTGCAATACTTCCCTCGCATTTTTCTCGTCAAGCCCTGCTTCTTCCGTCAGAATCTGAATCTTCTCATCCTCGCTTCTATTGAAGCGTCTGCTAACCCTATTTTCTTAATTTTTTATATATTAATATCCCTGCACTTCCTACAAGAGTCAGAGCGATCACACCTGCCACTTCTTTTACTGGCATCCGGTCACCTGTATCGGGATGTTTCACCGGCGGAGTGCTGCGCGTGGTTGTCATGGTTATTGTTGTTCCAGTTGTGCTCCATGTGGTGTGTTCCGTGGTCGACTCTGTAGTTGTACCCGTCGCAGTTTCTGTTGAGGTATTCTCCGTGGTTATTTCTGTTGTTGTGTCCTCCGTGGTCGTGTCCTCCGTGGTCGTGTTCTCCGTAGTCGTGTCTTCCGTGGTCGTGTCCTCGGTTGTCGTATCTTCCGTCGTTGTGTCCTCCGTGGTCGTGTCCTCCGTGGTCGTGTCCTCCGTGGTCGTGTCCTCCGTCGTTGTGTCCTCCGTGGTCGTACCTTCCGTCGTCGTATCTTCTGTCGTGGTATCTTCCGTCGTCGTATCTTCCGTCGTCGTATCTTCCGTCGTTGTGTTCTCCGTGGTCGTGTCCTCGGTCGTTGTATCTTCTGTCGTGGTATCTTCCGTCGTCGTATCTTCCGTCGTCGTATCTTCCGTCGTTGTGTCCTCCGTGGTCGTGTCCTCGGTCGTTGTATCTTCTGTTGTTGTATCCTCTGTTGTCGTATCTTCCGTCGTTGTGTCTTCTGTTATTGTGTCCTCCGTCGTCGTATCTTCCGTGGTCGTATCTTCCGTGGTGGTATCCTCGGTCGTTGTGTCCTCAGTGGTGGTACCCTCTGTCGTCGGCTCCTCATCTGGGAAATCAGTTCCCGGTACTCTGTGAAACTCTCCGCCATTTGAGAATACTTCACTCACCACACAACCATCCCAGTTGTGTCCGAGATTTACCGCCGCCTCCGGTGCTATCACGGTTCCAAAGCCCCTGCCCGCAAATGTTATGCTTCCGCCAAATTGTCCATCTGCTGCCGAGCTGTCATAAAAATTAAAATACATTCTGTTGTAGGCATTATAATAATTGCCATTGTCATTTGCCTTTGCATCGCTCTTACTTCCGAGTATCAAATCGCCCAGAACAGCATCCTGAATACCTGCCAGATCAATATTCATGAGCAATACTGTGTCACCATCATAATCCGGGAATTCAAAATATATCGGATTGGTACTTGCAGAAAGCTGACTGTAATTCATAGACACCACGTGCAGCCCACCGCCGTTCACTAACACACTTCTATTATTCATATCATCAGTGATGTCAACAATCACGGTACCCTCTGTATCTGAATAAGACCGAAGTTTCTGACTATAGTCAATAAACTTTCTCTGTATATCTTCCATATCTGCATATTTAGAATACTCACCATCCTCTGCAATTTCTGCATTGCTTCTGACATTTGCCGGACTGTCAAGCTTTGTCTCGGAGCCATCATTCATGCGGATATATATTTCACCGCCATCTGCTCTCCTGACTTCCGCTCCTGTATAAAGCATATCAGTTCCTGCATCCGACACACAGCCACACATACGCTCCGCATTTTCAAAGTAGAATTCCTCATATACTCCATACGAATTTCTAAGCCCCGAGTTGGAACTTGCACTGAGCGTCTTTGTAATAAAATTGCTGTGAAGATGTGTCTGCGCATACAGTGTGTCAAAACATATCACACCAAAGTCCCCCATTAGCTCCGTTGCAGAGCTGCTTTGCAGCATATAACTGCCATAGTCCGCCTTTGCAAGTGCTCCTATAGTCCCCGCCGTCACGCAAAGCACAAAAACCATCGCCACTGTAACTGCTATGAGCTGCATAGTCTGAAAGCACATCCCATTATCATGGTTACCTCTCATTCAATGTCCGCCTTAACTATTTCGTCTCAAATACATAGTATTCAACAGACTTCCCGCATATTCGTTATAATAAAAAAATCCCCGAACAGATTCGACATAATTTTCACTATGTCTTATCCATCCGGGGATGAGTTTGCCCGCCTCCGTGTTTTTTAAGTCTCTACTCTATGATACTCACTATCTCCTCAGAGTCAGCCTTGACTTTATATGTCTCACCTATGTCAAGTTTGTCATATATAGACTTTTCAACTTTATATGTCTTTTCCTTATCCTTCACTTCACATGTGACTTCATATTCAACTGATTTTTCTCCCAGCCTCTCCTTGTCTGTGAGCTGGGGATCTGGGTATTCCGGTGTCTTTCCACCACCCTCTGCGGTCTCCGTCCTGTCATACTGCCATCGCCATATTGTATAATAATATTTCGTCTTGTATATCGGCTTATCTCTGTATACCGGAACCGACCTTGTTCTAGTCACATATCCGTAATCGTCCACATTATTTGCCACCTCGGAAAATGTTCCATCTCCATTGTCCTCATAGCTGTACTCCACATGGGAACCTATCACCTCATATGAATCATAGGTCTCCTCACGCTCACCAACATATTCCTGTTCTGTATGATGGACCTCCTGTTTCGTGGTCTTTAGCGTAGCGCCTTCTGGGAGTTCCCAGTCATCTTCATCACACAGAATATATTTCTCCACATCAACACTGGTCTTCCATGTCATATTCTTGACTGTGACTGTCCTCTTCTTTGGCATGGCTACGATCGCCGCAAGTCCGATTATAGCCGCTATCACAAGCATGCCGATCAGCACTATCTTCCACGCTCTAAATGAATGTCCACCTTTTCGATTGCCCTGCCCGCCATTTTGTCCGCCGGCAGCCATTCCTGTACCGGATGCATTTCTGGCATTCCTTGCGTCCTGCTCTTTCCTGACGTCAAAATACGCCTTATCCTTCGCACCTCGTTCAGCACCGCAGCTGCTGCACCGTGTATTAAGAGCAGAATTGTAATTGCCACAATGATCACATAACCAGTCGGCACCTTTTCCCTTTGTCTGACTCTCCTCCGCGGACAGATACCGCACTCCATCCATATAGAACTTAACTTCCTGTCCTCTCGGCTTTCCGCAGGAAGGGCATTCGCGCCTCGTTCCTTCTATATGTTTCGTACTACAATAAGGGCAGTCCCAATACCCCATCACGAGTTTTCCCATACGCAATATCCTCCCCGTATATACTACAGATAACTTACCTGCGCAGCAACATCATAATCATGTGGTGTCTTATTGTCAGTCTTGTGTCCAACGGCAAGTGCTATCTGGAATGAATATCCCTCCGGTATTGCAAGTGCCTTGTCAAAATATGCTTTTTTCTCCCCGTGAAGTGCATCATACACGCAGCCGATTATCAGATTCCCAAGTCCCATACTCTCTGCCGCTATAGCCATATTCTGAACTGCAATTCCTGAATCCACCTTGCTCCATCTGAAATCATCCTCTGCGCTCAGGAATATCAGAACAGGAGCTTCATAATAGAAATTGTGTGGCTGCTTGTCCTGTCCGCGAAGCGCCCTCTTTTCCGCATCAAGCTCTTCCAGAATCGGAGCATCCCCCCTGACAACTGTAAAATGTATCTCCTTCTTGTTCATGCCTGTAGGTCCCTGAAGTCCAGCCTCGATGACCTTCTCAAGCTGTTCCTTCGTAACCTCTTCATCACTGTATGCTCTCGCTGAGCTTCTCTTTTTTATTACCTCTAACACCTGATTATTCATTATCTTATACCTCCTATACTGTGAGTTCTATCTGATTTCCCTCTAAGCCGATCACACAGCTCTCATAATAGCCATCACCGGTCGTCCTCGGTCCGCTTATCACCTCATAGCCATCATCCGCAAGCTGTCTGGTAAGCTCATTCACTTTTTCTTTGCTTCCCACACTAAACGCTATATGTATCAATCCTGTTCTGTTAAGTGTCTTTTCAGGATCATCCATTCCCGGCCTGTTCATTATCTCAAGCCTTGCGCCATCATCAAATGTGAGAAAATATGAACGGAAGTCCGTCGTTTTATTATGATATCCCTCATTTGCTGATACTCCCAGATATTTCTCAAAAAAATTCTTCGCAGCTTCAAGATCATTCACATACATAGCAACATGCTCAATTCTCATAAATGCAACTCCTCATTATCTTATACGCTACACTCAGATAGACAAACTACCATATGCATGCTATATAAGCTATTTTAACCCAATGCCACATTTTACACAATGGCATAAAAAATATCACCTTTATCCATTTGTATGAATAAAGGTGATATCCCGTTAAAAGCAACGTCTGTAATCAGCTCGTTACACAATTTCATTCTTAGAGCATTCTCTCAAGTGTCTCTCTGATAGCCTTGATGAAGTTCTCACTATTGAGTACTGTCGGGTTCTCAAGAGTTGTGATGAGAGCCAGATCCTTTGTCATCTTGCCATCTTCTATGGTCTTGATGGTTGCAGCCTCAAGCTTGTCTGCAAAATCCTGAAGTGCCTGGATTCCGTCAAGCTCTCCACGCTTTCTGAGTGCTCCCGACCATGCGAAGATAGTTGCAACTGAGTTGGTTGATGTCTCCTCACCGGCAAGGTGCTTATAGTAATGTCTCATAACTGTTCCGTGTGCGGCCTCGTACTCATACTTTCCATCAGGAGATACGAGAACTGATGTCATCATGGCTAGTGAACCAAATGCTGATGAGATCATATCACTCATTACATCTCCATCATAATTCTTACATGCCCAGATGTAACCGCCCTCGCTCTTCATAACACGGGCAACCGCATCATCTATAAGTGTGTAGAAGTACTCGATACCTGCTGCATCGAACTGTTCCTTATACTCTGCGTCAAATATCTCCTGGAAGATATCCTTGAATGTATGGTCGTACTTCTTTGATATGGTATCCTTTGTTGCAAACCAAAGTGTCTGCTTTGTATCAAGTGCATACTTAAAACAGCTTCTTGCAAAGCTTGCAATCGACTTGTCCACGTTATGCTGTCCCTGAAGAACACCAGGGCCGTCGAACTTATGAATAGTCTCCTTTATAACCTGACCGTCATCGCCTGTGAATACAAGCTCTGCAGTTCCAGGACCTGGAACATCAATCTCTACGCTCTTGTATACATCACCATATGCATGTCTAGCGATGGTGATAGGCTTCTTCCAGTTCTTGACACATGGCTCGATTCCCTTCACTACGATAGGTGCTCTGAACACTGTGCCATCAAGAATCGCTCTGATGGTTCCGTTAGGGCTCTTCCACATCTCCTTGAGATTATACTCCTTAACTCTTGCCGCATTAGGTGTGATAGTAGCACACTTTACAGCTACGCCATACTTCTGTGTTGCGTATGCTGAATCAAATGTTACCTTGTCATCTGTCTCGTTTCTATGTACAAGTCCAAGGTCATAGTACTCTGACTTGAGATCGATAAATGGATAGATAAGCTCATCCTTGATATACTGCCAGAGAATTCTGGTCATCTCGTCTCCATCCATCTCTACAAGTGGTGTAGTCATCTGAATCTTTTCCATGTTTTATGTCCTCCATCTTTGAATTTTCTAAGTTTTGTTAAATACCCACTGCCGATTATAAACTATAAGGGGCTATATTTCTAGTTTTTTTGAATCATGCCTGCCATTTATTAATATTATAAAGCCGTATTTACTGACACACAAATGAATGTTTATCTCCAGTACATGATCCGCAGCTTGACATACAAACAAGTGTGAACTTCATTCATACACATGATACTTGATCATATATCAGACATATCCATATATACCTCTCACGGATACTTCTCCGGATATTATATCATGAACCTCCCCTTCGGCATCTCTGACAAGCAATCCACCATCCTTTGAAAGTCCCAGTGCTGTGTACTCGGTCTTTTTATCATCCTCTATGACATACACCTGCTTATCTCTGTTCACAAGATAACTATTGTACTCATCAACGAGGAATTCCAGGTCCTTATTCTGTATAAATTCATCATACAGCTTTTCAAATTCATTTGACACCTGTGCTATAAACCATGACCTGTCGCATCCTCTGCCATTCTCCAGCAATATCGATGTGGCCTTATCCGCTATGTCCTCAGGAAAGCTGCGATTGTATACATTAATACCTATTCCAACCACAACATAGCTTATATCAGTTCCCTCTGAACTCATCTCCGTGAGGATACCCACCAGCTTTTTGCCATCTGACAGCACATCATTCGGCCATTTGATCTGAGGCTTTACACCCTCAACCCTGCTGAATGCCCTTGCAAGCGCCACCGCCGACACCAGAGTTATCCTTGACACGCAGGATATATCTATATCCGGTCTCAGCAGATACGACATGGATATGGTTGTCCCCTTATCCGAGTTCCAGCTGTGTCCTCTTCGTCCCTTACCGGCTGTCTGCTCATTTGCCACGAACAATGCTCCATGCACACAGTCAGTCTCCCCGACTATCTTGGCACGAGTGTTTGTTGAATCCGTCTCATCATAATAATACAGCTTTCTGGCAAATGTTCTCGTCTCAAGATACTTTGAGATCTTCTCCTCAGACATGACATCAGGCTCACTTACCAGTCTGTAACCCTTGTTGTTCACACCCTCTATCACATAACCGTCATTTTTGAGTGCCTGGATATTCTTCCACACTGCCGTCCTGGATACTCCCAGCAGCTCACACAGTTCCTGTCCCGACACGTATCCATCTCTGCATTGCAGCTTTTCAAGTATTTTCTCCTTCATCAGTTCTTACCTTCTCTCTGAGAATATTGTAAACCTTATCGCATTTTCCCTTCGCCCCGGCAAACGGCACTATGTAACTCTGCCTGTCCACATCAAATTTTATGATATAATACCGCAGATCCGGATCAGGCTCTATCATTGTATAACCGGTGACTTTCTCATATGGAATAACCACACTTCTCTTCTTCTGAAGTATTGTGACCACATCCTGGCCAAACAAATACATTGCGTCATATGCTGAACTGCGAAATGATGCCCTGATAACATAAAACCCATATGCCATCAACACAATTGCCACTACTGCCTTAGGTATTCTGTAATGCCCTCCCATGGCCCACCACATGCACGCCACACCAGCCAGGACGAATAACACACCTACTATTCTGTATGCAATTCTTGTGCCTTTTCTTTTTATTACCCTTTGTCTGATTATTCCATCTGCCCGAGTCTCTCTCTCCTCCTGCCGGTTTCTCTCAAGCTCCCTTGTAAGCTGCCCTGCCTGCTTCAACAAAATCTTCTGCCTGTATGCTTTTGTCGATGCATTGCCAACGCTGCTCAGATCTCTGACCTGCTGCCTTTCCTTCTTACTCATACAACTATCCCTTTTCGACATGTAATACATGCGCTTTATGCACAATTATTTTATCTATTTTCATCACTTTTATGGCTGTACTTATATTAGTTCAGAGACTAATATATATCAAGTTTTCAGCATTACAAAAGTGCTTACATTTTACCACGTTTAATCACCTTTTTTCCATATCTAAAATCATTAAAAGGTGATTAACTAGCAAATACACGGTACAGTGAAGCACTACTGTTTATAGGTTACAAAATTATGAGAGGTGAATTACATGAAGAATTTTATTGCGCGCATCAGTGGCACAAAAGACCTCACTGAAGGAAAGCCTTCAAAGCTTATATTGAACTTTGGTCTGCCCCTTCTCTTTGGTCTGATATTCCAGCAGTTTTATAATATGGTAGATTCTGTCATAGTCGGGCAGAAGCTTGGAACGGACGCGCTGGCGTCGGTGGGTTCCACCGGAAGCATCAACTTCATGATACTCGGTTTCTGTATAGGAATCTGCAACGGATTTGCCATACCTGTTGCACAGGCTTACGGTGCGAAGGATTTTAAGGCACTTAAGGCATATATAATCAACAGCATATGGTCATCTGTTGCACTGGCAACAGTTATCACTGTGGCCGTAAGCATATTCACCATGCAGATACTCAAGGCTCTCAGAACACCTTCGAATATCATCGATGATGCATATATATACATATTTATAATATTTCTGGGCATTCCGGCAACATTTCTCTACAACCTGACCGCCGGGATACTGAGATCCCTCGGGGACAGCATCACACCTGTCATATTCCTTGTGGGCTCATCACTTGTCAACATCATACTTGACCTTATACTTGTTGTTCCTATGGGCGTCGCCGGAGCTGCAGTTGCCACAGTAGCTTCACAGGCAGTGTCGGGAATCATATGTACGATATATATGACAAAGAAACTGAAGTATCTTGAATTCAGTAAAGAGGACTGGACATTCAGCATGCGCCACTGCCTTAAGCTCTGCGGTATGGGTCTGCCTATGGGACTGCAGTACAGCATAACAGCCATAGGCAGTGTCATTCTTCAGACCGCAGTCAATGATATGGGTTCAACATATGTTGCAGCCGTATCAGCAGGAACAAAGATTTCCATGTTCATGTGCTGTCCTTTCGATGCAATGGGATCCACCATGGCAACATACGGAGGTCAGAATGTTGGTGCCAGGCGTCTTGACCGTGTTGATCAGGGACTTAAATCCTGTATCAAGATGGGAGTCATATATGCCCTCGTGGCTCTGGCTTTCTCCATCGTGTTCGGAAAGCAGCTTGCACTCCTCTTTGTAAAGAAGGAACAGATCGAGCTTATCGGCTACATATATGAATTCGTGGTTATCAACGCCGCATTCTACATATTCCTGGCACTTGTGAATATCGTAAGATTCATGATACAGGGGCTTGGATACTCGACTTTCGCCATACTTGCAGGCATATGTGAGATGATCGCCCGTTCTGTTGCCGGTTTCGTGCTGGTGCCTCATTTCGGTTTCATCTGCGTATCACTAGGAAGTCCGCTTGCTTGGGTATGTGCTGATCTCTTCCTGATACCTGCGTACCTGTGGGTTATGAAACAGCTGAGACGAAAATTCGGGGAAAATAAAATTAGCCGTGCAAAATCCGCAACGGCAACAATATAATGCTCACTTTATAAAACGACTTCAAAAATCGTTCCTCCAGACGGATTAGACTTAACTGCAATATTGCCATCGTGCACTATCACGATCTCGCGGACAAGAGCAAGTCCCAGTCCTACGCCGCCAAGCTCACGGCTTCTGGATTTATCCACGCGAAAGAAAGGTTCAAACACGCGATCCTTCAGTTCTTCCGGGATGCCATTTCCGGTATCCTCCACTGACAGGTAAACGTGTTTTTCCTTCTGACGCGCTGTCACTGTAACCCGTCCTCCTGCGTGATTGTATTTTATAGCATTCTCAACTAGATTATATAACATTCTGTAAATAAGGATGTCACTTCCTATCATCGTTACATCCGTACATTCTCCAATAAGTTCTATATCCTTTTCCTGTGCAAGAGGTTCCAGATCTGCCAATACCTCATCAACAAGCGCGTCGACCATTATTTTATCATCCCGGCTCACAGTCTGAAGCTCACTCATATCAAGAAGTGTCTTTACCATTTTGCTGAGTCTCTCATTCTGTTCAGTGACCATCTTTATCGTCTGCAGAGTAACTTCATCATCTCCCGGATGCCGGGCAGAATTATATGAATCAAGCTGTATCTGCATTAAAGACAGCGGAGTTCTGAGCTCATGTGCTGCGTTTGCAGTAAACTGTCTCTGTATCTCAAATGCATCCGAAAGGCGTTCAAGCATCTTGTTATATGAAACGCTGAGCTGGTTCAGTTCTTTAACATTGTTTTCTTCTATTCGTGAATCCGCCAGATTCTGTGCCTGTACCTCTTCAATTTTATCAGAAAACTCCCCGATTGGCTTTAGTGCATGCCCGCTTATAAAATATGTAGCTACTCCGCCAAGCAGGGCCAGCAAGGCAGATATTATCAGGCTGTTTTTCTTGTAATCTGCCTTATTATTGTACACCTTAACAGAAAAATCATTTGCAAATTCATCCCACTTATCCTCTGGAATACTGATATATATCTCATCAGTACCGCTCCCATTATCATCTCCCTGGGCATCAACGGTTTCTTGCAGAGAATCAATATAATACACTCCATTTTTATAGACAAGCAAAGTAAGGCATCCACATATAAGTGCAATATATAACGTGATTATACAGGTAAGCCTCCACTGCAGCGACATTCTTTTCATCTGTCGGACTCCTCTCGTATTTTATATCCTTCTCCCACCTTGTTCAAAATCGGATCATATCCAAGCACTGCCTTAAGCTTTCTTCTCAGCGAAGACATATGTACTCTGATCGCTCCACTGAAGCTGTCAACCGAAGCATCCCAGACATGCTCCATCAATTCCTCCTGGCTTACCGGTCTGCCAAGATTAAGAAGCAGATATTCCAGGATTCCATTTTCTTTTCTTGTAAGGGGAACCTTCTCTCCTTTTGCGTATGCCTCACGTTTTATCGTGTCAAACTTTATGCCACCGCTTTCCAGACATACATCCTTCTGTACAAATTTTCTTCTTGTAAGGCTTCTGATACGTGCCTCAAGCTCCTGCAAATGAAATGGTTTTTCCATATAATCATTTGCACCCGCATCCAGCCCTTCAACCTTATCCGCGATCTGTCCCCTTGCAGATAATATGATAACCTTTGTCTCTTCATTTTTCTGTCTGAGTTCCTTTAAAATCTCCATTCCATCCACACCTGGCAAATTCAGATCCAGAACGATCAGGTCATATTCCTCTGACAGAATGCATTCAAGAGCCTCTTCTCCGTCATAACAGGTATCCACCTCATACCCGACATCATACAGACTTTTCGCAACCATATCACATATCTGTTTCTCATCTTCAACTATCAATAATCTCAAAACTGTCACCTGTTTCTTAACAAAAATTTTACAACAGCTATTGTATAATACCCAAGTCAGCTGGTCAACAAACACAATCATGAAAGGAGCTGCAATATCTTGAAGTACAGGAAAATATCTCAGATCATTTTACTCATCACAGGTATAGCAATGATTAGCTATGGTGCAGTCAGAGGTGAAGCGGCTGCCGTGCTCAGCAAAGCAATAAAATTATGTCTGGAGTGTGTAGGAATTGGATAAGAACAAATCACTGTCAAAAAAAACAGCCAGAATACGCGGATGGATACAGGCAGCTGCCACGCTGCTTACCAATATCCACATCCCCAATTTATTTAAAGGCAAGATCTATCAGGGCAAAGCAAAAACAGTATGCGTACCGGGACTAAACTGTTATTCCTGTCCTGCTGCAACAGGAGCGTGTCCCATCGGTGCATTTCAGGCGGTCGTCGGATCATCCAAATTTAAATTTTCTTACTACATAACTGGTTTTTTCATTTTAATCGGTGTGATTCTCGGAAGATTTATATGTGGGTTTTTGTGTCCATTTGGATGGTTTCAGGATCTACTTCACAAAATCCCCGGGAAAAAGTTTTCCACAGCCAGGCTGAAACCACTAAGATACCTGAAATATATAATCCTTATTGTTTTCGTTATACTTCTGCCGATGCTTGTAACGAACTCCATAGGAATGGGAGACCCGTTCTTCTGTAAGTATATTTGTCCACAAGGTGTTCTGGAGGGTGCTATACCACTTTCACTTGGAAATGCAGCTATACGCTCTGCTCTTGGAAAGCTGTTTTCCTTTAAATGCCTTATTTTAATTACAGTTGTCGTTCTGAGTATTCTGTTCTACAGACCCTTCTGTAAATGGATTTGTCCTCTCGGCGCAATCTACTCATTATTCAACAAGGTCAGCCTTATGAGCATCAAGGTTGAAAGCAGCAAATGCGTCGGATGCGGTAAGTGTTCAAAGGCATGCAAAATGGATGTAGATGTATGCAAAACACCAAATCATCCGGAATGCATACGATGCGGAGCGTGTATGAAGGCATGTCCAAAAGATGCGATCCACTATCAGTTTATGGGAAAGCCATGTTCCCAAAAGGGACATAAGCAATCTTCCAAAACCAACATGTAACAATCAACCACACTAATATTATTTAAATGATTATTTAAAGGAGCAATTATTTATGAAGACAAAAAGAACATTAATATCTATTATCACCCTCTGTGCAGCTTTATCTCTCACGGCATGTAACGGATCAGGATCTGCCACCACTGAGAGTTCACAAAAAACCCAGACAGAATCCACCACTGAAACTGTGGACAATTCCAACACAAAGCTGGATGATCTATATCAGCAGGAGAACCAGATCTTTGCAGATCACCAGGATGTATGGAACAAGGCATTTGGCATGATGAATAAAAGCAATGCTGATCCAAGCGGAGATTATGCCGATTATCTGGCTGGCACAGTTGAATCAAACAAGGAATCCTTTACGGATGATGAACTGAAAACACTTAACGATGATATTGAAACTATCAGACAGATTGAAAAGCAGATAGCCGAAATCGAAAATAAAAATGCAGAATCAGAAAGCACCGACCAGAACGACAGTTCCGATGAAACCTCACCTTTCAAGAGTTTCTCCGGCAAGGATTTTGACGGTAACTCTGTTGACGAAAGCCTGTTTTCCAATAATGCAGTAACTGTCGTTAATTTCTGGTTTACCGGCTGCAAGCCTTGTGTCGCAGAATTGTCCAAGCTTAATGAATTAAACGATGCCATCAAATCGATGGGAGGCGAGGTAGTAGGTATCAACACAGAGACATTTGACGGAAACGAAGATGCTATCAAAGAAGCCGCAGCCGTTCTTGACAGCCAGGGTGCAAAATACCGCAATATTTCCATTGACTCTGATTCAAGCGCAGGCAAATATGCCTCCGACATCATGGCATTTCCTACAACCATACTAGTCGATAGAAATGGTAATATCGTCGGAGATCCTATGCTTGGTGGAATCGACGATCAGTCTAACTACGACTCTCTCATGAAACAGATCCAGTCAGTGATCGATGCTGATAATAAGGATAAATAATCAAATTCAGGGACAGGATAAATCAAACCTCTCATCCTGTCCCTGATAATGTCAGTATTACTCATACTCCTTTGCAATCAACCGGCCACGACTTTCTGAGAGCCATATAAGAGATCAGGAAGTTTGCAAGCCATCCCGCCGGCACCGCAAGCCAGACAAATTCGATACCAAAACGGGGCGCACAAATCAGGGCAACTGACAGACGAATCGCGAGGTTGACCATATTTGCAATGAGAAATGGGCGCATGATCCCAAGTCCTCGAAGGACCCCGTCGGTTGCCATCTTGATTCCCATGAAGATGAAAAAGTAGCCAATCCATCTCATATAGCCCCCAGACACCTGATATGCCAAAGCGGTTCCATCTTTGCCAAGGAATAAAGATGAAATCTGAGTATGCAGTGTTTCAATGACTATAAATGCGATGATCGCAAAGCACACATCCAACACCAACGCAGCCCGATATCCTTTTTTGATACGTTTGATTTTCTTTGCGCCAAGATTCTGAGAAACATACGGTGAAACTGCATTTCCAATGGATACAAATATCAGTGAAAAAACATTCTCTACCCTCATCGTTGCTGAGTAACCTGCAAGTGCCTGTGTACCGAATGGATTTACAACTGCCTGAACGATCATCATACCAATCGACACTGTGGACTGCTGAAGAACCGATGGTACGGCAATTCTAAGCATGAAATGTAACTCGTGCCTGTCAAACCAATCAAAACGGCCTTTATATTGGCACATACGCCAAAGAAAAATCAGCAGTGAAAACACTGCGGATATTCCCTGGGCAATAAGAGTTGCAAGAGCTGCACCGAAAACGCCCAGGCCGAGACCTGCCACCATCCAAAGATCCATAACAATATTCAAGACAGAAGAAAATATCAAAAGACCCAACGGTATCTTTGATTCACCGATTGAATTGAACATTGTTGAAAGAATATTATACATAAACAAAAATGGAAATCCGGCAAAATAAACACGAAGATACAGCACCGCTTCATCCAGTATGTCAGCAGGTGTCTGAAGCAGCGTCATCATCGAACGTGAAAAGATAAGACCACATACACCCAAAAGTATACTCAAAACCATAAAACTTATCAGCGATGTTGATACTATTGTTTTCATTTTACTATAATCCCTGGCTCCAAAATAGCGGCTCACAAGCACGCCCGCACCTATGCCGGCACCGAGCGCCACACAAATGAATACATTTGTAAGGGCGGCACATGCGCCAACAGCCGCAAGTGCAGATGATCCGACATATTGACCAACTATTATTGAATCAGCCATATTATACACTTGTTGAAAAAAACTGCCCAAGATCATAGGCATTGCAAAAACAGTCAGCGCTTTAAGCGGTGCATCTGTGATCAAATACTCATCTTTTGACATTATGTTATTCCTCCAAACTGAATATTAATCCACTTGTCCTTATTTACAACAAATACCATTTTTTAAATTCACAGCCAACAAATTCTGCGTCCTCTATTGTTTCATTTTCCAGTATCACATTTTCAAATATCTGATAATCTAGATTCATATGCGTTGGATAATTCTTCTGCAAGTCGTTCATAATTATCTTCTATTTTTTCACATACAAATTTAACGCCATTTAATTCAGCATAGAATCCGTCATATTTATCATCATGTATGAACACCGATTGTTTCTTTTTAAACTTATCAAATAATCCCATAATAAATGCTCCTTTACAAACTTAAACAAGCCCCTTTCTTAATTCAAAAAGTCTTGCCATAACAGGCTTTTTAAAATGTACCGTTAAGGTATTTCCTTTGAATTCAAAATCAACCGGTTCCTTCTTAGGATAAATGCAGGATACCTGCATACCGTCTCCAACAAAAGGAATACTGTCCAACGGTATGGACAAACTGTCATCTGTGCAGTTTATGCCGGCTTTCATGTACCTGTCATTATTTTTTCCTTCCATTTGTCGTTTCCATACTGCAAGATATACTTTGTTTTCAAGCTGAAGGCCTCCGCATACCCAAATATCCTCATTGTCAGCAATGTCAAGTGGCCAATAAGGTACCGCATATTTGATATCCTGACGAATCGTCTTATAACAGGCAATTCCCTCTTTCACTAATGCAAGACGTTCCGGTGGAAGTTGTGCCAGATGACCACTCTGATGAATACGAAGCAGCATGGCATTTATCATATTATAAATTACTTCTTCCTTGTCTCCCTGGCGCATAGGATACGACCAGACTGCCGCCTGTTCCGGAGTAACTCCTGCCGCAGCATTTGCTGCTATCGTCGCATAATTCCGGTAATGGTGCTGTACAAATATGTTTATTTCCATGCTTTTCATACGGACGATTATATCCGGCCAGATTTACCTGTACAAGTTGAAAAGCCTCATTGATAAATTGCTCTTTTCTTGCCAGATCTTCTGCCTTACATTCATTACCAAATTTGCAAATATCATTTTCATCAAATTCTACTTTTGAAAAATGCAGCAATTTGATCTGATTTTTGTCTGTAATTCCAAATACAATATGAATTCCGTTTTCATTGATTTTGATGTATTTCATTTTTCTCCTCTGCGCAATAAATTTGCAATGTGTTTTATCGGAAAAACCGATAAAATAATCATAACAAATATAATCTTATTCCTCAATCTTATTACACCATAAAAAGGAATCCATTTCCAACAACAAAAGGGACACTCCCCAATAATCTCTTACCGGAAAGTGTCCCTGTTATTTTTCTGTTATTTGATTTTCCTGTGAATCAGGTCAAATTACTTTGCGTTTCTGTAGATGATATCGTTTCTTCCAGGACCATTTGAGATCATGGTGATTGTATTTAAAGTGCCCAGTGAACATGACGGGTATACAACATTTATACCACAGCCACGGTTCTTCCTCCCGCTTTCAGCGCAGCATATCCACATCGCCTCTGGCAAACAGCACCAATGGCGGATCAGACTTCTCACACAGTCTTGTATCAAGCTGTGAGTTAAATGCGATCTTCTCATCTTTGTGCCTTCTCTTCTGTGCATTCTGGGCAACAAACACATGAGATCTCATCTCCGCCGAGCCAAGCCCCCGCCTTTTTGCAAAAAGTTCCCGGTATTCAACCTTCCTAACCTCTACATTTATATCTATCCTGTCAAGCAATGGTTTACTAATTCTGGAATTATAATTCTGTATCTGTCTGGCAGTGCAGGTGCATTTCGTCATGTCGGGATAACAGCCGCGAGGGCATGGATTCGTTGGAACACTGAACTTGATACAATCTAACCGTAATTATCCTTGGGGTGTTCAAAAGGGGGTTCATTTGAACACCCCTTGAGAAATGGCACTTGCAAGCATAAAAGAAGGCAAGCAGTCTCGTTATAAGACCACCTGCCTGTTGATTATTCTTATTCTGTTTTCTGTATCTCGTCAGCCCGACAAACTTGAAGTTATCTATTCCTCCTCTTCGTTAAGACATAGTTCACTACATATTACTTGCTATCCCTGATACCTTATTCTTTCAACCAGCGTTTCCTTTTTCAGATTACTGCTTAAAACGCAGGAAAGTACAATCTGCAACAGACCGACCAAAAAAATCATAATAAAAATTGGTACGATTGGAACATGATAGATATTCATTCCAAATATTCCATTATGCTTCGCATAGGAAAATAGTGCATAGCCAAGGGGCAGACCGGCAGCAAGTGCGACGCAGATGGTGCCAAC
>CAKQTZ010000001.1 GCA_934277375.1 uncultured Coprococcus sp. | reverse complement strand
GAGGTGGCTTGGCTCTGAACGCAGCAGGGCACACCAGCCGAACAGGCTCGAAGAGACTGTGAGGTGGCTTGGCTCTGTGGTTTTACATATTATGAAAAGAGGATATATTATGTTAGAGCAGAACAACGAAAAAAAGCCTAAGAAATACGCCGGCATTCTGGCTCATCCGACATCATTCCCAAGTCCATACGGAATCGGTGATCTGGGTCCGGGCGCTTATCAATTCATCGACTTTCTTGCAGCTTCAGGATTAAATCTGTGGCAGGTACTTCCACTTGGACATACCGGCTTTGGTGATTCACCTTATCAGCCATTCTCAGCATTTGCAGGTCAGCCACTTATCATCGATATCGACTACCTCAGAAAGAAGAAGTTACTTATCGATGAGGATTTCTCAGCTATGCCTGACTGGGATCCTGAGAAGATCGACTATGGAACCCTTATAGAATTCAAGACAGAACTTCTGAAGAAAGCGTATGAGAGATTTATCGACGCTGACTATACAGATGATATGTCAGGAGACGATGAACTCATGGCAAGATTTAATGCATTTGTCAAGAATACATCCTGGCTCGCCGACTACTCACTGTTCATGGCCGGCAAGGATGCGCACGAAGGAATGCCTTGGTACATGTGGGACGATTCTCTGAAAAAGCCTACTGCAAGGCAGAAGACCACATGGAAGAAGAAGCTTGCCGACGGAATCGGATATTACAACTTCCTCCAGTTCCTTTTTGCGGAGCAGTGGCAAGCCCTCAAGACATATGCAAATGATCTCGGAATCAGCATAGTAGGCGACACACCTATATTCCTCGCATGGGACAGCGCAGACGTATGGTCCAATCAGGAACTGTTCCTGCTGGATTCAAAAGGATACCCTATCGAGGTTGCAGGTGTTCCACCAGATTATTTCTCAGCTACCGGCCAGCTCTGGGGCAACCCTCTGTACAACTGGAAAAAGCATACCGAGACAGGCTACGCATGGTGGATAGAGAGGATCAAATATCAGCTCACAGTAACAGATTTCCTCAGAATAGACCACTTCAGGGGATTCGACCGTTACTGGGCAGTGCCTTACGGCGAGGAAACCGCCATCAACGGCGAGTGGAAGCCGGCTCCGGGACTGAACTTCTTCACACAGCTTGAGGCAAATCTGGGCTATCATCTTCCTATCATCGCTGAGGATCTCGGTGAGATAGATGATTCTGTCATAGAACTCAGAGACAAATTCGGACTTCCTGGAATGAAGATCCTTCAGTTTGCATTTGAAAATCCAAACGAGAACGACTTTCTTCCACATAATTACACACCTAACTGTGTATGCTATACAGGAACACACGACAACGACACCACACTTGGATGGTATACACAGGCTTATGAGGCTTCAAAGGATAAGCTTAGAAGATACTACAGCACTGACGCAAGTGATATCTGCTGGGTTATGATAAGAGCATGCTTCTCCTCTGTTGCCAACATGGCCATCGTTCCTATGCAGGATGTGCTGAAGCTCGACTCATGGGCACGTATGAACACGCCAGGCGTCGGAGAAGGCAACTGGGCATGGAGATTCAAAGCCTCAGACCTAAGCAAGCAGTTGTCAGACAGACTTCTTGAGACATCAAAGCTCTATGGAAGATATACTCCTGTTCCAGAGAAGAAATCAAGCGAGGATAAGTAGGACAAGACAAATAACTGGTATTTGTCGCTATATACTGGAACATTTAAAATAGCATAAGGAGAATTATAATATTGAGAACAATATTTGCATATTTATTTGCCTTTCTGGGCATCATCCTGTGTACTCCGTATCACCTGTATCTGTACCTTCTGGCTAAGAAGGATCAGGAGAAGGCGTACCGCCACGCCCAGAAGCTGGTCAAGGGCTTCTTCGGAATAGTCCTGTTCATATGCGGTGCCAGGCGCACTGTCATAGGTCTGGAACGGGTACCGAAGGATCAGCCTATTCTGTTTGTCGGCAACCACAGAAGCTTCTTCGATATACTGTGCTGCCACAACGCACTGGACAGACCTCTGGGATTTATGTCCAAAGACGGAATCCTGAAGGTCCCTATACTTCCATGGTATATGAAGGACATAGGATGTACATTCCTTGACAGATCCGACCTAAAGAAAGGACTGGAGACTATCATGCAGTCGGCTGATATAGTAAAATCCGGACATTCCATGATGGTATTTCCTGAAGGACACAGAAATGACGGCGAAGAACTTCTTCCTTTCAAGGACGGTGCATACAAGATCGCACAGAAGGCCGGAAGCCTCATCGTGCCTGTATCCATATGTGGAACAGACAATATCATGGAGGCCAACAAGCACAATTTTATCCGCAGTCACAGAGTAATTATAGAATTTCTCGAACCAATAGACATAAACGGATTAAAGCCAAAGGATCGCAAGGAGGTTCTGGAGACAATTCCGGTGCTCATCCAGGAAGCAAGAGTAAAAAATCTTCCTCTTGCAACAAAAAAGTGATAAAGCTATAATATTCAAATCAGCGTCAAAAAGCATAGGCGAATCTTATGCTGCGCGCAGGCGCCGCGCAACTACAATTTATTCAGGAGGAACTTAACATGGCATGGTGGATATGGTTGATAATCATACTGGTTATCGTTATCGGCGTATTTGTTGCTTTATATATAGTCGGCAACAAGATGCAGAAAAAGCAGTCAGCACAGAAGGAGATGATGAAGGAACAGGCACAGCCGGTTACAATGCTCGTCATCGACAAGAAGATGCTTCCTATGAAGGATGCCGGACTGCCTAAGATCGTCATGGAACAGACACCAAAGCGTTATCAGAAAGCTAAGATGCCTATCGTAAAGGCTAAGATCGGACCTCAGATCATGAACCTCATCTGTGATGACGGTATATATGATCAGATGCCTGTACGCGGTGAGGTAAAGGCTATGGTCAGCGGAATCTACATAATAAGCGTCAAGAATGTCAGAGGTAAGGTTGTAGAAAAGCCTGGCAAGAAGACATTTGGCGAAAAGCTTCGTGCAAAACAGAGAAAGTATCAGGATATGTACGAAAAGGACATGTCTGAGACTAAGCTCAGCAAGGAGCAGAAGGCCGCAGCTAAGGCTAAGGCTAAGGAAGAGAAAGAAAGAGCTAGCAAGATTCAGAAGATGTAATACTGTGATACTGGAAGGAGGCTGCCTATATGAATAACTGTCATATCAACCTCCGCGATCTCGGATTTGCTATTCTGGCACCGGTATGTATGATACTTGTCCAGAACAGCACGTATGCGATCGCCATAGTACTATACGGAAACAACAGGGATGGCGTAATTTCGTCATCCCTGTTGTCATATATGGCCATAATCCTTGTTTCAGTAATTGTATATATCGTATACCCATGGATATACTCAGGCTCTGCAGATCAGAATATTACTGCACACAAAAACCGCAGAAAAATAAATATCACATCATTTCTCCGCGGTTTTATCGTTGCAGTTCTACTCTGTGCATCCGGCATATCCCTGCAATTGTTCTCCACCGGAATACTGGAGCTGATCGATCTCCACAATCCAGAGCTTCTCCGGTCATACAGAGATATGACCAGTTCATCATTCTCTCCTGACAACGGAATCCTCAGGGTATTCACAGTCATGTTCCTGGCTCCCATAGGTGAGGAACTCATATTCAGAGGAATTACTCTGCACTCTCTGCATAGAGCTTTCTCATTCAAATATTCCACAGCCGCAGCTGTCATCCTGTCTGCACTGTTCTTCGGCATATTCCACGGCAATGTCGTGCAGTTCTGTTATGCATTTCCAGCCGGAATCCTGCTTGCAGCCCTCACGGAATGGTCTTCATCTCTGTTACCGGGAATGTTTCTACACATAGTTATCAACACCTCTGGTTACCTTGTGGAATCATTTTCAAAGCTGCTGCCATTTTCCTGTACCTCAGTCTCTTTCGTCACTGGAGCCGGAGTCATCTGCGCTCTGTGTATCTCACTCACATATATGCTGCTTACGCATACGAACTCACACAAAATATCTTGACATGTGGTACACATACACCTTCTCATCCGGATCCTCTTCATATCCTGACAGCTTTATGATATTCTTCAGCACAAAATACCGGCTGTCGCGCATCACCCTCTGATATTCAAATGTCGGATAATACAGCATCAGGTATATATCTCTCGGACTTCTACGCACTGAATTTATAATATTTTCTATGACCTTTTCAAATATTTCAGCGGAAAACGGATTGAAGAAATAAAAATAATTATCCTCATCCGCAACTTCATATTCCTGCGCAGTGACGTTGTAAAAACGCATCCGCTCTTCCTGGTCATAAAATCTCTTCTGATATCCTGCAGCATTCTCAATGAGCTTATCATATATGGACTTATCCGCCTCTATGCCCGTTGTCCTGCAATAATGTCTGGAATTCCCATAGAACAACACTCTTCCGAGTCCGCATCCAAAGTCTACCAGAGTATCCTCCGGTTCCAGAGTGACCTGATCAAACAGCGTCACCAGATCCCTGTAATATGTCGCCTGATATATATTGTTGTCATCAGTTACCTCACTGGCGCCTATTCCCTCCGATGTATCTATCGACAGGAAATCATCAAAAGCCTTCTCACTGCCCATTCATCAAACCTCATTCTATGTTTATCCTGAGTACATTGAAGGACAGACAATCGTTGCCATAATCCATAACATAGACCGCAGCAACTGCCATACCCTTCTCGGTCTTTACCATCTGGTATCCTTCCGTGAGTATACTGATATTGATAGTTCCCGCCGGCGTCGAATAAAACGCCTCTCTGGTCTCTCCCACCCTGAATGACATAGCAGAACTGACCTCACCCTTCTTCGTGAGGTCCATTCCATTCTCATCAAACTTCAGCAGATTCTTCACCGGCTTACCCATATCTTCATAGTACTCATCATATTTCAGGTGATATACCCCGTCCTTTTCATGGATATTACCTCTGGTAACAAGCTCTATAGGTTCAACATTCTCTTCCTCTCTGTTAGAGCGCTGTTCACCTATAACCGTCACTGTAACATTTCTAATCATATAAATTTCCAATCCGTATAATGTATTAACGTTCCTTTGCCATCTCTATAAGAGTCGTCACAAGCGTCTTTATATCGTATCCCTGGGCATTCCAGAGCATAGGATACATGCTGATTCCCGTAAATCCAGGAAGAGTATTTATCTCATTGAAAACAACCTTATCAGTGCCTTTCTCCAGGAAGAAGTCAACCCTTGAGAGGCCAAATCCATCCAGAGCCCTGAATATCTTCACCGCGTCTTCTCTGATCTCCTTCTCCACATTTTCAGGTATATCAGCGCCAATAACAGTCTTGGATTCCGCATTATTATACTTTGCGTCAAAATCATAGAACTCAGCTGCAGCAAGTATCTCTCCTACACCTGAAGCCTTGGTGTTGTCCTTATATCCCAGGACTCCGCACTCAAGCTCACGGCCAATGATAGTCTCCTCAACCAGAATCTTATTGTCGAACCTGATTGCCTCCTCCAGTGCAGCTTTAAGTTCTGCCCTGTCTGAAGCCTTGTTGACTCCCTTGGAAGAACCCGCCTTTGAAGGCTTTACAAATACAGGATAATCCAGTTCAGCCTCAACTCTGTCCATTGCACTGTCGAGATCTGAAAAATCCTCCGCAAGAACAGGAACAAATCTCGCCTGTCTAACGCCTATGTTGTCAACTATTACCTTGGTATAGAATTTGTCCATGGAAGCTGCTGAAGCAAGAACCCCACATCCTACATATGGAATATCAGCCATCTCAAAGAGGCCCTGAATAGTTCCATCCTCTCCGTACATTCCATGCAGCACTGGGAATATCACATCTACTTTCTCTCTCTCGAGGGAATCTCCATCTATCAACAAAAGCTCACCCTTTGTATCCGGGGATATGACAGCAGTAACGCAGCCATCGCGCCAGCTTCCATCCTCTATACTCTCTATACTATCAACTCTGAGCCATCTTCCCTCCTTGGTGATGCCCACCAGAGTCATATTATATCTCTCCGGATCTACTGCCTTCGCAACTGTCTGCACTGATATACAGGAAACCTCATGCTCTGATGATCTTCCGCCAAATATTACTACCAGATTTTCCTTAGCCATAACGCATGCTCCTTATACTTTAATATGCGGCTTCTGCCACAAATCAGAGTATAACACCTGGCCTGCGAATTATCAATGTTACTTGTCATCCAGATTGATGCTCAATGTCTCATAATACCCTGGAGGGAGCTCGTCCCCCGCTGACCTGAAATACTCATATGAAAATCCCGAATCAGCATCAGCATCAACTCCCCATTTATCCGCAGCATAACCTGCAATCTCATTTATCTCATCCATAGCCATAACCAGATTGTGCCTCATCTCTATATAACTCATATTGTTACTGTAGTCATCACCAAGCCATTTCTGAACCTGCTCCATAACTGTATTTCCCACATAACTCTCAAGCTGTTTCTTCTTGTCCTCAGAACCAAGATCGCCATCGTAGTTTACCTTGAGCCTTATTACCCTGTCACTGTCATCCTGTGTATTGTTGAACATGACAGCATCCGCCATTATCTCTCTGGCCGCTTTCCCGCTGTAATTTTTCACATATGACATATGACCAAATATCACGCCAAAAACAACCCCTAAAAACACTCCCAGTATTCCCGCCTTGAACATTCTCCACATATACAATACCTCCTATCATTCTTTAATATCCACTCTTATTTTTCCCGGCGGCATCTCTTCTGAAGGTTGCAAGGCACTCGCCCCTGCAATGAGTCTTCAGATAATCTTTGGTATTGTTTCCTTTTGATTTCTCCAATATATCTGAATCTATGACCACTGTGACATAGCTGGTGGCAAATTCCTTCTCCAGTTCAGGACATACAGCATCCATAATGCGCTCATTATCAGCCACAACATACTCCACATGGCTTGTATCAAGGCTTCTCGTGTGACCCGCATTATACGCATCACACACCTCGGCAAATGACGAAGCCCTTGCACTGTATATATTCTCCTTTGTGAGGGCATCCTTGTCATCATTCAGCTCTGTGATCACGAGACTATATTTATAATTCGAACCACTGTCCTCCTCCACGATGACAGCATTTACATAATCCACATCCTCAACAGCCTTGTATGAACAGCCATTGAGCACACCAGCCCACAGCATGGCCATCCACATCAGCATAACCTTGCCTGTTTTCCACCGGTTCACAACAGAGACCGCAGGGAGTATCAGGGACAGCGGGATATCCACCAGTGCAAGATATACCATGACTAGTCTCACTCTGCTCCTTGTGGATGGCACATGCGTGATCCACAGGAACACTGCGCATACCACCACAATCCACAGAGCCCGCCAGCGCCATTTACTGCCGCTTTCTCCCAGTCTGTCCATCGCACCAAATCCTGACACGACATTTGCTGTGATAAGCATCATTCCGCTCACAAGCAGCAGATAGCACACCAGTATCAACGGTCTAATCTTTATGCCTCCGGGCAGTTCCATGGCGCCCACAACATATAGTGTATTCTTGTTTCTGGCCAGCATAGCCCCAACGCCGAGCGTACATACCACTATAATCGAACCAATAACGCCAACCAGTGTTCCCAGACAGGTTGTCCCTATCAGCATTCCCCTGCTCCTGTTTTTTATCCTGAGATACATGATGACAAGCATTTCCATGGGAATAAAGCCAAGAAACAGCAGCCCACCCCGGGACATCACTCCACTTATGGTTGCACTTATCCCCCCCTCATCTATAAGCTCAGCATACGCCTTAAGTTCCGATATATCCATGTTACTGACGGACGAGATAAGCACTATTCCCCCGGCCACACACACCAGCCAGAATACAGCCTCTCCAAATCTCAGCATGCCCTTAAATCCACATTTACCCATATACAATGCCCCCAGAAATAATGGCAGGAATATAACCACAGAAGAATATCGTCTGAGCATCAACTGTCTGGATGTCTCCGACAGTGCATACATGAATATCCCCATTCTGACCGCCATTCTCATCCCAAAAATCAATGCAATGATCCTTTGGTGTGACATTTCTCCGCTGTGTCTGTTTCTCTCATCTATTTTTGTGTACACAATATATAGTAGTATCACATAAGCAAATGCTATGCATAGCATCAGAAAAAGTGATAAAATAAGACCATTTTTACCAAAATATACCGGAATTAATGTGGTTACATATATCAACATTCCCGGGAGGATTATCATTGCCAGTTTAAAAAAGGCACTAAACGTCACATTATCTCTATCATTATTCATACTATTTCTTTCGGGCAAGCCTGCGCCGTTCCTCCCGTCTGCTCCATCCCGGTCTGAAAATCATTTTCTGGATAGGCGATCTTACAACATAGTCTCTGAATCCGTCACCGGTGTAGCCACAGGATACCAACGGCGACATATATGGAACACCAAAACTGTCAAGAGATGCCAGGTGAAACACCAGCACCAGCATAGCAACGATAAACCCCAATATTCCATACAGAGCACTGGCGATTATGGTGACAAACTTGAGCAGTCTGAAAACTGACGCGAACGCCTCATTAGGTATGGCAAACGAGGCAATTGCCGTGAGGGCCACTACTATAACAACTATCGTGCTCACTATTCCCGCTTCAACCGCAGATTGTCCTACAATAAGTCCCCCGACAACACCTATGGTATTGCCCAACTGGCTGGGCAGCCTTATCCCGGCCTCCCGGAGCAATTCAAATAGGAGCTCCATAATGAGGACCTCGACAACTATCGGAAATGACAACCGACTCCTCGCATCCGCTATGGCATACAATAGTTTGTCAGGGATCAGCTCCCTGTGGTAACAGGTTATAGCTATATACAGTCCGGGAAGTCCCACAGCTATAAATGCGGCCACATATCTTATCATCCTGGCAAATGTAGCCACTGTCCACCTGTTATAGTAATCATCCGCCGTCTGAAACAGCGTGTTTATGGTTGCCGGTGCTATGATGACCTCGGGGGAATTATCGAACACCACGACAACTCTTCCATCAACCAATGCCGCAGCAGCTTTGTCCGGTCTGGTTGTAGACTGGTATGTCGGAAATATCTCCTGCCATCTTCTTTCCATAAGATGCTCCGCCATACCGCTATCAAATATAGCGTCTATGTCGTACTTATCCATGGCTGCTCTAACCTGTTCCACAAGCTCAGGTCTGGCTATATCTTCTATATAAAACAGCCCATAGTCCGTTCTCGATCTCACTCCCATAGTCCCCTGTTCAAGCCGAAGATGTGTATCCTTTATCCTTCGTCTTATAAGAGCAGTGGATGTACGGAAGTTTTCATTAAAGCTATCCCTCGGTCCTCTCATTCCACCCTCGGTGGAACTCTCTTCTATGCCTCTCACAGGAAACCTCTTGGATGACACGATCATTGCATTGTCACTGTCCGACACGAATATAGCCGTATCACCCTTCAGCACAGAATTCACCACATTATTAAAGTCATTCTCCAAAGTATAATCAGCCGTCTGACCCTCGCAGGATATAATATGTTCCCACAAATTATCCGTGTCGTCATGCCGCCATTCCCATGTTATGGGCTTTATTATGGTATTTTCTATAAGTTCATGATCGCATAGTCCATCGATATATACAACGTATATGGCCGCTTCGCCGCCCCAGGACAGACGTCTGACAGAGAATTTCTTTTCTACCAAATCGTCCCATCCTCTGAATTTTGATTTTATTTTTGTGATGTTTTCATCTATATTTTTGCTGATCTGCATCTTGTCATTCCATGCTCCCTGTTCACAACAACATATCATCTATACATTATTCTTTCCTTCATCATCCCATTTATTCACCGATCCACTAATTAAATCGCGCAAAAAAAACATCCCGGATATCAGTTTGCATTTCTGACATCCGGGATGTTTATATTTCATGAATTTTTTTGTGTTTTTACTACATTCTCGATCACTATCTGTTCCTGATCATATATATGTTTTCTCGTCACTTCCTTGGCTCGTTCAACATCTCCCTCAAGGATAGCCGCCATAAGCGCATCATGTTCGCTGACAAGTTTATCATGATAGCTGAAGTCCTTCACATACTCAACTCGATATCTGTACACCTGCTCCCTGAGGCTCTGTGACATGCTTATAAGTCTGCGGTTATTGGTACTGTCCATTATCGCATTGTGAAATGCTACATCGGCATCCACTATATCAGGAATCTTTTTTGATTGAATGGCTTCCCTGAATCGCACGCAGGTCTCTCTCAGCCTGTCCTTTCCAGCGTTATCTATCCTCTTGCACGCAAGACCGGCGGCCAGATCCTCCAGCGCCATCCTTATCTCAAGTGCATCGCTCAGATCCTTTGCTGTTATCCTTGCCACCTCAGCTCCGCGCCTCGGTATCATAACAACCAGTCCCTCCAGCTCAAGCATGCGCATGGCCTCTCTCACAGGGGTGCGGCTGACTCCAAGCCGTTTTGCCAGAGTTACTTCCATCAATCTCTCACCAGGCTCAAACTCGCCGTGAACGATCGCATTTCTTAATGTATTGAATACAACCTCCCGCAGAGGAAGATATTCATCCATATCCAGTCTCAGATCCATCATCTACCTCTTTTCATCTACGTTGTATGGTCTGACCACATAAGCCGCCTGTATCAGATCATTCTTTCTCAACTTCTCAACCACTTTCTCAGCCTCGCGTTCTGAATCAGTGTCATATATACCAAATACAGTCGGTCCGCTGCCACTCATCCGTGCGCCCAGGGCACCATTTTCCTCAATAAATTTACATACAGACTCTATCTCGGGATACCGTCTCACGGTAACCGTTTCAAGTATGTTGCCCATATTTTCTGCCAGCTTCCTTATGTCTCCTGCAGCCAGAGCATCTGTCAGCTTATCTATATCCGGATGCTGCTCAGAGACCAGCCTGTCCACATGCAGATTCTGGTATACCCATTTTGTCGACACGCTTATCTCAGGCTTAGCTATAACGATCAGGCAGTCCGGAATCGATGGCAGAGGTGTAAGCTTCTCGCCTATCCCCTCTGCCAGTGCCGTGCCTTTCATTATACAGTATGGAACATCTGCACCAATTTTCACTCCATACTCCATAAGCTGCTGATCACTGAGTCCGAGATCAAATATTCTGTTCACTGCGATCAGTGTGGCGGCAGCATCCGCACTTCCGCCTGCCATACCCGCAGCTACCGGAATGTGCTTTTCCAGTAACACATGCATTCCACCTGGTATATTGAATTCCTCTTTTAGCAGCATATATGCCTTATATATGATATTATCGCAGGTCTCTGGCATCTCCCCTGAATCAGATTCTATAATTACTCGTTCATCGTCAATGTCACGAAATTCCATTCTGTCATACAGATCAACCGTCTGCATGATCATCTTCACTTCATGATATCCATCTTCTCTTCTTCTGACTACATCCAGTCCAAGATTTATCTTGCCATATGCATTTAATGATAATTCCATTCTTCTCTCCTGTCCGCACCTGTATACTGTATTTCATCTGTACTCTGAAGCACTACTTCTTTCTGACTGAATACCCGAATTTTCCAAGCTTTTCACCCAGCTTAAAATATTCTCCATGTGAATAAGCCACCAGACCTGTGCTGTTCAGGTTGAACTTGCCGGTTTTATCCATATATTCCTCACTCACCTGTACTCCCACGACCTCTGCAAGGAACATATCATGTGAACCAAGCGGAATGATCTGTTTTACCTTACACTCAATATTCACAGGGCTCTCCTCAATTCCCGGACATGACACATTTACTCCATCACATGTATGAAGTTTCATATCCTTAAATTTGTCAACATCCCTGCCTGATTTTACTCCACAGTAATCCGTTGCAAATGCCAGTTTTTCAGTGACAAGATTTATAGTGAATTCTCCGGTCTCCTTTATTATGTCATACGAATATCTCTCCGGGCGCACGGATATCGACACCATGGCCGGATCACTGCACACTGTACCCGCCCACGCTATTGTCACTATGTTTGCCTTCTCCCCAGCTCTCTGACAGCTCACCATGACTGCCGGAACCGGATATAACATATTTCCTGGTTTCCACATCTGTTTAGACATCTTGTTTACCTCTCTTCTATATTTATACACCAGCTTTTCTTTCACAGTCCCTGGCAGCCACCGAATGCACCACTATGTACACATGACCACATCTGAGTCTATCTTACTGCTCAGCTATATTCTGTTTCAGCACGGGAACCATATACAGGCTCCCATAGCTGATATAAAAAGCTGTCAACTATTGTATTTTGTATATTGTATACATTATACATAATAATACATGGCAGAATTAGAAATTACAACCGCATTAAAAAGTCTTTATTTATCTTATTATCTGACAGCGAATTTACTATTATTATATGCCCATACGCTGTCTCCGTTACATCTTTTCATTGCATGACCTAAATAAAAAAGGCTACCTGGAGCGCTCACTCCAGATAACCACTTATTATACTATGTGCCTTATCACTGTCATCAGATACCACATACACGACAAATCTCCCATGCGCATAGAGAACTGCGTTGTCAAGTCTGTTCACCTCGTCTGGCTTATAATCCAGATAAACCTGTATCTGCGAATCCCTTCTGCTTTTCATCGCAGCCAGTATATTCTGTGCATCGCTGTCCGTCACAGCCTCAAATACAGACAGCTCCTCCGATGTTGCGCCAGTAGATATATACGATACACTGTCTTGCACTTCACCATCCGATATCCCATAATACTTTATGGCCGTATCAACAGACACCTCCGACACTGAATCTTCGAATTCCAGTCCGGCCACAAGCATGTCCGCCAGAGTTCTCACATCCGGACTTACAGTTTCATCATCTTTATCTTTTCCACATCCTGCAAGACTGCTTACGATCAATGCACAGGCAATAAACCATATTATTTTTCTATTCATGCGTACACGTCTCCACTATCTTCTCACATATACGTTTCTTCTTATATAATCCATAATCCTGCCACAGTATTCTTTGTTGCAATGTATGCCGTCTATCCCTGCATCCTCAGGAAGCACTCCATTCTCACTGACACTGGATGCCACATCGAGATAAATGACATGTTCATACTGACCACACAACTCCTTGACCAGGGAATTCAACTTGTCTATATTCGGATTGTTGTACACCTTATCGCCATACGACAGGCTGGCGGTCACAGGCAATAAAGACATAACATATATATCTGCAGCAGGCCGCAGCTCCGTGATACGGTCAAGCATGGTTCTATACGCCGATATATACCTCTCATTATACCAGGACAATTCCTCAGTTCCGAAAGATATGTATATACTTTTGTAATTCTTCTCACCAAGAATGTCTATAACTGTACACTGCTGTCCAGTTTCTCCAGTGAACATCTTGGTGCTGACAACCTTTTCCACATCCAGATTCTTCGCTGCACACATGTCCCAGCTGCCTGCATCACTGTACAATCCCAGAGTCTCAGCGCGGGAGTCGCCGATGAGGATAGATGTATCAAAATAGCTGTTATCCACTGTCTGTGAAACTGTATATATTTTATCATCAAACAGATCTCCGTTCACAATATCCTGCTGATCCGCATCATCCAATGCGTTCTGTTCATCGCTTAACTGGGCCAGTGTTCCGCTCTCAGGCCGGATCTCCTCCTGTCCCTTTACATCCTTTTTCAGATTGCCCTGTCCAAGAGCAAATATAAATATAATTATGACAACGATCCCTACACCGCCATCAAACAGCTGCCTTCTGCGGTGATGCCGCTGTCTCTGTATCTTTCTTCTATAATAAGTGTTATTATTCTTAGTCACTTTGACCTCCGAATTAACCAGCTTCTTCTCATTACCGTCAAAACATCCTAGGGTAGTATATCAATTAATGAAAAAATAATCAAGAACGCACTGTTTCATGTCATTTATCCCCACTGAAATATTCTATATTGCCATACAAAATCATACGTGTTACTATTTGTTACAAAGCTTAAATAATTTACTTTAATTATAAATCATCGTATTAAACAACAACTTAGAAGAGGAGAAAACAATGAACACTACAGCACGTACCATCGACTACAAAGGCGAGACTTGCATCGAACTCATATCTGGCGATTATCGCGCACTCATCGCACCATTTAACGGAAGTAATATCATGAAGATGGAGAACACTGCTCTGGATATAGATATATTCAGAAATGATCCTTCACTTACACCGGCACAGCTCAAGGCTTCAGCTGAGATCTACGGAATGCCTACCCTGTACCTTCCAAACAGACTGTCACATGGTAATCTGAAGACCTCAGATGCAATGTACCACTTCCCTTGCAACGATCCTCTCGGCAATCATCTTCACGGATTCCTTCATCTGAGAAACCACAAAATTGAAGATGTGTCCGTCGATGGAGATCACGCCATAGGAAAAACCTCATATACATACGATGAGAACGACGAATTCTATGCCACATATCCTGTGAGTTTCAGAGCTGATTTTACATTTACTCTTGCTCCGGACGGTATGCACTACGAATTCACACTGACGAATCTCTCAGACAGACAGATGCCATACGGAGTATGCAACCATGTCGCATTCAAGGGACCTTTCACTGGAACAGGCAAGGGCGAGGATGTGCGTCTCTGTGTGCCTATCGGCGACAAATGGGAACTCGACGAACACGCCATTCCAACTGAGAAGAATCTTCCGATAACAGACTATGATCTCCAGTACAAGAACGGAACCATGGTTCCTGTACTCAAAGATATAGACAATGATCTGTACACAGCACAGATGAACGAGCTTGATGGCAAGCCATTCTATGGCGTGTATGCAACAGATACCGCGACAGGCAAAAAGGTGTGCTACGAAGTTGATGACACCATGAAGTTCTGGATCATCTGGAACGACCACGGCGACAAGGGATACTTCTGCCCTGAACCTATGAGCTGGAACATCGATGCTCCTAACCTCTCCGGAGATCCTGCCGTGACAGGATATGTAGAGCTTGCTCCAGGAGAGTCAAAAACCGTCAGAGAAAGAATATTTACTATGGCTTAAAACTTATCAGAACGCAATAGCTGTTTAAAGGAACGACCCGGCAGACGCATCCGAAATATCCATCCGTGTGCATCTGTCAGGTCGTTCTTTCATTTTATTAATTAAGTTTATATTCCTTTGTCTTTATACATTTTGTATAATAAAATTATATTTCTTTCACATACAAGTGAATGAGTACGTTACAAATAAATGTGTCAGGTCTTCTATAAAAACAGGCATGGCAGCTTTAATGGACTGACGTACAACAGCAAGGAGGGATTACATGAAAAAAACACTTTATTTCTTATGTGTTTTCTGTGTCTTGTTCTGTCTGCCATGCTTCACTGCATTTGCAGAAGAAACAGGGGATACAACGGAAACAGTTACAAAGGAAAACACTGAGACTACCACCGAGGTAACTACCGAAGCGGCCACGGAGACTACCACCGAGGCAACAACTGAAGCAACAACCGAGGCAACAACCGAGGCAACAACTGAAGCAGAGAATCCGGATACATATTATATAGTACTGGATGCCGCAGGTGGTGTTATAAACGACCAGGAACAGCTAAAGCTTGGCTATCCAAAAAAAGATTTTCAGCCGGTTGATCTGTCCGGGTATGTGCCATCAAAGGAAGGTTTTACTTTCACCGGATGGTACAACAACAGAACCAAAGTCACAAGCATCTCTGCCGCCAATTTTACAGGTGATTCTAACAAACTGCATATATCAGCAATATACACCAAGAACAGTTACGACGGATCAGCACTGACATTCACGCTGGACGCCAACGGCGGCCAGATAAATGATCAGTCATCCGCAGCCTATGATTTTGATGTGGCTGGAAAGCACTATGGAGTCGCACTGAACGATTATGTTCCAACCAGGGATAACTACGAATTCAAGGGCTGGAACACCACCCCTGATGGAAGCGGCTCCACCATAAACGTCATATTCCATCACACATTTGAGAAGGCGGATGAGCTTGGCATGGCATACTCTGACCCGGATGGAACTCCAGATACACGTAATCTGACATTTTACGCTATATGGGAATCCCTTGCAGCTCCCACAGGTCATATAAGCATAGGTGATAAGAGCTGGGACAGCCTTCAAAGCTCTTCTTTTGACCTGTACTACAACAAATCACAGAAGATTAGTATAACCTGCGACAACAGTGATGCTCCGGACAGCGTCACATCCATATCCTACCTTATCAGCAGCAAATTCCTGTCTGAGAAGGCTCTTGCCAAGAGCTCATTTGAAGACTACAGCGATGGTATAAGCGTTGCGGACGAGGGAAGATATGTCATATATGCCAGACTTACCGGAGAGAACGGCAAATCCACGTATATATCATCTGCTGGATTTATAATAGACTGCCACGCACCTATCGTCCGCGGCATAGAGGATGGACAGACATACTGCAAAACAGCAGCCATCACTGTCAAAGAGTCACATCTGGCCAAGGTAACTGTGAACGACAAGAAAAAGAAGCTGGATGAGAACAACAAGCTCACCATAAAACCGGCTGACGGTTCCCAGACCATCACTGTGACAGACAAGGCAGGCAACACGACCAGCTTTACCATAACTGTGAACAAAAAACATGTAGCAGAAGCCGATGACAACGACTGCACCACACCTCAGCTCTGTAAGTTCTGTGGCACCGTTGTAGTAAAAGCAAAATCCAAACACACCCTCGGCAAATGGAAGAGCAATGGGGAAGGCTCCCATTTCAGAGAATGTACAAACAAAGGCTGCGGCTACAGGGTTACCCAGGATTGCTACGGCGGTCAGGCAACATGTATAAAAAAAGCAATATGCAAAGTATGTGGCGGCGAATACGGTGATCTCAGCACCACCAACCACGAAGCACTGAAGAAGGTCGACCGCGTATCTGCTACCGCTGCATCAGACGGTCACATAGAATACTGGTACTGCTCAGACTGCGGCAAATATTTCAAGGATAAATCCTGCAGCACAGAGATCAGCGAAGGTGAGACAATACTCAAGAAAACTTCCCCTAAGATGATCGGCGGCAGCGGCAGCAAGTGGACAAAATCTACAAATGATACTGTAAAGTTCCGTTCCGATGCTGCATTTGACGATTTTGAGTGCGTTCTGATCGATGGCAGAAAAATATCTTCTTCATACTACAAGGTATCAGAAGGCAGCATAATAGTTGAGCTTAAAAGTTCCTATCTGGACTCACTGGCCGTAGGATCGCACTCCATAACCATCCGCTCTACCACAGGTGATGCTGTCACAGGCTTTACTATAGAGGAAAAGCAGACCACAGAACAGCCAACAACAACAGCTCCTATAGTAACCACCCAGTCTACGACCCAGGTTACAACGGAGTCTACCACAGAGATAACCACGGAGTACACTACAGAGTACACCACAACGGAATACACAACGGCGGAGACAACCACCGAGGAGACCACTACCGAAACGACCACGGCATCAGAGACCACCACTGAGACTACAACCCAGAAGAGCACCGCTCACTTTGACAGCTACAAGGCGGATAGTTCCGTGGACAAACGTCATAACAGAGTCCGGAATCTCCAACTGGTGATTCTTATAACAGTAATTGTGACAATCCTTGCTTCATTCGCCATAATCATACTGTCTGGCATGAAGAAAAAATAAACAATATAGGCTTTTTCAATGGCACGATGTAAAAATCGTGCCATTTTTTATTATTACATTTCTTTACATTCCCTGTAAATAAAAGGGGTTCCACCACTCGGTTTCTGCAGAAAACGTTTTCATATTATCTGCCACGCTCCCCATATTCCCTCCATACTACCCAATTATTTCAGCACATTTTCTACATGTATTTACATCTTATTCTCCATTTGACAACGTTTTCACCATTTTCTTTTGATTTCCAGCATCTACAAGTATATATTGCATACATACCCGATAGGAAAACGGGAGATTGAAAAGAAAGAGAGGAAGAAGATTATGAAGAAACAATTGGCAACATTACTCGCAGTCACAGCACTTGGAATTGGAGTTCTGTCAGGATGTGGCGTAAGCGCAACATCCAGTTCAGCCGGCAGCTCATCTGACTCAGCAGGAGCTATTGAGATAACGAATGTATCCTACGACCCAACCAGAGAGCTGTACGCAGCTTACAACGAGCTGTTTGCTAAGCACTGGAAAGAGGAAAAAGGACAGGACGTATCAGTGGTCCAGTCACACGGTGGTTCAGGAAAGCAGGCGCTTGAGGTGGCAAACGGACTTCAGGCCGATGTGGTGACACTGGCACTTGAGGGCGACGTGGACGCGGTCAAGGACGCAGGACTCATCGATGAGGGCTACACAAGTGAATTCCCACTGGACAGCTCACCTTACACATCAACCATCGTATTCCTTGTTAGAAAGGACAATCCGAAGAACATTCAGGACTGGGACGATCTGCTCCGTGACGATGTCGGAGTCATCACCCCTAATCCAAAGACATCCGGCGGCGCAAGATGGAACTACCTTGCAGCATGGTACTACTTTGAGAGCAAGGGAGAGTCAGAGAAGGACATTCTGGCTGATATGAAGACACTTTATGAGCACGTACTGGTACTTGACTCAGGTGCCCGCGGTGCCACCACATCATTTGTGGAGAATGGTCAGGGCGATGTGCTTCTCGCATGGGAGAATGAAGCGTTCCTCTCACTGGATGAGCATCCAGGTGAGTATGAGATCGTGGTTCCTTCCGTATCTATACTGTGCCAGCCTACAGTCGCAGTGGTCGACGAGGTGGTTGACAAAAGAGGCACAAGGGATGTCGCAACCGAATATCTGAACTACCTGTATTCCGACGAGGCTCAGAAGCTTGAGGCAGAGTGGTACTACAGACCATCAGATCAGGATATCCTGAAGCAGTTCGAATATCAGGGACAGAGCAACACCATATCTGAACTGCCACAGGACGGCAAATGGATCATAACAAATGTTGACCTCACAGACATATCACACTTTGGAGGCTGGACAGAGGCCAGCAAAAAGCATTTCGCAGACGGAGGTCTCTTTGACTCCATATACGAAGAAAAGAATTAATTTGATACGGCAGTCTGGTTGGAAAATACAGATAATACATACAGGAAAGGAATGACTGAGACATGACACATCAGAACAAACACGCAAAAAAGAAAAGCAAAAGCATCATACCGGGATTCGGCCTGTCCTTCGGAATAGTAATGGCTATCCTCGGAATCATAGTGGTGATTCCCCTGTGCTCTCTGGTGGTATTCTCAGCCAGACTGTCACTATCAGAATTCTGGCAGACCATCACCAGACCGAGAGTTCTGTCCAGCTATGCCGTGAGCCTGTCCACCGCATTTATCGCATCACTGATAAATGCTGTGATGGGACTCATCCTTGCATGGGTTCTGGTCAGATACAAATTCCCGGGAAAGAGGATCATGGACGGCATCATAGAGCTGCCATTTGCCCTCCCAACAGCGGTTGCGGGCATCGCACTCACCCATCTGACCGTACAGAATGGCTGGGTTGGAAAGATATTTGCCAGATTTGGTATAGACATCGCGTATACACGGATAGGTATAACGATAGCTTTGGTGTTCATAGGAATACCATTCGTCGTGAGAAGTGTCCAGCCGGTTCTCGAAAAGGTTGACAGGGAATACGAGGAAGCCGCCTCCATGTTCGGAGCCTCCCGCATCCAGATATTCTTCCGTGTCATCCTGCCCGAGATACTTCCATCGCTGATTGCTGGCTTCACCATGGCATTTGCCAGAAGTCTGGGGGAATACGGAAGCGTCGTGTTCATAGCAGGCAACACTCCATATGAGACTGAGATAACCCCTCTGCTCATCATGTCAGAGCTGCAGGAATACGACTACGCAAGTGCAACCTCGATAGCACTTGTAATGCTTGCGATAGCATTCGTCATACTGCTTGTCAACGCATTTATCCAGAGCCGCACATCAAGAATAGTCAGCGGCATAGACTGAAGGGAGGTAACAACATGAACATAAGAAACGACCGTGGCATAATCAAATGGCTCCTCATCGGCCTGTGCGCCATATTCCTAATCGTAGCTCTTGTGCTCCCACTGGTGTACGTCATAGTGACAGCGCTCCGGGAAGGATGGAATGAGTATGTCGCCGCCATATCCGACACCTACGCAGTGAAGTCAATACTTCTCACCCTGAAGGTAGTGCTCATAACGGTGGTGGTCAACACAGTTTTTGGGCTTTATGCCGCATGGCTCATCACCAAATTCACCTTCCGGGGCAAGAAGATCATATCGACGCTCATAGATCTGCCACTGACCATATCCCCGATCATCGCGGGCCTTATATTCGTACTTACATTTGGCAGGCAGAGCTTCCTGTATCCATACCTTGAAAAACTCGGGATACAGATCATATTCGCGGTTCCGGGAATCGTCCTTGCTACTATATTTGTAACATTTCCTTTCATATCAAGGGAAATCATACCGGTTCTCACAGCGGCGGGCAACGATGAGGAGGAAGCTGCAGCCCTCATGGGGGCAAACGGATTCCAGATATTCTCACAGATCACACTCCCCCACATACGCTGGGCTCTGCTGTACGGAATTGTACTGTGCTCCGCAAGGGCCATGGGTGAATTCGGAGCTGTGTCCGTTCTCTCGGGCCATCTCAGAGGACTCACCAACACCATGCCACTCTATATAGAGCTGCTGTACCAGGCATTTGACTTTACAGGAGCCTTTGCCATGTCGTCCATACTGGTCATCATGGCGGTCATCATACTGATACTTAGAAACATACTTGAACACAGAGGAAATAAAGAGGGAGGTATATGATATGAACACACCTGCAGATACACATTCATACGTAGAGCTCAGAAACATCAATAAAACATTTGGAGATTACAGAGCATCCGATGATGTCAGCTTCTCCATTGAGAAAGGAAAGCTCATCGGACTTCTGGGTCCAAGCGGAAGCGGCAAGACCACTATCCTCCGCATACTTGCAGGACTCGAGACCGCGGACTCAGGGGACATATACATAGATGGCAAAAAAGTAAATGAAATTCCCGCCAGCAGGAGGGGGATTGGCTTCGTATTCCAGAATTACGCGCTGTTCAGATACAAGACAGTGTATGACAATATCGCATTTGGAATGAAGATACAGAAATACCCAAAGTCGGAGATCCGCGACAGGGTGACGGAGCTGATAGAACTGGTTGGACTGAAGGGTCTTGAGAAACGATACCCAAGACAGTTGTCGGGAGGCCAGCGTCAGAGGGTCGCATTTGCCAGGGCGCTTGCCACCCAGCCACAGCTCCTGCTTCTCGATGAGCCATTTGCCGCTATAGATGCAAAGGTCAGAAAGGAACTCCGAGCATGGCTCAGGGAGCTCATAAGCCAGGTGGGTATAACCAGTATATTCGTGACCCACGATCAGGACGAGGCCATTGAGGTGGCGGACGAGATCATCATCACCAACCACGGACGCATAGAACAGATAGGCTCACCGGTGGACATCTACAGCAATCCGCACACGGCATTTGTGGCACAGTTCCTTGGACAGCCGACCGTCATCGACGACTACACCAGCTTCAAGGGCTTCCATGAGGTACAGTCCGGCAGCCGCGCCATACTCCGTCCGGAATTCGTCACAGTGTACAAACAGGGTGAACTGATTCCATATCCGGTGTCAACGGAATCAGGTGTCGTGGAACGCGTAGCATTCAGAGGCAGCTCATTGGAGCTGACCATAAGCATCAATGGAACCCATATAACAGCCCACAGGCAGCTCGGACAGGAGCTTATAAGGGAGGGCGAAACTGTAAATGTATTCGTGCACAAGCTGTATCTGGTAGGAGACTCTCCTGTATCAGACAGCCCGGAAGCTGATCTGTCGGACAATGTCCGTATAGAGGTGAATGAAGCGCTGAGCCACATCGAGAGTGTGGTCATATAAATATGTCGCACTGGCTGGTCGGTGTGTTTATATCTGATTTAACACACTGGTCGATACATGTATCTACATTTGTATTGACACGCAGACAAAGCTGCGCTATCATCCCATTAATCATAGTATTTATATATGTTTTGTATGTTATATTGAATGTTAGAAAGGAGGATCTGACATGGCATCCATAAGAGACATCGCCCAGAGTGTCGGAGTGTCCATCTCAACCGTATCAAGGGTTCTCAACAACCCCGAATACAAATGCCAGACACCTGAGCTTAGGGATAAGATCTGGAATGCAGCTATGAAGCTCAACTACACACCAAACCAGTCCGCCCGCCAGCTCAAGAACGGAAAAGGCACGGCAGTGGAGAAAACCTACTATATAAATGTGCTCATGACCAGAATGGACTCTGCCACGTCAGACCCATTCTTTACAGAACTGCTGCACGTCATCGAGAGTGAGATCCACAAGAATGGCTGCATACTGTCCAAGGTGTGGTATCGGTCCATCTTCTCCGACGACAGGAGATGCAGATATGAGAACGTGGATTCCGTGATCCGCAGGATGTGCGAGGAAGCGGACGGACACGCCGACGGGCTCATCGTCATCGGCAAATGTAACCGCGCAGCCTTGAAGAAGCTCAGCCAGTGCTATCGCAGCACAGTGTATGTCAACAGGGATTCCGCAAACGGCGAGGTGGATGAGGTCATCTGCAACGGAAGCCAGATTGCCAGAACAGCGGTCGAATATCTCATATCCCTGGGACATGAGAATATAGGATATGTGGGAAGCTGCAACAATGAAGCCCGCTACAGGGGATATCTTGAGGCACTTCACGACCACGGACTTGATATTGACGCAGACTATGTCATCAACACGAAACTCAGCGAGGTGGAGGGCTTCGAGGCCATGGAACACTTCATGAAATCCGACAAAAGTCCTACAGGAATATACTGTGCCAACGATATCACCGCCATAGGGATGCTGAAGTACCTTGCCAAATGCAAGAACAGGTATTACACTCCTTCCATCATATCCAGTGACGGTATCGAGGAAGCCCAGTACACAACTCCCATGCTGACCACCGTGGAGATATCCAAGACGGACATGGGGCATTTCGCCCTACAGCTGCTCATGGACAGGCTCAAAGGCGGACATAAGGGAGTCGCAAGGATCGAACTGCAGTGCAGGCTTATCAAGAGAGACAGCTGCACACTGGCCGAGGACAGCAAATGGTGCGAATATTATATATAATATCCGCACCATTCCTAATTTCTGTTATCCTTCTATATCAGGCAGACCCATCTGCACTTACTCAGCGGCATCACTTCCGCTCACAACTGTTCCGCCGAGATACCAGTTTCCATCCTTCTCGTAACATATGATGTCCATATCAAGATCATACGGTGATGTCTGGCCCTGATATGTCATATTTATCGTACCGGTGACAGGCACCACATATCCTTTGGTTATGTTGGAGGTCTTCGCATCCTTGCCATATATGGTGTTGCTGACTGCCTCTATATCACTGTCAGCCGCTTCATATCCCTCCTCCATTATATAGTCTACAGAATATTTGATATTATTTTCCTTATATGTCTGGAACACCGTCACCAGATCATTTGATGAATTGCTGTCTATGGTATCAGGGTCCATGACACTGCATACCTTGTCAAGATCAGCCTCATCCAGGCCCTCCATATATGTTTTCACCAGTTCTCTGCTCTGCGACTTTCCTGTTGCGCCTCTAACCACTATAAAATACACTGAAACAACGACGGCTGCTGCCAGTATCGCTATCACTGCTATGATCAGCCTCTTCCTTTTTTCCCTTCTGTTCTCCTCCACGATCTTCAGATCATGTTCATCCAACTCCATCTGCATATTATCATCGCCGCCGACATATCTGTCTCTGTTTTTTCCCATACGTTCTCCACTCCAATTATTATATCCGCCTTAAAACCAGCCACCTGCCCTGTTATACTATCATGCATGCCGGTTCAATACTTAGTCCTCAGTATATCACAGTACCCTTGAAAAGCAAATAATACACGCAAAAACAGCGGTGGGACATACTCACCACCGCTGTTTACTCTATCTCATTCTCCCCTCAAAGAATGTTTATGCTATACCCTTTCAGATATATGTGGAATCCCACATACGTCTTCCGAGCGTCACACCCGTGCTTATTACTTCTTCATAGCGAACTCTTTAAGTCCTGCCGGCTCCTTTGGCTGATAATACTTAGTCTTACATGCCTGTGTTGCAAGTGGAGCAACTAAAACTGCAACTGCACAAAGCTTACATCCATACTTACAAATGATCTTCATTAACTTTTCTTTCATATCTTTATCCTCCCAAAAATGTACCATGTCTACAAGTAACTAACAGCTATACGCTATCTTGGTTCATTCTAGCACACAATTCCATTTTATAACCAAATTTGTCCTGAAAGGTCGATTTTGGGGAGTGAACGGTAAAAAGCATTGCCGTTCGCTCCCTTTTTTTGACCTTTCAATCCTCTTTTCGTGATTTTTTGCCTTAATATGTTATACTGTTTATTAATTGATATCCAGGAGTATATTATATGAAAAAAATCGGTGATTTTATCTCGGAAACCCTGTCCAGCGACGGTCAGATTCCAGAGGAACAGAAGGCAATATATTCATATCTGTTTGACTATATTATAGAAGCATTATTATTCGATTTGCTCGTCCTGTTATTTGGTATTTTTACACACAGGCTCGGAATGACATTATGCTATCTTGTTGTAACTATACCCATGCGCCATTTTGCCGGGGGATTCCATGCCAGCACGCCATTAAAATGCACGATATTATCTTACGGAACTTTCTTCATTGCCATATTTGCTACACCTGCTCTTGTGGCATGGATGAACCATATATTGTGGATTCCAATATATATTATGTTATGGATATCTGTACTTGCCGTTGCCCCTGTGGACACACCGAACAAAAGACTTGACAGCGATCAGAAAAAACGGCTTTATAAACTATGCATCGTTACATGCATAGTAATGACCTGCCTATTTGCAGCATTGTGGTTTTTCGGTTTCAGATTATACTGCGGAACGATCGATGTGTGTCTGTTCATATGCTCACTGGGATTATATATCGGACTACTTATAAACAGGAGGGATAAATCGTGTTAAATGTAGGAATCTGTGATGATTCTCCAATGGATATAGAGATACTATCCTCATTTATTTCTTCATTCACTATAGATAACAACTTTTATTTTAAGATACACAAATTCTCATCCGGGGCAGCTCTCATAGATGCCCATGCCAAGCGGCAGATGGATGTAATTTTTCTTGATATAGAAATGCCCGGCAGATCTGGAATGGACATTGCAAAACAGCTCCGCATGGATGGAAATGATGACGTACTCATAATATTTGTCACTTCCTATCCCGAATATATGCAGGACAGCTTCGATGTACAGCCATTCCACTTTTTGTCCAAACCATTGACTATGGACAGAGTATCCAACGTATTATCACTGATAATGAAGAGATACAACCACTCACATGTAACACGGCTTATAGCCGACGATCATGGTCAGAAGAGACTGGTTACAATAAACAACATAATATATATGCAGACCTTAAAAGGTGAAAAGAACTGCCTGCGCTATGTTCTGGTGGATGGATATTTCACAGGTCATGGAACCATACAGGAATGGGAGGACGAGTTAAAGAATAACAATTTTATCTGTCCATGCCGTGGATTCCTGGTCAATATAAAACACATAGCTACATTTGGCAGAAATGAAATTACCATGAATAACGGCGAGATAATTCCAATAAGCCGCAGAAAGCTTACACAACTACAGTCTCTGTTTGCCAACAGAATCATAAACATATTAAAGTGAGGGTATTATGTTACAGCACATCGAGTCATTAAGTCTGCTTCTCGACAATTTTTTGTTATATATTTTTTATCAGGCCATGTTCGTTAAAAAGAAGAAAGAGATTCATATAATATGGCTGTTGCTTGCCTTTGCCGGAGTAGACATCGTGTACTGGTTTTTTGCTTCAAGTGCGTTTGGAAGCATCTCCATTGACTCGTCTGTTCTCAGAACAAGTCTGACCATATTGCTTAATTTCGCGATAACATTTTTTTATACATCAAATATGATCTACCGGATTCTTGTGGTCCTGAGCTACACTGCTATCGTTATAATAAGTGAAAATCTGTCATACTTTATAATTATGCATTTCACAGACAACTCCATAAAGCTCTATGAACTTCCGGATACAACGTTTTTGTCCATTTCTCTCATATCAGATCTCATCATCTTTTTACTCACCATGATGATAACTGTGTCGAAACGGCCAAAGTACACTGTAAGATCCAAAATATATACATTGTTGCTGCTGATCATACCGGCTCTTTCATGTGTGCTGACATATATCCCGGCATTTTTCAAGCTGAACTTCATCGAACCAATGGCATATCTAACGCTTGTCATTTTTCTGCTCATAATAAATGTCACCAACTATATTCTCCTGCAGAATGTACTCAGAGCCGAGGTTCTGTCCAGAGAAACAAGTTTCCTGCAGCAGCAGATATCGTTTCAGCGGAACAAATACCAGCAGCTCAGCGACGCCTACAAAAACATACGAGGATTCATGCACGATACAAAAAAGCATCTGTTTTATATTGAGCAGTGTGTCAACGAAGAGGAGTACAGCAAGATCATCCCTTACACCCGGCAGACCATGAGCGACCTGGAATCCCGCTACTGCTCTGTCAACACCGGCAATCTGGTTATAGATGCATTCGTCAGCAATATTATCCTCCAGGCTGCCAGCCACGGTGTACAACTCACCACAAAGCTGAGGGTGGAAAAGGATCTCATACCTTGTGATGACTACCATATGACCATCATTCTTGGCAACCTTCTGGATAACGCCATGAATGCCTGCATCGACCAGACCGGTGGGTGCATAGATCTCAATATACAGACAGTTGAAAATTCATTTGTCATACATATAACCAACACGTACCATCTTCCTCCATACGAAAACTACAGCGAAAACATGGATAATTTTGATTTTATCCACGGCTACGGATTGAAAAATGTCAAGAATTCTGCAGAGGCATGTGGTGGTTTCTGTATCATAAAATACAACGGTGCTATCTATTCCGCCACAGTCATTGTGCCTTTGAAAGAACCAAAATTAATAACATAAATTGTGCAATTTCAACTATAACTTTGTTGTGTTTTAAGCTTTTATATTATATAATTAGTATGTATGGCTGACTTTTAAGGGAGAAATAGCACAAAGTCGATACAGAAGTCTTCAGAGGGGGCTTATGTGAGCTATCCGAAAGCATACATAATACAATTGGAAGGAAGGTATATGCTACATGAAATTTGGTTATTTTGATGATGCCAACAAGGAGTATGTGATCACATCTCCTAGAACTCCTTATCCTTGGATCAACTACCTTGGAACACAGGATTTCTTTTCACTGATTTCTAACACTGCGGGAGGTTACAGCTTCTACAAAGACGCACGTCTTCGTAGAATCACAAGATATCGTTATAACAACGTGCCTATAGATATGGGCGGACGTTATTTCTATATCAACGACAACGGTACAATCTGGAATCCAGGCTGGTCACCAGTCAAGACAGAGCTTGATGAGTACCAGTGCCGTCATGGTATGGGATATACAATCATCACAGGTAAGAAGAACGGCCTCAAGGCTGAGGTTACTTTCTTCGTTCCTCAGAACTACGCTGGAGAGGTTCAGCAGGTAGTTCTTACAAATGAAGGCTCAGAGGAGAAGACATTCTCATTCTTCTCATTCGAGGAGTGGTGTCTCTGGGATGCACAGGATGACTGCACCAACTTCCAGAGAAACTTCAGTACTGGCCGTGTAGAGGTTGTCGGATCAACTATCTACCACAAGACAGAGTACAGAGACAGACGTGACCATTTCGCATTCTACACAGTGAATGACGAGATCGATGGTTACGATACAGACAGAGATTCATTCATCGGACTTTACAACGGCTTCCACAATCCACAGGCTGTTGAGGCTGGCAAGGCAAATGATTCATTTGCTGATGGATGGTCACCTATCGCTTCACACTACAAGAAGATCACTCTTGCTCCAGGCGAGACAAAGACTCTTGTATTTATACTTGGATATGTTGAGATGCCTGTTGACCAGAAATTTGAGGCAGATGGCAAGACTATCAACAAGGTAAAGGCTCTTGAGATGATCGAGAAGTACAACACCCCTGAGAAGGTTGCTGCAGGTCTTGAGGAACTCAAGGCACACTGGAACAGACTCTTAGGCATCCTGAATGTCAACACTCCTGATGACAAGGTAAACCGTATGGTCAACATCTGGAATCAGTATCAGTGTATGGTTACATTCAACCTTTCACGTTCAGCTTCATACTTCGAGTCAGGTATCGGCCGTGGTATGGGATTCCGTGATTCCAACCAGGATGTACTTGGATTCGTTCATCAGATTCCTGACCGTGCAAGAGAGAGAATCATCGATATAGCTTCAACACAGTTCCCAGACGGTGGATGCTACCATCAGTACCAGCCACTTACCAAGAAGGGTAACGCAGATATCGGTGGAGACTTCTCAGATGATCCATTATGGCTGATCCTTTCAGTTTCAGCTTACATCAAGGAGACTGGCGACTGGGGCATCCTTGACGAGATGGTTCCATATGACAACGATATGTCAATCGCAAAGCCTATGCTTGACCACCTCAAGGTTTCATTCTACAAGATCGTGAACAACCTTGGACCACACGGACTTCCACTTGCAATGAGAGCAGACTGGAACGATTGTATCAACCTTTCATGCTTCTCAGACACACCAGGTGAGAGCTTCCAGACATACACCAACCCTAAGTTCGCTGCTGAAGGCGGATACTCAAAGGTTGCTGAGTCAGTTATGGTTGCTACACTCTTCACATATGCAGGACCTAACTACGTTGCCATCCTCAAGCACCTTGGAATGGACGCTGAGGCTGATGCTGCCCAGGCTGAGATCGACAAGATGAAGGCCAACATCATGGAGTCAGCATGGGACGGCGACTGGTTCCTCAGAGCTTACGATGCAAACGGCGAGAAGATGGGATCTAAGGAGTGCGAGGAAGGCCAGATCTTCATCGAGCCACAGGGATTCGCTATCATGTCAGACATCGGTAAGGATCAGGGCTGCGACAAGAAGACTCTTGCTGCAATCGACGAGAGACTTAATACTCAGCACGGACTTGTGCTTAACAATCCTGCTTTCACAAAGTACTACATCCAGTATGGTGAGATTTCTACATACCCAGGCGGATACAAGGAGAATGCCGGAATCTTCACACATAACAATGCATGGATCATCTGTGCTGCTGCTTACGCAGGTGCCGGCGATCAGGCATTTAAGTACTATTCAGAGATTGCTCCTGCTTTCACTGAGGAGACATCAGATATACACAAGACTGAGCCATATGTATACGGCCAGATGATCGGTGGTAAGGATGCCGGATCTGATATCGGCAAGCCAGGCAACCACTTTGGTCAGGGCAAGAACTCATGGCTTACAGGTACAGCTGCATGGAACATGGTAGCTATATCACAGTACATCCTTGGTATCTCAGCAGACTTCGATGGTCTGAAGATCGATCCATCAATACCTGCTGCATGGGATGGAATGACAGCTACACGTCAGTTCCGCGGTGCTACATACGACATCAAGGTTTCTAACCCAGATCACATCAACAAGGGCGTTAAGAGCGTAGTAGTTGACGGAAGCGCTATTGAGGGCAACGTTATCCCAGCATTTGGTGATGGCAAGACTCATTCAGTAGAGGTTGTAATGGGCTAATATAGACCAGAGATTATAAACCATATATAAGAGAATATACATAAGTATATAGTGCAAAAGCCCCACAATATCTGTTTGAGATATTGTGGGGCTTTTTATCCAGCACTTCTTCCTACTGTATAAGAAGCATAGGGTCTACAGGATTACCGTCCTTCTCCACTGCAAAGTAGAGATTGCTTCCTTCCTCACTGTAGAATCTGCTCGGCTCACCGATGGTTCCTACCACATCTCCAGCCTCCAGATGCTCTCCAAGTGCAACCTTCACATCCTGAAGCTGACCGAGAGTAACTGTATATCCGTCCCCAAGCTCAAGCTTGACATAATTGCCAAGCTCCGAATTACTTGAAACCTCAGCCACCTTACTCTCATATACAGCCTTTACCTCTGCGCCCTTTGCCGCTTCTATAACCATTGCAGGACTGCATTTGTACTCCTTCAGTGTCTCAAAATATACTGTAGAATCCATACTGTACGGAATGATAACATTTCCAGCCAACGGCCACTCTATACTGTTTGCCGGATCGTAGTGGAGTTCCACATCTGATCCATTCACTCCGGTCTCTACACTGTCCGCTGACTCCGAGCCAGCCTCCTCATCCGTAACCTCAGCTTCCGCCTCAGTATTCTGAACATCTGTGGTATCCTCAGTTACCGCTTCCGCAGCATTCGTCTTTTTGTCGCCGTTCTTGTCACTCAGCGTCTCCTTAGTCTGTAAAGACTCCTCTGATGTATTCTGTTTTGATATTATATTTTTGTCATTTGAATTGGTCTTTGCGTTATAAAGTCCAAGCACCGTCACCAGCACAGCCATACCCGTGATCAGTGAGATGTAAAAAATATTCTTCTTTACTCCGCCTAAAAATTTTTTCATGTTCATCACCTCATCTATAACATGTCCATTTGAAGAGGCAATTATACACAAATATATAAAATATCCTGCATTTATTTACCATGCAATTTTCTGGCACGTTACCGGGTTATATCTACTCCTGAATAATAATAAGCCAGGATATCCCTATAGGATTCTCCATTTTTAGCCAGAATATCCGCACCATATACAGACAACCCAAGTGAATCTCCCACCCCGACAGTTATGATCCTGTAACCACTGTCAACCTTATCTATATGTATATTTGTGGACAAAAGACCGAGCTTATCCTTGAACTCCTCAGCATCTATTACCGCGCCAAATACATCTATACTTTTTGCAAATCCGGATGTGGTGGCATCTGTCACCTTTACATCCTCACTGGATTTACCGCTTCCATCTATGTCGCTCTGGAATTCTTTTCTCAGTCTGTCATCACTGTATATTAATGTAGAAGAAAATGTCTCCGCACCTCTGTCCGCATCACTTGAAACCTGTCTCAGATATGGTATATCGTATCCATACATTTCCTCAGCACTTACAGTATGTCCCACACTGACTATATGGTAAGCCGGCATGATAATTTTTCCATCATACTTCATGACTCTGCCAACCGTATCAGCTACAGCATCCCGGCTTCTGCGGAGCACCTGATCGTAACTGTGCCCCCACATCCTTTTCAGTTCCTGGTACGAATATCGTATCTCCCTGAGTCTCGATTCATTTATGAGATTTCCTCCTGTCCCAGTATCGTCCGATGCGCTCTGATCAACCATATCCATCTGATAATATATCCCAGTTCTTATGATCACTGCCATCGTCTTCAGCATCTCGTCCCCCCACGAATCGTCCATCATCCCAGCAAGCACCAGAGACGTATACTCCTCCACATCCATAAGCGCATAGTCGTCTCCATCGTACACACACACTCGTCTGTCACTCCTCATAATCTCTGATACATCAGCCTGTCCTATATGCATATTGTATATATATGAAATAATATAACACAGCAAAAATGCCAATGCAGTTCCCACTAAAACATACCTTATATTCTTCATTTCCCCTCCAAACAGGATATGTATAACTTTCACCCAATATATATATATCCCGCTCCTATTGATTATATGAGAAGAGTTTTACGCATAGATAACTTCGTCTTCGACAATGTTATTTTTGATAATTTTTAAGACTAACATTTATTGACAAATCAGACATGACATAATATGATAGTAGCGTATTCAAGATTAACGGTTCGATTGCTATATAAGGTAAGCTTTTCTTTGGAGTATTCTCTATAAGGTATATTGTAGTGTTTTCATTGAGTACAAAATTTATTTTTAGGAGGTACTCGTGATGAAGAACGGTACAGTTAAATGGTTCAACGGAGAAAAGGGTTATGGATTTATCTCAGATGATGAGACAGGAAAGGACGTATTTGTTCATTTTTCAGCAATCAATGTTGATGGATATAAGACCCTTAACGAAGGACAGAAGGTTACTTTTGATGTAGAGGCAGATCCTAAGGACGCTTCTAAGGAGAGAGCAACTAACGTAACAGTTGTAGCTTAAGCAACATATATCACTGAATATTTTCAGGACAAAAAATATCCGCCACCGCACAACGTGCAGCGACGGATATTTTTTATTCCAACTCAGGCTTTTTTGCCCAGGGCTTTCCTTCTCGCTCTATATTTTGACCGGATGTATCTTCCGGCATCCGACAAATCGTTTGTCTTCCATTTGCTCCTCTTATTCGTCCACGATGCAATGAGGGATGCTGATTCCGGTTTGTTACTCAGGCTCCAGCAAAAATAACTTACGTTTGCCTTGTTCAGCCTGTTCAGCCACTTTCCAGTATATGCTTTACTTATTCCACCATCTCCGCTTGCAGCCGACATGCCGAATTCCGTAACTATAACCGCTATGCCCTTCTTTCTTGCATAGGCAAGTTTTGCCGGCAGATATTCATTGTGACTCCATTCATTCGCATAGAAATGCAGCGAGTACATGATATTCTTATACCCTCTGATCGGGCTGTCTGCGACCTCATTGTGTGTGCCATCAGATCCGAGCTGGGACCAGGTCGGAGTTCCCACCACTATGATTGCTTTTTTGTCATACTTTCTTATCACTTTGATGACCTGATTTGCATATTTCTTGATGTCTCCCCAGCCACATCCATTCGGCTCGTTACATATCTCATATATGATATTCTTCTGATTCTTATATTTCTTCGCCATGGATGCAAAGAACTTCTTCGCCTCACTAACCTGTGTCATAGGATTGCCGTCGCTCAATATATGCCAGTCTATGATGACATACATTCCCAGATCTGTTGCATACTTGACACCCTTGTATATCTGTTTTCTGAGTGCCGCCTTGCTGCCACCACTGCAATATCCATTGTATTCGGACGTATACATGGCAAGTCTCACAGCGTTCGCGCCCCAGTCATCCCGCAGTGTCTGAAATGCCGCTTTGTTCACATAATGATATCCCACATCCCAGTTGATACCGTGTGTGCTGATTCCCCTGAGCTGGAATTTCTTGCCTTTGGCATCCACCAGATCTGCCCCCTTCACCGACAACCTTCCATGGGTTGCCACCGGCGTCTTTGTCGCAGCAAAGGCCTCTGTGTCCGGTCTTACAGCGATCACCATGAACACCATGACAAATGTCAGCAGGATCGCAGTGAGTCTGCGCCATGCTACTTTTTTCTTCATATGTATTTACCCCCTTTTCATCACAGCGTACTGTAGATATATCCATCATATCACAGCAATGGGGGTATTGATAGATACATATTTATTTTTTGCTGTCAGAAATGATGCATACAGCTATTATGACAACTATAGCTACCAGCCTGCAAAAACGGGCACCACATGGTTTTCACCATATGATGCCCGTTTGTTATTTATTATTTCATTCTATCTGATAATTACTTATCAAGGGAAACCTTAACCTTCTTAAGCTTCCAGATCTCCTTTGCATACTCCTCGATAGTTCTGTCTGATGAGAACTTTCCAGCGCATGCTGTGTTGAGCATAGCCATCTTTGCCCAGCCCTTCTCATCCTGGTATGCCTTGTCAACCTTCTGCTGAGCCTCTGCATATGAATCGAAGTCCTTGAGGATGAAGTATACATCTTCCTTTGTGAGAGAATCATAGAGATCTCTGAATCTGTCCGGATCATCCTTTGCATAAGTGCCATCGATAAGCTGTGTGAGAACTCTTCTTACAGCCTGGTTGTTGTTGTAGATATCCATTGGGTTGTAGCCGCCCTCGCGCTCATACTTCATAACCTCTTCTGCTGAAAGTCCGAAGATAAATGCGTTCTCGATGCCAACTTCCTCAACGATCTCTACGTTTGCTCCGTCCATAGTTCCAAGTGTAGGTGCACCGTTCAGCATGAACTTCATATTACCTGTACCTGAAGCCTCTCTTGAAGCTGTTGAGATCTGCTCTGATACATCTGCTGCTGCGAAAATGATCTCGGCATTGGATACTCTGTAGTTCTCTATAAATACAACCTTGATCTTTCCATCGATTGAAGCATCGTTGTTGACAACATCTGCAACTGAGTTGATGAGCTTGATGATAAGCTTAGCTCTCTTGTAGCCTGCTGATGCCTTTGCTCCAAAGATGAATGTTCTTGGGTACATATCGAATTCTGGCTCTGTCTTCAGTCTGTTATACAGATGCATAACATGAAGGATGTTCAGGAGCTGTCTCTTGTACTCATGAAGTCTCTTAACCTGTACATCGAAGATCGAACGAGGATCTACATCCACATTGTTGTGCTCCTTGATGTACTTTGCAAGACGGATCTTGTTCTGGTACTTGATGTTCATGAACTCCTGCTGGCACTTCTCATCATCCACATATACCTTAAGCTTCTTAAGGTGTGAAAGATTGGTTATCCACTCGTCACCGATCTTGTCTGTGATCCAGCTTGCAAGAAGTGGGTTAGCATGAAGCAGGAAACGTCTCTGAGTGATACCATTTGTCTTGTTGTTAAACTGCTCTGGTCTCATCTCATAGAAGTCCTTAAGCTCTCTCTCCTCAAGGATCTTGGTATGAAGAGCTGCAACACCATTTACTGAGTAAGAACCTGCGATTGCAAGATGAGCCATCTTAACCTGGCCATCGTACAGAACTGCCATGTTCTTAACCTTATCCTGGTTGCCCGGATACATCTCCTGGATCTTGAGAACGAATCTTCTGTTGATCTCCTCAACGATCTGGTAGATACGTGGAAGCAGTCTTGAGAACAGCTCGATAGGCCACTTCTCAAGTGCCTCTGCCATGATCGTATGGTTGGTGTATGCACATGTTCTTGTTGTGATATCCCATGCGTCATCCCACTCAAGGCCTTCCTCATCCATGAGGATTCTCATGAGCTCGGCAACTGCTACTGTTGGGTGTGTGTCATTCATCTGGAATGTTACCTTCTCTGGCAGCTTGTGGATGTCCTTGTTGAGCTCCTTGAACTTGAGGATTGCTCTCTGAACTGAAGCTGAGATGAAGAAATACTGCTGTCTCAGTCTGAGCTCCTTACCTGCGTAGTGATTGTCATTTGGATAGAGAACCTCAACGATAGTCTTTGCAAGGTTCTGCTGCTCTACTGCCTTCTCATACTCACCCTTGTCAAATGAGTCAAGGCAGAACTCCTGGATTGCCTCAGCATCCCAGATTCTAAGTGTATTTACAACGTTGTTGCCATAACCGATGACTGGAAGGTCATAAGGTACGGCACGAACTGACTGATATCCATCCTGTATAAAGTAGTTTCTGCCATTCTTGTTCTCAACTCTGACATATCCACCGAACTTAACCTCAACAGCGTACTCTGAACGCTTAACCTCGAATGGGTTGCCATCCTTGAGCCAGTCATCTGGCATCTCTAACTGATAACCATCCTTGATGCCCTGCTTGAACATACCATACTTGTATCTGATACCACATCCATATGCAGGATAGCCAAGTGTTGCCAATGAATCAAGGAAACAAGCTGCAAGACGTCCGAGACCGCCATTACCCAGAGCGGCATCAGGCTCCTGATCCTCTATAAAGTTCAGGTCAAATCCTAACTCGTCAAGTGCTTCCTTAACTGCATCGTAGTAGGTTAAGTTGATAAGATTGTTACCGAGCGCTCTACCCATAAGGAACTCCATAGACAGATAGTAAACTGTCTTGACGTTCTTCTTCTCATACTCCTTGTGTGTAGCAATCCATCTGTCAATGATGTCGTCCTTAACTGCGTAGCTGACTGCCTGGAATACCTGCTGTGGAGTAGCCTCCTCGATAGGCTTACGGAAAAGGGTCTTTACGTTAGTAATGACTTCCTTCTTGAAGCCTTCCTTATCGAAATCTGCTAACATCTTCATCTGATTCATTCCCTCCTTGGATAAATAGATATATTTTTTTCCATTTTCACTGTTTTATTCTATCATCAACCCTTTTTTTTAACAATACGTGAGGAAAAATTTATTAATTTGCACTATAAAATTAGACTATAGTCAAATAGAATTTGCAGTTTTTTTACATAAAATGCCTGTAAATGTCTGATAATATCGAATTTTATTGGTGGACAATATAAGACACGAACGACCTCCCTGGGAGAGGCGACTCCCAGGGAGGTCGTTATCTAACTTCTACCGTATCCACCAGGCATGCAGCACACGCAAGGCATACCGCCCATACAGCAAGACATGAGCGCACATATGGTACAGAGGTTATTGCAGAACTTTCCGCCAGTAGGCATATCCATTCCATATCCGGCTCCTCTGTCCATGTACCACTGACGTCCACTCTTGATGGACTCATACGCCTGGCGGTATTCCTGATTGCCCGGCTCAAGCTCCATGGCGCGCTTCAGCATCTCCATAGCTCTTATCTGATTGCCAAGCCCGGCATTGCACACACCACTGTAATAATGCCACCTGGCATCATGGTTATCTATCTGATTGAGGACGTTCTTCGCCTCCTCATAGCTTCCACTGTTCATGTAGCTCTTCGCCGCCTGAAAATATCTGGAATCCTTGTCATTCGGATCGTAATCATTCTGTCTCTGATAACCGCCGAATCCAAATGGTCCAAATCCGCCAAAACCGCCAAATGGATCATCGTACTGTCCGTAGCCTCCCGACGAACCGCCATAAGAGCTTCCACCATATGAACCACCCGCTCCATAACCTCCGCCATAGCCCTGTGAACTTCCAGATCCGTAGCCACCGCTTGCACCGCCGTAGCTTGCACGGTCTGCCTCGCCGCTCACAATGGACTTGTACGCCTGCTGTATCTCCTTGAACTTTTCCTCAGCCTCATCCTTGTGAGGATTGTTGATGTTCGCATCCGGATGATACTTCCGGCTCAGCCGTCTATATGCTTTTTTAACTTCTTCTTCACTGGCACCTCTTTTGAGGCCCAGCACCTCGTAAGGATCTTTCATAATCTATTCCTCATCGCCGCATCTTCTATTTGTGGTCGCATAATATGCTTCCCATATTCCTGAGTATATTATGTTTCTGAGTATTCCTACATTCTCAATAATAGGAAGCATCTCATACTCTTTTGCAAGTGGTGCCACCATCATCATCAGAACATCCTTAGTCCACTCTGCAAGCTCCTGCCATTTGTCCTGTTCTATGGGGTTATCCACACCCACTGATTGTACATCAATATCCAGCTCATGCGCAAGCCTGCACACGAAGGGATTGTAATTTCCAGCACCTATATCCTTCTCTATATCGTCATACGCGTCCATTATGTAGACATATTTTCCCAGATAATAGCCTATGGTGCGGAGATATGATTCCCACTCATCATGTTTCGGGGCACAGATCTCTGCCATTATATTGCCAAAATGCCCTGACAATGCATCCATGTCATCGGATCCCGCCTCCTCCAGCTCGCTTATCGCCTTGAGATTCTCCGCTATAATCTGGATCTTCTGTGGATAATCTTCCTTGAGCCTCCTGCCATTTTTTCCTGCAAGCAGCACATCCGCATACAGCTTGCGGGTGAGCATATGCTCATCATCCCAGTCATCTATGCATTTGTAATAAGTAAGTATCACATTCATGTCCGCCACATAGTCCGTGTACTCATTCTGCACATAAGTATGCTTCGATGTCGGGTGTGCAATACATCTTCTGCTGCCTGAGTGCTTCTCCGGTTCATACAGTCCCGTCAGAAGAAGGACCAGAAATGTCATATCATAGCTGAGACTTATCTGTCCTCTCGCACCGTATCTGTCCTTCAATGATTTGCACAGACCACAGTAATACCTGCGGTATTCATCGTATTCTTTCATCTTAAGCTCAGGCTGGTTCACCACGATATATCCAAACATTTCTCTATCTCCACACTGTATTTCAACTCAAATATCTAAAGTCCGCATCATCACTAAGACTTCTTCACAAATCTGTTGCCACACTTAGGACATCTGATCTCTATCTTGCCCTTGCCCCTTGGAACTCTGATCATCTGCTGACATTTGCTGCAGACAAATATCTTGTATTCCTTGCCGGCTTCCTTCTGTTTCTTCGCGCGCTTAAATATATTTCTCACGCCCGCGGTGTGCTCCATAAACCATCTGTTCTGAGCCGCGCGCTTGTCATAGTTCTTGGACATGATCCGCACATATCCATAAGCGAACATGAAAAGTCCAAGGAAATAAAATATCCCTGTCTTGATAAATGCATCCAGCACCATAAATATCAATCCACCCCAGGTAAGAAATGATGACAACTGATCGTTGCCGTACCTGGATCTCATAAATCTTATAAATTTGTCTTTCATAATCACCGTTCTCCTCGCAATTTCCTACATTGTCTCCAGCTTCTCTGCAGACTCCTGAAGCTGCCTGTAGGCTTCCTTCATCCTGCCCATCTCCACGTCATCGACATGGTTCATATCGGTTCGTGTCACAAGCTTCTTCAGATACTCACAGTCGCTCTTGATCCGCTTAATTTCCTTCTTGTCAAGCTGCGCTCCCTTGGTCTCAAGAAGATTCTCTACCTTATATACATACGCCTCGGCCTCGTTCATAATGTCTTTGAACTCCCTGGCTCCAGCCACATCATCCTCGTACTTCTTCGCATCCTCCCTGGCTCTTCGAATCTCCTCCTCTGAAAGGTTGGTGCTGGATGTGATCACTATCTGCTGTTCCACGCCCCTGCCAAGATCCTTAGCTGAAACCTTGAGGATACCATTTGCATCCATGTCAAATGTGACCTCGATCTGAGGAACTCCCGCCATGGCTCTCTTGATACCGCTGAGTCTAAAGTTGCCCAGCAGCTTGTTGTCCCTTGTGAAATGTCTCTCGCCCTGGTACACCTTGATCTCGACATCCCTCTGAAAATTGCCAGCAGTGGTAAATATCTTCGACGCCCTGGTAGGAATGGCTGAATTTCTCGGAATAATGACATTTGCCACGCCTCCGAGGGTCTCGATGGACAGTGAAAGAGGAGTCACATCCATGAGGAGAATGTCATTCACCTTGTTCGACACAGTGAGCTCGCCGCTGAGCTTGCTTCCCTGAACCGCCGCACCCAAGGCAACGCACTCATCCGGGTTCATATTCTTGGAAGGCTCCCTGCCGGTTATGGCACGAACCTTGTCCACGACCGCCGGTATACGAGTGGAACCACCCACCAGCAGTACTTTATCTATCTGATTTCTCGTTATGCCCGCATCGGATAATGCCTGATTCACGGGTCCCGCCGTTCTCTCCACCAGATCATAGGTGAGCTCGTTGAACTGTTCCCTGGTAATCGTCATATCCAGATGCACCGGCTGATTCTTCACTGTCGATATAAATGGCAGATTGATGTGTGCCGTCTGCGCAAATGAAAGCTCCTTCTTGGCATTCTCACAGGCTTCCCTCACTCGCTGGGACGCCGTGATATCCTTCGCCAGATTGACCTTTGTCTCCTTTTTAAAGGTCTTGATGACGTGATCCAGCAATCTCTCATCAAAATCATCTCCGCCCAGATGATTGTCTCCCGCGGTGGCAAGAACCTCTATAACACTGTCCCCTATCTCTATAACAGACACGTCAAATGTTCCTCCGCCCAGATCATATACAAGTATCTTCTGCGCCTGTCCATTGTCAAGACCATAGGCAAGAGCCGCCGATGTAGGCTCATTTATGATTCGAAGCACATTCAGACCCGCTATTCTTCCGGCATCCTTGGTGGCCTGTCTCTGGCTGTCGTCGAAGTAAGCCGGGACTGTTATTACCGCGTCCGTCACCGGTCCGCCCAGATAACTCTCCGCATCGCTTTTCAGCTTTGCAAGTATGATGGCCGATATCTCCTGCGGCGAATAATCCTTGCCGTCTATCCTCTTTCTGTATGTTGTTCCCATCGCTCTCTTGATGGATGTGATAGTTCTGTCCACATTCACAGTCATCTGTCTCCTGGCGGCTTCGCCCACCAGTCTTTCTCCATCCTTTGTGATGGCGACTATGGAAGGTGTGGTCCTGCCGCCCTCCGAATTCGGTATGACAGTTGGCTGATCGCCCTCAAGAACTGCCACACAGCTATTTGTTGTTCCCAGATCTATTCCTATTACTCTGCTCATATATGTCAACCTCTCTGTTGCAAGTTTTATTTTCTATCCATATCAGACATTTGTTGTATCCATCGTCCGATATTCTATCCATGCATCCACCTTACTATCTGTTGTATATAATACCCACCACTTATGAACATAATTTGGACAAAAAATAAAGTAAGTATAAAGTCTGGTTAAGAGAATATAAAAAATAAGGGAAAGCCGTCTTTATCTGGGCAGCTTTCCCTTAACTATTTTCAATTTCTATATAGAACAAGCCTATACACTGGTTTACCAGCCTCTTTCTTATACATATTTTACTCTGCTGCTTTCTCAGCCTTCTCCGCTTTGATAACCGCCTGGAATTCCTTCATATCCTTTGCGATCTCTCCGCTTAATGCCAGCAGGCAGATAAGGTTCGGAATCGCCATGAGCGCATTCGCTATATCTGAGAAGTTCCATACAAGATCCAGTGATATCGTCGCGCCTACGTATACAACGAGCGAGAACACTATCCTGTATATCATATTGTACTTGTGTGACTTGAACAGGTACTCGAATGCCTTCTCTCCGTGATACTCCCATCCAAGGATCGTGGAGAATGCGAAGAGCACAATTCCTATAGTTACGAGCCAGCCTCCCACCTTGCCAAGTGCAGAGCCAAATGACAGGATCGTGAGAGCCGCACCTTTTATGACTATTGAGCAGGCAAATGTTCCATCCTCAGCAAATGTATAATGGTTTCCGGCTGCATCAGTCCATGTACCGGTAAGACTTCCTATGGCTGCCTGGCTCTCCTCCACCGCAAGCTCACTTGCAAGCTTCGTATTCTCATCCTTGTTGAGTTCATCGGATGGAAGGACTGAAAGCGTCAGTGTATTTGACGAATTGGATGTATCTGTCAGAATGAGCTGGTCATCTGTGAATTCATATGTATAATCCGTCGTGGTAGTCTTGTTGTCAGAATCAACAGCCTCCACAGTAACCTCCGTTCCGCTCACCTGATAGCTGCCCTTTGTACTGTTCTCAGTAATACCAAGCACACCCGATGATGCGATACAGAGACCTGTGATGGTACATACTACTATGGTATCCCAGAATGTACCGGTCATATTGATGTAACCCTGACGGACAGGATTGTCTGTTGTGGCAGCTGCCGCTGTGATGGCCGCAGAACCCATTCCAGCTTCATTTGAGAATACTCCTCTGGCAACACCGAATCTCATGGCATTCATCATAGCTGCTGTGATCGTACCACACAGACCACCACCGACTGCCTTGACTGAGAATGCCATCTTGAATATCATGGCAACTCCTGCCGGAAGATTCTGGATATTGATGATTATTACAATAAGTCCGGCTACAACATAGAATATCGCCATCAAAGGAACAACAACTGATGACACCTTAGATATGGTCTTGATTCCTCCAACTATTATAAGAAGGGCAAAAACCGTAAGTATGATTCCTGTCACATATGTAGGCACGCTGAATGTGCTGCTAAGAGATTCAGATATGGAATTGGCCTGTGTCATATTTCCTATTCCAAATGAGGCGATGACTGCAAAGAGTGCAAACAGCCAGCCCAGCACTGCGCCAAACTTCTTATGCTTGAATGCTTTCTTCATAGTATACATAGGACCGCCGCTCATCTCGCCCTTGGCATTCACCTCACGGTACTTGATAGCAAGCATGCACTCTGAGAACTTGGATGTCAGTCCAAATGCTGCGGATATCCACATCCACACCAGTGCTCCCGGGCCTCCCGATACCATGGCCGTCGCAACACCAACGATATTTCCCGTTCCTATGGTTGCAGCAAGCGCAGTGGTCAGTGCCGAAAATGGTGACACGTCTCCGGTTCCTCTGCTCTTTGTCCTTGCCTCCTTGCTAAGTGTACTCTTCAACGCATAGCCGAGATTCCTCCAGGGAAGAAATCCTGTTCTGATCGTCAGAAATATTCCCGTTCCAACCAGAAGCACCAGCATGACCGGTCCCCAGACAAATCCATCCACCGCCGACACGATCTCATTTAACTTTTCCATACAACCGCCTCCTCTTTCCAGGTTATCCATATTATCCGACCCGGCGCTCCCCTCTTTTTTGTCCCGAATCAGTTTATATACCCGTAAATTTACTGTATTTTTGCCACAAAGTCCAGAGTATTGTGGTGTTATGGTTATTTTCCTTTATTAATTAAGTTATGTGGGCGGTTGGCGGAATATTATGTGGTGTGGTCGTCATTTAAAGTGCACCGTTATCGGACATATCTCCGCCTTGGTTCCAACTCTCATATCCGGGCCGAACACGCCGACTCCGGAGGTCACTATGTTGTGCATGCCCTCGACATTCAGGTAACCGCAGGAATTTTCCCACATCATCGCCACAAGTATGTTGCCTGGAAACATCTGTCCATCATGGGTGTGTCCGCACAGATCCATATCCACGCCTGCCGATGCCAGCTCCTCAAGCTCCTTCGGTTCATGGTCGAGGACTATGATCGCTTTGGCCTTATCCACATTTTTCGTGATCTCGTCTGCGGATACTCTGTCAGAGACTCCATTTCCCGGTCTGTGGGCATCGCGGCGGCCATAGATGTATATGGAATCGTTTATCAGCACTCCCTCGTCGCGAAGAAGCGTGATTCCCGCTTTCTCCATAAACTCGTCCATCTCAGGGCTGCTGGTCTTTTCCTTCTGCCCGCCAAATGTAAATCCGGCAAGTACCTGCTCCTGTATATCATGGTTGCCATAGCAGGCATACACTCCATACTTTGATCTGATTCCCCGGAGTATTTCCTCAAGCTCCTCCGGCTGGTCAACGGCTTCCCATTCGTTGTCAAATATATCTCCCGCTATCAGCACAAGATCTGCATCCTGCTTATTTATGGAATTCACTATTCTTTGAACCTGTCTGACGCCTATGTTGTATCCAAGATGAAGATCTGCAACCAATACTATCTTCATGGATTTCATCTTCTGACCATTCTCGTCCTGCACTTCCTTGTTGATGGTCACGTCATAAGGTGTCACCCGCACAAGTCTCGCATTTACCACTCCCCAGAGAGAAATACACATGATGAGTGTTGCGCACACACAGCCCACTATCCTGCGAACCCGCGGCACGCATATCTTGTCTTTGCGCACTCTGAATACATGAAGCAGAAGGAATCTTCCAAGCTCGGCTATCACTATGAAGAATATCATATAAAGCAGAACACCCAGCCAGTAATTTCCCACAAGCTTCATACCTCGCCTGAACCTTCCCTGTGGCAGGAAGAATGCGACCACCAACGCCGACGCCAGAAATGCGTATAACACTATCGGGACTATCCAGCCCTTCCTGCCTTTGAGTTTCGGGAAATAGGCCTGTACCCAGCCCTTTATTCTCCAGAACAAATATATATTTAACGCTATGTAAAATGGCGCGATAAAAATTGCGATCATCTTTTGTCTCCTTCGATTTACGGACGGACTGCTTCTATACTGTACTATGAGGCCTTGGGCCGGATGCTGTATATGCAGACACGCTCATCTTCCCAAGCTTCAGCTTGCTTCCATCTGCACTCGGCTCTGGCAGCGATAAGAACGTTGCTGCCTCCGCCTCGGCAGGAAGCACTGAAGCTTAGTCGATTTCGCTACTGTCTTGCATATACAGCATCCAGCCCAAGGCCAATCTACACATTGATAGCAGTCCTGTATACGATTTATTCATACAATAATATACTCCAAACACCCCACATACACAAACTTAATAAATCGTAATTCCCTTTGCACAAATTTCCCTTGCATGTAATTTTTCTCTACATACACTATTATTTTTAAAAAGCTTACAAAATATAATTATAACCAAGAAAGGATACATGCCACAGAGAATTCCGCAAACCAAGGCTGCGGATTCCCATTGTCATGTATCCTTCAAAACCCTTCAAGGGCAAAATTGCTATTTAGTTCTTCTTCACTCCGAGAGTTACCTTCTCGCCATTGATGTTCCACTCCTTAGAGTAACCATCAACCGAACCGGTGATGATCTCTGTTGCCATAACGTCGCCGATGATGGCATCCGCATTTGCTGCGATGATGTCATTTGCCTTCTGGCTTCCGTCAGCGTATACAGTGATCTTGTCCATAACCTCGAATCCAGCCTCTTTTCTCATAGTCTGAACCTTGGATACTATCTCACGGACAAATCCTTCCTCAAGAAGCTCCTCTGACAGATTTGTGTCGATGACTACTGTCACGCCGCCGTCTGCCTCGGATACGAAGCCGTCCATCTGAGCCATGTCGATCAGAAGATCAGCCTCAGTGAGTACGATCTCCTCTCCGTCTGCCTCAAACTTCAGAGCGCCCTCTGCCTTGAGCTCTGCCATGGCTGCGTTGCCATCCAGTGCTGACAGATGCTCCTTGATCTTGCCAAGGTGCTTGCCGTACTTAGGTCCTACTGTACGAAGCTGTGGCTTGAAGCTGTATGTGGTGTAAGCGCTTACATCATCATCGAACTCAACATTCTTCACGTTCAGCTCATCCTCGATGATTGCCTTCTCCTCGCCAAAAAGCTTCTTGTCAGCCTTGACATACATCTTGCCGATAGGCTGTCTGTTCTTGATATTTGCTGTATTTCTTGCTGCACGTCCCAGAACTACGATCTTCAGGATCTCGTCCATAGCTACCTCAAGCTCTGGATCGATCATCTTCTCATCCACCTCAGGGAATAAACACAGATGAACTGAGAGAGGTGCATCCTTGTCTATATTTCTAACCAGATTCTGGTAAATATCCTCTGCCATGAACGGGAGCATAGGAGCTACTGTCTGTGCGATCGTAACGAGCGCTGTGTAAAGTGTCATGTAAGCATTTACCTTGTCCTGCTCCATGCCCTTTGCCCAGTATCTCTCACGGCCACGACGGACATACCAGTTACTCATGTCATCCACGAACTCCTCGAGAACTCTTGTTGTCTCAGGGATCTTGTATGCGCCAAGATTTGCGTCAACCGCCTTGACTGTTGAGTTCAGCTTGGACAGGAGCCACTTATCCATAAGTGACAGCTTGTCGTAGCAGAGCTCATGCTCAAGTGGATTGAAGTTGTCTATATTTGCATAGAGTACATAGAACGCATATGTGTTCCACAGTGTACCCATGAACTTTCTCTGACACTCAACAACCGCATCCTCATGGAATCTGTTAGGAAGCCATGGTGCTGAGTTGCTGTAGAAGTACCATCTGATGGCATCTGCACCGTATTTGTTCAGAGCCTCCATAGGATCTACCGCATTTCCCTTGGACTTACTCATCTTCTGTCCGTCCTTATCCTGGACATGTCCGAGAACGATTACGTTCTTGAATGGAGCCTTGTCGAACAGCAGTGTTGAGATCGCCATAAGTGAGTAGAACCATCCTCTTGTCTGGTCAACAGCCTCACTGATGAAATCAGCAGGGAAGTGCTTCTCAAATATATCCTGATTCTCAAATGGATAGTGCCACTGTGCAAATGGCATTGATCCTGAATCGAACCAGCAGTCGATAACCTCTGTAACTCTGTGCATCTGCTTGCCGCACTCAGGACACTTGATGGTTACAGCATCGATGAACGGACGGTGAAGCTCAATGTTCTCAGGGCAGTTGTCACTCATCGAACGGAGCTCTTCCTTTGAGCCGATGGCATGTCTGCAGCCGCACTCACACTCCCAGATGTTCAGCGGAGTACCCCAGTAACGATTTCTTGAAAGTCCCCAGTCCTGAACGTTCTTCAGCCAGTCGCCGAAACGTCCCTTACCGATGCTCTCCGGGATCCAGTTTACAGTGTCATTATTCTTAACCAGCTTGTCTCTGACTGCTGTCATCTTGATGAACCATGTATCTCTTGCGTAGTAGATAAGTGGTGTGTCACATCTCCAGCAGTGTGGATACTCATGCTCGAACTTAGGTGCATCGAAGAGAAGTCCTCTTGCATCAAGATCCTTCAGTACCTCAGGATCTGCATCCTTTACGAACATTCCGGCAAATGGAGTCTCCTCAGTGAGGTCACCCTTGCCATCTACAAACTGTACAAATGGAAGATCGTAGTTTCTTCCGACATTTGCATCGTCCTCACCAAATGCAGGTGCGATATGAACGATACCGGTACCATCTGTCATAGTTACATAAGTGTCACATGTGATGAAGTGACCCTTCTTGTGCTGCTTCTCACATACAGGCTTTACGCACTCATAGAGTGGCTCATACTCCTTGTACTCAAGATCCTTACCAACGTATGTCTCAAGAACCTCGTATGCAGGAACTGCTGCCTGATCGTCTGCAGCTTCCTTTGCAAGACCGCCGAGAACCTTGTCTGCAAGCGCCTGTGCAAGATAATATGTGTAGCCGTCTGCTGCCTTAACCTTCACGTATGTCTCATCTGGATTTACACAGAGTGCTACGTTTGAAGGAAGTGTCCAAGGTGTTGTTGTCCATGCGAGGAAATATGCATCCTCTCCGATAACCTTGAATCTTACTACTGCTGAGCGCTCCTTGACTGTCTTGTATCCCTGTGCAACCTCATGGCTTGAAAGAGGTGTTCCACATCTTGGGCAGTAAGGCACGATCTTGAATCCCTTGTACAGAAGTCCCTGATCCCAGATCTTCTTCAGCGCCCACCACTCTGACTCGATGAAGTCATCATGGTATGTTACATATGGGTTGTCCATATCAGCCCAGAAACCAACCTTGCCTGAGAACTCTTCCCACATGCCTTTATATTTCCATACGGATTCCTTACATTTCTGGATAAATGGCTCCAGTCCGTACTCCTCTATCTGCTCCTTGCCGTCGATTCCCAGAAGCTTTTCAACCTCAAGCTCAACAGGCAGACCATGTGTATCCCATCCTGCCTTTCTAACTACGTTATGTCCCTTCATTGTCTGATATCTAGGGATCATATCCTTGATTACACGTGTGAGAACGTGTCCGATATGTGGCTTACCATTTGCTGTTGGAGGGCCATCATAGAATGTGTATGTTGGCAGATCCTTTGTCTCTTCAACACTCTTCTCAAATACCTGATTTTCTTTCCAGAAGTCCAATACCTTCTGCTCTCTGTTCACGAATTCCAGTTTAGTCGAAACCTTGTCGTACATGTCGTCTTTCCTTTCTGTGATAATTTATTTCCAAATAACAACGCACCTTTTAGCGTGCGCAATCTGATATACCGCTTTCTATACGGTATTAATATCAAAAAAGCCCTTCGTCGTAATCAGGACGAAGGGCTTTGAGTTCGTTATACCACCTATTACTTACATACTAACATATGCGCTCCCCTTAACGCAGGAAATACGTCAGAGCCTACTCGATCTACCGCAAATGTCATCCCCGGATCTCCCGGCTTTAACATCCACAACTCTTTTGGTCTGCAACTCCAGAGTGATGTTCCGAAAGTCTCTACTGTCACCGGGCTTGCACCATCCCCGGCTCGCTGCTGATCTCGCAGACTCCGTACTGTCTCTGTCATCGTTTTTAACTTATATGATCCAGAAAACCGCCTGTATAAGCCATTTCTGAACCTTTCAATTCATTAGTATAGCAAGTATTTGTGGTTTGTCAATCGCAATATGCGCAAATAATTTACATTATCATTTTCGTCATACTTAAATACCATAGATCGTATATTATTTCCATACTTATCGCTTTTAAAACAATTAACTACCTGCTCCTCTCAAAATCAAATTGTAAAATATCCTTATCTAATATCTCTCACTACATTCCGTCAACCATCAATCTATATCCAGCTCATAATCCACAAGATACCATCTGCTGCCTGACTTTATTGCTGTATAAACTATATTTCCATCTGCACTGTCTTCTGAGCCTTTTATCTTGACAGTCATATCTATCTCAAGACATTTGTCGACCTTCATGTCCACATTCAAAAGATCCAGAGTGCTGTTGACATTGTCTATCTCGTCGTCCTTATACTCTTTCTCACTTCTGTCCTCGATCTTGATCTCCTTTACCTTTCCGACTTCATCCACCATATCACTGACCTGTGTGTCAAAAGTATCTTTTACATAGTCACTGCCTGACATGCCCATGTAACTCATGGCCTTATCATACAGCTTGTAATAGTCCTCACTCATCAGATCTACCATGGCATCTGCATCGCCCTTCTCGTATGCATCCGTCAGCTTATCTCCGATCTTTGCCGCACTTCTTGCTCCCCTGCCACCAGAGAGAAGCAATACCAATGCTATGATGATGATGACAACTGCCACTGCAATTCCGGCAATCAGAGCAATGATCTTCTTGTTGATCTTCCTGCCCGGCTCCATGTTGCCCGGAGTCATATTAAACTGAGGATCTGGCTGGGCATACGGCTGTCCCCATGTATTCTGCGGGTTCGGCTGAGTCCAGTTCCCCGGCTGTGCCTGTGGATCCGGCTGAGTCCAACCTCCCGGCTGCATCTGTGGGTTTGGCTGATTCCAACCTCCCGGCTGCATCTGCGGATTTGGCTGGTTCCAGCCTCCCTGCTGCATCTGTGAATCCGGCTGATTCCAGCCTCCCGGCTGCATCTGTGGGTTCGGCTGATTCCAGTTTCCCGGCTGCATCTGTGGGTTCGGCTGATTCCAGTTCCCTGGCTGCATCTGTGGATTCGGCTGATTCCAGCCTCCCGGCTGCATCTGCTGTCCCGGCTGATTCCAGCCATTATACTGCATCCGCTCCGGCTGCTGACCTGGCTGTACAAACCCGCCGTACTGCGTCTGATTCTGGTCGTTCTGAGCGTGTGACACTGCACTTACCCCTGGTGTTGTGAGGATCGTTGTTCCTTCCTCAAAATCATCCATGTCACTTAATCCATTTGTATTATTCTCATCCATTGTTCTCTCCTTCTGATATTTATCTCCTTTTCGTATCAGCCCATTCCCTGATATACTCCATATTGAACAGTATGGCCATACTCTTCCGCTAAAAGTGTTGCTATACATTTTTATAAATTATACTCTTATATTTTCTGTATTGCTATATTCTTTTCTATATTTAACTGGAGTCTCTCCAACTATCAGCTTAAACTGTTTGATAAAGTAGCTCACACTGCTGAAACCACATTCCAGAGCAATGTCGGTGATCATGCGGTCTGTCGTCGCCAGCATCTGTGCAGCCAGGGTCACACGCCTTCTCTGAACATACTCCATCGGTCTGTAGTGCACATACTGCCTGAATATTCTCTGACATTCCCTCACACATATATTTGCACTGCCCGCAATGCCAGCCACCGTTATCTCATCTTTCAGGTTCCTGTCGATCCATCCAAGCATATCCTTTATTCGTATCTCCACAAGGTGCGGCATCTCCGAGTCGTCGATCTCCTCCATATTCCTGCCTATACAGAGCAGCATCCTCGTGAGACAGTTTCTTATCTCAAATTCATATCCATACTTCTCATCTCTGCACACATCAAAACACCGGTCAAATTCGGATAAAAACTCCATCATATCCTCAGTCTGCCTCATATGTACATAGGAACGCCCTCTCTCTACCAGTGGTCTTATATACCTTGTGTCATATATACTTCCCGGAGCACCGGCCACTATAGAACTTGCAAATACAAATGAGTGATATCGGCATTCCTCCTCTGAATCCACCCTGAATGTATGCAGAACTCCGCCGTTGATAAAACAACCTTCGCCGGCATTGATCGTGTGGACCGAATCGCCTATGACCACCTGCACCCTGCCGCTTTGTAAAACAAATATCTCCAGCTCGTCATGCCAGTGAGGTGGAATACATCCAGATATAAACTGGTGCATATCCGCATCATATGCCGCAAAGTCAAACTGCAGCGTATCCTCTTTTCTGTTCTCTCTGCCCTGTGTATCTACTTCCACAGTAACATTTCCCTGTATAACAGCCAAATATCTTCCTCCCACATCATTGCAGATGCATAAATTATAATCTGCTCAGCTTCTGTCATTTTATGTCGCTTTTGTTATATTATGAGGCGTTTTTGTTACAGAATCAATCAATTCTTTTCGCTATTATGTACTTGTAATTGAACTCATACAATTCCCAGTTTTTAATTATTGTTTTATGTATTATTTGAAGGAGTTTTATTTATGGATAACACAACAGTCACAATAAAAAACAAAAGGATTAATCGGACCAGACGAACCACAGACATGACAACAGGCAGCCCGGCTAAGCTTTTGTTTTATTTTGCCATGCCTCTCTTTATCGGAAATATTCTTCAGCAGTTCTACAATCTGGCTGACACCTCTCTGGCAGGCCACCTTCTCGGTGATACCGCTCTGGCACAGATAGGTGCCACCGCTGCACTCTACGGACTGATCACCAATATTGCTTTTGGACTAAATAACGGCTTTGCCCTGTTCGTCAGCAGAAGCTTCGGTGCCAGTGATGAAAAGAGCCTCAAACATTCTGTGTGCTGGGCTGTACTTTTGTCCGCCATATCAACTGTCATTCTCACCACCGCTTTTCTGGTATTTAGAAGGCCGCTGCTGACACTTCTCAGAGTTCCAGCCGATACTATGGAAGGTGCTCTTAGTTATCTGACAGTCATCCTGGCCGGAATTCCTCTGACCATGGCATACAATCTTGAATCAAGTCTGCTGAGATCCATAGGCAACAGCGTGACACCGCTTATCTTTCTTATGTTCAGCAGCATACTCAACGTAATTCTGGATTATATGTTCATGGGACCATTCTCTATGGGTGTCCGCGGTGCAGCCATAGCCACCATCACTGCGCAGGGAATCAGTGCTTTACTCGGTCTGTTCTGTATACTTCGAGGATACCCTGAGCTTAGATTTGAAAAAAAAGACATAACGGTAACTGTCCATTTTGTGTTTGAAATGTTCTGGACAGGACTCAGTATGGCTCTGATGAGCGCGATATATAATATAGGAAGTGTTATTCTACAGGGAAGCATAAATGCTCTCGGAAACGTCTATATAGCTGCTCAGGTCGGTGGACGAAAGCTTGCCGAGTTTCTTTATTCACCCGGAATTGCACTCGGCACCAGCACAGCCACTTACGCCAGTCAGAATTATGGTGCACACAGAAATTCAAGAATCAAAAAAGGAATAATTGCCGCCATGGCAATGTATGGAATATGGTGGATTCTGACATTGATTTTCACATTCACCATCGCACGTTCTGCTCTGGTTCTGGTAACCGGAAGCTCCAACAACACAGTCATATCCAATGGTCTCATGTACCTTAAAATAAGTGTCCCTATGATTCCGCCTATGGCAATTCTTGTAATAATAAGAAATGCTCTACAGGGAATGCGCCACTCCGTTGCGCCTCTGATATGCAGCGCACTTGAGATGACCGGCAAGATCATATTTGCACTTTTCATAGTTCCTGTATATGGTTATGTTGCCGTATGCATTTGTGAACCTGTCACATGGGTTATATGCTGCCTGTTTATCCTGGGTGCTGCTCTGATATTCAGGGCAGACTTTAAGAACCCTGCATAATAAGCACTCTCTGCACACTTTTTATTGAGCCAGGCCATTCATACACGTACTACATACCCGCAGCATTATAAAGAGCCAGACACAGCGTATCAGACTCCAATCGTCAGTTTTTATATCTGACTTTTTGAGTCGTGCACTGTGCCTGGCTCTTCTTATATACTGATTCTTTACACCGTCCAACCCTATCGTAGTGCTGGATAAATATATTTTACTCTTCTTACTTCCTTAAAAGGTGGATCTGGTAAGCATTGTACTCGCCGAACTTAAGTGGTACTGGCAGTCCTATCTGATCAAGTCCCTGTCCGCTGTACTCTGCTCCGGTCTCCTCGTCAACATATGTGGCATCAGCATCAAGTCCCTTGACTCTGACGAAAGGTACAGGTGAATTGCAGAAGCCCTCCACTGTCACAATATTTACAAGTGTCTCTGACTTATCCCTTGCCACAAATGACCAGGCAGCTACACCCTTGCTCTTGTCCGCATCTGTCAGTCTGTAGTAGAGTCCGTTATGAAGGAGATCCCAGTACTTCTTGTAATTTGCAACCTGAATCTTAACCTCCTCCTTCTCCTCATCGCTGACCTTGTTCAGATCAAGCTCATAGCCAAAGCTTCCTGCCATGGCAACAACCGCTCTGGTGTTGAAAGGTGTTGTCCTTCCAGTCTGATGATTTGGAACCGCAGATACATGTGAACCAACGACCGATATAGGATAACCAAATGAAGTACCATACTGTATATCAAGTCTGCAGATTGCATCTGTGTCATCACTGCACCAGATCTGTGGTGTGTAATACATCATTCCGGCATCGAATCTTCCGCCGCCGCCACTGCAGCCCTCGATGAACATCTTTGGATATCTCTCCTGAAGTCTCTCCATGAAATCATATACACCGAGAACATACTTGTAAAGGATAGTTCCATTGTTCTGTATTCCCTCTGTCATGGAATATACATTCAGTATACTTCTGTTCATATCCATCTTTATGTAATCAACATCTATCTTGTCCAGCACTGCTGTCATCTGGTCAAATATGCAGTTTACGACCTCTTTTCTTGAGAAGTCCAGATTCAGCTGGCTTCTTCCCATGACAGGCTTTCTTCCAGGAACCACAAATGCATAATCCGGATGCTCCTTGAACAGGTTACTCTTCTCAGATACCATCTCAGGCTCGATCCAAATACCGAACTTCATGCCGAGATCCTTAACCCTCTTCACAACATCAGCCATTGGACCGCCCATCTTATCTTCATTTACAAACCAGTCACCGAGACCCGTTTTGTCATCATCTCTCACTCCGAACCAGCCGTCATCCAGAACAAGCATCTCAACACCGAGCTCCGAAGCCTGCTTTGCTATGTTCACGATATCGTCACCATTGAAGTCGAAGTATACAGCCTCCCAGCTGTTGATAAGTATAGGTCTTCTCTTTGTCTTGTACTCGCCGCGACAGATATTGTATCTCACCACATCATGCATCTTGTGTGACATATCAGTGAGTCCGTCAGGTGTATAAACCATTACTACCTCAGGTGCCACAAATTCACTCTCTGGATACAGTACATACTCGAACATTTCATCCTGAACTCCCATATTGAGTCTCACCTGATCTGTCTGATCCTTCTCCACCTCACAGTTGAAGCTTCCGCTGTAGAGAAGTGAGATTCCATAACAGTCACCTGCAGCTTCATTTGCATCTTTGCCGGCTATAACCACAAATGGGCTGTGCTGATGGCTCGAAGTACCCCTTGTGCTTCCAATCTTCTTAACACCATGATTTATAGCTTCTCTCTCATACATGCGCTCCATAGCATGTCTTCCATGGAAATGGATGAGATCATAATCACCTGTCACAAAATCAAGGCTAACACTTGATGCCTTTGCGACAAATATATCCGCATCGCTTATATTTCTGACTATTGCCGACCTTGTGATCAGATCCTTATCTTCTATAATTCCATACAGGAGTTCAACCTCCACTCCAACCTGTGGATCCCGGAGAATTATCTTAAGTGTCTCTCCATTTTCGCCATCGTTTGTGTATGCAGCAGGAAGTCCCTTGAGACTGTATTTCTTATCCATGATCTCATAAGATACATATCTGAGATCACAGCCATGAACGCCCTCTATATCCTTAACGTTGAATGCCGGAGTTCTGAAGTCTCCGTTGCCATAACAGCTGTATTCCTGTGGAATATTGTCCAGAGAGAACTCTCTGCTCTCCTGTGCCTCGTAAGGATTGCCTGAGAATCCTCTATCGTAATGAGTTATGACATATGACATATCCCCGTCCATTTTCTTGCCATAATACAGATGAGCCAGATACCCATAGTCGATCACCTTCATCTGATATGTAGTATTTTTGGTATTCAATGTGAAAAGCTTTTTCTCTTCATTTATCAATATTGCCATGCCCAAGTCCTCCTTTTTATTATCGCCTGCTTACCTACAACCAGATTCCGTCTGGCTGATATCTCCTCTTGATTTATCTACAACCGGACTCTCCCGGAATGTATTCTCGTTTAAAACTTTATCATTCTTTAATTGATATTATATCCACTATTCCTACTGATCTATTTCCCAAGTTCCACCATATAGTCCACAAATTTCTCTGCATACTCATAATCAGCAGCATGTGCTGAAAGTCCCACATACGCTTTGCCATCTGTGTACTCAGTAAGTCCTGCCGCCTTATATCCATCCGATACATCTATTCCGACAGGCGTCTTATGTCCATCTTCATCCTCGTAATAAATAATTCTGTCCTTATATTTCTCATATATATTACTGACTTTCTCGTCCGACAGATCCGCAAGTCTGCCACTCTTTGCCAATCCTATGAGATTGTCGTACTGGCACATAACCACCTGGGCTGTATCTGCCTCAAGATATGCCAATACCTTCATATAATAACTGTTCTTGTAATCTGAATTATTTGCCAGATTAAAAAATGCGTTGTTGTCAAATGTAACCCTTCCCGGAATATTCTCTTCCCCAACATACGACACAAACCCCTGTGCCAGCTTGCTGTCCTCTGAAACATCATCGTAGTTATTCACAAGGACGACATCCAGTACTGGCTTGTCCTCCCTCGTTGCAAACACAACAGAGAAATACACTACAAGTCCCACAAGAACAACCGCACCGATTATCCAAAGCTTGTAATAATCCCAGATATATCCTATTTTTTTGCGTGTGGAGTCCATCTCTTTGATCTTCTGTTTTTCTTCTTCCGTGATTACTGGATTTTTCATAGACGTCCTCCTTTTGTTTCGCACTTACGATATATTGGGAGTGCTCCGCACTTACGATATATTTCACAAGGGTGGCGTCAGTAACTGACGTCACCCTGTGGTCATATATAATCTCTTCTTTAACTTTCTTTAGAGCTTTCCACCTGATGTTGCGATACCTTCTACGAACTGCTTCTGGAATATCAGGTATATAACGATCATTGGTATACATGATATAAGTGAAGCTGCCATCAGCTGTGGATAGTTGGACTGATACTGTCCCTGCATTGTTGCAAGAGCTGCTGAGAGCGGCATCTTGTTTGCACTGCTGTTTACAACCAGTGGCCACATCAGATCCTTGAATGCGAACACTGCTGTGAATATACCGAGGGCAACCATCGATGATCTTGCAAGTGGAGCCATGACGAACACGAATGTCTTTGGAATGTTACATCCGTCAAGTCTCGCTGCCTCCTCGAGATCTCCAGGAAGTCCCATGTAAGCCTGCTTTAACAGGAAAGTACCGAATGCTGTTACAATTCCCGGGAATACCAGCGCGAACATTGTATTTGTCATGCCAATCTTACTGATCATCAGGAACTGTGGGATGATGAATATCTGTGAAGGAATCATCATCTGGAAAAGTATCAGGGAGAACATAAAGTCTCTGCCTTTGAACTTAAGTCTTGCAAATGCATATCCTGCGAGTGTTGCTGTGAGACACGCACACACAACTCTGAAGAATATGAGCAGTAATGTGTTCTTGTAGAGAACAAGGAAGTTCATGTTATTCCAAACAGTAGTGAACGCGTCTGTACGCCACTGTGATGGGAATATTACGAATGGACTTACCGAAGTTGCCTCTGTTACTGTCTTAAATGCTGTGAGTGTCATCCATGCAAATGGCACTATCATAATGATTGAGAATATGATCAGAATGAGGTGAATCAATAATCTCTGCATTCTTCTCTTAAACTGTACGCCTCTTGTCATATCGATTCCCCCTTCCTAGTTATAATGAACCCACTTCTTCTGACCGATCATCTGGAATACTGTAAGTACCATGATGACTGCGAGAAGAAGAACTACTATTGCTGATCCATAACCCTTGTTACCATTCTGGAATGAGTACTGGTAGAACAGATATACGATGGACTCTGTCTTCTTGAGGGCCGGATTGGAAATATCCATTACCATGTATACAAGGTCGAATACCTGGAGTGCTCCGATTACTCTTGTTACAAGTACGAAGAATACTGTAGGGGAGAGAAGTGGAAGAGTGATCTTGAAGAATGCTCTTACTCCTGATGCTCCGTCAATATCCGCTGCCTCGTAATAATCCTTAGGTATCTCCTGAAGTCCTGCAAGGAACAGAACCATGTTGTAACCTATGATTGACCAAACACCGATGATCGCAACTGAGATCCAAGCGATCTTTGGATTTGATATCCACTCGATCTTTGCACCAAGGATGTGGTTTAACAGACCGAACTGTGAATTGTATAACCATCTCCATACCATGGCTACAGCTGCAGGTGCAACTACCATTGGCAGGAAGAATATTGCTCTGTATACTGTTCTTCCATGCATCTTACGATTCAGGAATACTGCAAGTACAAGTGCAATTGCGATTGAGAACGGAACCTCAATGATCGCATACTTGAATGTATTGAGAAGTGACTGCCATACCTCCGGGTCGGCGAACATCTTCTTGTAGTTGTCAAATCCTGCAAATGTTGATGTTCCGAATGAACCAACCTTACAGAATGACTGATATATTGTCTGTACTATAGGCCATAAGTTAAGTACGATGATTCCTATCATTGTTGGGAGGATGAATGCCCAGCCCCATTTGCGCTGGTTTCTTTCCCATGTTGTTGACTTCTTTTTCTTGAACTCTTTATCTTCTGCTGCTGCCGGCTTAACTGTCTGTGTCTCTGTAGCCTGGATTATCTCAGCCGCTTTTTCTTCTACTTTCTTTGTCTGAACATCCTTCTCCTCGGCTGCCTTTGTCTCAGCTGCCTTGGTATCAGGTTTCTTCTTGTTATCTGACATAAAAATCCCTCCTCTTATTCATTTATATTGTAATTAACACCCCGCCTGTTTCTGGTAAGCAATGGGTAGGACCATCATCCTACCCACTGTTATGTTATTTTATAAATGCTCTGTAGGATTACTTGTCTTCCTCTGCGATATACTCGTTCATCTGTGTTGCGAAGTCCTTACATGACTGCTCCATCTTTGATGGGTCTGCCCATGCATCTGCGAAGAATGTCTGTGCTGCCTGTGACCAAACTGTTGAATTGTATGTGTAAGGTCTGAGCACAAGCTCATTTGTTACGCCTGAAACTGTTGACTCCTTTGTGATATCAAGGTAAGCGTTGAGGTTGAACTTGTCTGTGCATTTAACCCACTTGTCTGATGTGTTGTTGTAAGCTGACATTGTTACACCGAGCTCTGCCTGCTTCTCCTGCATCTCCTTTGTACCGAACCACTCGATAAGCTTCCAGCAGTCATCTGGTCTCTTTGTGTCTGCTGATGCAGCCCATCCAAGTCCGTTACAGATAGAAGTTCTCATACCTGTTGTCTTGTCATATGGAAGCATCGCTACGTCACAGTTCTCAACGAGATACTCGTTGTCAAGGAATCCTGCTGTCATCCATGAACCCTGTGTGATCATTGCTACTGTACCTGACTGGAACATAACGTCTGTACCTGTCTCTGACATTGTTGTTGCCGGTGGGCAACAATCCTTGAGGAGCTTTCCTACATAATCCATAGCCTTGATAGTATTGGCATCATCATATCCTGACTTTGTGTGATCATCATTTACGATGTAGCCGCCCATTGAGTAAACCATGTTGTAATAAGTGTCCTGATCGTTTGATGTGTTCATACAGAAACCATACTGTGAACCGTCATCCTTTGTGAGCTTCTTAGCTGCCTCGTAGAGGTCATCCCATGTCCAGTTCTCATCTGGATAAGCAAGTCCTGCCTCATCAAACATCTTCTTGTTGTACCAGAGAGCGATTGTATCGTAATCCTTTGGTACTGCGTAATATGAACCATCCATTGTATAGAGCTCTGTGATCTCTGGCATGTAATTGTTCATATCGATCTTATCGCTCTTTGCGATGTAGTCATCAAGCTTTAAGAGCTTGTTGTTCTTCATATACATCTGTGAGTTATTGGAATGCATCCAGAATACATCTGGCATATCTCCACCTGAAGCACCAGCCTCAAGAAGTGTCCAGTATGAATCCCACTCCTTGACCTGTACGTCAACCTTGATTCCTGTCTCCTGTGTGAAGAGATCGCATATCTGCTGCAGACCCTTCTGCTGATTGTTATCCCAGATAACTACTTCAAGAGCATCGCTGCTGCCACTCTTGCTTCCATCACCACTGCCACCACATGCGCAGAGTGAAAATGCTGTTGCTGCTGCAAGTCCAACTGCTACTGTTTTCTTTAATGTTCTTCTCATAAAACCTTCCTCCTTACTATAACCACCGGCAGGATTGGGACACCCACATTCTTTTTCATACCCTGAATTCTGTGTCTTGTTCTGCCAGCTCACCTTTCGGTGTTCTGTGTGCTTTCTATGGTTGAATTATAAAATTTTGGTGAAGTTTTTTACATGGTAAAATGTCAAAATGTCATGGGTTTTTAGCAAAAATGTATAAAATTCATCATTTACAGCGGCTGTTTTTGTGCTATTTTATGGTAAAATGTAGAATGCATATGGTAAATTGTAAAACATGCTATATTCTCGCATGTCTTTTTGTGCTATAGTTAATCCATGTTATCGGGGTACTGATATCAGAAGGTATCTGTTATCTATATTATTTTATATATAAGGAGGAAATCTATGAATATATTCAGCAGTGACGGCTGGTTCACCAGAATTTTTGGAACGATCGGCGATATCATAATCGTGAATATTCTATTTATATTGTGCAGCATTCCGGTATTCACCATGGGGGCTTCCATGAGTGCCATGTATTACACATTACTTAAGAAACAACGCACGGGTGAAACAGGAGGTGTTGCAAAGCTATTCTTCAGGGGCTTTAAGGATAACTTTAAGAAATCCACCATAGCATGGCTCTTATTCCTGCTGATAGCCTTCGTGTTCTCACTGGACTTCAATCTCTTCGGCAAAGAAGGTCCTCAGGAAAACAAGCTCATGTATTACACAAGTGTGATATTCTTCATATTGATATGTTTCATCGCCATTTACCTGTTCCCGGTAATCAGCGCATTTGAGAATACACTGAAGAATCTCATCATACAGTCCATATACATGGCTGCAAAGAATTTCATATTTACCATTATTATAATGATACTGTACACACTTCCGGCATACTTCCTGCTGGCCAGCCCGCAGATATTCATGGTTGGTATATTTATCCTGATAATATGCGGATTCGGGCTGATAGCATACCTGTCATCATTCATGTTTATAAAAGCTTTCTCTCCTTACCTTGAGGATGTCACAAAGCAATACACAGATGATGATCCAGATTCATGGATGAGACCTATTGGATCAACAGATGAAGCTTCAGATCAGTCTGTTCCAGACCAGATAGATACAAGAAAGGTTACAAAGAAACTGGAAACCAGCAGTTCAGATAAGTAATAGCACAAAAACAGGATATACATTCCACGTCATAACATACATGACGTATGGACTGTATATCCTGTTTTTATTATCCACAGCTATATTTTGTCTTTTCTAAAGTTTTGAAGCCTCGTGTCCGCCCTTGGCATTCTTCGTCTCCAGCTCCACCTCCAGATTCCTGAAGGACTTAGGACTCATGCCAAACTTCTGCTTAAATGCCTTGGAGAAGGAAAGTGAATCCTCATAACCACACTGATATGCGATTATGTTGATCTGCTCCTTGGATGATCTGAGCAGGCTTGCCGCCTTCTCTAGTCGGAAGTTGATGAGATATTCCTGCGGGGATACACCCATCTCCTTCTTGAAGCTTCCTGTCAGATGACTTCTGCTTATTCCTATGAAATCAGCAATATCATCTATCTTGATCTTGTTCATGTACTTCTCTGTAATGAAGTCCACTGCTGCCTTGACATATATCTTGCTCGGATACTCCACATTGTCCTGCTCCTGCTGGCCGGATGCGTTGTCCTCCATAATAGTCGCAAACAACATCATAAGCGCACTCTGTCTCTTGACCTCATTGATACGTGTAATCTGGGAATATTCAAGCATCTTATCAATGCATTCCTCACACACGTCCATCTGTTCTATCTTTATGATAGGCGAATCCTTCTTATAACCCATGGATTCTATAAAATCCTCTGCTCTGTAGCCATGGAAACCTACCCACATATAGCTCCATGGATCATTGTCATCAGCCTTGTAGATCGTCTCCTCTCCCGGTCTGATGATGAAAGCCTGTCCAGGTCCCAGCTCATATCTACTGCCGCCTATAGTGAATACTCCCTTGCCTTTCTTAACTATGTGGATGACATATGACTCCCTCACATATGGTCCGAACTTCCACCCCTTGATGCAATCCTCTCTGCCACAATAGTCCAGACTGATTGCGGTACCCCACATGTAGGAGTTAGACAATTGGAGATCTTCCAGACATGCAAAACCCACGCTGTCTGTTAAACCAACTTTTCTTACCATAACCCGTCCTTTCTTTACTACTTCTTTGTCACCCTGACTAAAACACTTCTATATTTTAACACATACAGTTAAAATTGACAAAACCTTTTACATAAAACCATAAATTTGACTGTAAAACGCAGCTACAGGGCAGCCTGTTACAAGCCGCCCTGTAGTTTTCATAATTTATGTAATTATTTATATGTTATGATAACCAGTCAAGGTATCCAAATACGTCTGCTGCGCGCTTGAAGTAATACAATACCTGCTCCGCACATGTACCACTGTCATTGAATATCTTCTGTGCTATATTATCTACGATAGTTATCAGGAACACAGACATGACGACCGCCGCCACAATGGCAAATACCTTTTTATTGTCATCCAGATCCATATCATTATATAATGCACGCGCAGCTACTATGATACCGCCTATGCTTATACCCGCAAAGAGTATATATGCAAATCCACCGATAATTCCACTCAGGAAACCAACCTTATGTAAAAGACCTGATATAAGTTCAAATACTATTCCAAACACAACTGCAACAGTCTCATACAAAGCAAATATACCTGCTGAATTTATCGCTTTTCCGAACTCTATACCACCCTTGAAGATCACTCCTCCAGATACAAATACCGATGCTGTTATGATTATATTAGCAATGATCATGAAGAACAGCATATAAAATCCTCTTCCAAGAGCCGGTCCAAAATTCATGCCCAGAACAAGAAGTCCAAGCAATGCAAATACAAATGTAACAACTGCATTTATTCCGATAAGCACTCCGCCTGTCATCATATCAGCTTTCGACATCATCTCCTCAGAAGTATCTGCAGGTTTTGTAAATAATCCTATTATCTTCTGTATAAGCTCATTCACAAATACACTTGCTCCCGATGGTTTTTTAGTATTCACCTGGCCATAGACCTGATTTCCATAGACCTGCTGGCCATACATCTGCTGCTGACCGTAGCCCTGCTGGCCGTACATCTGCTGCTGACCATACATCTGCTGCTGGCCATACATCTGCTGCTGACCGTAACCCTGCTGGCCATACATCTGCTGCTGACCGTAACCCTGCTGGCCATACATCTGCTGCTGACCATAGCCCTGCTGGCCATACATCTGCTGCTGACCATAGCCCTGCTGGCCGTACATCTGCTGCTGACTGTATGCTCCCACCTGCTGTGGCTCCTGCTCCGCCTGAGGCTGACTGTATGCTCCCACCTGCTGTGGCTCCTGCTCCGCCTGCGGCTGACTGTATGCTCCCGCCTGCTGTGGCTCCTGCTCCGCCTGCGGCTGGCTGTATACCCCTGCCTGCTGTGGCTCCTGCTCCGCCTGCGGCTGACCAAACTGTTGATCCTGATTCTCGTTCATATGTAATACCTCCAATTCCTTTTTCCCTAAAATATATCAAAGATATGATAACAAATCCCCTGTGATTTGTCATTATACCATTGCATCATAACTTACAGCCTTATCTATTACTTATAATTACCATCAAAATGATTTATCGCGTTCTGACTGTCATATATGGCGTGATAAGTCAGAGTAGTATAGTCAATATATTCTGTCTCCTTTTCTTCGCTCTGCCCTATATTATTTGATCTGACAAGAGCCGAAAGCACGATGGCAATCGTCAGACATATTCCACATATGATTCCTATTGCAACATACATAAATACTATCGAACCCATGTCTTATCCTGCCTTTCCTTTACATACTCTATAGTGCCATAACTTCTGAATCTGTGAATATCGATCCTTGATCTGTGAAGCTTGTTGATAGCACGCCAGCAGCTCACCAGGCTGTATACAACCCCTGCAGCGTACGCTCCAAATACATACAGAAATCCAGTTGATTCCGCAGTCTGTGAAGATAATTCGTATAGATTTGTCATGAGATTTCCCATGAACACAGAGACAAATGAACACAGCAGCACCATCAACGTCATAAGTATGGCTATGGATGCCCCCACTTTAAATCTGTTTGATGGAACATTTCCTACCACTTTACCTGTCTGGCCATTCACAGCAACCGTGTAGAGTATTCCCTGATAACGGAAAGTCATGAACCAGGCCGGCAGCAATGCGTATTCGACATCCTCAAGTTTTATCTCTGTTTTTTCTTCAATTATCCGTGTTTTCTTTGGAACATTATCAAGCATCTCTGCCCTGACTGCCTTGTCGCTCTTTTCCTTTGCCATCGCTGCAATCTCTGCAGCCGGCACATCGTACCTGTCCGTGTAGAACCCGGACAGATATTCAGGAGAAAATGCAAGTGCCTTTTCTAAATCATAAGGCTCAAGTCTTGCTGATATATTGTTATTCAGCCTCCGCGATCCATCCCCCGGTATTCTGGAAACTGTACACTCACAATCCTTCATACAATTATGTACGACTACATTATCAGCCATTTTCCGCGCATTTGCCGCCATGGAACCGAACAGCTTTTCATGCTCACTAAGGACTTCTCCCTGCTCACGCTCCTCAAATACATACCTTATTTTCTTTTTTACATGATGCGACACAAGCCAGTATGGTATGTATATTCCACGTATTTTATCAATTTGAAACTTCTTGATCTCATCAGGTACAAACCATCCTTTACAGAACCTTTCACGTATAAGATGCTCCGCTTTACTCTGTGAGATTCCAAATGGAATAATGATATCCGGTTCCAGCTCATCCATAACCCTGTCAACCAGCATCATCGGCTGACCACAATAGGCACAGAAACTGGATGACTCCGTTGATTTTACCATGAGCCTTGCACCACATGATGTACACTCATACAGATTCATCTCCATATATTTTGGTGAATCATCATCTTTGCCGAGGTTGATCTCGTCAAGTGTATATATAGTATCTGTTGTGTCAGTTATATATCTTTTTATTCTGGCAATCTTCCGTATAGCCTTGTAACTTCTCTTATCTATCAGATCTCCATCCTCGGTTCTGACCATGGCTGAATTCTCTTCATCCAGACCTATGTTGATCACTGAGTCGCATTGCGTACACTGTAGTTTTCCCGTATCAGGGTTCAGAACCACAACACCACCGCAGGATGGACATTTCAATGTAAGATTCATTATGAATACCCCCATAATTATTGAACATCAACCCATATGTAATTACATTAATTCCTGCATATCCCTTAATTACTCCGCATACCTGTTAAACCTTAACATTACTATTATAATTTATCAAGTTACCTAAGAACAACTATTATTATATATATCGTATGTAAATAGCACGTAAAACCTGTGATCACAAGATACACACTGATGTATAAAGGATCTCTCTGATGTGCGGCGGCATGTAACCATACAACCAAAAACTGCATCGTGACATACCACAATGCAGTTTTATAATACTCTAATTTATCTTATTCACGTCATCCTTATTGGTGTCGGATATTATATAATGAGGTCTTCCCTTAACCTCCATATATGTCTTTGCAATATATTTTCCCATTATTCCTATACACAGAAACTGCAGTCCTGCGACAAAGAGGATTATACATACAAGTGACGGCCATCCTGCAACAGGATCTCCCCATGCAAGCTTTCTTATGAAGAAGAACAGCATCATGACAAATGACACAAATGTGCAGAAGATTCCGAATCCGGATGCGATAGTCATAGGTGCCTCCGAGAAGTTAATTATCCCATCTATAGCATATCGTAACAATTTCCAGAAATTCCACTTTGTCTCACCCGCAACACGTTCAACATTTTCATATTCAAGCCATTTCGTTCTGAATCCTATCCATCCGAATATTCCCTTGGAAAATCGGTTGTACTCACACATGGACACGATAGCATCCTTCATATCAGACCTCATAAGTCTGAAATCTCTGGCGCCATCCACCACATCAGCATCTGATATTTTGTTTATAAGTTTGTAGAACCTTCTGGCAAACCATGATCTGATCGGAGGTTCTCCCTTACGAGTGACCCTTCGTGTCGCCACACTGTCGTATTCGCCCTGCTCCAGTATATCCAGCATCTCAGGAAGAAGCTCCGGCGGATCCTGCATATCTGCATCCATAACTGCCACGTAATCTCCTGATGCGTTGCAGAATCCTGCATACATGGCAGATTCCTTTCCAAAATTTCTTGAAAAAGAAATATATCTAAAATAATGGTATTTCTCTGATACATTCTTCATGACTCTGAGTGTATCGTCCGATGAACCATCATTTATCATCAGTACCTCAAATTCATATTGTGCAAGTTTCTGTGTTATCTTATCCAGTGCTGCTGCAAATATCGGCAAAGCCTGTTCCTCATTATAACATGGTATAATTAAGCTAACTTTCTTCATATCCATTCTCCTTCAATGATACACCATATCATATGTCATCGTGCGTAAGCGCGATGACCTACGCACGCCTCAGCGTGCTTCCATATATCATAAATTCAATCCCTCCATTTGTATACTTAAATAAAAGTAACAAACAAAAAAACACATAACCGTATATACTCCCTGTATATCAGACAGAATATATGCGGTTATGTGTTTATGTTATATAGTATATAAGCTATTATTTTTCCAGGATATCATAGATAAGATCCATAACCTTGTCACCAAATGCTGCTGACTCCTTCTGTGCCTCATCGTATGATGATCCCTTAATTCCGTAGTAGAACTTGATCTTTGGCTCAGTTCCTGAAGGTCTTACTGCAAGCCATGCATCGTTCTCAAGCTCGTAGTAGAGTACATTGGCATTCGGGAATCCGGTAGGCTTAACCTCACCTGTCTCGATGTTCCTTATATACTCAAGACGGTAGTCGCGGACAACCTTTGTCTTGTAACCAGCTACCTCCTCAGGTACATTTGCACGGAGGATATTCATGATGTGTCCGATCTTCTTTGAACCCTCAACACCCTTGAGTGTCACGGTCTTGATATCATCTACATAATATCCGTACTTCTCGTACATATCCATCATTGCATCCCAGAGAGTCTTGCCCTGACCCTTGTAGTAAGCTGCTGCCTCACAGAGAGCCATAGTTGCAACAACGGCATCCTTATCTCTTGCATGGGTTCCGATCAGACATCCGTAGCTCTCCTCGAATCCGAAGAGATATGTTCCCTTGCCTGTCTGCTCAAATCTGAGGATCTCACGTCCAATGTTCTTGAAACCTGTGAAGCACTCGATGAGATCTGTTCCATAATACTTTGCTATAGCATCTACCATGTTGGTAGTAACGATAGTCTTTACTATTGCTCCGTCTGCCGGAAGGCTGCCATTCTTCTCCTTCATCTGGCTTACCTCATACTCGCAGAGTAAGCTTCCTGACATGTTACCTGTGAATACCTTGTACTCACCAGTCTTGGAATCCTTTGCATAGCATCCAAGTCTATCAGCATCAGGATCTGTTGCAAGAACAAGATCTGCGTCAACCTCCTTTGCCAGCTTGAGCGCCAGCTCAAATGCTTCCTTTGCCTCCGGGTTTGGATACTCAACTGTTGGGAACTCACCATCCGGAAGCTCCTGCTCAGGAACTACATACACATTCTCAAATCCAATCTCCTTGAGAATCCTTCTTACAGGGATGTTGCCTGTTCCGTGAAGTGGTGTGTACACGATCTTGAGATCCTTGCCATACTTGTCAATTGCATCCTGATTGAGGATGAGCTTCTTGAGCTCGCCCATGTATGCGTCATCAACCTCTGAACCGATAGTTACGAGAAGCCCCTTCTTCTTTGCCTCTACCATGTCCATGGTCTTTGTATCTGCGAAATCTGTGATGGCCTTTACCTCAGCCATGATTCCCTGGTCATGAGGTGGTGTGATCTGTGCGCCATCCTCCCAGTATACCTTATATCCATTGTACTCTGGTGGGTTGTGTGATGCTGTTACATTGATACCAGCTACACAGTCCAGATATCTCACTGCAAATGAGAGCTCTGGTGTAGGTCTAAGTGACTCAAATCTATAAGCCTTAATACCGTTTGCTGCCAGGCAGAGAGCTGCCTCCATTGAGAACTCCGGTGACATTCTTCTTGAATCATAGGCAATGGCAACACCCTTATCCTGCTTGCCAGCTTTGATGATGTAGTTGGCAAGTCCCTGCGTTGCCTTACGTACTACATATATGTTCATTCTGTTAGTTCCTGCTCCGATGATGCCTCGGAGTCCTGCTGTTCCGAATACAAGATCACAATAGAATCTCTCTTCTATCTCCTTCTCGTCATCCTTGATCGCTAAGAGCTCATCCTTTGTTTCCTGACCAAATAAAGGATTGTTCACCCACTGCTCATACACGTCCTTGTAATTATAATCACTCATCATTTTGCCTCCTGTGAAATCTATTGCTTTATGTTACCCATAGAGCATCCTACAGATGGAAAACACACACACACGAAAAACCATCTGTAAAATACATCACAATTCAGTATCACGTGTCTAACTCAATTATTATCCACGCCCCAACATTATACTCTTAATTTGTCAGCTTGTGAAGTCCATAGGTATCGTTAATTTCACTCAAAATTTTGAGCTTTTCTTGGTCATCTTCAATAACCTTTTGTAGTTTTTCCATAAGTACAGGTGAAATATAGCTTTTTCTGGTATTCATGTACCTGTTGCTTATCTTCCAGAATTTTTCCGGAAAACTGTACATCATATATATAAATCTGTAATCCTCAGTATCCAGATGATTTATCTGGTCATATGAGAACAGTATATCCTTAGCCATACCTATGTCATACAAGTTCTTTTCCATAGCCTTTCTGAGAAACTGATACAGATCGACCAGTTGATATCCTATATGGAATCTATCGAAATTGGTAGTTGCTATATACCCATCACAGAATATCACGCTGTGATAATTATATGAGCCATGACAATATCCTATCCACCTTTCATTTCTGACAAAACTCTCATTGAACATCCTGAGACATTTTTCTGCCTGTCCATAGAAATAGTCAAATGTCTTTATGTACATGATCTCAAAATCACTTTTGGCAGTTCTTTTGCGGACAAAATTGCGTATGCGCCGCAGTTCATTTACCTTTCTGTCCAGATTACCCGGCATCTTGCTGTACTCTTTCTCTCCCTCTTCCAGATACAATTCCCTGCCTGCCCTGTGAAGCTGGGCAAGATTTATCACGGATTTTTCAAGATCCCGTATACTGGCAGCATTGCACTCCCTTCCCTGAAAATATTCCCTGCATACATATGGATTGCCATATCTGTCACATGTGACCAGTTCATCATCACAGTTTGCCACAACCCTGTCTATATATCGGAACCCTTTTTCATATACATGATCCTTGAACTGTTTCTCCTGCAAAAGCCTCTCATCTGTACCACTCAGAGGAGATATCTGTCTGACACCTTTATCTGTCACCAGTATCACTGCACCTCTGCCTCTGCCTATTTTCTGTATCTCCATATCATATGCCTCATACACTTCCCCCATCTTTTCAGCCAAATAAACATCCCCTCCTACAATTATCGCTTAATGACATAACTGTCTGCTAAGTAATTGTATGAGGGGATATTCATTTTCATTCTTAAGTTGTTACTTTTTATTAGTTGGTTTTACGACGGGTATCGGTATCAGTCAATCTGCTTTACCTGTTCCAGAAGGTAATCCCTGTCGTTCTTCTCAGGATCTTCTATTACTATATCCAGCAGCTTCTGAAGTATCTCACCCATCTGAGGACCCGGCTTTATTCCAAGCTTTATGAGGTCTCCGCCATTTACTTTGAGATCCTTGATCCTGACACAATCGTCATCTGCCACGATCTCTTCATATTTCTTCTCAAGTGCCGTGAGCTGGCTCTGTCTCTCTTCCAGCTTATAATCGCTCTGGGCTGCCATATCCGCCTTCTTGATCTCTATTATGTATGGGAAGAAATCCTTTCCAACTTCACCGAGAAGATTTCTTATCTTGCTCTTTTTCGGAATGCATCCCATGCCAAAATCATGCCATCTGACAAGTGCACACACATCCTTTATGGTATTGTTGTCGAACTTCAGTCTTCTGAGAACTGCCTCTGCAAGCGGAACGCCCGCTATCTGGTGATCGTAGAAATGATCTATGCCATTCTCATCAACCGTGTGTGTCGATGGCTTTCCTATGTCGTGGAGAAGTGCCGCCCATCTCATGGTTACGTCAGCCCTTATGTTCTTCACCGCTTCAATGGAATGTACTCCCACATTGTATCTGTGATACTGGTTGTTCTGCGGCTGCTCCATCATCCTGTCAAATTCAGGGAGAATGTATGCGGTAATACCTGTAACATACGCCTCAAGAAGCTTGTCCGGATGATCTGACACAAGAAGCTTCGTCAGTTCAACCCTGATTCTCTCTGCACTTATATCCTTAAGATACTGTGCCTGGATGATCATAGCCTTCCTGGTATCCCTCTCTATGTCAAATCCAAGCTGTCCTGCAAATCTTATAGCCCTGAGTATTCTGAGTGCATCCTCGTCAAATCTGTCCCTTGCCACACCTACAGCCCTTATGACCTTGTCATTAAGATCCTGCACTCCGCCGAACATATCTATGATTCCCTTGCTGTGACTGTATGCCATGGCATTTATCGTGAAGTCTCTTCTCTTGAGATCCTCCTCAAGGCTGGCTGTGAACTCCACCTGGTCAGGCCGCCTATGGTCACTGTACTCTCCGTCTATCCTGTACGTCGTGACCTCGTAGCCTTCCTTTCCCATCATTACGGTTACTGTTCCATGTTCTATACCCGTATCTATAGTACGTCTGAAAATCTCCTTCACCTGTTCCGGTCTGGCAGATGTGGTGATATCCCAGTCCCCTGGAACCCTTCCAAGTATACTGTCTCTCACACAACCACCAACTATATACGCCTCGTAGCCTGCTGCCTCAAGGCCTTCTATGACTTTATTTGCACCCTCTGGAATGTCTATTCTCATATATCTTCTCTCCGCATCTTTGTCTCGTAATTTTCCAATTGGTTGAATATCCCTAAAATAATAACTTCCTCTTGCTGTATACTGAAAACAATACTATAGTTCATACTCCCTAAAAGTGCTATCCTGTAACCCTTAATTGCCAAATAAGAATCTTTACACATAGGAAACTGTTTCGGATTATCTTCTAGTCTTTCATATATATTATCAACAGCTTGAATTAAATGTGAAGCTGCTTGATTACTTTTAAATTTGTTTCGAAGATAAAACACATGATTTTCCAACATCTCATTGGCGTGTTCAGTAATCCGTAATCTATATGCCATATTTCTCCTTTATTTTATTCAACGATTCTCTTGCATCTGCAACTCTTCCTGATCTGACATCACTTTCTGAAAGCTCTATATCTCTGTATATGGACAATTTACGCATTGTCTGTTCATACATTTCCATACTCATGATCACCATATCTCCATAGCCATTTTTTGTTATATATATAGGCTCATCTGCGCCATGACACATTTCAGAAATTTCAGAAGTATTTTTTAATTCCTTTATTGGTATAATTTGTGGCATATTATTCACTCCATTTCTAAATAATAAAACGATCCATAAAGTTATTTTTTAATTATTGTACCATAATTATACCATCATGTAACCATTAAATATCTGTAAAATAATAACTTCTCCAGCATTTGCTGGAGAAGTTATTAAACACTGTCATTTTTTATCTTAGTATGCACGTCCAAAATATACCATCTTCTTGGCTGGCTTGCCGCAGTGAACACATACATCTGAGAGATGCTCCTGTGCAAATGGCATACATCTTGTGGAAGCTCCTGTCTCATCCTTGATGGCTTCCTCACATGCTGTCTCGCCACACCACATAGCCTTCACAAAGCCCTGCTCGTTGTCGATGATGTTCTTGAACTCATCCCAGCTTCTTGCTGCATGTGTATGTGAATCTCTGTGAGCCTTTGCTCTCTCGAACATATCCTTCTGGATAGTCTCAAGAAGCTCTCCAACCTTTGTATCTATCTCATCAAGTGATACTGTGATCTTCTCTCTTGTGTCGCGGCGTACCAGAACTGCCTGATTTGCCTCGATATCCTTTGGTCCGATCTCTACTCTGATAGGAATACCTCTCATCTCCTGCTCTGAGAACTTCCATCCTGGGCTCTTGTCGCTGTCATCAACCTTTACCCTGAACGCGCCAAGCTTCTCACGAAGCTCTGCTGCCTTCTCAAGCACTCCTGCCTTCTTCTGCATGATTGGAATGATCATGACCTGAGTTGGAGCAACCTTTGGAGGAAGTACAAGACCTGAATTGTCTCCGTGAACCATGATGATGGCTCCGATAAGTCTTGTTGTCATACCCCATGATGTCTGATGAACATACTTAAGCTTGTTGTCCTTGTCTGTAAACTGTATTCCAAATGCCTTGGCAAATCCGTCTCCGAAGTTATGGCTTGTACCTGACTGGAGTGCCTTGCCGTCGTGCATAAGTGCCTCTATTGTATATGTTGCCTCTGCTCCTGCGAACTTCTCCTTCTCTGTCTTCTGTCCACGGACAACCGGCATAGCCAGAACATCCTCACAGAAGTCAGCGTACAGATTCAGCATCTGTATAGTTCTTGCCTCAGCCTCCTCAGCTGTTGCATGAGCTGTGTGTCCCTCCTGCCACAGGAATTCTCTTGAACGAAGGAATGGTCTTGTCTCCTTCTCCCAACGCATAACTGAGCACCACTGGTTATATACCTTTGGCAGATCACGATATGACTGAATATCATTCTTGTAGAAATCACAGAACAGAGTCTCTGATGTAGGTCTTACACACATACGCTCTGTGAGAGGATTGAGTCCGCCGTATGTAACCCATGCTACCTCCGGTGCAAATCCCTCAACGTGATCCTTCTCCTTCTCAAGAAGGCTCTCTGGAATAAGCATAGGCATGTACACATTCTCCACGCCTGTAGCCTTGAATCTCTCATCAAGCTGCTTCTGTATAAGCTCCCAGATTGCATATCCTGCGGGCTTGATAGCCATACATCCCTTCACGTTGGTATATGCGATAAGTCCTGCCTTGAGGACAACGTCAGTATACCACTGTGCAAAATCTTCATCCATGGAAGTAATAGCTTCAACCATCTTCTTATCGTTTGCCATCTCATTTATCTCCTTATTCTAAAACATTCTATATCTGCTGCTGCAATCCATTAGCCGCAACTCAATTAATTTAGAATTGTCACTATCATTCATTTTTGTCTGAACTACTTAATTGCATACACTCTTTAATCTACAAAATTTCAGGGCGGATGTCAACATGAAACATGTCGGTATCCGCCCCTCTGTATATTTCATTTTTTTCACAGACGATTCAACATTCATAACTTTGTCCTCCTCATTAAGAATTTACTAAAGCAATTAGTAATTGCTTTAGTATAGTTTTACTATCTGTCTGTATTTTTAGTATGTACACATTGATAATAAATATCTGTAGTATATAGTATTTATTTTTCTGTATTGTTAGTGTAGATTTAGAGGTTATATTTACAGTTCAATTGGATACGCACGAAAGGAGAATTGTTAAATATTGCGATGTACCATGCAATATTTAACTTATATTTTTATGGATGTAACACAGGAAATTGGAAATAGAATAAGATATTACCGGGTATCAAAAAAAATTAGTCAGGAAAAACTTTCGGAACTGAGCAGCCTGCATCCTTCATATATCGGACAGCTCGAAAGAGGCGAAAAGACACCTTCCATTGAAACTTTATATAAAATATGTCAGGGAATGGACATCTCTCTGGTACAGCTTCTCTATGAGATCGACGCCATCCCTTCTGAACATTCAGATTGCACGTACTATGCTTTTGAATCCTATAAGCTGATAGAAAACCAGACCCCGTCAAATCAAAAACATTTGTATAATGTCATAAAAGAGATCACTAACATGAACAAATAAAAAGAATCTCCTTGATATAATTTTTTACTATATCAAGGAGATCCTTTTTTAGTATTCAAAATATGGTATTCCTATTTCTGACTATTCTTCAGCGTTGCAAGAACCTTACCACTAAGGTTGATGATCTTTACTGTACCCTTCTTGTATCTGCTGTCAGTCTTTTTCAGATTTCCACTGTTTTCTGCTATCAACATATAACCGCTGTCACTGCTGGCAATGATTCTTACACTATTCCTGGACGACTTATATATGGTTTTTCTGATACTTTTTTTGCCAACTTCTTTCGAATAAGTTATGGTATTCCAATTGCCTGTGGAATTATCCGGATCAACCCAGCACATGCCCTTCTTCATCTCAACACTGCTGGCACTGTTTATGAAGTTCACCGCATTCACTAAATTCTCATATCCATATCTTGATTTTCTTTTGTTCTTGCAGTTTGTATCTACAGAATACTGCTTGTCCACATCTCCATAAAAGAATCTGTTCTTGTAGAAAAATACATAAGATCCAAACATCGAAGATTCCTTTGATCGTGCATATCTTCTCTTATTTGCTCCATTCAAAGACATAGAACATAAGCCATTATTATCATAATATATTCTATTCTTGTATACAAAACCTAATGACGCATTTCTGGCTATCAGCTTTGGAGCCTTTTTACCTTCTACATCAACTCTGTAAATACATTTAACATCGTTTACCGTGTCTGTATAATAAATATACCCATTATACATAAGCATAGGGCCCCAACTGCTGTTGATCTTCTTTACCAGCTTTTTAGACTTCTTCGTTCTAATGTTGTAAGAGATAATTCCACCATCAGTCCTCATATAGAATGTATTGCCATCCTTTATCATCCCACGGTATACTGCATTCACAGCCTGGACGCTCTTTTTTGATGCTGTTGATCCTGTCTGTGCATTAACAGTCTCTACAGGACTAAATGCGCATGTACATATTATCATTGCAACAATGATCAGCAATGACATGAATTTCGATCCTATCTTTTTCGTAGTTCTCATACCTGTTTCCCCCTTATAAACAATACGCTTTGTTATAATATATAAAGTATATATCCTCGATTAATCAACGTCAATATATTAAAAAGGCCACACAATCCTTCTTAGATTGTGTGGCAAATAAACCAAATTATATTTTTTACATTCCTGCTGGCATATGCAGTCTGCCTCTGCCATAAGATATATGTGTATATTTCATCACTTGATTTCTTACTACATATGTGTCTGAAGAATCCAGATATCCGCTCCGATATGTTTTATATATTTTTCTTATTCCTGTAACACATTTTTTCTTTTTATCTATTACTATTCTAACACTCTTAATATCCGATGAATAATTTGGTACCGCAGATATCGTATAACTGCTTGTACTAATGCTGACTATTTTGGCCTTCTTTAAATGACCTAGCATATATTCCAAAACACTTTTTTCCGTACTTCGTGCATAATCATCTTTATATATATCCCATTTATTTGATAATAAACTTCTTCTATATGTATATTTACCTTTTATATATTCCTCCCAACAATAATCATTTGTTTCATTAAATGCGTAATTAATTGCTTTATCAGATATACTGATACTTCTCCATCTTTCAATTTCTCCATCACTATTTCTACTCATATCATACTTAAACGTTATCTTATCATAACTCTTCATCACCTTAAGTGCACTGGACAACAGTTTCCTGGCTGACACTGCTGCATCCGCTTCCACTGTCGGCATTGCACAGGTGGCACATATAAATACTGAAACCACCAGAATTAAACTTATTATTTTGTTGACTACCTTCTTTTTCATAATAGACTCCTCCTCATGTAGTATATTTTTTCAGACAGATCCTGCCTTTAATAATACTTTTAGTATATATTTATATATTTTTATTGTCAATAGTACGTGAACTATAGTCCAAAAAAGCGAGGATCTGTTACAATCCTCGCTTACAATTAATAATTATATTTTTCGGAAGATATATGGCATATGCCAATAATAATCCATCTCTAGAATTCATCCAGATCCAATATCGCAAATGCTCCGCCCTCCGGCTCGTGTTTGAACACCATGTGCTCTCCTGTGGTCGGATGGTCGAACTCAAGTCTTGACGCATGGAGTCCTATCTCCTTGTACTTCTTTTTCGTCTTCTGGAACTTTGGATTGTACTTTGTGTCGCCCCATATTCCACATTTTCTCTTTGCAAACTGGGCTCTGATCTGGTGATGTCTGCCGGTTATGAGTTCCACCAGTATGTATGAGAGGACACCCTCGTCCGTGTCCATCACATCCAGCACCTCATATTCAAGTTCTGAATACTTTGCTCCCGGCGTATCCTTATCCACAATCTTAGTCACGTTGTCCTTTTTGTCATGGAGCAGATAATCCTTCAGCACTCCCTGGTCGTTTGGCAGTTCTCCTGTGAGTATAGCCTGATAGTATTTCATCATGGAGCCATCCTCGCTCTGTTTCGAGAGGGATGCTGCTGCCTCAGGGGTCTTGGCAAATACCATAACTCCTCCAACCGGCCTGTCCAGCCTGTGTATCGGAACAAGATATGGCTCCTCGTTTCTGTTCTCCTTCTCATATATCCTGAGCTTGAGCATGCTCACCATGCTCTCAGAATTGGTCTTGTCGGGCTGTGATGGAACGCCGCACGGCTTCACCGCCACAATTATATCATTATCCTCATGTAATATGTTTAACTTCATTTGTTTACTCCTCATTCGCTGTCTGGGGCTTTCTTATCACATCCTGAATCTGTAACCCACACCCCATACTGTCTCTATATACTGTGGATTGGAGGTATCGAACTCTATCTTCTCTCTTATCTTCTTGATATGAACTGTAACCGTCGCGATATCTCCTATGCTGTCCATATTCCATATCTTGCTGAACAGCTCGTCCTTGGAGAATACCTTGTTAGGGTTGCTGGCGAGGAAGCACAGTATATCGAACTCCTTGTTCGTAAATACTTTCTCCTCATTGTCTACATAAACTCTCCTGTCCGTCTTGTCTATCTTCAATCCTCTTATCTCTATGACATCATTCTTAAGTGCAGTTGAGCCAACCAGCCTCTCATATCTGGATATATGAGCCTTAACTCTTGCCACAAGCTCACTTGGACTGAATGGCTTTGTCACATAATCATCAACTCCAAGTCCAAGTCCTCTGATCTTATCTATATCGTTCTTCTTGGCTGTTACCATGATGATCGGAATATCCTTCTTCTCCCTGATCTGACGGCATATCTCAAAGCCGTCAACCTCTGGAAGCATGAGATCCAGAAGTATCAGACTGTACTCCTCATTCAGAGCCTTCTCAAGTCCCTTGAGTCCATTTGTCTCTATCTCAACCTGAAAATCATTGAGCTCCAGATAATCTCTCTCAAGCTCCGCGATACTCAACTCATCCTCTATTATCAATATCTTACTCATCTGTATCTCTCCTTTTCTTAAGTGGATTTATGATCTGTATAGTACTCTTTTTCTGATTATCCTTTTTGATATTATTTTTCTGTGGATCCTTTCCGGCAGGTGCATGCTCACCACTGTTCTCGTCATCCTGTTCCGGATACTCCTCATTCTTTGGAATGTATTTTTTCAATGTGAATACGATGGTGGTTCCCGTTCCAAGCTGGCTGGTCGCATATATATTTCCACCGTGCTCTTCCACTATCTTCTTACAGATAGCAAGTCCCAGTCCGCTTCCACCTCTTGACTGTCTGGCACTGTCAGCCCTGTACATCCTGTCAAATATATGAGGGAGACTCTCCGAATCAATTCCACGTCCGTTATCACTTATGGCGACCTTTACCTCTGCATCATTGTCATAGATGTTTATATCCACCTGTCCATACTCTTTATCGGTATACTTGATCGCATTTGTGATTATGTTATTTATTACACGCTTAAGCTGATCCGGATCCACTATGACTTTCACATCGTCATCACAGTAATTCTTGTATGTCAGTGACATGTTCTTGGAGAGCAGTGTTGTGTATACCTCCTCCATACAGTCATCAAAATAATCTTTTACAGAAACTCTATGGAACTCATATGGTATGGCATTGTTATTTATGTTTGTATAGAGTGACAGTTCATTTATAAGACTGTCCATCTCATTTGCCTTGCTGTATATCATCTTCAGATATCTCTCCTGCTTCTCAGGAGTATCAGCAACACCATCCATGATTCCCTCGACATATCCCTTTATAGTTGTTATAGGGGTTCTCAGGTCATGTGATATGTTGCTTATGAGCTGTCTGTTTTCCTCCTCGTACCTCATCTTTGCCTTGGCGAAATCAGACATCTTCTGTCTCATATTCTCAAATGACTCGCACAGCTCGCCTACTTCGTCAACCCTGTTCTCTCCAAAATCTATCTTGTCCTCCAGGTTACCGGCTCCCATCCGCTCCGCAGCCTCCTTGAGTCTCACCAGAGGATTTACAAACTGCTGATATACCAGAACCGCCACAACGCCGCTGAGAAGAAGCATCATGAGCACCATAAGTATAGAATATCCCATGATAGTTCCTCTGAACCTGGCCATATAATTGCCATAGTATGTCAGCATATATATATCAACCTTTTTTCCATCGTTCACATACGACACCTGATTACACAGATAGAATGAAGGCTGGGTTATCAGATACTCCTGAACACTTATATTGCTGTCATATCCGGTCTCTGTAGAACTCTCATCTACAGCATTGATATTTGACTTGCTGTCATTCATCCTGAGCTGCCTGTCCAGATTGTCTGAGAATGTGTCTATGGCATTATATGTATACTCTCCATCTACCTTCACAGCAACCTGTGTATTATTCGCAGAAGTCTTATTATTGAGGTCTTCTGCGTTCTTTGTATCAATATAGAAGTCAGGATCTTTTTTTACCTTGTTTATCACTCCCTCGCGCAGAGATGAAAGTGATTTATACACATCATTTACCGGATCATTTTCTGAATACAGTAATTGAAGTGAGCGATCCCGTCCATATGTACCTGTTATAAAATATCTTCCTATGATACATGTTCCTATGACCATGGACAATATCGCAGCTATCCATATGAATATTATTGCTATCTTAACTTTTTTAGTTATCTTCATCGTACCAACTCCCATTGATACTATAGCATAAATTCATGTTACCCGTGTGTGAAGTTTTTATAAACTCTGCCTCTATTTTCTTCTGAACAGTCCCCTTTTCTTTTCCTTCACCTCTGTTGCAGCTATCTCTCTTTTTGTCTGCTGCATTTCTCTTATGGTGGCATCCAGCTTCCTGTATCTGGCCTCCTCCTGTTCCTCCTTCTCCTGTATGAGCATATCCATCTGTTTTATCACATCATCCGACACCGTAGCCGATACAGACTGGGTTATGAGCTTCAGATTGTCCTTGATGGAATTACTGATTATCTTATCCATAATGTTCTGGAACTGTGCCATCTTGAAATCAACTATTCTTGAATTCTGGTCGTCAGTTTCTTCCCCATCACCGGCATAGTTTACCCTTATAGTGTCAAATGTCTTTATATTTTTTTCTGTTTCACCAGACAGGATATCTGACATATCTACAGCTTCTGTTCCTGCTTCCTCTGCCCCATCTCCATCGATGAGTTCATACATCCTGTGAACCACATCCTTTATGGCCTTAAGCTGTATTCCTTTATCCTTCAGCATTTTAACCCTCTGGAGTATCTTTATATCCTTTTCCTCATAGCATCTGTGACCCATATCATTTCTTCTGATATTGATCTCAAGCTCTTCTTCCCAGTATCGAAGCACGTGTGTCTCAACCTCAACCTTTGCCGCTGCTTCACTTATAGTGTAGATTCTTTCTGCCATGGTGTATATTCCTCCTTGTATTGAACATCAGCCCATCTAAAGTCTCAGATCAGGTTCCGTCTTACGTGTTGTCCTGTCCTTATACAATTCTAAGTTCTTTAATACATGGTCTCAACGTGATTCGTACACTATATTATTTCAGAAAAGCTTATATATCTGCACTTTTTTTTACTCTTCACCACCCTTCGTCCACAATCGTCCATTGTCACGACACCATATGGAAAATATATCAGATACCTTGCGCGTAAAAAAATCTCACGACACCGGAATCATATGAATCTGACGCGATTCATACATTTCCATGTCATGAGATCATCTTTTAGTTATTTATTTTTGTTATGATAAAGTTTCCATCATTTGTAAGTTTAAAATGAACATTTTTATAATTAGTACCTATTATGTACTCTGATCCATCTTCACTCTTTCTGAGTTTCTTCAGAGACTCTTCGTTGTTGAGCGCATTTATCAGTATATCTGTAAACAGCTCATCCTTGTTGACATTCAGGACTTCATTCTCATTTGACAATGACTGGCCTCCTCCGGTTTCCTGTGGATACAATATCATGTCTTTGAGTTTATCAACATCCTTGTCATTGAACACCTTTATGATATCTTTGGCAAACTGCACACTGTCATTCTCTATCCTGTCCTTCACATCTGCCCTGTCATCATACCTGTTCTCAAACTTTATATCTGACAATACATCTGTGAGCACATCGTCCGTTGCCGTTACATATATATACAGAGAATAATTGATCTTATCATCGTTCCAGAATGCGATTCTTCCAGGATTCAATGTGTAAAATGTAGCAGGACAGCCATGTACATTGGTCACTATCATGTCACCGTTGCTGGTGTTGTCTATTCCCGCCAGCTCATATTCCTTGTACTTATATGAGCCTCTGAGTTCAACCTTTATACCGTTGTATCTGAAACTCACTATAGCTATATCCCCGGATATCTCATACTTCACATTTGTTATATTCTTGTCATCGCTGCTTACATCCAGATATACACCAACCTGTGTGAGTTCTTCGGCAGATTCTACCTCACCGCTCTTCACTGCCGGCTGTGTCGTGTCACTCTCCTCCGCTTTATCACCGCAGCCTGTCACCGCCATGGCCATACATACCGCAGTAAAAAAGATCATCACATACTTTTTTATTAAGTTTATTTTGCTGTTTTTATTCATACAACCATTCTCCGTATGCTATTCAACAAATAATCTACACTTTACCATGCAATTCCCTGATGACATCCATTCTCCTTACACTTATATGCCATGGTCGGATCTGTCGGATCCCATGTATGGCTATAGTCAAGCTGTACTGATGTCGGCTTAGGGAATGGTCCATCATTGTCACTCTCGAATATTGTTACCTTTGTGCCAAGCTCACAGTTATCATATATCCACTTTGCATCTCCAGCCTTGAGTCTCACACATCCATGTGAACAAGTGGTTCCAAGCTGGTTGTAAGCGCTCACTGAAAGTGTCGCAGGATCCTCTTCTCCATAGAAAACTGAATGGAAAAGTATATCACCTGTGATCAATGTATCCCACTGTCCATAACAAGGACCCATAAGTGTCCACCATCTTCCCTTTAACGGTGTGTAGAATGTTCCAAGTGGAGTTGTATCTCCTCCTGAACATACAAATGCCTTAACAGGGATTATATAACCATTGTCTCCATCGCTGGCATACACTGTCACTACATTTCTGGTCTTATTTATGGTTATCTCATATGTATCCTGTTTTCCAAGGATACTGTCCACATCTATAAGTCTCTTCCCGTCATCGCCGAAATAGAACTTATATCCATCTGCATATCCCCATTTATTTCTGTACATCTTTCCATCATCACCAAAATGATAATAGTCCCCATCTATATTTCTGTATCCTGTCACAGGAGACTCATCTTCACCGAGATAATATGTATCGTCCCCTATATGTACCCAGCAGTTTCCGTGAATAAGTGCACCATTCTCATCGAATACATAGAGCTTTCCATCTATGCTTACAGAGCCCTTACATGGTGTTCCGTTCTTGTTATAATACTGGTCGTTGCCCAGCTCAGTGGTAAACCATCCCGTATATGGAGTTCCATCTTCCTTAAATCTGTATAACTTTCCACCTATTCTCTTGACTCCACCTGCAAGATATCCCTTGCTTGAGAAGTTATAATAATACTTTGATCCACTGACCTTCTTTACACCTGTGTATGCAGCTCCGTTTGAACCAAAATAATAATTTTTTCCTGACAGGGTTACGAACTTGCTCTTAACCATCACACCCCTAGATGTAAAATAGTAATACTTATCATTTATCCTCTTCAACCCTGTTACTGATTTTCCGCTTCTGCAGAAATAATATGTCTCACCCTTTACTTTCTTGAATGAGCTTCTGAGCATCTGTCCATTTGTCTTGAAGTAATATCTGCTGCCGTCTATCTTATGGAATCCTATATAGGCATGTCCATTATTTGCAAATCTGTACATTCTGCCATGTATCTTGATCCATACATTCGTATTCATGGCGCCGTACTTATCAAAATAGTAATAGTATCCACCTATCTTGTGAAGTCCTGTTACAGCTTTACCGTCATCTCCAAAGTAATAGATTTTCCTGCCTACTCTTACAGATCTTCCGGTTATCATGGTTCCATTTATCATGGAGAAATACATCTTGTCCGATCCGGTTCTGACAAGTCCTTTAAGCATTCTATTGTTTTTTACGCTGAAATAATATGTTCTTCCGGATATTCTTACTGTTCCTGACACTGCGGCATGATTCTTCTTTGAGAAATAATATCTCTTCCCTTTGACAGTCTTCCAGCCGCTTATCGCTGCCCCCGGATGCTTCGTTCCTTTTGTTGAGAAATAATACAGTTTTCCCTTTACTCTGAGAAGTCCTGTTGCCACAGATCCATCTGCCTTCAGATAATATGTATTTTTCTTCTTAACACCATCAACTTTCTCCGTTATGGTGATGAGTTTTTTCTTCTGTTTTTTATTATTTTTATAGTAATACCACTTCTTATTATATTTATACCAGCCATTTTTTATAGTCTTTCTGGTTTTAGTAGTTTTGGAAATCTTTTTTTTAGAAGTTTTAGAAACTTTAGTCCTGGAAGGCTTAACCTTAGCAGTTTTTTCAACTGACAATACATCCGCATCTATCATCTGACTATCTTCAACTGCAGCATAAGCTGTATATTTACCGCTTACATGGTCAGCGCCCTCAGTACCTCCTATACTCATAATACTTCCGGCCATAACACATGCTGTAACTGCTGTAAAAATAGTTTTTTTGATTTTGAACATAATCTACCTCTTTTCCCCGCATATTTTATATGCATTTTTACATATCATTCAAGTGCTTCTGATAAACTCTCCTTATCTGCTGTCTCCTTATTCCTATACACATTCCGCATTCCACCATTGTCATTAGAAGTGCTGAACCTCCCGAACTTATGAATGGCAGCGTTACACCGGTATTTGGAAACAGATTCGTTGCAACACACACATTTATCACTATCTGACACATCAGATGTATCATCACACCTATAACCACCATACTGCCAAATACATTTGAAGACTCTTTCACTATCACATACATCTGATAAAGCAGATATCCATAGAGCAGAAAGAGAAGCACGGCTCCCACTACTCCAAGTTCCTCACACACTATGGCAAATATCATATCGTTCTGCGCCTCAGGAATGGCAGACAGCTTCTGTGTTCCATTGCCCAGACCTTTGCCAAAAAATGATCCGCTTCCTATTGCATACAGAGACTGGATAACCTGATATCCGACACTCTTCTCATACTTCTCTGTATACAGCCAGCCAAGGATTCGTCCGGCTCGGAAATCTTCATTATTCTCAAGTTCATCTTCTGTAGGCAGATAGCTGGTCGATATCCGGACATATATAACCGCGACCACCACAGCTATCAACAATATACCTATATGTATCTTCCAATTCTTGCTTGCTATAAATGTTGAACAGTAACATATACCGAGAACCACTATACATGAACTAAGGTTTGTGGATATGACAAGCAGAAGTCCTGCCTGAAATCCAACCAATAACCATAATATGATGACCGTCTGCCACTTATGTATATCTCTCCATTTACTGCTTATAAATGATGCAATAAATATGATCATCAGAGTTTTGACTATATCAGCTATCTGGATTCTGAATGGTATATGTGGAATCTGGATCCATCTGGTCGCACCATTTACATTTACACCAAGGGGAGTAAGCAGCAAAACAATCAGAATCAACGATGCAAAATATGCCGGCCATGTGAGCTTCTTATACCAGCCATACGGCAGATATGCTAACCCCCATATTCCAAATGCCCCTACCACTATAAAAAAAAGCTGACTTCTGAAATTGCTCATGGCTGTGCCATAGCTTGATGCACTGAATATCATTATAAGTCCAAATGCCAGCAGAAATGTTATGGCAATTATCATCTTATATATAGTACCAGATGTATATTTACTTTTTGTATTTTCCGTGGAATTATCCACCGCCGCTTCACTCATATACAAATCTCCATTTATCTATTCATTATCTCTCTTACAAATTTATACGCGCTTATTACATCTGTGTCAAATAAATCTATACTATCTGTATATTCTGGTTTTTCAATTTTACCCGGATCACATCCTATATGAAGCTCTCCGTCTTCCTGATCCTGCCACTTTAGGTCTATGCTTTTTCCCTTTTCATACTTTTCTATACTTGCAGTTCTGTCGATTTCCATGTCTCCTATCTGAACATGGAATGCTGCCGTATCCCCCGACAGTATAACCGATACCTCAGCATTTACATCGTCTATGAGTTTTGAGCTTTCATTTCTTATATTAACTGCATATCTCACACCCATGCCGGATCCTTCATCTGTGCTCTCTTTTCTAATGATCAGACTTCTGCCCAGTCTATCCTTCAACTGAATGCTATAGGACTGTGCTGTGTAATCCGTTCCATCGAATGTCAGCATCACCGACATATCATCATCCGATATGTTATCTGCGTACAATCTCACAAGCTCTCCGTCGCTATTCACATCAAAGTAAAAAGTTATATTTTTTCCATCGAGAACTTTATCTGTGAATTGCTTTATATCATGTATTAATTCTGCCATCTTGTCAATGTTATCCACATCCGGAATATATTTTTCCATAGTGTTATACACATCAGACACATCCATATCATGGGTTCCAAAGCAGTCGTCAAGATAGTCATAAAAATCCTGTACGTCAAATACAACCGAATACAATCTGCACTCTTCCTCTCCGGCTCCTGTAGCAACCTTCTCTTTGCCCTCTCTTTTTCCCTCCATGCTGAAAAAATATCGGACAGTTTTCTCCCAGATATCAGCGTCGGCATATTTTTCATCTTTGTCATAAAAATTATTTGCCGCCATCCTCATGCAGTTTTCATAAGCTTTTCCAAAGGAATATATTGTCTCATTATCCAGATTGAGCATGGATACCACCTGTGAGTTACTCATGGTGGTCACAAGGTTATCTGCATAATTTATCCTTACGGCTCTGTCATCTACATACACAAGAGAAGTCTTCTTGTTGACAAACACATCAAACTTTCTATCTGTTCCATATATATCAGTCAGAAATATATGGTCGTCCGGATTTCTTTTCCACGATATCTGTACGCCAGAAGCATTGTCAGCAAAATAGATATTCTGACTTCCATTCAGCATGCCCATACCCATGTCAAATGTACCATATTTGTCGTTCATCGATGAGTTTCTAGCAGAATTAATGGTATTTGTCATGGTCTCGATGAATTTTACCTGTGGTTTTCTCTTTAGATGAAAAAAAATAATTGCAACAACGACTGCCATCAATATAATGACAGTCGCCGTTATTCCAATTATTCTTTTCATAACTTTTTTATTATTTTTTTTGTGCATATGCGTCATGATTTTCATTTAACCAGGCTATTGCCTCACACAATCCTTCTTCTGAGAATTCAAACTGCTTTGACCCCTTCTCTTCATCAGGAGTAACTTCAAAACAGAACGGTTCCGGCCATATATATGCTGTCAGCACTGTTTTCGTCTCCACAGGAGTCTCCTCATCAGAATTATCTGTCTCTCCCTTAACAGGAATCTCCACAGTATCCTTCTGGATCATATATCTTATTCCTTTATCACTGCCTTTAAAAGGCCTTGACTTATAGAACTCCAAAGCCAGCAGTTCCGGTCTGTCTATCATATATATCACCTTACTTTATTGTAAATGGATAAACTTCAATAATATTCTTCGTATCCTTGTTCTCAAGATACAGATAGGTGACTCCCTTAGGAGCACTTTCACCGGATATCTTTACCCATGTTGACCATCCATCAACCACCGGATCGGAAAATGTTATACTGTCAGACTTGTTGCCATCCGCATATACGACATATCCCACTATACCCATCGAGTCATCTCCTGAGAAGCCAAATGATGTATGAATATATATATCGTTATCACTGCTCGCCTTTATCTCATTTGACCTGTTATCAAGATCCTTCTCATCCGTATTCACAAATGATTCAACATCCCATTTTACAAGTTCTGAATATATCTTCTGAGCCGTCTCATTTCCTGCGTATCTGAGTTCGCCCACATACTTCATGGTAAGTTCATTTGACGCACTCTTATTTGCCTTTATATATGCTATCTTCGAATTGGTTATCTTCTTGGACACATCAGTTTTACTTACACTCTGAAAATATTCTATGGCTTTCTTGTAATCCTTATTCTTATATGCCTGATTTCCAAGTGCCACATAGCATCTGTCTTTTTCTGTGACGCACTTCTTATAATCTGTGTCTACCTTCTCATAATTCTTTATGGCATTCTCGTAATCTTTATTCTTATAATACTGTTCTGCCTTCTGATATGTACATTCGCTGGCCTTATTCTTATAATCATCATGCTCTGACTTTATATACAGCTCATAGGCTTCATCATATTTACCACTCTTAAAGAACTCTTCTGCCTTGTTGTAGTAGCACTGTGAGAGAAGCTTTGCAGAATCACTGTAATCCTCTATAGTTGAGAGGATATCAATCGCATCATCATACTTCTTGGAAGTTATAAGAGCCTGTGCTTTTTTGTAGGTACATTCTATTACCTTGTCAGAAGCATCCTTATATGAACCTGCATTTTTGAAAGCATCTATAGCTGCATCATATGAAGCAGCATTCATCTGGTCCATTCCGGCATTGTAATAGCACTGGTCTGCCTTGTCAAATGCATCACTGCTGCTGTAATCTTCTTCACTTCCGTCAGATGATTTGCTGTAATTCTCCGCCGACTTTCTGCTGTTGGCTGATTTTTTGTAATATTCAGCCGCCTCCAGATTCTTTCCTTCCTTCTCAAGATCCTGTGCATACTCATAATACGCATCGCCATTTGCTTTTCTATATGAATCCTTGAACTTATCCAGATCCTTATATATTGAGACAGCCTCCTCGACCTTTCCCTGTGTCATAAGATCATTGGCTTCGTTATATTTTCTGAACTTTGGAACATATACAAATGCCATGACACCTATAGCAGCAATTATAACTACAGGTATGATTATAAGTGCTGCTTTGGCACCTTTACTCATACCCTTTTTCTCACCCTTCTTTTTTATCATTATATCCTGATCAGGTGTAGGCATCTTCTGTGATCCCTCATATGATACTTGCTGTTGTGGCTGAACAAATGTCTGATTTACAGGAGGCTGCTGAAGCACGACTGTACTGTCTTCATCCACCTGCTGCTGGTCGTTCTGTGATTCACTCACACTGTTATCCACTTTATCAGCAGCCGGTCCTTCTATATTATTATCTGGCTGTACCGGATTTATAACTGGAAACTCTTTTCCGCAAACCGGACACTTTCTACTATTTCCCAGCTCACATCCACAATTATCACAATACATACTATCTCCTCCATTCTGCGGATTATCACATATATAATCCTTAAGAATTACTTCTGAATATAAATTCCTCGTTTGACAACTTTATTATACTGTTGTCTGGAATTATAACATCCATGTTGCTATATACCTGAGTACCATTTAGAAACGTATGATTGGTCGAGTTGTTATCTCTGAGATAATTCACTCCATTGATACTCGTTATATATGCATGTCTTCTACTTATAGATTTGTTTCCTGTAACCTTATAATCAACACCCTGATCAGCTTTTCCTATACAGAACACCTGCTTGTCTATCTGCACGCTCTCCCCTGTACCCGTTCTTATAAGTACCGGTTTGCTGCCACTTACGATCTTCCTGTTGCTGAACAGAACTGTTGGAGGCTCCTCCTCTGTCTGCTCACTGAGTCTTTTTGCCTCCTCAGCCTGCATCCTGGCAAGATCTGCCTGCCTCTTAGCCTCTTCTTTATTTTTTCTCGCCGCAAATTCAGCCTGGATCCTGGCTTCCTCGGCCTGCATCTCCTGCTCTCTTGCACGGCGGATCTCATCAGCATACTGGGATGATACCTTTTCAGCCTCTATGCGCTCCTGCTCAACACTTTTATACATCTCCTCAGCCTGCATCCTGCTCTCAGCATCGTATGCATGTTCTGTTTCCTCATTCTGGTACATCTCCTGATCCTGGACTGTGAGTATGGCTGTCTGCTCATAATCTCTCGCCTCTGCCGTAACCCTCTGTCTCCATATCTCAGCCTCAACTCTTGCAGCTTCAGCTCTCATTCTGTTCTCTTCAGCCTGTCTTGCTATCTCAGCCTGATACTTCGCCTCTGCCATCTGCCTCTTAGCTTCGTTCTCAGCAGTCACTCGTGCTTCCTCAGCTTTTCTGGCAGCCTCCTCAGCCTTGTGTATTGCCAGTTCTTTGTTTCCAGCTTGATCATTTGTCAGAATCTCACTTCTGCCATTCTCACCCTGAATTATGAGAAGCTGACTTGTTGCCCTGAGTTCTGATACAAATTCATTAAACTGAAATACATCAAATTCCTTATATCCATCAAAATAATCAACTATCTGATTTGCACACTCTATAGCCGGCGTATGGGCATATACAAATTCCGACAGCATATCTTTAAAAAACTCTGATATGTCTGTAACATTGAATTTTGACTCCAACGGCAGATATAACAACTGTATGGAGAAATCCTCGAGTCTCACATACATATAGTTCTTATCCCACACTACCTTCTCAAGTGAAAGTCCGTTCTGTGTGATCGAGACAAGCTGTTTGCTTATGCTGTATATATATTCGACCAGCTCATCTCTGAATACCGGTTTCTGTATAATCTGACCAAGACATATATCTCCGTCAATTGAAAATTCGAGCATTCTTTCCCCTTTAACAAATATCTCTCTGCACATACTCGTATTTCCTGCAAATGAAAAATTGTATGCATTCATCTCGTATTTGCTAATAGGAGTGGTCTCATCAAGCTTATATTCTATTTTCTTATTATCACGCAATGACTGAGTCATCCCATACCTCCTGCTAAAACCGACAATAATACTTTTTACAGTATAACAGACTAAATTTGCATATTCAAGCAATGATGACACATGCTTTTTTTCAAGCTATATTAACCTTTAAGTTTTACATACCGTGAGATATATTTAAATAAAAAACAAAAACCTTGATACGTTTGAAGTATCAAGGTTTTCCAAGAGGTGCGAGCCGGATTTGAACCGGCGATGACGGTGTTGCAGACCGGGGCCTTACCACTTGGCTATCGCACCATATTCTATTATATATGATATCAACTAAAAATATGATATCAAAGCTCCCCGAGTAGGGCTCGAACCTACAACCCCTCGGTTAACAGCCGAGTGCTCTACCATTGAGCTATCGAGGAATAACGTCTATAAGCATCTCCTGAAAAGGAAACGCAGAAGGAGGGATTTGAACCCTCGCGCCGCGCAAACGGCCTACACCCTTAGCAGGGGCGCCTCTTCAGCCACTTGAGTACTTCTGCAAAATGCCTAAATAAAAATCTCCTACCAAAGAGTATTTAATTTTTGACGCTTGTTTATAATACCAAACTACATTAGTAATGTCAAGAAGTTTTTTTTCAAAAAACTGCGGATCAGAATTATCTGATCCGCAATCTTTTTTTTATATTATACTTTCCTGTTCAGAAGCCTACTGACATTCTCACATGTCATTTATCATCAGGTCCCAGCTTGATGATCGCCTCATTATATTTTAGTAGTATACTTTCTTAATATATGTCTTGTATGCATTTTTCTTTGCATCAACAGGTGTATATGTCTTCTTGCCAACCTTTACTGATGGTACTACATAGAAACCAAAGTCTCTGTAATACTTAAGTCCTCTGATGGTAAATGATGTTGTATTTGCACTTACCTTCTTCTTCTTCCAGATTCCACCATTTGTTGCCTCTGTATTTGAGTTGTAATATACAACATAGTACTTGGCATTAGAAACCTTTGACCAGTAGATCTTGGCAGCACTTCCGCTGAGAGCCTTTGCTCCTCTGATCTTAGCTGTTGGAACTATAACCTTTGCTGCTGTCCACTTGCTCCATATAGTAAGACCACTATCTGTCTTTACATATGTTCTCATCTTTACACGGAAGCCCTTGTTGTTTATTGCCTTTCTTACACTTGGTGTGTTTATAGTAACTGGACCATATGAAGAAAGTGGCTTTGTTGTGTATAATCTCTTCTTACCGTCAATTGAGATTATCTGCATCTGATATCCATCAGGCCATTTTGCTGAATAATTGGATGAATAATATGAATTTCTATCCCAGTCAATTGTTATCTTGTTACTTGATGTTGGATCCCATGATATATTGTCCTTTGAAGCAATGTTCTGTGGATTGAGTGGTGCAGCATATATTCCACTCTTTATTGACTCATCTGCCATAGCTACATAGCCTGTTGCTGAGCACTTTCTGTATGCCTGTACCTTTATTTTGTAATCAAGTCCTGCTGAAGCTGGCATTGTAACCTTTGTTCCTGTTACAAACTTCTTCTTTAATGAAGTATCACCCTCAAGTGTTACCTTGTATCCTGTAGCACCTGGTACTGATGCCCACTTTACTGTAACTGACTTAGCTGTTCCTGCTGTCTGCTTGATCTTCTTGTACTCAACATCCTTAGGTGTTGTAACAACCTGACATGGAGCTGATACTGCTACGCGGTGATAATCCCAATTATCATCTCTTATGTATGATTCTACCTTTACATAATATGTTGCACCGGCATTGAGATTATAGATATAAGCATCTCCATCTGCTGTATCATAACTTGATGTATAATTGTTTATTCTGTAATACTTTCCATTCTTGGATGTAGAATACAGAACTCTGTAATACTGGTTTGGATTCATATTCCACTCAATGTCCACTGATCCTTCATGGGCATCTGTCTGCTTGATACCTGTTACTGCCTGTGCAGCACTTGCTGTGATCGTCATTGCAAACAACATGATTGACATGATTGCAAGTAATAACAACGATCTGTTGAATTTCTTTTCTCTTCTCATTAAATCTCTCCTTTTTCTTTACCCTTTATTGGTATTTATTTGTTTTTTAGGTCATCCCTAACTCAAAGTGTACATTCTTTGTTTATTTTCGTCAACTACATTATATAGGGTAAAATCATCATTTAATTTGTTAATTTTTAACAAATATGGCTAATAAAAATGATTATTTTAACATGATAAATTATTTCTTATTTTTTATATAATCTTCCACTGCAGTCTCATACAGATTGTGTCCCTCGGAATCTATTACGACTATCGCAGGAAAATTCTCTACTGTCATTTTTCTTATAGCCTCTGTTCCCAGATCATCATATGCTATAACTTCAGATTTTTTTATACATTTTGACAGAAGTGCACCCGCACCTCCGACGGCTGCAAGATACACTGCCTTATTATCTATTATAGCCTGTATAACCTCCGGACTTCTCTTTCCCTTTCCTATCATGCCACACAATCCCTTGCTGAGTATGAGTGGTGTGTATTTGTCCATCCTGCTGCTTGTGGTTGGTCCCGCAGATCCTATGACCTGTCCCGGTTTTGCCGGAGTAGGTCCGAGATAATAGATCACATTGCCATTCAGATCTATAGGCACTATGCCTTTTTCATACAATTTCGTTCCATCTGCATCTCTGCACTCTGATTCCATGATTGAATCATACATTCTCTTATGAGCCGCATCTCTGGCGCTGTAAACTATTCCATCTATATACACATAATCTCCCGCTTTGAGATTCTTTACTTCTTTCCTGTCAAATGGTGCCTTAATATGTTTTTCCATAGCAAGCCCTTTCCTGTTTATTATTATTTGAATTGACTTTTTCTTCTATAATAAATACTTTCGCAAATAAAATATATCCAGCAATTATTAAATAACTCTGGTAACATGCCTGTTCACATGGCAACACATATTTACTGCAAGGGGCATTCCCGCAATATGTGTAGCATATGTCTCGATATTCACAGCCAGAGCAGTGGTCTTTCCACCGAGTCCTCCAGGTCCTATTCCTGTACTGTTGATTGTCTCAAGAAGTTCTCTCTCTATCCTGGCAATATGCTCCCTGTCAGAATGTACTCCAACCTTTCTCGTAAGAGCCTTCTTTGCCATCTTGGCTGCAAGTTCAAAATCTCCACCCAGACCTACACCTACAAATACAGGTGGGCATGCATTTGGACCGGCATCCTTAACAGCCTGAAGAACGGCTGCCTTAACTCCTTCTTCTCCATCCGCAGGCTTCAGCATATAAACCTTGCTCATATTCTCACTTCCGAATCCCTTAGGAGCTATAGTTATCTCTATGTTTTCACCTGGAACTATATCATAGTGTATGATCGCAGGGGTATTGTCTTTTGTGTTTTCTCTTATAAGTGGATCCTTTACCACTGATTTTCTGAGATACCCATCTGTATATCCCTGTCTCACACCCTCGTTTATAGCATCGGTGATGTTCATGCCTTCCACATGGACATCCTGACCTATATTTACAAAAAATACAGCCATTCCTGTATCCTGGCATATTGGAATATCATTTTCTCTGGCTATATCCAGATTCTCACACAACTGATTAAGAATCTGTCTGCCAAGTTCACTGTCCTCTGAATCTACAGAATCCCTTACTGCCTTTTCCATATCTTCCGACAAATGTACATTTGCCTCAATACACATCTCTCTGACATTTTTTGTAATTTCTTCCGCTTCAATAACTCTCATCTCTTCACCGCCATTTTATATTTTATCAAAAGGCTTGCTGCAAGTTCATGATATTCTTTATATGCAGCATATACCTCTCTCTGTCTCTAATCATCCAGAAATGTATCATCGTTTTTCTTATAATTTGGATCTTTTCTGTTCATAACAAACTTATACACATGAAGAACTATCGTGAATATAGCCACCACTATCACCATAGCTGCAAGTATATATATTATGTTCATTATACTGTATGAAAACTCTGATGCCTTAGCAGTGCTGTTAAATATCTGATCCAGCTTTCCTTCTGTAGTTGCCTCTGCAGCCGTGGATGCAGCTGTACTTGCTGCTTTTGCCGCATTCGCTATACCAATCGATACGTGCGATATGATTTCTGTCATTATTATTTACCCCCAATACTTGTAATTGTTTTTCCCTTAATATCTATCAATTTTGCTTTTTCCCAATACAAAAATTCTCCAAAATAAGTATATCATAATGGTTATTTACACACAATCTGTAAACATCTATGAGCACAAAAAAAGATGCACTGCATATCACCTATGCAGTGCACCTATCATGGTTTTTTGTTATTATTATTCTACATCGTCATGTGCTTCTGTATTTTCTATATCTTCTATATCTTCTGTATTCTCTGTCACATCACTCTCTGGTGTACCTTCCTCAACTTCTATATCACCAGCTTCTTCTTCCTCTTCGCTTCTTGCAAGCTTTGCAACAGATGCCACAAATGAATTTCCATCTTTACCTATGTTCATGAGTTTTACACCCGATGTTATTCTTCCTATAACATTTATATCTGAACAATGCATTCTGATCATGATTCCCTCATTGGTCATCATCATGATATCGTGGTCATTCGTAACCGCTTTAGCACTTACTATGTCTCCTGTCTTGTCGGTTATCTTATAACACTTGACACCCTTTCCGCCTCTCATCTGAGGAGCGAATTCTGACAGTTCAGTTCTCTTACCCATACCCTTTGCTGTCACAAAGAGTATCTCATCTCCCTGGACATCGAGCTGCATGGCTATCACTTCGTCACCCTTGTCGCATCTTATACCACGGACACCCATGGATGTTCGACCTGTATCCCTGACACATGACTCATTGAATCTGATGCACATTCCCTTTGCTGTCACAAGAAATACATCATTCTCTCCACTTGTAGCCTTCACCTCTATGAGTTCATCTCCCTCATTGAGAGTGATTGCCGCAAGGCCTGTCTTTCTTATATTTTCAAATGCCTTTATCTCTGTTTTCTTCACCATACCATTCTTAGTGGCCATCATGAGATATTTCTTGTCATATCCTGCTATAGGTATTATAGCTGTTACCTTCTCGCCTGGAAGAAGCTGGAGAAGGTTGACTATCGCAACTCCTCTGGCATTACGTCCGGATTCCGGAATCTCATATCCCTTCATCCTGTATACGCGTCCCAGATTTGTAAAGAACATGATAAAATTATGGGTATTCGTCAGGAATATCTCATCAATGATATCATTGTCGATGATATTCATTCCCTTGATTCCCTTTCCACCTCTGTTCTGAACCTTGAATGTATCTCTTGGCATTCTCTTGATATATCCGAGCTTAGTCATGGATATAACTATCTCTTCTCTCTTGATAAGCTCCTCATCAGTTATATCATCTGAGTATGCAGTTATGGATGTTCTTCTCTCATCTCCATACTTGTCAGCTATCGCTGCAAGCTCTGTCTTGATCACACCGAGAAGCTTATTCTCATCCGCAAGTATCTCCTTGTACTCTGCTATCTTGGCAATGAGTTCATTGTACTCATTTTCAATCTTCTCTCTTTCCAGACCTGTAAGAGCACGAAGTCTCATATCCACGATAGCACCGGCCTGAGCCTCTGACAGTCCGAATCTTTCAATCAGCTTAGCCTTAGCCTCTCCAACATTCTTGGAGTTTCTTATGATTGATATTACTTCGTCTATATTATCCAGAGCTATGAGATAACCCTGAAGTATATGTGCTCTCTCTTCTGCCTTGTTGAGATCATATTTTGTTCTTCTGGTTACCACATCTTCCTGATGCTTCAGGTAGTATGTAAGCATGTCCTTGATATTCAGTATCTTAGGAACTCCATCAACCAGGGCCAGCATGATACATCCAAATGTATCCTGAAGCTGAGTATGTTTGAAAAGCTGATTAAGTATAACATTTGCATTTACATCTTTTCTCAGCTCTATGACAACTCTCATTCCCTCTCTGGATGATTCATCTCTTATATCAGTTATACCATCTATCTTCTTATTCTTTACAAGATCAACCATATTCTTGATAAGAAGTGACTTATTGACCATATATGGCAGTTCGGTTACAACAATGCGGTGTTTTCCATTAGTCATTGTTTCGATTTCTGTGATAGCACGGACTTTTATCTTACCTCTGCCTGTCCTGTATGCATCATTTATGCCCTGTCTGCCTAATATCTGTGCACCAGTAGGAAAATCTGGACCCTTTACTATGTCCATGATCTCGTCTATCTCTGTTTCACGTCCTTCTTCCACTCTGTTATCGATTATTTTTATGGCTGCATCTATAGTTTCCTTTAAATTATGTGGTGGAATATTGGTAGCCATACCTACTGCGATACCTGATGTACCATTTACTAATAGGTTAGGATAACGTGATGGAAGTACAACTGGCTCTTTCTCTGTACCATCGAAGTTAGGTATAAAGTCAACTGTATCCTTGTTAATGTCAGCCATCATCTCCATGGATATCTTGGAAAGTCTTGCCTCTGTATATCGCATGGCTGCTGCATGATCGCCATCAACTGATCCGAAGTTTCCATGTCCATCTACAAGCGGATATCTTGTATTCCATTCCTGGGCCAGCTTTACAAGTGCCTCATATATGGAACTATCTCCGTGTGGATGATATTTACCCATTGTATCACCGACGATACGGGCACATTTACGATGTGGCTTATCAGGTCCATTGTTAAGTTCTATCATAGAATGAAGTATTCTTCGCTGAACAGGCTTAAGACCATCCCTTACATCAGGAAGAGCCCTGGCAGCAATAACGCTCATGGCATAATCTATGTATGATCGCTCCATTGTCTTTTTAAGACCAACTTCATCTATCTTATCAAAAATCTTATCGTCATCCATTTTTTGATTTCCTTTCTCTCGATATTTGTTATATATATCACATATTTTAAATCAATATACTATATATCGAGATTCTTTACATACTTGGCATTTGTCTCTATAAACTCACGACGTGGCTCAACCTTATCTCCCATGAGAACGTTGAATGTCATATCAATTTCTGACTCATCGTCGTCGTCAATTGCTACTCTGAGAAGTATTCTTCTCTCAGGATCCATGGTGGTCTCCCAGAGCTGTTCTGCATCCATCTCACCAAGTCCCTTGTATCTCTGGATCTTGTTGTTCTGATCTCTTCCAACTTCATCAAGTATATTATTCAGTTCATCATCACTGTACGCATACCATACCTTTTTGTTTCTCTCCAGCTTATAGAGAGGTGGCTGTGCCAGATACACATGTCCTTTTCTTATAAGATCCGGCATGAATCTGTAGAAAAACGTAAGAAGGAGAGTTGCTATATGTGCTCCATCCACATCGGCATCTGTCATGATGATTATCTTGTTATATCTGAGCTTTTCTATGTTGAAGTTTTCATGAATACCTGTTCCAAATGCGGTGATCATAGCCTTGATCTCCTCATTTCCAAGTATTCTGTCTATCCTGGCCTTCTCTACATTAAGGATCTTACCACGAAGTGGAAGTATAGCCTGGGTTGCCCTGGATCTCGCAGTCTTGGCTGAGCCACCGGCGGAATCTCCCTCGACTATATAAATCTCACAGTTCTTAGGATCCTTATCCGAACAATCCGCAAGCTTTCCAGGAAGTGCCATGTTGTCTGAAAGATTTGCCTTTCTTGCAACATCCCTTGCCTTTCTTGCAGCTATTCTCGCCCTCTGTGCAACAGCGGCTTTATTCACGATGATCTTTGCAATCTGTGGATTCTGCTCAAGATAGTATGTAAGCTGCTCTGTGACAACACTCTCCACTGCAGGTCTTGCCTCTGAGTTACCAAGCTTCTGCTTTGTCTGTCCCTCAAACTGAGGATCACTTATCTTGATAGATACGATTGCTGCCAGACCTTCTCTCAGATCATCACCGGACAGGTTATCATCCTTTTCCTTTAAAATATTATTTTTTCTTGCATAATCATTGAACACCTTTGTTATGGCTGACTTGAATCCAGTCAGATGTGTACCACCCTCAGGTGTATTTATATTATTTACGAAGCTGTATGTCGATTCGTTATATGAATCATTGTGCTGAAGTGCAACCTCAACACTTATTCCATCTCTAACTCCTTCACAGTATATAACCTCATTGTAAAGAGGATCTCTATGTCTGTTGAGGTAAGTTACAAATTCCTTTATACCACCTTCATAGTGAAATGATCTTACTTTTTCAGGTGTGAGTCTCTTATCTGTAAGACTTATCTTCAGTCCCTTTGTAAGAAATGCCATCTCACGAAGTCTGTTTCTGAGTATATCATAATCATATACGTTATCTTCAAATATCGTATGATCCGGCAGAAATGTAACCTTTGTTCCTGATACTCCATCAGGTGCTTCACCTATGACCTGAAGCTTGTACATAACCTTACCCTTCTCATATCTCTGCTTATATACCTTGCCATCTCTGGTGATCTCAACCTCAAGCCATGTCGAAAGTGCATTTACAACTGATGCTCCAACACCGTGAAGTCCTCCTGATACCTTGTATCCTCCACCGCCGAACTTACCACCGGCATGAAGAATGGTAAATACAACCTCAACAGCAGGTATTCCCTGCTTTTTATGTATTCCCACAGGTATTCCACGTCCATCATCAACAACTGTTATGGAATTATCCTCATTTATATACACCTGAATGTGGGTACAATATCCAGCCAGAGCCTCGTCTACAGAATTATCAACTATCTCGTATACGAGATGATGAAGTCCAGTGGAGGATGTACTTCCTATGTACATACCAGGTCTTTTTCTGACTGCTTCCAGTCCCTCCAGAACCTGTATCTGTTCTGCTCCATAATTATCATTTTCCATTGTCATGATTCCTCCGTTCTTACTCTGGTGGCTGTTCCCTCCACCACACTATAAACATTGTTAATTATTATCTGCTCTTTGATAAAATCATCATAACCCGTACAGGTTATAATAGTCTGTATATCTTTTATCTCTTCTATCAATGCATCCCGCCTGCTTGTATCAAGCTCACTCATCACATCATCAAGAAGCAATATAGGATTATCATTTATTATTTTCTTTACAAGTTTTATCTCAGCCATCTTAAGTGACAACGCCACTGTACGCTGTTGGCCCTGAGATCCATATTTTCTTGCATCTATACCATTTATGAGAAAACTGATATCATCCCTGTGGGGTCCTGACTGCGTACTCGAATATCTCAGATCTGTCTCTGTCTTCTCCTGAAGAACCTTATCAAAGTTCTCCTCATCCACATTACACTCGTACACTATCTCCAGTTTTTCCCTGCCGGATGTAAGACGACTGTGAATATCTCCTATGAGTTCATTCATCATCTCTATAAAGTTACGCCGTTCCTTGATGATACGGACTCCACTGTCTACAAGCTGCATATTCCATATATCAAGTGTGTCCATAAGACTTTTATTGTAATATATCTGTTTTAAAAGATTATTTCGTTGATTGAGTATCTTGTTATAGGATGATAAATTCTGATAATAAAGTCTGCTTATCTGACAAAGTTCAAGATCCATGAACCTACGTCTCTCCGCAGGACCATTTTTTATAATGGACAAATCCTCAGGAGAAAAAAATATGACATTGAGAAGTCCATACAACTCAGTTGCCCTTCTGATTGGAATCCCATCTATCGCCACACCCTTGTTTTTATTTTTTCTCAGATGCATATCTACCCTGTGGGAGATATCTTTCTTGTTTACAAGCAGCCTGATATGGCTTTCATCTTCTCCTATCCTGATAATGTCTCTGTCTTTAGAACCTCTATGAGATTTTGTTGTAGCCGCCATGTATATAGATTCAAGAATATTTGTCTTTCCCTGGGCATTATCGCCATACAGAATATTTGTATTTTTTCCAAATTCTACTTTTACGTCACTGTAATTTCTGTAATTACTCAGTTCAATCGACTCTATATACATAACTTCCACCATCTGCCGGATGGCTTTGACAACTATTTCTGAATACTTATCTTATCACCATCAAATTCTACTTCATCGCCATCATAAAGCTTTCTTCCACGTCTGGTCTCTATCTCACCATTGACCACTACCAGTCCCTGGACTATAACCTCCTTGGCGTCTACTCCTGACTCAACAAGTCCGGCTGCTTTAAGCGCCTGTCCAAGCTTTATGAAATCATCTCTTAATTTTATTATCTCCATGTTTTCACCTCTTTTTATTCCTCATTGATTCCCATAGGAAGAATCAGATAAATATAAGTCTCTGCATCATCCTTGATAACACATGGAGATTTAGTATTGTTAAAATAAATTGTTACATTCTCATCATCTATTACCCTGAGGGCATCGATGATAAGTTTTGGATTAAATCCTATGACAAGGTTATTTCCCTCTTTGTCTATGTCTATCTCCTCATTCAGAGAACCTATAAGTGAACTGATCTTCAGTCCAAGTGTCCTGTCTTCTATGCTGAGTCTTATAGGCTTCTTGTCAGAATCTTTGATAAGAAGAGTTGCTCTGTCCAAACTGTCAAGGAACTCTCTCTTATTTATCCTCATCTTGATCTGATAATCAACTGAGAGCATATGACTGATTCTAAAATATTCTCCCTCTATAAGTCTCGATACAACCTTTGTATTGTCAAATTCAAATAATATATTATTGTCAGTGAAATAAATATTTACAGGATCATCTACTCCACCGTTCATTATCTTACTTACATCTCCCAGAGACTTTCCTGGAACAACAACCTTAATATCTGAATTCTCTCCCTTGAGTTCTATATATCTGATAGATATTCTGTGTCCATCAAGTGATACCACGCTGAGCTTATTGTTTGACACTTCAAACAATTCACCCGTCATCAGCTTATTATTCTCATTGTCTGATATGGAGAATATAGTCTGATTGATAACTTCTCTCAAAGCAAACTGAGATATTGTTATGAATCTGTCTCTGGATACCACAGGAAGATTTGAGAAATCCTCTCCTGATTTTCCAGGTATATTGAACTCAAGTCTCTCACACTTTATCAATGTCTTGCTGTCTTTGTCACTCTCTATAGTTATCTCACTGTCAGGAAGTTTTCTTATGAAATCAGAAAAGAGTTTTGCCTCAAGAGCAACTTTTCCATCCTCTATTACAGTTCCATCCACATAACTCTCTATTCCAATCTCCATATCATTAGCTGTAAGTTTTATTACACCTCCTGCAGCTTCTACAAGTATGCAGGATAATATAGGATGGGTAGTCTTGTTAGATACTGCTTTAGATACTATATTGATTCCCTGAAGTAAATTAGATTTTCTTATAGAAATTTTCATTGTAAGTGTGAACTCCTTTCATGTCCCATAATTATGACTTTATATATTCCATGACATAATGCTGGTATGTCCGAAGTGTTTATAACAGTTGACAACACATCCGGAGCCTGGCGTTTATGTAATTATATTTTAATTTAATCAGTAGTATTAGTAGTAGTAGTTTTGATAGTGTTGAAACTCTTATAACCCCATATAAATCAAGGCTTTGGCAATTATGTGTCCATGTTACTAACTGATTTGAACCTGTTTATAAAATGGCCACTTACCAACACTCAAAAATTATGAAAAATAAGAGTAATTTTTAATTTCATAATGTACCAACAAGTAATAAACATAAAATAACAACATACAAGCATGTTATGTTTGCATATTCCAGTGCAATTATCCACAATAGCAATGTATAAATGTGGATAACTTACTTCTGTGGGTTGAGTTTCTTTATTATCACATCAACCACTTCGGCAAATTCAGGATCCTTCTCAATCTTCTCTTCAACCTTCTGGATATTGCTGTGTACGGTTGAGTGGTCCTTTCCTCCAAATGAATCACCTATGCTTTTCAGACCTTTGTCAGTGTATTTTCTACACAGATACATGGATATCTGTCTTGCGGTTGCAATATCCTGGCTTCTCTTGGTAGATACTATATCACTCACCGATATATTAAGGTGTTCAGATACAGTATTTATGATAAGTTCAGGAGTTATGGTGACCTTTGCATCCTTGGAAACAAAATCTCTGAGAATGTTCTTTGCCAGATCCTCAGTGATATTTATATTTCCGAGCTGTGAATATACACTGAGTTTGTTCAGTGCACCTTCAAGTTCACGTACATTGTATGTGATATTATTAGCAATATATTCAAATATCTCTTCACTTATATTCTTAAGACCTTTAATCTCTGCTTTGTTCTTAAGAATGGCCATACGTGTCTCATAGTCTGGAGCGTGGATATCAATAGGAACTCCCCATTCAAATCTGGATCTGAATCTCTCATCCAGTGATTTGATCTCCTTTGGAGGTTTATCAGATGAAAGAATGATCTGTTTGCCTTCATCGTGAAGGGCATTGAATGTATCGAAAAATTCCTGCTGAGTACTTTCCTTACCAATGAGGTACTGTATATCGTCAATCAGCAGAACATCCACGGTTCTGTATTTGCTTCTGAATTCTTCAGTCTTGTTTTTGGCTATGGCTTCAATGATCTCATTTGTAAATTTGTTAGAAGGAACATAGAGAACCTTCATATTACTATTGTGCTGAAGTATATAGTGGGCTATGGACTGCATAAGATGAGTCTTGCCCAGACCTGATCCACCATAGAGAAACAGTGGATTGAACTTGTCCTGTCCAGGAGAGTCAGCAACAGCCAGACAAGTGGCATGGGCATGTTTGTTACTCTCACCAACTATGAATGTGTCAAATGTGTAGTCAGGTCTGAGATTGCTCTTGATGATAGCCTCATTGTAATCTTCTGAATATGTAGGTGATTTATCATCCTTTTTCATCTGGCTTTCAAGAGTGAATATGACCTGAATGGAATCATCCTGGAAAATTTCGCGCAGAACAGTTTCAAGATAAATATCAAATAATTTATTGTTGAGAAACTCTACACCTCTCTGACCATATTTTTCATCTAATGTGAAATAGACTTTATTATTCTCAACTGAATATAGATGGAGAGGTTCAATCCATGTATGGATAAGCATATGGGAAATTCCATGCTCATTTTCAAGAATATTTAAAATCTCATTCCACTTAGCTAAAATTAAGTCCTTCATTGTAAAAAACCTTTCTCAATTTTGTTTCTTCCTATTATTAATAACACTATTACATTTTATAATAAATACAAGTCTATTTCAAGCATATAAAAAACTAAAACCATACAAAAACGCTTTATTTTAACTTTTAAGTGTTGTACGGTTAGGTACACGCTATTTGGGGCAAAATTTAAAATATCGAAAAATAGGGCGTTAAGATAGATTTTCAGTAAATAAATGTTCAGTTTTATAAATGGTATAACATGTTGATAACTTTGTTACATAATTTTGATAATAATTAATAAGATACAGAGTTATGTAAATCAGATAAAAATAATGTTTTATAATTGTGAACACCTGAAATACTGATAAATATTGACTTTTTAAAAAATAAACCCACAGAAGTAAAAAGTTATCCACAAGTTATAAACAAATTGTGGATAACGTTATGTAAAGCGAAAAACAACAAATACATTTTGATTAAATAAAAGTGATTAATATGGATAACCACTACATTTTGTGATTGTTATTAATGTGCTCACCTAATTAATCCAGAACAATATGTCACCTTTATCCAATAATGGCTGAAAACCTTATAAAATATAGGAAAAGCGCCAAAAAGGGCTTGACGTAAATTGCCTATTTATTTATAATAGGCAAGTAAATTTGTAAATGAAGGAGGTGTTTTGTAATGAAGATGACATTCCAGCCTAAGAAGAGACAGAGATCTAAGGTTCACGGCTTTAGAAAGAGAATGAGTACTGCTAATGGCAGAAAGGTACTGGCCGCTAGAAGAGCTAAGGGAAGAAAGAAATTATCAGCGTAAGGTCACATGGTTGTGACCTTTTTTTATAGTGGTCGCAGCAACAGTTTTTCTAATAATCAAAGTTTCGGTGGTTACACAATGAGTAAGATAATTACATTAAAAAACAGCAGAGAGTTTGGCAGTGTTTATAACACAAGAAATTCGGTAGCCAATAAATATTTAGTTATGTATCTGAGAAGCAACGGCTTGGATTACAACAGACTCGGAATCTCTGTTAGTAAAAAAGTTGGTAACAGTGTGGTAAGACACAGAGTAACCAGATTGATTAGAGAAGCTTTTCGATTAAACAAAGAGAATATTGATGTTGGCTATGACATAGTTATAGTAGCCAGGCCGGCATCAAAGGATAAAAAATGTCAGGACATTGAAAGTGCTTTGATGCATTTGTGTGGGTTGAAAAAGATAAGCCACATAGGGTGAAAAAATGAAAAAAATATTTATTGGTTTAATCAGATTTTACAGGAAGTATTTGTCGCCACTCAAGGGACATGCTACCTGCAAGTATTTTCCTACTTGTTCGCAATATGCAATTGAGGCTATCGAAAAGTATGGAGTTTTAAAAGGTGGTCTCCTTGCAGTATGGAGGATACTTAGATGCAATCCTTTTTCTAAAGGAGGATATGATCCAGTTCCATAAAGGAGAAAATTATGTTTCTAACTAGAGAAGATGGTATGATACTCGGACCAGTATGCTGGGTTCTCGGTAAGATATTCAACTGGATATATATGTTCGTTGGATTTATCGGAAGCCACATGGGATTCACGTATGTAAATCTTAGTATATGTGTTATTTTATTTACATTTGTACTGAGAGGTGCACTTTTCCCATTATATTTCAAACAGCAGAGATCTACCAAGATCATGAGTTTCATCCAGCCTGAGATTGCCAAGGCAACAAAGAAATATAAAGGCAAGACTGATCAGGACTCAATGATGAAGCAGCAGCAGGAAACACAGAAGATCCAGAAGAAGTACGGTGTCAGCATGGCATCAGGATGTCTGACTTCACTTATCCAGCTGCCTATATTCTACGGTCTGTACAGAGTTATCCAGAACATACCTGCGTATGTTCCATCAATGACAAAAAAGTATGCTGAGATCGTTGATATATTGAGTACAAAGACTGATTATATCAAAGCTATAAGTGATGTAGCTGGAGAGTCAAAGGTCAGCACAGTGACAATGGCTCTTAAGCAGATGGGAGATGAGCCTACCAGAAACCAGATCATCGATGTTCTTGACAAGTTTGCCAAGAGCGACTGGGATAAGCTGATAAGCAGTCTTGATCTTGCAGGCAATGCTACTCTCACAAGCTATGTTGATCAGTTCCACAACATGAATCAGTTTCTGTTTGGACTGAATATTGCAGATGCACCGGGATGGAAGCTTTCAATAGCTTTGATCGTTCCTATAGCTTCTGCTCTCCTGCAGTTCATACAGACCAAGATATCCATGAAGTCATCACAGAATAACAACATGGATAGCAATCAGCAGACGGCTAACAACATGATGAAGGGTATGATGTATTACATGCCTGTCATGTCACTTATATTCTGTATAACTCTTCCTATAGCTATCGGTCTTTACTGGATAGTTGGTTCTGTTATTATGATTATATCTCAGCTTATAGTTGATGCTTACTATAATCATCAGGATAAGGATGAGCTGCTTGCAAAGTGTGCTGAGAAGGCTGCTAAGAAGCAGGCAAAGAAGAAGAATCCTGATAAGAAATCTTTCTATGAGAAGATGATGGATGCTCAGAATGGCAATGTATCAACAGATAACAGCCAGTCAGAAAATATCAACAAGATGGCTTCTTCAAGACTTAAGAGCTATGTGAATCCTGCACATTCTGTGAATGTAGACAGTAATGATGTGGATAACAGAGAAAATGTAACTTATAAACCAGGTAGTATTGGATCAAAAGCAAATATAATGCTTCAATATCAGAACAATAGCAATGATAAGGGAGGAAAAAAATAATGGAATTCTTGGAATTCAAAGGAAAGACCAAAGATGAAGCCCTTATGCAGGCCAGTGTTGAACTTGGAGCCCCTAGTACTGAGCTTGAGTACGAAGTTATAAGCGAGGAGACAAAGGGATTCCTTGGTATAGGTTCAAAGCCTTGTATCATAAAGGCAAGAAAAAAGAAAACTTTTATAGATGATGTAAGAGAGTATCTTGAGAGCTTATTCAAGGCTATGGATATTGAGACAGACATCCAGCTTGATTATGATGAGACAGAGAGTACTCTTTCAATAAATCTTGAAGGTCCAGAGATGGGAATTCTCATAGGCAAAAGAGGACAGACCCTGGATGCTCTCCAGTATATTATAAGTCTTGCAGTAAACAAGAAGAGCGAGTCATATATCAGGGTTAAACTTGATACAGAAAATTATAGAGCAAGAAGAAAAGAAACACTTGAGAATCTTGCAAAGAATATAGCATTCAAGGTTAAGAGATCTAAGAGATCATTTGCACTTGAGCCAATGAACCCATATGAGAGAAGAATAATTCATGCTACTCTTCAGAACGATAAGTATGTTGCAACCAGAAGTGAGGGCGAAGAGCCTTATCGTAAGGTTATAGTATACCTTAAGAAGAAGGAGAGATAGTTATTTCTGTAGTGTTGAACAGACATCACTATAGAGGTTATATAAAAGATAGATCATGTATATACATGGTCTATTTTTTTGTGGAAAATACATGTATGATGTTGTAAACTACATAGGTGTATTGATTTGATTTGGAAAGGACAGAAAAACATGTTCAGAGAAGATACTATTGCGGCGATAGCTACAGGTATGAGCAGTGCTGGTGTAGGAATCATAAGAATCAGCGGAGACAAAGCATGCCAGATAACAGATATGGTATTCAAAGCTGAGAATAAAAATAAAACAGCGTCTAATATGAAGTCGTATACTGCTGCCTTTGGCAGAGTGTATGATGGGGAAAGAATGATAGATGAGGCCATACTTCTTGTTATGAAGGCACCACATACATATACATGTGAAGATGTATGTGAATTGCAGTGTCATGGTGGAATAGTTGTACTCAGAGAGATTCTAGATCTCTTAGTAAGATGTGGAGTCAGAATAGCAGAACCTGGAGAATTTACAAAGAGGGCATTTCTTGGAGGACGTATAGACATGTCACAGGCGGAATCTGTCATGGATCTGATCAATGCAAGAAATGATTTTGCTGCCAGAACTTCAGTGGATCATCTTCAGGGAAAGCTCAGAGATAAGATAAAGGATATGAGGGAAGTTATTCTGTACAATGTTGCCTTTATCGAATCAGCTCTTGATGATCCTGAACATTATAGTCTCGACGGTTTTCCACAAAAGTTGAAAAATAATGTGGATAACCTTGTAGATAGTGTGGATAACCTTTTGACAACATTTGACAATGGACGGGTTCTGTCAGAAGGAATCAGTACCGCCATAGTTGGCAAGCCAAATGCAGGAAAGTCTTCTCTTCTCAACATGTTTGTTGGTGAAGATAGAGCTATAGTGACAGAGTTGGCTGGAACTACAAGGGATACTCTGAGTGAGACTATAAATGTGAATGGAATAACACTGAATATAATAGACACTGCAGGTATACGGGATACAGACGACATAGTCGAGAAAATAGGTGTTGATAAAGCATTTGACGCGGTGGACAGAGCAGATCTTGTTTTATATGTGGTAGATGGATCCATAGATCTTGATGAGAACGATGATAGAATAATATCAAAGATTAAAGATAAAAATGTTGTTATTATTCTGAATAAATCAGATCTGCAGGTAAAAGTTGATGAGGATGATATCAAAAAATTAATAGATGCAGAAGTAATACAGTTGTCTGCACGTACCGGTGATGGAAGCGAAAAATTGTATGATCTTTTGAATAAGATGTTCTTTGAAGGAAACCTTGTATATAATGATCAGGTATATATAACAAATGCAAGACATAAGAATGAACTTGTATGTGCAAAGCAGGCTCTTGAGAAAGTAAATGAGAGCATAGATATGGGAATGGAGGAGGATTTCTTCTCAATAGATCTCATGGATGCATATGATCATCTGGGATTGATAATAGGTGAGACGGCGAGAGATGATCTTGCGGATAAGATATTTAAGGAATTTTGTATGGGAAAATAGATAAAAGGGTATGTTGGTTGGAAGGAGAATATGAGTAATGTCTGTTTTAGATGAAGAATATGATGTAGTAGTGGTTGGTGCTGGACATGCCGGATGTGAAGCAGCACTGGCAAGCGCTAGACTTGGACTTAATACTATTATATTTACAGTTAGTATGGATAGTGTTGCCATGATGCCATGTAATCCGAATGTTGGAGGAAGTTCCAAGGGGCATTTGGTGAGGGAGATAGATGCGCTTGGTGGAGAAATGGGAAAAAATATAGACAAGACATATATTCAGTCCAAGATGTTGAATGCATCCAAGGGACCGGCCGTTCATTCTCTTCGCGCACAGGCTGATAAGAAAAAGTATTCTATGACTATGAAGTTTACTCTGGAGAACACAGATAATCTTACCTTAAGACAGGCTGAAGTATCTGATATTATAGTTGAAAATAATATAGTCAAGGGTGTCAAGACATATTCAGGAGCTGTATATCACTCCAAAGCAGTTATACTGTGTACAGGAACATATCTGAAATCAAGATGTATATATGGAGATGTGGTATATCATACTGGTCCAAATGGTCTTATGCCGGCAAATTATCTTTCAGAGTCTATGAAAGAAGCAGGAATCAGAATAAGACGTTTCAAGACAGGAACTCCTGCAAGACTTGATAAGAGAACTATTGATTTTTCACAGATGGAGGAACAGAAGGGTGATAAAAGGATAGTTCCTTTCTCATTTACCAATACGGAAGAAGATATAAGACGTAATCAGGTATCGTGCTGGCTTTGTTATACAAATGAGAAAACACATGAGATTATAAGAGATAATATAGACAGATCACCTCTGTTTTCAGGTGTTATAGAGGGAACCGGACCGAGATACTGCCCATCCATAGAGGATAAGGTTACGAAATTTCCGGATAAGACGAGACATCAGATATTTATAGAGCCTGAAGGAGAATATACAAATGAGATGTATATGGGAGGTATGAGCAGCTCCCTTCCAGAGGATGTTCAATATGAGATGATACACAGCATGAAGGGGCTTGAACATGCGAAGGTGATCAGAAATGCATATGCTATAGAATACGATTGTATAAATGCGATAGATCTTAAGCCTTCTTTGGAGTTTAAGAATGTAGATGGATTATTTGGAGCTGGACAGATAAATGGAAGTTCAGGATACGAAGAGGCCGCAGCCCAGGGAATCATGGCAGGAATAAATGCATCTATGAAGATACTTGGCAGGCCGGCTGTTGTGCTTGACAGATCTCAGGCTTATATTGGTGTATTGATCGATGATCTTGTGACAAAGGAGACTTCTGAGCCATACAGAATGATGACATCCAGGGCAGAGTACAGATTGCTCCTCAGACAAGATAATGCTGATCTCAGACTCACAGAGATAGGTCATGAGATAGGTTTGATCGATGATGAGAGATATTCAAAGTTCCTTAGAAAAAAGAAACAGATAGAGAAAGAAATAGACAGACTTGAGAATACCATGGTCGGGGCAAATTCTACAATTCAGAAATTCCTTGAAAAAATGGGCAGCACCGGACTTAAGACTGCAGCATCTCTTGCAGAACTTATACGGAGACCTGAGCTTTCTTATGAGATGATAGCGACAATAGATGAGGGAAGGGAAAAGCTTCCGTCAGATGTGATCGAGCAGATCAATATTACAATCAAATATCAGGGTTATATAGATAGACAGAATCAACAGGTTGCACAGTTTAAAAAGCTTGAAAAAAGGAGAATCCCTGAAGATATTGATTACAATGATATTTCAAATCTCAGAATAGAGGCCAGACAGAAATTATCTCTTATACGTCCTGAAAACATAGGACAGGCATCCAGAATATCGGGTGTTTCTCCGGCAGATATATCTGTGTTACTTGTATATCTTAAGATGAAGAACAGAGAAGAAATCATATAGAACTTTATATAATATTAGGAGAATAACATAATGGAAAGATTAAATTCCATAACGAAACAGTTTGGTGTAGAACTGAATGATAAGCAGTTATCACAGTTTTCAATGTACTATGATATGCTTATAGAGTGGAACAAGGTGATGAATCTTACTGCAATAACTGAATTGGATGATGTGATCATAAAGCACTTTGCTGACAGTTTATTGCTTGCAAAATACAAAAACCTTAATGAAAATCTGAATATGATAGATGTGGGAACCGGTGCCGGATTTCCGGGAATACCTCTCAAGATAGCTTTTTCTGACCTGAATATTACTCTTATGGATTCACTAAATAAAAGACTCAAATTTCTTAATGAGGTAATTACTGAATTGAAACTTGATAATATAGAAACCGTACATGCCAGAGCGGAAGATGGTGGAAGAAATTCTTTATACAGAGAAAAATATGATATTGCAGTGTCCAGAGCAGTTGCCAATATGACAGTATTATCGGAATGGTGTATACCATTTGTGAAGATGGGCGGATATTTTATTCCATATAAAGCAGGTGCAGTTGCTGATGAGATGAAAGATGGAAAAAAAACTATAAGAATACTTGGAGGACAGGTGGAAAATATATTTACTACGAACATTCCGGACACTGATAATCAGAGAAGCTTTGTTTTTGTAAAAAAGATATCCAGCACTGATAAAAAATATCCTAGAAAGCCAGGATCTTCAAAAAAGCCAATAGCATAAAAAATAAAACAGTCTTTGCAAAGACTGTTTTATTTTTTAGTTTGAAGACTTCATATGTCTTTTTTCTTTCCTTTTTTCACGAATATCTTCCTGTTTTTGTTTAATAGCTTCTATGCCCTGCTTATCAATAGGTTTTATTGTTTTCTGTATATAATAGCTATTATTTATCTGTTTGAATTTTATCTTTCCACAGAAATAACCGTGCATCCAACACTTTCCAACACACATGTATGATGATGGGCTGTTTGCAAACCAGTCAATATTGATTTTGACTTTTTTATTGCATTTGTAACATCTTATCTGTGTTACTTTTTTATCATCAAGAGCATCATGTTTATTTCTGAAATTGCGAGATATATATTCATATTGATTGTTGTGAGTTACCTCAATCTCTTCTTCCTTATTCTTAGGGGTTATATAGAGATCAAAACTGTATAGCTGATTGATATTCTTTGCTTTCATCTCTTTCATAACCAGAGCGGTATATCTTGCATCGTTAAGAGCTGTGTGAAAAGGTTCAGTCTCTGGAATATTCATCTCACTGACTGCTTTTTCAAGTTTACTCATACTTTGTGGTGAATTTGCATTATTTGTAACACTTGCATATATGCTTTGCAGATTGAGAAACTTAAGAGGTCTCGGTAGCTTGTCCATGTAATAAAAATCCATGTTTGTCTGAAGCTCTGTAAGATCCATAGGTCCCCATGTGCAGAATATGTAATTGTCTCCGCACCACTCGAGAAATTCTGAACAGACTTCTTTAAATCCCCGACCAAGATTAAGGTCATTTTCGTCATAATTCAGAATTGTCCTGATCTTTGAATGTAGTTTTTTATAAATCTTAGGCTTGATAAGACTTGAATATTCATCAATTATATTTAAGTTCTTATCGACTTTTACGGCACCAATCTCTATAATTTCAAAAGGCATACGTGGATGCTCACCCATATGTCCATTGTAACTTTGATTCCATTCAAGATCCATAACAATATAGTTCATAGTCATGTCCCTTTAGAAAAAAATAATATGAGGAAATACCACTGACGTGGGTCCCCCCTTATGAAAAAAATTGGTGCAACCGCAGGATAGACGCTGCGCGTGGCGGTTGCGTGCTTCACAAGGAATCCCCCCACTGACGTGGGTCCCCCCTTATGAAAAATAGTGCACCTGGCGGGATTCGAACCCACGGCCTTCCGCTTAGGAGGCGGACGCTCTATCCTGCTGAGCTACAGATGCACATCAGTTATTAGTTTAACATTTATATACTGTATAGTCAAGAATATAAGTGATATCTATATAACTATATGTCCCTGTAGCCATACATCGCCTTTAAATCTTCGACCGATAGCAGGTTCTCCCAGAAGATGGTTTTTATTGATTGCTACAGTAAAATTCAGATCGTTACTTTCAAGATCAATCAGGTATATTGGTTCATCTGTAAATGTATTGGCGGTCTCTATATATGAGGTTATGGTGCCAATCACTGCATAGTGATCAGTTTCTATACCTACAGGCATAAAGCTTGATTTTACGATTGATAGAATATCTTCTCTTCTGGTTCTTTTTCCTATGGTGTTGTAGGTATCCATATCTTCGAGTGTGAGGCTTTCAATCGCTTCAGGATCTCCTTTTTTGGCTGCTTCTATAAGTTTATTTCTCTTTGAATTATTATATAACTTACTGTTATCATTATTATCATTTACATCAAGTATTATAGTACCATTGACTGATAATCCCGAGAAATAGGCTTTTGATATATATCTATTCGATTTATTCATCCATCGAGATTTTTCGTAATCAGCAATATTTGATATAAAAAATATAAGTGTCATTCCAAGACTAAAATCACTGCTTACTCCCGCATATGACATTTTATCAGAAAACTTTTCTACATATATATTCTGGTCTTCAGTCAAAAGCTTAGATCTTACATAAGGAAAATAGTACTCTATGGATATTGAACCATCTTCAGACATTTCACCGACCAGTGATATCCCAAAACCATTGCCAAAATCTTTACTCAGTTGAATCATATAGGTGTCAGAACTTATAGTTGATATGAATTTGTGATCAGGAGACTGAAGTATCTGCCTGTATATCGGCTCCAGCATCTGCCGGTTTTTTATGTTTGAAAAACCTATAGATGGTAGAAAACTATGCATACTGACACCTCCTCATGATTATTATTAGTTATTGATATTATGTGTCTACAATATAAAAAGCTTTATTTACCTGTTTTTTCGAGGTATTCTTTACCACCCATATATGGACGGAGTTTTTCAGGTATTCTTACTCTGCCGTCAGCCTGAAGATTATTCTCAAGAAAAGCAATGAGCATTCTTGGAGGGGCTACTACTGTGTTGTTTAATGTGTGAGCAAGGTATTTCTTGCCATCTTCACCTTTAACTCTTATCTGAAGACGTCTTGCCTGTGCATCACCGAGATTTGAACAGCTTCCAACCTCAAAATACTTCTTCTGACGAGGAGACCATGCCTCAACATCGATAGACTTAACCTTGAGATCTGCAAGATCTCCTGAGCAGCACTCAAGTGTTCTTACAGGTATATCCATTGATCTGAAGAGATCCACGGTATTCTGCCACAGCTTGTCAAACCACATCTTGCTGTCCTCAGGCTTACATACAACTATCATTTCCTGCTTCTCAAACTGGTGTATTCTGTATACTCCACGCTCTTCTATACCATGAGCTCCTTTTTCTTTTCTAAAACAAGGTGAGTAGCTTGTAAGTGTTTTTGGAAGCTCCTCTTCAGGAATTATCGTATCTATGAATTTACCAATCATAGAATGCTCAGATGTACCTATAAGGTAGAGGTCTTCACCCTCTATTTTGTACATCATGGCATCCATCTCTGCAAAACTCATAACGCCTGTAACAACATTACTTCTTATCATAAAAGGAGGAATACAATATGTAAATCCTCTGTCAATCATGAAATCTCTTGCGTATGAGATGATAGCAGAGTGAAGTCTTGCAATGTCGCCCATCAGATAATAAAATCCGTTTCCTGCTACCTTTCTTGCTGAATCAAGGTCAATTCCGCCTAAAGCTTCCATGATATCTGCGTGATATGGAATTTCAAAGTCTGGAACAACAGGCTCTCCGTACTTCTGAACTTCTACATTCTCTGAATCATCCTTTCCAATAGGAACAGAAGGATCAATAATATTAGGAATGATCATCATGATCTTTTTTACCTTTTCCTTGAGTTCTGGCTCAAGGGATTCAAGCTCTTTAAGTCTTGCTGATGTCTCAGCTACCTGTTTTTTGACTTCCTCCGCTTCTTCCTTCTTACCCTGTGCCATAAGAGCACCAATCTGTTTTGCTATAGCATTCTTGTCTGCTCTGAGAGCATCAGCTTCCTGCTGGGCAGCACGTGCCTGCTTGTCAAGTTCTATTACTTCGTCAACAAGTGGAAGTTTGTCATCCTGGAACTTATTTTTTATATTCTGTTTTACTACATCTGGGTTTTCTCTTAAGAACTTAATATCAATCATGATATTCCTCCTGTTTAATACATAATTTTTAAAATTAGATAACAAAAATGAGTTATCTTTTTATAAATAATATAATTATTTAATCTACAATTTATTTTCTGCTATTTCATCTTCGAGTGTTTTAGCACGTTCTATGGCCTCTTTTTCTTCCTCGGAAAGAGCAACATATGCTTCTCCACCAATAATCTCTTTTGCATAATTAAAGCAGCCTTCTCTGGTATGCATACTGTTGAGAACAACGCCATTATTGTCCGTATCGAGGAGAGCAAGTGCAAAACTTAGATTACCACCCATTCCTTCAAATGCGTTATATTTTACCAGACCTATTTTACTGACACATGATGCCAGATGACTCTGTATTTCCTTATGTTCTTTCGTAAGTCTTTTAGAATTATTCTTTACAGCATCCATCTCAGCGAATCTTTTCATTATTATATCTTCAAGATCACCTGCTTGAGTTCCACTTAACAGTCTTTTTATCTGTTTGTTTCTATTTTTAATATTGCCCATCAATATGAATAATAGTACAAACAAGGCTATTATAAGAACCATCATACCGATAAGTATGTATGCAGGATCAATACCAATAAAATTTAATATGGAACTTTCCATTATATTGTCCTTCCTTGATTGTGCGTATTTAAGATGTAATTTTACATCATTTCTTTATTGATTGAGTATAACATCTCAGTTATTCTGTCAAGTTCATCTTGAGAATAATAGTTGATCTCTATTTTACCTTTATCATTATTTGAAGCCTTTATTGCTATCTTTGCTCCTAATATTGATTTTAACTTGTTTTCTATATCTGAATAGAAAACAGACAGATCTTTTTGAGGCTTTTTAGTTTCCTCTTTTTCTGGTTTTGTTTCAAGCAATGATTTGACGTATGCTTCCGTCTCTCTGACACTTAACTTTTGATCATATACAATAGCTGCAGTTTCATATTGGAGCTTTGGATCCTCTATAGGTATAAGAGCTCTGGCATGTCCCGTTGAAATCATATTGTACATAACCATTTGTCTTACATCTTCACATAATTTCAACAATCTCAGTGAATTTGCAATGGCAGATCTGCTCTTAGACACTCTTTCAGCGACCTCCTCCTGCTTCAGATTATATTCTGAAATCAGGGCTTCGTATGCCTGTGCCTCTTCTATAGGGTTGAGATCCTCTCTCTGTATATTTTCAATAAGAGAAATTTCCATGATCTCTTTGTCTGTATAATCACGTATTACTACCGGAACTTCCTTAATTCCAGCCATTCTGGCAGCTCTCCAGCGCCTTTCACCCGCTATTATTTCATAATAATCACCTTTTTTGGTGACTATAAGGGGCTCCAAGACACCATATTTTTTGATTGAATCAGACAATTCCTGTAATGCTTCCTCATCAAACTGCTTTCTAGGCTGAGATTTATTTGGTTCAATAAGACTGATCTTTATCTTTTGTTCAACCTCTTTTATAACTTCTTTCACAACCTCTTTGGTAACTGTTTTTACCTTTTCTTCACCGGATTCAAGTGAATTATTCTCATTATTTCTATTCCTGGATGGTTTAGATGCCTCTGATGTGCCTAACAGATCATTTAAACCTCTGCCCAAGCCTTTTTTTTGAGCCATATTAGTCCTCCATTTTATCTGTAATAGTCATTTTCTATAACTTCATCAGCCAACATCATATAATGCTCAGCTCCTGTTGAACGAGGATCATATTCTATTATTGGCATTCCATAACTGGGAGCTTCAGCCAGCCTGACATTTCTCGGTATTACAGTGTTATATATATGCTGTTTGAGGTTATCTCGTACATTTTCAACTACCTGAACAGATAAATTTGTTCTGGAGTCAAACATTGTAAACACAACACCTTCTATTGTAAGAAGTCTGTTAAGATTTTTTCTTATCAATTCTATTGTGTATACAAGCTGTGAGAGACCATCAAGTGCAAAAAATTCACATTGGATAGGTACAAGCACCGTATTAGCTGCTGTAAGTGCATTTACAGTTAACATTCCGAGAGCAGGAGGACAATCAATAATTATATAGTCAAATTTGTTCTTTACCTTTTTGATATGGGCTTTTAGTATATGCTGCATGTCTTCCATACCTACAAATTCAACCTCTGCACCTGCAAGCTCTCTGTTTGCAGGAATAAGATTTAATCCTGGGTATACATTTATAAGCATACACTCGCCTATGTTACATTCATTTCTTAACATATCATAGACTGTATATTCAAGAGAATCCCTGTCTATACCTAATCCACTAGTCATATTACCCTGTGGATCCATATCTACGGCCAGAACTTTCTTACCTTTTGCGGCTAAACATGCAGCCAGATTGATAGCAGTGGTTGTTTTACCAACACCACCTTTCTGGTTGGCGATTGCTATAATTCTGCCCATTTTTTCTCCTTTTCATTCAAAAAAATAATGTTTCACGTGAAACATTATGTAAAACACTAATGAAAAATATATCTTTCTATCAGCTTGTCTATTATATCACTTCTATATTACTAATTCTACAAAATACTTAAAAAATATCACTTATATAATAATAAAGAATTAGAATTATCTGATGGAAAATGTTTCACGTGAAACATTATAAATAATATATATTTAGACATGCACATATTGATTGTTTACATGAAATGGTGAAATTATGTCATTTGCGTCAAAATATTAACTGATTAGCACAGTGACAGTTAAACTTGTGCAAACGTTTACTATATGAATGCCATCATTGAGACAATATGAGATATGATATAATGAGCGTTGCGACAGTTGCACTTGTGCAGACTGTCATAACGCGAATGCCCACATGGAGCCGTTAGGCGACATGATTTGATAAGTATTGCTACGGGTTCACTTGCACAATCCGTCATAACGCGAATTCCCGCATGAAGCCGCTAGGCAATATGATATAATATGTATTGTGATGGGTGCACTTGTGCAGACCGTCATAACGCGAATTCCCGCACGGAGCCGTTAGGCAATATGATATAATATGTATTGTGATGGGTGCACTTGTGCAGACCGTCATAACGCGAATTCCCGCATGTAGCCGTTAGACGATATGATATAACGCGAATGCTTATATTTAACCAACATAAGATATGACGGAATATGTATTATTATATCAATCATACAAGATATGTAATATAGTAAAAAAATCTAATTAAGTATAATGAAGTAATCTGAGGTGTGCACAGTTTATTGCACTTACGAACAATGACATATGATATGTTGATTTATCTTAAAATAGACTTTATCTTGGAAATAGACTTTATCTTAAAAATAGACAAGACACTATAATTTTTCACAATAATCTATTAATAAGCTATCATTTTAATAAGAGATCATCATAAATACAAATTATTAAGTGTTAATATATTTAAATATGTAATAGAAATCTTAATATGATACTTTAAATAATAATTATGAAAAACTGAAAATGTTTCACGTGAAACATTTTTAAGAAATATGATGTTCTATATTAGAATAATTCAATAGTTTATAATATTATTTCTTAGTTGTATTATTAAATATGCTCTAAATCGTTACTTCTTGGTGTAATGTATTAAGAATATAATATTGAATTTAAAAATTATATGCTGCGATAGAAATATAATATAAAATCTAAATAATAAAAATAGACCCAGACATTTAATATATAATTAAACAAAACAGGAGATATTCTGTACATAGCCAGTACAAAAATATCTCCTGTTTATTTATTAGGGTTATAGGACAAAACGTGTTGATGGGTTAGTCACATTCAACATACAAGCTTGAATTAAGTGTCAATACCTATATTAATTTACATTGCCTCAGGAGCTTCTATACCAAGAAGGTCTAAAGCATCATGTATTGTGTTCTTAGTAAGGTATGTGAGCATAACCCTTGCATTCTTGAGATTTACATCATCTACATTAATTCTTGTAGAGTTATAGAATTTGTTGAATGCCTGAGCTACATCTACTGCATATCTGGCAACAACTGAAGGCTCATATTTATCCGCAGCATCCTTGATAACTGAAGGAAATCTATTTATTTCCTTTAACAGTTCCATAGCATCCTGCTCAGTTATAAGACTGTAATCTATCGGATTAGATGGGTCAAATGATTCTGCAAGTCTTACAACACTACAGCATCTTGCATGTGTGTACTGAACATATGGACCAGTCTCACCGTCAAAGTTAAGAACTTTATCCCAGCTAAATGATACGTCTTTAATTCTCTGGTTATATAAATCATTGAAAAGAACAGCACCAACTCCAACTTTTTTAGCAACATCTTCCTTATTTTCAAGATTTGGGCTCTTTTCAGTAATAATTTCAAGGCTTTTTGCGATGGCATCTTTTAAAATGTCCTCAGCGTAAATAATATTACCGCTTCTTGTTGAGAGTTTCGCTCCTTCAAGACTTACAAGACCATAAGGAATATGAACAAGCTGATCCTTTGCCCACTCATTTCCGAGAAGCTCTACCACCTTGAACACCTGCGCAAAGTGAAGCTTTTGCTCCTGACCGGTTACATATAAGCACTTTGAGAAGTGGTAGGTATCTTTTCTATAGAATATAGCAGCGAGATCTCTTGTTGCATATATGGAGCTACCGTCTTTTTTAGTTATAATACATGGAGCCATATCGTATTCTGAGAGATCTACGATCATAGCACCCTCGCTTTCCTTTAGGAGACCAGCAGCCTTGACTTTGTCCACAACTGCCTGACATTTGTCTCTATAGAAGCTTTCTCCAAGATAGTAGTCAAAGTCCATACCGAGGAGGTTGTATGTCCTCTTGTACTCTACAAGGCTTATGTCCTTGAACCATTGCCATATGCTGAGTGCTTCTTCGTCTCCGTTTTCCATCTTGTTAAACCAGGCTCTTGCCTCATCTACAAGTTCAGGATTCTTGTCTGCCTCCTCATGAAACCTGACATATAACTTCATGAGCTCCGATATTCCGTCTTTCTCAACAGCTTCCTTTGATCCCCATGCTTTGTATGCAACGATAAGTTTACCAAACTGTGTGCCCCAGTCACCCAGGTGATTTATTCTGACAACATTATATCCAAGCTTTGAGTGAATCTTGTAAAGTGAATTACCAATAATGGTAGTTCTGAGATGTCCAACGTGGAAGTTTTTTGCTACATTAGGAGAGGAGTAATCGATGCATATAGTCTGTCCATCACCTATATCTGATTTGCCGAATTCCTCAGTGTTGGCTGCCTCTATCATTGTCTTTACGAATACGTCTTTTTTGATATAGAAGTTCAGGTATGCACCTGCAACATCGATCTTTTCAATGAAATCTACATCACCGATTGCATCCTTAATATCAGCAGCAATCATATTTGGTGCTTTTCTGAGAACCTTTGCCAGCCTGAAGCAAGGAAATGCAAAATCTCCCATGTCAGGGCGTGGTGGAATCTCTATTGATGCCATGATGTCTGACATCTCTATTCCTTCTATATTATTTGAAATAAGCTGTGCAATTTTTTCTTTCATGATAATAGTCCTTTATTATTATTTTTGTGGATAAATATATATAATTGTGGATAAAAACAAATTATTCATAAAAAACAATATGTTATATTATCCCTTTATACTCGTATGTTATTCAATAGGAAATGAAAATCTTACATTTGTTCCGCTTGAGGCATCTCCTTCTATTTTAAGTGTGCCATTTAACAGATATATGATTTCCCTGATCCTGTGCAGGCTGCTGTACCATGGACTTGTATTGTTATAGTCGCTGGCAATACCTATGCCATTGTCGTTGATACATACATCTATCAATTTACTGCTCAAGTAAATTTTTACGGATACTTTGTTTGCATTTGCATGCTGGAAAATATTTTCCATGATATCTTTGGTAATGGATAACAAATATGTAGATATAATATCTGGAATATTTATTGCGTAATCAGTACAGTTTATGTCATAGGATATTCCGCACTCTGGATGTTCATCTTTATAATTCTGAAGAACCTTTTCCAATATATTCCATACAGGCTCATCTGAGAATGACCTGTCCGTAAGAGAACCGGCAAGCTCGTCCACATGATCTGCAAGTTTTGATGTTGTGGATGTAAGCTCTTCAAGTGTTACCTTTGCCCTGTTGATATCTGATCTTATAAGCCAGGATAACACATCCAGTTTGTGAGAGCTGGAGTCCAGCACATCGGTAATATCGGATTGCAGTTTTTCTGCAAGCTGCTTTTTCTCATATTGATACAGTCTGAGGATATTTATTCCGTGATCTGCAGGTGTAAGTGTGTCATCATCAGATTCGGCTGAAGAGTCTGTATTCTCATCAATAGTAGATACTTCCTCTGTCATATCAGTCAAAAGATTTTCCAGATGTCTGTTAGATGTAGACAGATCAGTTATACGTTTCTTCAGGAGAGCTGTTTCTTCCTCCTCCTCTTTGATCTGGAGTCTTAAGGTCTGCTGGATGTCCTGAAGTTCTTTTAACTGTAACTCTATCTGCGTAGCTTTTTCCTGCTGTGAGGTGGTATCCACTGAGAATGGTGAAAATACATTATGACCGGCGCTGGTTTTAAAGGAGTATACATCTAAAGTTTTTATAAGCTGTTCTATCTTCGACTTAAGCTCAAATTCCTCAGTCTTTAAAGATTGAACCTGTTCAAGCTTACTTATATATGAATCATTGAAGAAATTCAACAGATCCTGATTGGTATTTCGCACCAATTCGAGACTTTCTATAGAAGATGTGTCCATGATGAAACTCCTTTCCACAAAATTGCTGTAATTTTAATTGTAGTATACGAAAAACAGTGTGTCAACAAATGCTGGATAACCGTTTATTTCTTATCTCTATATGCAACGAGTCTGTTGATTGGTGTACCCATTGCCGAGAATTTGGTTTCGTATTCGGTCATAATGTTGCCCTCATTATACTCTGAGTTGTGAAGATCATAGGTATAGTTCTCGAGGATCCATCCTGCCTCGGGAACCTGTTCCAGAGAGAAGTCAAAAAGACCTCGGTTATCCGTCTTAAAAATGACTCTTCCCTCAGGAGCGAGAAGCTGATCATATAATCCGAGAAAATGCGTGGAGGTAAGGCGTCTCTTGGCATGGCGATCCTTTGGCCATGGATCCGAGAAATTAAGATATATCCTGTCCACTTCATCCGCGTCAAATACGTCAGTTATATATTCTGCATCCATTCTTATAAAATAGAGATTCGTCATCTCCGGTTCAAGCGCTCTTTTCTCCAAGGCACGAACAAGGACACTTGAATACTTTTCTATGCCTATGTAATTGATATCAGGGTTTTGTCTGGCAAGTTCCATGATAAACTGCCCCTTGCCCATACCTATCTCAATATGTATAGGGTTATCGTTGCCAAATAACTCATGCCAGAGGCCTTTCATATCAGTTTCATTGTGTATTACATAGTCATTTGCTGCGATAGTTTCTCTTGAACCTTTTACATTCCTCAGTCTCATAGTATTCTCCATATATTTATCGTAAAGTTCTTCTTTTTATTGAAAAAGTCATACTTTATAATAATAGCATAGGCGAAAATTATATTCAAATGGTATATGTACCGACAGGAGATTATTGCATTGATGCTCACTGAAAAATGGCATTTGTATGGATAGATTAAAGCTCTATGGGAAATAAATAAAAAAAAGTAAAAAAACACTTGCATTATAAAAAAAACTAATGTATACTCTAATTCGTTGTGGCAGTGACATAACAAGACAAAATAATATGGGCCGCTAGCTCATTTGGTAGAGCACCTGACTCTTAATCAGGGTGTGCGGGGTTCGAGCCCCCGGCGGCCCACTACAAGGTGGATTGACTGCAATATATTTGTGGCTGGTCCATTTTTTTGTCACTCAGTTTGGAATCATTTGCTGGATGTCAGAAAAATTGAAAAAAATGAGAAAAACACTTGCATTATTCTCAGAACTGATATATAATCTATTCTGTTGTGACGAACATAACAAATAAATACGGGCCGCTAGCTCATTTGGTAGAGCACCTGACTCTTAATCAGGGTGTGCGGGGTTCGAGCCCCCGGCGGCCCACTACAAGATGGATTGACTGCAATATGTTGTGGCTGGTCCATTTTTTTGTGCAAAAATCCATGGTCTTTTATTTATTTCCTTATTTGAAGATGTGTGGGTTACACGCCTTCGTTATCGAATGCTGGAATGAAGCTTTCTTTTGCTGTCTCACCCTCCTGTATGAATCCATTTTCAACGCCGATATCAATGGCATAATCCACAAGCTCATCGTATTCAGACGGAGTTATAGTTCTGCCAAGCTCTGGAAATCTATTCTCAATGCCCGGCATAGGGGTGTATTGGTTCATGATGCTTATATATATTGAATCTTTGTATGTGTTATATAGATATGTGATTATTGACTTGGAATCATCCAGATGATCAGGAAGCTGCAGATGCCGGACGATAACACCTCTCTGCATAATACCATCGTCATCAAAGTGGGTCTGGTCTCCGCCACATTGTCTGACCATCTCGGATATGGAGACTTTGGCATGTTCAGGATAGTCTGGAGCATTGCTGTATTTTGCGGCCAGATCCGGTGACATGAATTTGAAATCAGGAAGATACACGTCTATATAGCCATCAAGCAGCCGTATCATCTCAGCCGTTTCATAACCACTGCAGTTATATACAAATGGGAGCTTAAAGTTTCTTGACCTCGCCATGTCTATAGCTGATATGATCTGCGGTATATAGTGATCCGGTGTTACAAGATTGATGTTGTTGGCACCCTTATCCTGAAGCTCGAAGAAGATGTTGCACAGTCTGGATATGGATATATCCTTGCCAGATCCGCCTCCTGATATGGCTTTGTTCTGGCAGAAACAGCAGCCAAGTGCACAACCGGAGAAGAAAACGGCACCAGACCCGTTTTCTCCGGATATACATGGCTCTTCCCACATGTGTAGCGCTGCACGGCTCACCTTGACAGTATCTGTCATATGGCAGACTCCTGTGTGACCGGATGTACGGTCTACACCGCATTTCCTTGGACATAATATGCAGTTGTTCAGGATGTGCAGGATATCCATGTTGGTTACCTCCAAAAAAGTTTTTAGTGTATTAATTGACAGGCAGATCAGTATTTGTCAGGATCAAATGTGCTTATAAGGTCTGCAAACTCCTGCAGATCCTCATTTGCATCCATGTTTTCTATATCGCCTTTATCCATGAGCCCGGCAAGAGCAGGGTTGATAGGCAGGCGGATCGCATGGCCTATATACAGATCTCTTATGACCCATTCAAGCTGGCTTTTGCCAAATATATAGTGTTTGTTATTGCAGTCAGGACAAATGAAATATGACATATTCTCTATCATGCCGATGACAGGTATATTCATGCTGTCAGCCATATGAACGGCCTTTCCAACGATGACAGATACGAGATCCTGAGGGGTGGTGACAACCACAACTCCATCTATAGGGATGGACTGGAATATGGTAAGTGGAACATCACCGGTTCCAGGTGGACAGTCGATGAACATATAGTCGATATCTCCCCAGATGATGTCTGAGTAGAACTGCTTGACTGTGCCCGCTATGATAGGACCTCTCCAGAGGACAGGTGTTGTCTCGTCGTCCAGAAGAAGATTCACGGACATGATCTTGATTCCTGTTTCCGTCTCATCAGGATACAGGAAGTCACCCTCAGCCTCCGGTGTCTTATTTACGCCAAATGCCTTTGGAATAGAAGGTCCTGTGATATCTGCATCAAGTATGGCTGTCTTGTAACCCATGCGCTGCATGAGAACGGCGAGCTGACAGGTTACGGATGATTTGCCGACGCCTCCCTTGCCGCTGACCACGGCGATGATATGCTTTATATGTGAACCCGGATGTGGTTCTATGATAAGACTCTGCGGCTCAGTTCTGCTGGAACAGCTCTGACCACAAGTACTGCAGTTGTGTGTACAATTCTCTGACATGTTATTCTCCAATCTACCGCGTGTTATTTCTGATTAATATGATCAGACTGAGGTCACACGGTTTATACTGTGCGTATTATATGCACATTTGATTAATATATATCATTAAGAGGATGCAAAGTCAACGAAGGCGGCTGCGATGATATTTGTGGCTCAGGCTGTGATTGGATGGAAATAGTCTGGTGAGTTGAAATTGACATGTGTCAAATATATAATCAATGTGAAGAATGTACAAATGACATCATGTTGAACATTGGTTTATTTATTATGTTGGTGAATTGTAAGTCAGATTAAAGATTAAAAGGAGATTACAGAATGGGAGTTTTATCAAATATCGAGCCGTATGGAGTTTTTCGTTTCTTTGAGGAGATATGCGGGATTCCACACGGATCGTCAGATACAAAGAAGATAAGTGATTATCTGGTGAAATTTGCTGTAGACAGGAAGCTGAGGTATATACAGGACGAGAGCAACAATGTCATCATATTCAAAGGTGGAACTGCCGGATACGAGAACAGTGCACCTGTCATGCTGCAGGGACATATGGATATGGTCTGTGAGAAGGATGCGGACTGCGATATAGACTTTGAACATGATGGACTGAGACTGGTGCTTGAGGACGGAGTGATATCCGCCGACGGAACGACCCTTGGCGGAGATGATGGAATAGCCGTGGCATTTGCACTGGCGATACTGGATGCTGACGATATACCACATCCGCCACTTGAGTGTGTATTCACGGTTGATGAGGAGATAGGAATGCTGGGCGCTGCGGCGATAGACTGCAGTCCACTAAGGTCACGGATCATGCTCAATCTGGATTCTGAGGATGAGGGTTATCTGCTGGTGTCCTGTGCCGGCGGAGCTTGCGCTACATGTCATATTCCGGTGGAGTATGAGAATATGACAGGAGAATTGTCTGTTGTAAAGATCACTGTAGATGGTCTTACAGGCGGACATTCGGGAGTGGAGATCATAAGGCAGCGTGCAAATGCGGGTAAGCAGCTTGCGAGACTTCTATATAATATAGGAAATGATGTTTCATACAGACTGATATCTATACAGGGTGGACTGAAGGACAATGCGATACCTAATAAGGCTGAGGCATATGTGGGTATTGATTCGGATGATGTGGATAACTTTGTAAAATCTGCGGAAAAGTATGAGAAGGTTCTGAGGCATGAGTTTGGAAGCACTGATCCGAGACTTGCAGTGAGAGTAGAAGTGGATCTGTCAGATAGTCTGGATTCAGATAACAACGCTGGTGTTGTACAGAATGATAAGACTGGCAGAACCGTGATCAACAGGGCTATGACAGAAAAGGCATCGGATATAGTTATCAGGAGTCTTATGATGATGCCAAATGGAATTCAGAAGATGAGCAATGATATAGAAGGCCTTGTGCAGACGTCGCTGAATCTTGGAATATTGAAGACATCTGAGGATGAGGTCATTGCAAGCTTTTCAGTCAGAAGCAGTGTACAGTCGGAAAAGGAAAATCTGATAGATCAGCTCAGGTGTGTATCAGCTTCGGCTGGTGGAAGTCTGGATGTACAGGGCGATTACCCCGCATGGGAATACAGGCATGATTCTCCACTGAGGGATATCATGGTGAGTGTATTTGAAGAGCAATATGGCAGAAAGCCTGTTATACAGGCACTCCACGCTGGAGTGGAGTGTGGACTTTTCGCTGGCAAGATGCCGGGGCTGGACTGTGTATCATTTGGCCCGGATATGAAGAATATCCATACAAGCAGAGAGTCTATGGATGTAGCCAGTGTGCAGAGAACATGGAAGTATACACTTGGTATTCTCCAGAGATTGAAATAGTCGTTGTTATGGACATATATAAAAACCAGATAAATCCGGTTATCTGTAAGTGCCGGAACTGATCATGTTGAGGAGATGTGTGAGCCACTTCTCCTCAACTGTTTTTTCTTCCCGGTTGAGAAGCGTATTTGATGGGAGCATGGCAAGTCCTTCCTGGGCAAGCTGCCATGCGGCACGTGGATCGTGTTCTATATAGTATTTGTAGTATGCATATATTCTCTTGTCGTTGCTGTCGAGTCCTTTTTCAAGCTCAACCCTGCATTTGCTGAAATGTGATACTGCCAGGGTATAGGCTGCGGGATCTGACTGTCTGAAGTAGCAGTAATAGAATACAAGTGACTGGTGTATGCCAGGATTAGGATAATTATCAGGCATTTCATTTTCCAGATAATCCGCTATTTTGTTAATTTCAGCGTAGTCACCGATGATCTGCATCTGACGGAACCGGACCAACTGATATTGGAGACAAGTATGGATATTGCCTTTCAGGCCAAGAGACTCCAGGGGTGGAAGAAGAGGCTCGGTGATCCTTCCGGTTGCCATCATCTGGTGGATATTGTGGTTCAGATAGTTACCAAGTTCATTTTTTTTACCGTACTTTCCTGAGATAATGATGACAATTAGGCTGATCAGATACAATGTCATGGTTCCTGACAGAGTGTACATAAACATTACCGGAAAGCTGTCGATAAAAAATCCACCGCGTTGTATAGCCATATATACACATACAAGATCAAATAATACAGTGATGGCACCCATGCACATTATGCTGAGACAGGTGAGCCGGAGATCAAGTTCCTGATCGATATTGGCATCTGGTTTATACATGGACAGATCTGGTGCCAGCTTGAAAGCGTTCTTTCTTATTATATATTTCTTTGCAGAATTGCCATCCGGATTAATGCAGTATTCCCAGCAATATATTCGGAATCTTAAAACCTTATATCCTGCCCTGGAATAGAACAGGTACATGAAGAGACATATAATTCCTCCACATATCAGAGTTGCAAAAAACATACTTATTAAAAATTCGATAAGTTCCATAATTTCCTCCACACTTATAAATAAAAATTCCCCATAAATAATTATAGAAAACATGGTACATGTCGTCAAACATAAAAGCTAAACAAAATTGCTGATTATAGTTGAAAAATATAAGATACAAGTATATTATAGGTGACATGCTACTTTACAGGTGACAAGACAGTAGACACGACAGCAGATACCCCATGTAAATATATGCTGTCACCCCCATAACACAAAAGGAGAAAAATGATGGAAAAGGTAAAAGGATTCTTGAAGAAGAAAGACATCGTTTTCAGTGTCAAGAGATACGGAATAGATGCTCTCGGTGCCATGGCACAGGGATTGTTCTGTACTCTGCTGATCGGAACTATATTGAACACACTTGGCAATCAGTTTGGTGTAGGATTTCTCAAAGCGGTTGTTGCAACCGTGAATGGAACAGATTATACAGTTGGCGGTCTCGCTTCTGCTATGGCAGGACCAGCGATGGCGGTGGCTATAGGATATGCTCTTAAGGCTCCGCAGCTTGTATTGTTTTCACTGATAACAGTTGGATTTGCGGCAAATGCCCTGGGCGGCGCAGGCGGTCCTCTGGCAGTTTATTTTATTGCGGTTATCGCAACTGAGCTTGGAAAGGTTGTCTCAAAGGAGACAAAGATAGATATACTGGTGACACCTCTGGTGACCATCGGAAGTGGTGTGGCTGTGTCTGCACTTCTTGCACCTACACTGGGTGCCATAGCCATGAAGGTCGGAGACCTCATCATGCTGGCTACAAATCTTCAGCCGTTCTGGATGGGTATTGCGGTATCAGTTCTCGTCGGTGTGGCTCTTACACTTCCTATATCATCTGCTGCTATATGTGCTGCATTCGGACTTACAGGACTGGCAGGCGGAGCTGCTGTGGCGGGCTGCTGTGCGCAGATGGTTGGATTTGCTGTTATGTCATTCAGAGAAAATAAGTGGGGCGGACTGGTTTCACAGGGAATCGGAACATCCATGCTCCAGATGGGCAACATCATCAAGAACCCAAGAATCTGGATCGCACCTATAGTTACATCTGCGATCACAGGACCTCTTGCAACATGTCTGTTCAAGCTTCAGATGAACGGAACTCCTGTATCATCAGGTATGGGTACATGTGGTCTGGTTGGACAGATCGGAGTATATACAGGCTGGATGAATGATATCGAGGCAGGAACAAAGACAGCAGTCACAGCTATGGACTGGGTTGGACTGATCCTTATTTCATTTGTACTTCCTGCAGTTCTCTGCCCACTCATCAATATGGTCGTGAGAAAGCTCGGCTGGGTTAAGGATGGAGATATGACTTTGTCATAAAGACTGGCTGAAATCCGGTGGAGGAAAATTATCTCCAGCAGGCAGATTACAACAGAAAAGAGATAATATTATCCTAAAAACATTGATTTTGAGAGAAAAATATAAATATGGTGGGCTGAAGATTATAGAAAAATTCTTGACATAAGAGTAAATAAGAGTAAAAATATATAAAAAGAGTAAAAGACAGTAAAAACAGTACGCAAGAATAAATAATAGTAAATAACAGTAAAACAAGGAGTGTATATGCAAAATCCGTTTACATTAGTATTTGGGAGAAGTCCGTTGGAGTCTGTTTCAAGACTTGCGCAGACAAATGAGATTATAGAATCATTTTCAGCAGAATTTTTAAATCAGCAGATATACATGATTACCGGAGTTCGTGGAAGCGGCAAGACAGTTATGCTTACAGACATATCAAAGCATTTTAAGAATGAAAAAGATTGGATTGTCATTGAATTGAATCCTGATCGTGATATGCTACAGGGGTTTGCGGCAAAATTGTATGATTATAAAGATATGAAGGATTTATTTATAAAGGCAAAGATTGATTTGTCGGTGCTGGGAATAGGAGTTTCTATAGAAAAATCAAACCCGTTTTTTGATATTGAAAATGCAATTCAGGCAATGCTTACAATTGTAAAAAAGATGAAAAAGAGAGTTTTGATATCTATTGATGAGGTAACAAGCAATACAGAAATGCAGGTATTTGCCAGCACATTTCAGATACTTGTGAGAAATGAGTATCCTGTATTTTTACTAATGACTGGTCTGTTTGAAAATATTGATGCGCTACAGAATGAAAAAAATCTGACCTTCCTGTATCGAGCTCCAAAGATAAAATTGCAGCCACTTGATAAGGGGGCTGTTAAATCAAAATATCAGGAAATATTCAATATTGATGAAGAGAGTGCTCTGGAAATGGCCGAAATAACTAAAGGCTATCCTTTTGCATTTCAGGTTCTCGGCTTTCTGACCTGGCAGAAAAACGGAGATTATAAATCAATCATGTCACTATATCGTCAGTATTTGAGTGAGTATGTGTATGACAAGGTTTGGTCAGAATTGTCAAACAAGGACAAAAAGGTGTGTCTTGGCATTGCAAATACTCCTTCGGGGCGAATAAAGGATGTCAGAGATAGATTGTCATTAAAGACAAATGAATTTAATCCATATAGGGATAGATTAAAGAAAAAAGGAATAATTGACTGTGAAGAAAGAGGATATGTGTATTTTACATTACCTGAATTTATCGAATATGTCAAAATTCATGCTTAAATATTGTCCATTATAAATTTTTGAACTTTACTTTTTCAAAAACCAAAAGTATAATACACATCGAAAGCGAGTGGCAAAGATTGCGTAAATCCAGTTTTGTCACTCGCTTTTTATGTGCATATAAATAATTTTCTAGTGTGTAGCTATTCAGCGTAAGTCCAACTAACTTAGGCGGTAGCTGCATTTTTTTGTTCAGGGAAAGGAGTTTGAAGAGTGGAAGAAAAGGATAAGAACAAAGAGGAAAGCAGGGAGAAAAATAAGATGAAAGATATGCCTGTTGGAAAGCTGATGATCCAGATGGGTATTCCTATGATTCTTTCCATGGCACTTCAGGCGGTGTACAACATCGTGGACAGTGCATTTGTGGGAAATATGAAGGTGGGAAGTGAGGCAGCGTTAAATGCCCTCACGCTGGTATTTCCGGTGCAGATGCTCATGGTTGCTCTGGGCATAGGTACGGGAGTTGGTACAAATGCGTTCATCGCCAGAACCCTCGGTCAGGGCGACAAAGAGAGGGCTGCAAAGGTGGCTGGAAACAGTCTGTTTCTCGGTGCTGTGATATATGCGGTGTGTCTGGTTTTTGGAATATTTGGAGTGGGAGCTTATATAGTTTCACAGACAATGGATGCGCAGGTCACAGAGATGGCTGTGGATTATCTAAGAATATGTTGTGTGTATTCGTTTGGAATAATATTCTTTTCGTTGTTTGAGAAGCTGCTTCAGGCAACCGGAAGATCCATGTATTCGACCATAGGTCAGGTGATGGGAGCAGTCATAAATATCATACTTGATCCGCTTCTCATATACGGAGTGGGACCATTTCCTGACATGGGGGTCAGGGGAGCCGCCTATGCAACTATTATAGGACTGATAGCGTCTGCGGTTCTGCTGTGCGTGTTCCATCTGAGACTTAATAAGGAATTTGAACATGGATGTGTATACATGAAGCCTGACTGGAGAATCATCCGGGGAATATATGCCATAGGACTTCCGGCCATCATAGCGCAGGCACTTATGTCCATCATGGTATATGCGCTGAATCTCATACTCAAGTTTAACCAGTCGGCGCAGACTACATATGGTCTGTTCTACAAGGTTCAGCAGTTTGTGCTGTTTCTCGCATTTGGACTCAGGGATGCGATCACCCCGATCACGGAGATCGTATCGTGCGTGGTGGGCACGATGCTGCTTAGAAGGAAAATGAGGAGGGTTACTTCTGCCCTGCGCCCTTCATCATAGACTTAAATGTCAGCAGGAATGTCGCACCGCATGAGAAGGCGGATACTATGTCGCTGATAGGCTCGGCGTAGTAAATGCTCATGACTGAGTGAGTACAGTACGGAAGGATGATTGCGAGTGGGATTATCAGTATGACCTTTCTCAGCAGTGCAAATATAAGGGATTTGCCTGCCTGTCCCATGGATATGAAGGACTGCTGACATCCGTTCTGTATGCCAAAGAACATCATTCCGAATATGTATATCGGAAGAACCTTTGCACAGAGTGCTTTGAGGGATTCATCCGAGGTAAATATTCCGGCTGCCACAGACGGGAACAGGAATGCGGCCCCGGCCAGGACAAATGACACTATGATGGACATGGTTATCAGTATGGTACATGTCTTCTTCACTCTGTCTACGTTGCCCTTGCCGTAGTTGTAGCTGATGATGGGCTGGACTCCCTGGGAGAAACCGCTCATCGGGATAAATATAATCTGCATGATACTTTGGAGTATGGTGAATGATCCCACGTACAGGTCATCGCCGTACTTCTGGAGCCCGTGAGTGAACACGATGGTTATAAGGCTTTCCGTGACCTGCATGATAAATGGTGACACACCGAGAGCTGCGATGGACAGTATCAATTTGCCCTGTGGGCGCATCATCTGCGCTGATATGCGGAGACTTGCCTTGTCGGATGTCAGGAATCTTATCACCCATGCCGCACTTATCGCCTGGGATATGACGGTTGCTATGGCAGCACCCTTGATACCGAGGTCAAGTGCAAATATAAAAATCGGATCAAGAATGATGTTGCATATTGCGCCTATGAGAACTGAGGCCATGGCGGTCTTTGCCTGTCCCTGGGCTGTGATAAATGTGTTCAGTCCGGTGGTGATCATGACAAATATCGTGCCTATAAGGTAAATGCTCAGATAGTCATCGGCATGCGGATAGGTGGCGTCACTTGCTCCGAAGAAATACAGAAGAGGTTTCTTCAATGTGTAGATGGCAGCCATAACTATAACTGTAAATATGATGAGCAGGGTTACTCCGTTTGACAGGATGCGCTGTGCCTTGTCTCTGTCGCCTTTGCCGAGAGCGATGGATGCCAGAGGTGCTCCGCCCGCTCCCACGAACACGCTGAATGCGCTCACAAGGGTGATGATCGGGAGACACAGTCCGATTCCGGTGAGGGATGCCGCACCCACCTCCGGGATATGTCCTATGTATATTCTGTCCACTATGTTGTATAAGAGATTGATGAGCTGCGCCACAAATGTTGGAATGCCCATGGAGAGCATAAGTTTAAATATCGGCGCCGTGCCCATCCTCTCTTCAGAATTTGAAGAAATTGTACCTGTGTTCATAACTGCTCCTTAATGTTGATAACTTTATAAAATCCGCTGAAAACTTTATCGTTTATTGTGGGGACGGAGGTACATGCCCCTCCGTCCCCGAGTCTAATTTATAGAATATTTCAGTTAGATGGGGTAGTCAATCAACAAATAATAAAGAAAGTATAAAATAAATGATAAGTGGAAAAAGTCAAGCAAATATGCGGGAAACAGTAAAAAGTGAGTGAAAATATAACAGAAACTTGAAAATTTAATCTTGACAAATTTACTAGGAAAGCGCATTATAGTTACAGATATAAGATAAACCGTTGATCAAGAGGAGTAGCGGCATATAACATGTTCAGAGAGTTGCAGGTGGTGTGATTGCAGCGATGGGAGTGCAGGTGAATGGACTTGTGAGGGCGAACCGAAAGAAATGAGGATCAAGTAGGGGAGACGGAGACCTACCGTTATAGAAGGTACATATATGGTTGTATATGGTCGAGGGCATCGATATATATAAATATATATAGAATTATTTATATATATTTTTTTTTATTTATTGATGAAATTAGGTGGCACCGCAGGAGATTAGATTTCTTGTCCTAATGTTAGTAGGATAAGGAATTTTTTTATGTCCTGTGGTTTTTTTATATTAATTGGCAAGGAGGATGAGACATGATAAGACCAGAACTCAGCGTGGCAAAGAAATATGCGGCGGACGGATACAGGATGGTTCCGGTGTGCTGCGAGATGTTATCGGATGTGATCACACCTATCAACTTACTCAGAAAGCTGAAAGCGGCAAATGAGCACTGTTACATACTTGAGAGCGTGGAGAATCAGGAGGTGTGGGGACGCTACACATTTCTTGGTTACAATCCAAAGCTTGATGTCACATGCATGAATGGGCACATACAGCTCAAGGATATAGATGGAAATGTAATAAAGGAAGCGGATGACATTCATCCTGAGGTATTCATCAGAGAGATACTTAAGGATTACAAAAGTCCGAAGATAGAAGGACTTCCAACATTTACAGGCGGTTTTGTCGGTTACTTCTCATATGATTACATAAAGTACAGTGAGAAAAAGCTGGTGATCGATGCCGATGACGATGAGGGATTTCAGGATCTGGATCTGATGTTATTTGACAAGGTCATAGCATTTGACAATTTCAAGTCAAAGCTTATCCTCATTGCAAATGCTGACACGTCCGATATAGAAGCCGGATATGCAAAGGCACTTGCTGACATAGAAGATATGAAGAAGCTCATCCTGGATGGAGAGATGGCTGAGATAGAGCCGGTTAGGATGAAGAGTGATTTCAAGCCTCTGTTCAATAAAGAAAAATATTGCAGCATGGTCGAGAGGGCAAAGAAGTACATATTCGAGGGAGATATCTTCCAGGTGGTTCTGTCCAACAGACTTGAGGCTGAGATGGAGGGCTCACTGTTCAACACGTACAGGGTTCTCAGAAGCACAAACCCTTCGCCGTATATGTTCTATTTCAGCGGAGACCAGATAGAGGTTGCGGGAGCGTCACCTGAGACATTGGTAAAACTTGAGAATGGCGTGCTCCACACATTTCCTCTTGCTGGAACAAGACCGAGGGGAAAGACAAAGGAAGAGGACATGAGACTTGAAGCCGGACTCATGGCGGACGAGAAGGAGCTGGCGGAACACAACATGCTGGTTGATCTAGGAAGAAATGATCTTGGCAAGATAAGCAAGTTCGGAACTGTTGAGGTTGAGCAGTACATGAAGGTTCAGAGATACTCACATGTAATGCATATCGGATCAACAGTCAGGGGTGAGATCAACGACAGCAGATACGATGAGCTGTCAGCCGTGGATGCGGTACTTCCGGCAGGAACCCTCTCAGGGGCGCCGAAGATCAGGGCGTGCCAGATCATCAATGAGCTGGAGGATAACAAGAGGGGAATATATGGCGGAGCCATAGGATACATAGATTTCACAGGAAATCTTGACACATGTATAGCCATAAGGATCGCATACAAAAAGGGTGACAAGGTATTTGTCAGATCGGGAGCGGGAATCGTGGCGGACAGTGTTCCGGAAAACGAGTTTCTGGAATGCATAAACAAGGCAAAGGCAGTTACAACAGCACTCACAATGAGCCAGGACATATCATAAGGAGGACCCGCTTGCGGGAGATTCCTTGTGATAATGCGTGCGCCGCGCGGAGCGCCTTTCATGCGCATGCACAATACATATAAGGAGGACAAAACAAATGACAATACTTATAGACAACTACGACAGCTTCTCCTACAACCTGTACCAGCTAGTGGGAGCGATAAATCCGGATATAAAGGTCATAAGAAATGACGAATACACCTGTGAGGAAATCGAGGAGATGAACCCGGATCACATAATCATTTCACCGGGGCCGGGAAGACCATCGGACGCGGGAATGTGTGAGGATGCGGTGAGATATTTCGCAGGCAAGGTACCAATCCTCGGTGTGTGTCTCGGACATCAGGCAATTTGTGAGACATATGGTGCGACAGTCACATATGCAAAGAAACTCATGCATGGAAAGATGTCGCTGGTTGATGTGAATCTGAACTGCAGATTGTTCAGGGGACTTCAGAGCAAGATACAGGTCGCCAGATATCATTCACTGGCGGCGGCGGATGAGAATTTCCCTGAGTGTCTGGAGGTCACAGCCAGAACGGAGGATGGCGAGATCATGGCGGTGAAGCACAGAGATTATGAAGTGTACGGAGTTCAGTTCCATCCGGAGTCGATACTTACACCGAAGGGCAGGATAATGCTTAGAAATTTTTTAGAGATATAAAATAAGGAGGATATGGCGATGATACAGGAAACTCTTAAGAAGGTAGCAGCAGGACAGGATCTTACATACGATGAGGCATATGCCAGCATGGATGAGATATTCAGCGGTCAGGTGCCGGGAGAGACAACGGCGGGATATCTCACAGCGCTTCACATGAAGGGCGAGACACTTGACGAGATAACAGCCAGTGCAAATGGAATGAGAGATCATGCAGAGTCTCTTCCACATGACGGAATAGATGTTCTTGAGATTGTGGGAACAGGCGGGGATTGTGCGAATTCATTTAACATATCGACAACGAGTGGTATAGTTGCAGCAGCGGCCGGAGTACCGATCGCAAAGCACGGCAACAGAAGCGTATCGAGCAAGAGTGGCGCAGCAGATGTCCTTGAGGCTCTTGGTGTGAATATCTCCATATCACCTGAAAAGATGGGCAAGGTTCTAGCTGAGTGCAACATGAGCTTTATGTTTGCCCAGGTTTATCACAAGGCGATGAAATATGCAGGTCCGGTCAGAAAGGCACTTGGAATACCGACAGTATTCAATATCCTTGGACCTCTCACCAACCCGGCAAAGGCTCAGATGCAGATAATGGGAGTATACAAGGAGGAGCTTGTTGATCAGATGGCTCCGGTACTCATCGGTCTTGGAGTAAAGAGAGGACTTGTCGTATACGGACAGGATTGTCTGGATGAGATCTCCATGAGCGCGCCTACAATTGTAGCAGAGATCAAGGATGGTGAGATCACAAAGTACGAGATCAAGCCAGAGGATTTCGGATTTGAGAGATGTACAAAAGAAGATCTGGTGGGCGGCGGTCCTGAGGAGAATGCACAGATCACCCGCGATATCCTGTCGGGTAAGATTACTGGAGCCAAGAGAAATGCAGTTGTACTGAATGCAGCAGCTTGTATCTACATTGCAGGCAAGGCGGACTCCATAGCGGATGGAATAAATGTGGCTGAGGATGTGATCGACAGTGGTAAGGCTTCCGAGACGCTTGAGGCATTTATACGTTTGACAAATGAGTAGATAAGCTTCATCGCAGACTATGATAGAAAGTTGCATAGAGAGGTAAGAGATGATATTAGATGAGATAGCGGAAAAGACAAAAAACCGTGTGGCGGAGCAGAAGAAAAAAGTTCCTCTTGAGGAGATGAAGAGACAGGCACTTGATATTGTTGCCAGTGAGACGGATAACGGCAGCAGCCCATATACAAAGTTCCCATTTAGGGATAATCTGGCAGCGGATGGAATATCGTTTATCTGTGAGGTCAAGAAGGCATCACCTTCCAAGGGGCTTATCGCACCGGACTTTCCTTATGTTGAGATCGCAAAGGAATATGAGTCGGCGGGAGCTTCAGCCATATCGGTGCTCACCGAGCCATTTTACTTCCAGGGTAGCAATCAGTTTCTGATGGACATAAAGAAGGAGGTAAATATACCGCTGCTGAGGAAGGATTTTACAGTCGACGAGTATATGATATATGAGGCAAAGGTCATAGGAGCCTCGGCGGTGCTTTTAATTTGCGCCATACTGGATGACGAGCAGCTTGCCTCATACCTTCAGCTTGCACATGAACTTGGAATGTCGGCTCTGGTTGAGGCTCACGATGAGGAGGAGGTCAGACGGGCGATAGCCTGCGGAGCCGGAATCATCGGTGTGAACAACAGAGACCTCAGAACATTTACGGTGGACATCATGAATAGTGTAAGGCTCAGAAAGCTTATACCAGACACGGTACCTAGAAAGGGCACCCAAACAAAGGGGTCAGGCGCCGATACTGTTTGTGATGTGAAAAACGATATACATTCTGATAGGGGGTCTGACCCCTTTGTTGATCCTTTCGGATCGCAGAAGATGGTATATGTGTCTGAGAGTGGGATCAAGACAAAGGAGGACATAGACAGGCTCAAGGTAAATGGAACTGATGCGGTGCTCATAGGCGAGACTTTTATGAGAAGTCCTGACAAGAAGAAGTTGTTTGCGGAACTTAGAGGCGAGTAACATATTATATAGAAGAAACACAATACAAAAGTGTAGAAATTACATTTGAAAATATATCTGAGAAGACAAAAACAGGAGGAAAATACATATGTCAAAAGGCAGATTTGGCGTTCACGGCGGCCAGTACATTCCAGAGACTCTGATGAATGCGATGCTGGAGCTGGAGGAGGCTTACAAGAAATATAAGGATGATCCGGAGTTCAACAGAGAACTCACAGAGATGCTCAACGAGTATGCGGGAAGACCTAGCAGACTTTACTATGCGGAGAGAATGACAAAGGATCTGGGCGGTGCAAAGATCTACCTCAAGAGAGAGGATCTGAACCACACAGGAGCGCACAAGATCAACAACGTAATCGGACAGATGCTCCTTGCCAAGAGAATGGGCAAGACAAGAGTTATCGCTGAGACCGGAGCCGGACAGCATGGAGTTGCAACGGCTACAGTTGCAGCCATGATGGGTATGGAGTGCGAGATATACATGGGCGAGGAGGACACGATCAGACAGGCTCTCAACGTGTATAGAATGAGACTTTTAGGCGCAAAGATTCATCCGGTAAAGACCGGAACAGCCACACTGAAGGATGCTGTATCTGAGGCATTCCGTGAGTGGACAAGCAGAATTGATGATACACACTATGTACTCGGTTCAGTCATGGGACCATATCCTTTCCCTGAGATCGTCCGTGATTTCCAGGCTGTGATCAGTAAAGAGATCAAGGCACAGCTCATGGAGAAGGAGGGAAGACTTCCTGATGTTGTCATGGCATGTGTGGGCGGCGGTTCAAATGCCATCGGAGCTTTCTATGATTTCATACCTGACGAGAGCGTCAGGCTGATCGGCTGTGAGGCAGCAGGCAGAGGCGTTGATACATTTGAGACTGCGGCAACTATTGCAACCGGAAAGCTTGGAATATTTCACGGAATGAAGTCATACTTCTGTCAGGATGAATTTGGACAGATTGCTCCAGTTTATTCAATCTCAGCGGGTCTTGACTACCCGGGAATCGGACCGGAGCATGCATACCTTCACGACATCGGACGTGCAGAGTATGTGGCTATCACAGATGACGAGGCAGTTGACGCATTTGAGTATCTGTCAAGGATCGAGGGAATCATTCCTGCAATAGAGAGCGCACATGCTGTGGCTTACGCCATGAAGCTGGCACCTACAATGGACAAGGATAAGATAATAGTGATCAATGTATCAGGACGTGGCGATAAGGACGTTGCAGCCATCGCAAGATACAGAGGGGAGGATCTTCATGAGTAATATAGCAAAAGCATTTGAGCATGGAAAAGCATTTATACCATTTGTGACATGTGGCGATCCGTCGCTGGATGTGACAGAGGAGGTAGTATACGCAATGGTTGAGGCCGGCGCAGACCTCATTGAGCTGGGAATCCCATTCTCAGATCCGACAGCCGAGGGTCCGGTCATCCAGGGCGCCAATATAAGAGCGCTTGCAGGCGGCGTGACGACAGACAAGGTATTTGACCTTGTGAGAAAGCTCCGCAAGAAAGTGACAATACCTATGGTGTTCATGACATATGCAAATGTCGTGTTCTCGTACGGTTCGGAGAGATTTATCAGTACATGCAAGGAGATAGGCATAGATGGTCTGATCCTTCCTGACATTCCTTACGAGGAGAAGGATGAGTTTGACGGAATCTGCAAGCAGTATGATGTGGATCTCATTTCACTCATCGCACCTACATCCCATGAGAGAATATCCATGATTGCAAATGATGCAAATGGATTTGTATATTGTGTGTCATCACTCGGTGTAACCGGAACCAGAACCAAGATCACCACAGACATAGGAGCTATGGTCGATCTGGTGAAGAAGGCGAAGGACATCCCATGCGCTGTAGGTTTCGGAATATCCACACCTGAGCAGGCAAAGCAGATGGCGGAAAAGTCAGATGGTGTCATCGTCGGTTCAGCCATCGTCAAGCTGTGCGCACAGTACGGCAAGGGCTGTGTGCCTTATGTGAGAGATTATGTGAAGAGCATGAAGGATGCGATAAGGTAGGAAATTATAGATACTAATTGTGGTATGCATTTGTGGATGCATATTTAAGAGAGTCGGAGAAATCTGGCTCTCTTGTGTTTTATAGATATATTTATAAATATGTTGACACCTCAGTTAGTTTCTGATATAACATATACATCAGCGATTGCTGATATCCATAATGAAAATTGAATAAATCATATTTTAAGTTGAAGAGTTTGAAAACATGATGAGTAGCAAGTGCTACAAGTCTGCGATCATGACTCTTTTTTTGTTGCCTTTCGGGCATGGGTCAGATTTCAAATGAAAACTGAATATGCATCTGCCCGGTATCCGGGGCAGCAAAGAATACGGACACAGTGACTGTCGTCGGCTGAAAAATGACAGACCGGGGAGCGGGCACCTATAGGGTGTTTGGTTGGTTAAGCTTCTGATAACACATTGACAGGTGTTTTGTAGATTTATTTTAGGTTTATTTTTTCATTATGGAGGTAACGATTATGAGATATTCATTTACAGAAAAGACATCACACAGACAGCAGGAGACAGCATACATGCTTTATATGATCATTGGCAGCTATTTTCACAAATGTAGCTGCAGATCAAAGGCGTTGGAGGAGAATCTCTTCCTCTATTATAAGGAGCTTGGGGAAAGCAGGCAGATAGATAGAGAGAGACAGATCATCAGGATCAGCGAGGGCGTGCTGAAAGACAACATGGCAGATCTGGCGGAGATGAATGCTGAGGTGGTTATCGTAAGGGCAGGTGATCTGTATATCCTTAGTTTTTATACGGGATTTGAGATGATCGTAGTGACTGTTGATGAGAAAGGCTGCTATGAGATAAGCTTGGAGGGAGACGAATTAGTGGCATAGAAGGTGTTGTGAGCAATTAGTATTATAAAGAATTGGTGAATGATGGCAGTTGTTCAGGGGATAAATAAACTTGAGCAACTGCCGTGTTTTTACTTGATATGGGAACTAATGTTCGATATAATAGATGCAGGCTTTAGCCTAGAGTAGGAGACTTTTATGGATCATTTTGAATTGGTATCGGAATACAAGCCCACCGGAGATCAGCCGGAGGCAATAGAAAAATTGGTAAGGGGTTTTCAGGAAGGCAATCAGTTCGAGACGCTGCTCGGTGTAACCGGATCTGGTAAGACATTTACCATGGCGAATGTCATACAGCAGCTGAATAAGCCTACTTTGGTCCTTGCACATAACAAGACTCTTGCAGCACAGTTATATGGAGAGATGAAGGAGTTTTTCCCGAACAATGCAGTAGAGTATTTTGTATCATACTACGATTATTATCAGCCGGAGGCGTATGTGGCTTCCACGGATACCTACATTGCAAAGGATTCGTCTATCAATGACGATATTGACCGGATGAGACATAGTGCCACAGCTGCGCTCATAGACAGAAAGGACGTAATCGTGGTCGCGTCTGTGTCGTGCATATATGGTATCGGCGATCCGGACGAGTACAGGAATCAGATGCTGTCATTCAGAGTTGGAATGATAAAGGACAGAGATCAGGTCATCGATGAACTGACAGATATACAATATGACAGGAATGACATGGATCTGCAGAGAGGCACGTTCAGAGTGCGTGGGGATGTACTTGAGATAATACCTGTGTCAACATTTGACGATGGAATAAGGATAGAGTTTTTTGGCGATGAGATAGACAGGATCACAGAGTTTGATCCGCTCACCGGAGAGGGAAAGAGGGATCTGACATATGCCTGCCTGTTCCCGGCGTCCCACTATGTGGTTGGACAGGAGAAGATGGAGAAGGCGCTGAAGAGGATAGAGGCAGAACTCAAGGACAGAGTTGCGTACTTCAAGTCAAATGATAAACTCATCGAGGCTCAGCGCATTGAGGAGAGAACTAACTTTGACATGGAGATGATGCGTGAGACGGGATTCTGCTCGGGTATAGAGAATTATTCAGGACCTTTGGCTGACAGATCAGCCGGGGAGACACCGAGCACGTTGTTGGATTTCTTTGGTGATGACTTTCTTCTTATTATAGATGAGTCACATATGACTGTGCCTCAGGTTGGCGCGATGTATTCGGGAGACCGCTCCCGTAAGATGAATCTGGTGGACTATGGATTCAGACTTCCATCGGCACTTGATAACAGGCCGCTCAACTTCTCAGAATTTGAGCAGAAGCTGGATCAGGTCATGTTCGTATCTGCCACACCGGGCAAATACGAGGAGGAGCATCAGATGCTCATGGCTGAACAGATCATCAGACCTACAGGACTTCTCGATCCGCCAGTTGAGGTCAGACCGGTGGAAGGTCAGATAGACGATCTGCTGAAAGAGGTCCGCAAGGAGACCGAGCAGGGACACAAGGTGCTTGTGACAACACTTACCAAGCGTATGGCGGAAGATCTCACCAGCTATATGAGGGACCATGATATAAAGGTAAAATATCTGCACTCTGATATAGACACCATGGAGAGAGTTGAGATAGTAAGGGATCTTCGTCTTGGAGTATTTGATGTGCTTGTTGGAATCAACCTTCTGAGAGAGGGACTTGATATACCGGAGATCACACTGGTGGCCATACTTGACGCTGATAAGGAAGGTTTCCTGAGATCTGAGACATCGCTCATACAGACCATAGGAAGAGCGGCCCGAAATGTGGATGGACATGTAATCATGTATGCGGACACTATCACGGGTTCTATGAAGTATGCCCTCGATGAGACGAGCAGACGTCGTGAGATACAGCAGAAGTACAACGAGGAACATGGAATAACGCCGAAGACTATAGAGAAGAGCATAAGGGATCTCATAACCATAGAGGTGAAGAAAGAGGAGCTTCCAGATGAGGATAAAGATGCTGAGTCCATGACAAAGAAGGAGCTGCAAAAGGTTATCGCCAAGCTGACCAAGAAGATGAACATGGCGGCAGCAGACCTCAACTTTGAGGTGGCAGCAGAGATCAGGGATCAGCTCAAGGTGTATAAGGCGGCACTGAGAGATTATGATAAAGAATAGATGGATGCAGGGTAGATAATTAAGATATAACAAATATAAATGATAAAGAGAAAAGGTTAGATAAAGATGGAAGACAATAAGAATTATGAACGAAGTGAGCATCTGGAAGAAATAACGGATGCGAGCATGAAGGATGATGATTATTTCAACGCCAGCAGGAATATTGACAGGAAGTATATTACTATAGAGGGTGCACGTGAAAATAATCTGAAGAATATCAATGTCAAGATTCCAAGGGACAAATTTGTTGTCGTGACAGGACTTTCGGGATCAGGTAAGTCTTCACTGGCATTTGACACGATATATGCGGAGGGGCAGAGACGATACATGGAGTCTCTGTCCTCCTATGCGAGACAGTTCCTTGGACAGGCTGAGAAGCCGGACGTGGACAAAATAGAGGGACTTTCACCGGCTATCTCCATAGATCAGAAGTCGACAAACAGAAATCCCCGATCCACAGTTGGTACTGTCACTGAGATATACGACTATTTCAGGCTTCTCTATGCCAGAGTGGGAATACCACACTGCCCGAACTGTGGTAAGGTCATAAGCAGACAGACGGTTGACCAGATGGTGGATGAGATCATGAAGCTACCTGAGAGGACAAAGTTTATGGTGCTTGCGCCAGTGGTCAGAGGCCGAAAGGGAGAGCATGTAAAGCTTCTGGAGAAGGCAAAGAAGAGCGGATTTGTCAGAGTGGTTGTCGATGGCAGCATGTATGAGCTGTCGGAGGAGATAAAGCTCGATAAGAACAAGAAGCACAGTATAGATATAGTTGTCGATCGTCTGGTTGTCAGACAGGATGTGGAGCGCCGACTCACAGATTCCATAGAGACTGCGCTTCAGCTTGCAGAAGGTCTTATGAAGATAGAGGTAATCGGTGAAAGAGATGAGAACGGTGTTCAGAAAGAGAATACAGTCATCAACTTCTCAGACAGCTTTTCTTGCCCTGATTGCGGAATCAGCATAGATGAGATAGAGCCGAGAAGCTTCTCATTCAACAACCCATTTGGCGCATGCCCGACATGTGCAGGTCTTGGTTTCAAGATGGAATTTGATCCGGATCTTATGATACCCGATCAGAGTTTGTCGATAAATGATGGAGCCATAGTGGTTCTGGGATGGCAGTCATGCAATGATGGCAAGAGCTATTCAAATGCAATACTCAGGGCACTCGGTGAGGAATACGGATTTTCTCTGGATACACCATTTCAGGAATATCCACAGGATATAAAAGATCTCTTATTATATGGAAAGAATTCACGTCCGGTTAAGGTACATTACAAAGGACAGCGTGGGGAGGGCGTGTATGACATAACATTCGAGGGACTCATAAAGAGTGTTGCCAGAAGATACAGGGAGACATCTGCGGAGTCCACAAAGGCCGAGTATGAGACATTCATGACGGTAACTCCGTGTGAGGTCTGTGGTGGTAAGAGACTTAAGCCGACAGCCCTTGCTGTTACAGTTGGAGATAAGAATATTGCCGAGCTTACAGAACTTCCTATCACAGAACTTGCAAAGTTCATGAAAGATCTGGAGCTCACAGACAGACAGAAGATGATAGGTGCGGCCATACTCAAGGAGATAAGGTCGAGACTGCATTTCCTTATTGATGTGGGACTTGACTATCTGTGTCTGAGCAGAGGTACAAGCACGCTCTCAGGTGGAGAGGCACAGAGAATAAGACTTGCCACGCAGATAGGTTCAGGTCTGGTCGGAGTTGCATATATCCTGGATGAGCCAAGTATCGGACTTCACCAGAGGGACAATGACAAGCTGATAGCGGCGCTCAAGAATCTGAGAGACCTTGGAAATACGCTTATTGTTGTAGAGCACGACGAGGATACCATGAGGGCGGCGGATCACATCATAGATATAGGACCGGGAGCCGGTGCAAATGGTGGATACGTGGTAGCTGAGGGTACGGCTGAAGACATTATGAAATGTGAGAATTCTATCACTGGTGACTACTTAAGCGGCAGGAAGAAGATAGAGGTTCCGGATGTGAGGAGAAAGCCAACCGGATGGCTCACAGTCAAGAATGCTTATGAGAACAATCTCAAGCATATAGATGTGGATATACCACTTGGAATCATGACATGTGTGACGGGTGTGTCTGGTTCCGGAAAGAGTTCTCTGGTAAATGAGATACTGTACAAGAAGCTGGCGAGAAGACTCAACAAGAGCAGGATTAAAGCAGGAAAGCACGACCATATCATTGGCTATGATGCTTTGGATAAGATTATCAATATAGACCAATCACCTATAGGTAGAACGCCGAGATCCAATCCGGCTACTTATACAGGTACATTTGATCTGATAAGGGATCTGTTTGCCGGAACCAAGGATGCCAAGGCAAGAGGTTACGGCAAGGGAAGATTCAGCTTTAACGTATCCGGCGGACGATGTGAGGCGTGTCGCGGAGACGGAATAATCAAGATAGAGATGCACTTCCTGCCTGATATATATGTGCCATGTGAAGTGTGCGGAGGAAAGAGATACAACAGGGAGACTCTGGAGGTCAAATACAAGGGTAAGAGTATCAATGAAGTTCTCGACATGACTGTTGATGAGGCATGTGAGTTCTTTACAAATGTGCCAAGGATACTGAAGAAGATAGAGACTCTCCGTGATGTGGGACTCGGATATATCAAGCTTGGACAGCCATCCACCACTTTATCAGGAGGAGAAGCACAGAGAATCAAGCTTGCAACGGAGCTGTCTAGGCGCGGAACAGGAAAGACGATATATGTGCTTGACGAGCCAACCACCGGACTTCATTTTGCTGATGTTCACAGGCTTGTGGATATACTCAGAAGACTCAGTGAGGGTGGCAATACAGTGGTGGTTATCGAACACAATCTTGACGTTATCAAGACCGCAGATTATATTATTGACATGGGACCTGAAGGAGGTGCTGGCGGTGGAACAGTCATTGCCAGAGGAACTCCGGAGGAGGTAGCAAAGATACCTCAGTCGTATACAGGACAGTATCTGAAGAGGTATCTCGGCATGTAAGGGATGTGTCGAATAATTACATCGGAGGTAGATGACAACATGGATGAACAGAATAGAGTAGATGATATTGACAGAGTTGATGGCGGATCAATGTCTGAGTCGAATATCGATCAGGGAAATATACAGTTTGATGAAAATGATCAGTCAGGATATAGCAAGGCACCATATAGTGAAGCGCCACAGATGACACAGCCGGGTCAGGTGAGGCAGGCAGCACAGCAGCCGCAGAATATTGGCCAGCCGAGTCAGTCATGGCAGACGGCGCAGCAGCCACAGTATGGTCAGCCGGGTCAGGCAGGTCAGGCATGGCAATCAGCGCAGCAGCCACAGTATGGCCAGCCGGGTCAGGCAGGTCAGGCATGGCAATCAGCACAGCAGCCACAGAATGGCCAGCCGAACCAGTCATGGCAGGCAGCACAGCAGCCACAGTATAATGGCCAGCCGGGTCAGACATGGCAACAGCCAGCACAGCAGCCGCAGAATATTGGTCAGCCGGGTCAGACATGGCAACAGCCAGCACAGCAGCCGCAGTACGGTCAGCCGGGTCAGACATGGCAGGCATCACCACAGCCACAGAATATTCAGCCGGCCACACCATATGGCGATTCCATGGGCTATATGGGATATGAGTACAGGCAGAATATGCCTGAGGATATGAAGAAGGGTTCAACGCATGTACCGAATCTGTTAAATATATTGGGAATTATCATGGCTGTGGTTGCAGTATTTTTGCCATATGCTCATCTGGATTCAGATGTCAGAACTATAAGCGGAGTGTTTGGTATAGATGTGTTGTCAATTATCATTGTAGCGGTATTACTCATTGCGGACATAATAAGCGCGTTTGTCAACAAGGCAGCAGCGTATATTATAGATTTGGTGATATCAGTTGTTGTTGGTGGAGCATTTATCTGGGAATTTATTCTTGCACTTATGGATCTTGGAAAATTAGATGCAACAGCACATGCGGGATTGAGTTTTGGAGCATGGTTCAGTGTTGTGACTGCATTACTTCTCCTGATATCGGTTCCAGTGTGGTGGACAATGAGTAAGAAAAAAGCAAAGGAAGACGAGGCTATATAATAACGCAATCATCAAGTAGACGCCTAATGATAAGTGAGGCGTGTGCTATAAGTGCTTACGCACGACGACATATAAAAAATAAGAACCCCATCATGGCTTATACAAGCTGTGATGGGGTTCCTTTAAGTTTACGTGAGCGATACTTGTCCGAAAACTGTCGAACAGTTTATCGTTACATTTGTTAATTGTTCTGTTAAAGATCTGTTAATTAGTCGTTAGCCTTACCAACTGATCCGAAGAGTTCCATCTTCTCCTTAACAGTAGCCTTGATAGCCTCGAAACCAGGAGCGAGAAGCTTTCTAGGATCAAATCCCTTGCCCTCGAGATCCTTACCAGCCTCGATGTACTTTCTTGTAGCATCTGCGAATGATAACTGGCACTCTGTGTTAACGTTGATCTTTGAAACGCCAAGTGAAATAGCCTTCTTGATCATGTCAGCAGGGATACCTGTACCACCGTGAAGAACTAATGGCATAACACCTGTCTTCTGCTGGATAGCATCAAGTGTCTCAAAGCTAAGTCCCTTCCAGTTAGCTGGGTACTTACCATGGATGTTACCGATACCAGCTGCGAGCATATCTACGCCGAGATCAGCGATAACCTTACACTCGTTAGGATCTGCACACTCACCCATACCGATGACACCGTCTTCCTCACCACCGATAGAACCAACCTCACACTCGATTGAGAGACCAAGCTGATGAGCTACGTTAACGAGCTCTGTTGACTTAGCAAGATTCTCCTCGAATGGATAGTGTGAACCATCGAACATGATTGAAGTAAATCCAGCCTTAACACACTTGTAGCATCCTTCGTATGTTCCGTGATCAAGGTGAAGAGCTACAGGAACTGTAATTCCAAGTGACTCATCCATAGCCTTAACCATTGCTGCAACTGTCTCAAATCCTGTCATATACTTTCCAGCGCCCTCTGAAACACCAAGGATAACAGGTGACTGAAGCTCCTGAGCTGTGAGGAGAACAGCCTTTGTCCACTCAAGGTTGTTGATGTTGAACTGTCCTACTGCGTAGTGACCAGCCTTAGCTTTCTTTAACATTTCTGTTGCTGAAACTAACATTTGTAAAATCCTCCGTAAAATTATATTTGGATATAAACATACCCACTTACGCTGATTATACCCCATATAATAAGAAAATAAAAGAATTTTTAGCCAAAAGTTCAACATATGGTTAGTTTAAGCTTATCGATAAAAATAAAACATTTATAAAGAATAGGCAGCCTTAATTGAAATAAAAAAAAATAAATGCTATGATTTGCCGGTAATATTGACAAATGGAGAAAAGTGTAATGTATATAAAACATAATTAGTTATTTGTATTACATACAGATGCCTTGAGAAAATGTCTTTCGCGCGTCTGTTCAATACAATTTAAGTAAGAGGGAGGATAGAATGCTTCAGCTTAAGAACATCGTGAAAGATTATCACACGGGTGATGAAGTTGTCCAGGCACTCAAGGGTGTATCTGTGAACTTCAGAAGGAATGAGTTCGTGTCCATACTTGGTCAGTCGGGTTGTGGAAAGACAACGCTTCTGAACATAGTGGGTGGACTGGATCAGTACACCAGTGGAGATCTGGTTATCAATGGCAAGTCGACAAAGGATTTCAAGTCAAGAGACTGGGATTCATATAGAAACAATTCAGTCGGATTTGTATTCCAGAGCTACAATCTGATACCGCATCAGTCAGTACTGTCAAATGTAGAGCTTGCTCTTACTTTGTCGGGAGTATCAAAGGCGGAGAGAAGAAAGAGAGCGAAGGAAGTTTTGGAGAAGGTTGGTCTGGGAAATCAGATTCACAAGAAACCAAACCAGATGTCCGGTGGACAGATGCAGAGAGTTGCCATCGCCAGAGCACTTATAAATGATCCGGATATTCTGTTGGCTGATGAGCCAACGGGTGCACTTGACACAGAGACAAGTGTTCAGATCATGGAGCTGCTCAAAGAAATAGCCAAGGACAAGCTGGTTATTATGGTCACGCATAACCCGGAGCTGGCACAGCAGTATTCAACAAGAATCGTAAAGCTCCTCGACGGAAATATAATAGATGACTCCAACCCATTCTCAGATGAAGATGAGGCGAAGGAGGATGATGGAAGCTATGCTCCGAGGAAGACATCCATGAGTATGTTCACAGCGTTCTCACTGAGTCTGAACAACCTCATGACCAAGAAGGGACGAACCTTCTTAACAGCATTTGCCGGAAGTATAGGAATCATAGGAATAGCTCTTATATTGTCGCTTTCATCGGGATTTCAGAATTACATAAACGATGTACAGGAGGAGACACTTGCCACATATCCGGTGCAGATAACGAAGAAAGCGATGGATTACAGTGAACTTCTCTCCAAGATGGTTGGCAATAATGAGGAGGATTCAACTCACAATCATGCCGGTGAGGACAAGGTCTATTCGGGAGATATCATGGGAGATATGCTTGTATCAATGGTGTCAGATGTGAAGGAGAACGATCTTGAGTCGTTTAAGAACTATATCGAAGACGATGCAAACGATTTCACAAAGTACACAAGCGATATAACATACACTTATGACACACCGCTGTATGTGTTCAACGAGAACAGTGCAAATGGCGGAGTTGCTCAGGTAAATCCAAGTACGACAATGGCAGATATGGGCTTTGGAGGAATGGCGGAGGCACAGGAGTCAACGGCAGATTTTATGTCAGCATTCAGCTATGGCTCATCGTCAATGGACATGTGGACACAGATGCTTGACAACGACATGCTGCTCAAGCAGCAGTACGATGTGCTGGCAGGACACTGGCCTGAGAATAAGAACGAGGTCGTACTTGTCGTTGACAAGAACAATGAGATAAGTGATTTTACACTGTATACGCTGGGGCTTAGGGATTCAAAGGAGCTGAGCGATATGGTTTCAACCATACTTGCCGGCGGAGAGGCACCGGAGCTTGAACAGATGGTGTTTACATACGATGACCTTCTGAATCTCAAGTTCAAGGTTGTGCTTCCTGGCAATCTGTATAAGAAGAATGGTGATGGAACTTACACAGATATGAGTTCAGATGCAGATTTCCTTAAGCAGGCAGTGGCAGATGGACTTGAGGTGAAAGTGTCTGCAATCATCCGTGCATCAGATAGTGCATATGCTACGACAATGCAGCCTGGATATATAGGTTACACAGCGGAACTCGCCAATTACATAGTTTCAGAGAACGAGAAGACAGATGTGCTTAAGGCCCAGATGGATAATCCGGATACTGATGTATTCACAGGAATGCCATTTTCAGATGGCAAAGAGCTCACAGCGGACGATGTGGATATGGATTCAGTTATGCAGCAGCTCATGGCATCTGGACAGGTGACAGAGGATATGCAGGCCCAGATGGCGACCATGACAAAGGAACAGCTTTTTGAGATGCTTAAGGGTTACGGTTTCTTCCAGGAGTCAACATCTACATATGAAGATAATATGTCAAAGCTTGGATATGCAGAGCTTGCAAAGCCGGCATCCATCAACCTCTACTGCGCAGAATTTGCGGATAAGGACGAGATAACAAAGCTTATAGACAAGTACAATGAGGATTATCCTGACAAGGAGATCACATACACTGATTATATCGGAATCATGCTGTCGTCAGTGACAAAGATCATCAATGCGATAACCTACGTGCTCATCGCATTTGTGGCTATATCACTGATAGTTTCATCCATCATGATAGGAATCATAACATATATCTCAGTTCTTGAGAGAACCAAGGAGATCGGAATTCTCCGAAGCATAGGAGCCTCAAAGAAGGATATCTCAAGAGTGTTCAATGCGGAGACATTTATCATAGGTCTCTTCTCAGGACTTATAGGAATTGGTGTTACGGTGCTGATCAATATACCAATTAGCAAGGTAATAGAGAGCTTCATCAATGTTGCGGGTGTATCGGCACTTCCTTGGACGGGTGGAGTGATACTGGTCATTATCAGTGTTATACTGACATTGATCGGAGGACTTATCCCATCAAGACTTGCTGCCAAGAAGGATCCTGTTATAGCACTCAGAAGTGAATAAAAATGTATATACAGATAGGGAAAGCCGGATATGGATGCGTTTCAATACATCCATATCCGGCTTTTACTAATATATACCTGCAGCAGCCAGCTTTGCTTTTAATGTTTTTATTTCTTCATCCTTCTCAGCGAGAGCAGAATCCTTTTCAGCCAGTTTTTCAGCTATTATTTTTTTGACTCTTTTATCAACTTCGGCATCGATTTCTGGTTTCATTAATTCACGTAACGCTTCACACATCTCGTTTTCCTCCTTTATTCTCCAAAAATATTCTTGTTTTTGCTCATAGCGACTTGTAATACAGACTCTGCAAATTCTTTATCATCCTTTCGATATAAATCCGCAACAGTGCAGATCAATTTTTCGGCTTTTGACTTTGATATGGTTTGTGTCAGAGATGACAGCCATATATGGTGATCTTCATTAAGTTCCTTGGTAACTATCACCTGTATGTCAAAGTAAAAACCAGTCAGGATATTATATATACTATTTGAATTGGCAAATATTGTAAATCCGTCAAGTGTTAGTTTTTTAAATAATTTAACTGGCTTTCTTTCTCTTACAAATGTTATGGTTATATCACGAGCCTTTATATCATCAACAAAATGTCCTGTTTATTTGTATAGACAGGCATAGGCTATAACTTTGAAAAAGGTGTCGATGTTAAGTTCGTCGTCAGGGGACTTATATTCTATAATATTGTGTCCTTTGAATATAGTGCCTATTTCATTTTCTATGACAGCAGTTGATGTTTTGGTGATTATAAGCAAATCAATCTGGATAGGTTTTGTGTTTATCCCATATTCTGAAAAATAAATTAAATCCTCCCTGTTCTTGCTCAATTCCAGTTTTAGTGCAGAGCAAAATGCTGGATGCCATTGAGTTATTTCATCGCTCAATAAATATACCTCTCTTTCATAAATTTTAGCATTTAGATATCTAAAAATCAATTATCATGATGATGTTATATATATGTTAATTCATCGTATGAAAAAAAAGAACCGCATGGGATGACGAGTTTTAGTAAAGATATATACTAATACAAAAAGAAAAGGCTGCCACTTTTGGGCAGCCTCTTCTTTTTGTATTAAAAGGGAGTGACTGCAACTACATTATGTGAGGGGAGGGTGTTGCAGTCGTTTATGAAAAAGGGGATGTAAACAACTCGCTTACGCTCTCGCTGTTTACAGTTAATAATATACTGAGAAAATGTGTTCTATTTTTGGAAAAGTTGTGTAGAAAATGTGATTTCTTTTATGGGGGATGGCTTTATACTGATAATGATGCAATGTGATTTCTGAGCAGAGAGGAGAAAAAATTATGAAAAGTGCGAAAAGCTGACATGGAAGCTGTTGCTGACCGTCATGGTATTTGGCGTGCTGCTGGCAACAGGGGGTAAGGCTCAGGCTGCGTCCTGGGTGGAGATCAACGAGAAGAACTTCCCGGATAAGGCATCACGGGAATATCTTATCGGCAATTCGGAAACTCAAAGCGAAAACTTTAAAGAGCGCAACGGAAAGTATTATGTAAACGTGAGTGGCGTGACTGAATTGTACAGAGGTTCAGAAGATCAAACGATCAAGGATACAGATTTCCTTAAAAAATTCAAAAGACTGAGCAGTCTGGGTATCACGACAAGTGACTCAACGGTCAAGCTCCCGGCATCAGTCAAATCGGTAATGATAGAATTTAAGGGAAAAATGCTTGAACTCAGCGCTCCAGGAGCAACCGAGCTTAGACTGGATGGCGCGCATAAAAGAAAGAGTGACTATTGTTTTTTGAAGCTTCGGGATGTATCGAAACTTGAAAAGCTTAGTATATATGATATAAAAGGAATTTCAGGCCTGAGCGGGTTAAAAAATCTGGAAGAGGTTGACATGGGAGACAATCTCAGCACAAGGATAGACCTTTCAAAAAGTGCCGGGCTGAGTCGTGTGAATATAACGGATGCTTCAATGCTTACATCAGTAAGGCTACCATATGGGATTGAATATCTTACTTTATCTAATACCAGGCTCAGTCAGATTGATGTCAGGAAGCAGAAAAAGCTGAAAACCTTAACATGCAGCAATTCAAGGCTCTCATCATTAAAAATGGGTAAGAATAACAAAATAACTTTAATTGATGTTTCGGGAAATGAAAAGCTGGCAGTAAAATTGAACTCATCAATGTATCCGGAATTGAGCTATCTCGATGTGTCAGGCACAGCAATAAATAAAATAGACGTCACAAAGTATAAAAAACTTGAAACTCTCAAAGCAGCGGATACAGCTATCAGAACACTGAATGTGACAAAGAATAGAAATCTTTCTGATCTGGATGTGTCCGGAACAAAAAAATTAAACAGGGTGAATGTAACACAGAACAGAAAACTCTGGAAGCTGAATGTATCGAATACAAACATCAAAACGCTGAACGTAACACAGAATATAAAGCTTTATTTGCTGAATGTATCCGGGGCAAAGAAGATAAAGAGTCTGAATGTCACAAAATGTCAGAATCTGAGCAGCCTGTATACAACCGGATCAGGAATAGATAATATCAATATTTCAAAAAATAAAGCACTTGATACTCTGTATCCGACGAACGCTGCCATGAAGTTTAAGGGGATAAATGGGCGTGATATGAACCTGGTTTATGTGGGCCTTAAAAATGGATCGGTCATATCTCTCAGTGATATAGCAGGCTCAGGATATAAGCTCAAAAGAAGCAGTAAAAATGTCAGGTTCAATTCCAGAACCATGAATATAAAGACATTACAGGTAAAAGCGAGAGGTTACATTTATTTTGAGAAGGGAGAATGTACTCTGGTTATAACTTTTAAGGAAAAGGATAAAGATGTTATTAACTAACTTATATGAGGGCTCCGTTATATGAGGGCTCTAAAAAATGCTTGTAGATAACAATGAATATATTTATAATAGATAAAGACGCGTAGTTATAATATACAAAGTGCATATAAACTGCATGCGGATAAAGACTATGCTTCTGTATTAAGAGGTATTCAAATGAAAGGAGAAACAAGATGAAAAAGAGGGAAAAACTAACGTGGAAGCTGCTTGTGACAGCCATAATGTTTGTTATGGTGCTCACAACCGGCGTGAAGGCACAGGCAGCATCCTGGGTGGAGATCAACACAAAGAACTTTCCGGAGAGTGTGGTGAGGGAGACACTCAAAAATGAAGCGAAAAATTATGGCTATAGTTACTATAAGCGCAGCAATGGAAAGTACTATGTAGATGTGAGCAGAGCGACAAGCTTCAGCTGCTATGATGAAAAAAGGCTTATAAAGAATACAGACTTTCTGAAGAAGTTTAAGAGGCTGAATAGTGTGAGCATAAAAACAACAGATACTTCAATAAGCCTGCCTTCATCGGTAGAATATGTATATATAACAACAGAGTCGGACAGCCTGACTCTCAGAGCTCCGGGAGCAAACTATGTATCGATCACTGGTACGGGTAAGACATCTGTAAAGTTTAAGAATATGGGTAAGCTGGAGACTCTGTATACATGGAATCTGAAGGATGTATCAGGACTCAGCAGGATGAAGAACTTAGTCAACTTTGACACCACTAATTACGGTGGTTCTGCGCTTAACCTCACCGGTAATACTAAGCTGCAGGGATTATTTGTAACTGACAGTCCTGAACTTGTATCGCTCAGGTGCCCTGACGGACTTCTCAACATGAATATAGAGAATACCGGAATCAGGAAGCTGGATGTCAGCAGATTGAAGAATCTCAAATTTTTAGGTGTGAATACAAATACAAATATACGAAATATTGATGTATCAAAGAATGCCAGTCTGACAAGCCTCCACGTGAACTGCAGCAATGTGACCAGTCTTGATATCACAAAAAACAAAAAGCTGACCAGCCTTGTATGTTATGAGTCAAAGCTTTCTGAGCTGAAGATCGGAAAGAACAATAAACTGACATATCTTGATATTAAGAAGAACAGCAGGCTCAAGTCGGTGGATGTAACAAAGTGTCCAAAGCTTGCAAGTCTTAATGTGTCGGCAACAGCTATCAGATCACTGAATGTGACAAAGAACAAACAGCTTACAAGCCTGTATGCAGCCGGAAATAAAAATCTCAAGAGACTGAATGTAACAAAGTGTCCAAAGCTCAATGAGTTGTATGTTAATAAGACAGGAATAACAAATCTGAACGTGTCGAGAAACAAAAAACTGCAGTATCTCGGACTGAACAGGGTTATGACTGTAAAGGGCTGTAAAAATGTGACGCTGTCATATTATAATATGAAAAAAGGCATGACGGTGTCGCTGAAGGGAGTAATAGGCTCTGGATATAAAAAAGATTATTGCAAGGGAGCAAGATTTAACCCTAAGACAATGAAGATACAGTTTACACCGAAAAAGGATGATTATGGGTATGCATATGTTACTCTGGTAAAGGGGTCAGCATCGTATGACATTAGTTTGAATGAAGGTGATGTAATGTGTCTTATTACCGGTTCAAGATTTGATAAAACAACATATTAAGTGATCGTCTCCGGGTTCGGCAGGGTCGAATCCGGAGATGTTTTGTGTTACAGTGTGATGGAGAAAAAGTATGGATGAAGCAAAGGGACGTAATGTGAAGCTTGTCCTATGGGCAGTGTTTTGCATGGCAGCTTTTTTTTATGGGATGTATTATGAATTTTGCGGAGCAATAGCTGCTGTTGTAATGTCAGGGCTGCTGTTCTGGATCATTTTCCGGGAGCGGAAGGTGAATATAGAGTTAAGCGTGGGAATGTCGATGGCACTTCTGATGGCGGCGGGGTATGCGGTGACCTGTATATGGGCAGTGGATACAGGAATGGCATTTACCGGAGTGTTCCGCATATTGTGGATTGTCGTATTTCTGGTCGGAGTGCAGCAGTTTGACTCTGAGTACCGGGATAAACTGATCGGAACAATTCCATATATCGGCGCGCTGCAGTGCCTGCTAGGATTTGTCGGGTATTTTATTCCTTTTATGCAGGAGCGGTTATATGTAAATCACAGGTTTGGAGGCTTCTTCCAGTATCCGAATACATTTGCAGTATTTCTGCTCATAGGGATCATAATAATCTGCGAAAAAAAGATGAGAATCTGGGATTATATAAGTCTTGCGGTACTCACAGCGGGAATAGTGATGACGGCCAGCAGAACAGTGTTTGTCATGATGGTGATAGTATACATCATTTTGCTGATAAGAGAAAAGGACAAATGGCTTCTTCTGGAGGTGATGGCATTTGCAGTGATATGTGGAATTGCCATATATGTGAATGGCGACATGGACAGCATAGGCAGAATAACTGCTGTGTCACTTAAGGATTCTACCTTTGTGGGTCGTCTGCTTTATGCAGCAGATGCGTTGGGGCTTCTTGTAAGGCATCCATTTGGATTGGGATATCTGGGATATTACTACATGGAGAATGAGATCCAGACCGGTGTGTATGCCGTGAGGTATGTTCACAATGATCTGCTGCAGATCGGACTGGATATTGGCTGGATTCCTATGGCTGCATATGTGGCAGCCGTGATCCGGTCATTTGTGAGCCGTGATATGAGCATTCGCAACAAGCTGGTTCTGGGAGTGCTGTTCATTCACGGACTGCTTGACTTTGACAGCTCATACACGGTGATACCTGCGATTATCCTGCTGCTGATGCAGGATGTGTCATGGAAGCATATGCCGGAAAAATGCAGAGAGCTTCGCATGCCAAAGACTGTGATCGTGTCCGTCTGTGGAGTGATTTCAGCGGTGGCAGTATATATGACGGTGCCTTTGCTCTCCGCTTATTGTGGTAAAGCGGATCTGGCGGTAAGCTGGTATCCTTGTTACACAGATGAGCAGCTTGTCAAGTTGTCGGAGACTGAGGATGTGGATGAGGCGAAGAAGCTGGCAGACAGGATCCTGAAGCAGAACGATACATGTGCTCTGGCATATAAGGCAATGGCCACGGTGGCATATTACAATGATGACTATGACGAGGTTATGAGGTGGCAGAAGCAGGCTATTGACAGAGATTATTACAGTTATGACAATTATCTTCAATATGCATATATGTTGTATGAGGGGGCAGCTATGCTGCAGGATGAGGCTCCTGAAAAGACGGCAGCTTATATAGAAGAGATACGCAGGATCCCGGCATACATGGATCAGGCAAAGCAAAAGCTCAGCAGGCTGGGACTTATGATAGACGATCAGCCGGAGCTGACGGTGGATGCTTCTCTTGAGGAGATATTAAATGCGGTTGGTGCAGAATAGCCACATATTTGGAACAGACACGAACGAAGACGTTTGTGTCTGTTTTTAGGTATGCACGCTGTGGGTGTATCCTAACAGGTGAATTGGGGAATACCGGATAAGAGGGGGATAAGTGTAAATAACGTTTGTACAGTAATATGTACCATGGTATACTAAATCTGTATGTCTGCATGTAGATATATAATATAATAAGCATAAGGAATTTGGACTGGACATGGCAGAAATCCATGATCAGAAAGGTATATAGATAAACATGGCACTCAAATACGTGATGATAAATGACATAATTGAAGAACACAATGCAAGAATGCAGAATCTGAGGAAATATTACCCATTCTTTGTTCTGGCTGAGACCACATTTGCGCAGTATAAAGAAGGTCGCTATGCACAGCTGGACATGGGTTATATAACTATGGCGATTCTGCGTTTTTTTATTCAGGAAAACAGCTTCAATGAGCGTGAAGTGTCATACGATGAATATGAGGAATTCATGGGGCAGTTACTTGACCGTGATTTTGATGTGGAGATCGCGGAGGATGACAGGGCTGACCTGATAATGTATATATTTGACAAGATCAAGAACGATGGAAGGGCATTTGAATTCACGTTCTATGATCCGGGAAAGAAGCAGCGCAAGACGGGACGAGTAAAGCTGATAGACAGCCACATAGTGGACGGCAGGGTTCTGTATTTTATCACTGCGGATGGAATCGAATTCTATCTGGACACCAAGGAGATCAAGGACGAGAGCAAGATCAACGTGCAGCAGCTTCTTCTGGAGAAGATGATCGTCGGCGAGAACTTCCGCGGCGGAATCGAGGTCGTGCGCAGGATCAACAGTGAGGTGAACAGGCTTATCCGAGAGAAGGATGAGATAGTGAATCTTCTGTCCATCGATGTGTTCAAGGGCGCGGAGGAGTACGAGAATTATATGAAGACCGTCGGTAAATGGTTCGCTGACGAGCAGAAGCTCTTTGCCAAGAACAAAGCTCTGGTGGACAAAGCAATTACCAAGGCGAGCTATGACAATATGGGCAAGGGTAACCTGAAGGCCATGGAGGAGATAAGCCAGCTTGAGCTGGAACTCAAGAGGACGATCATCAAGCACGGAAGTCTGATAAGCAGCACCATGGAGCTGCAGAACATATCGGACAATATCATACACAAGGCAAAGCTGCAGAAGCTGAGGCCTGCATTTGACTTTGTGAGGCAGCTTCAGAGCATCATAAAAGAGGACAGGCCGGAGAAGATGCTCACCATACTTGCGCCTCTCTTCGCACCGAGGATCGTGAAGACGTTTAGCATGACATCTATAGATCATATGCTCACGTTGAAGTCCGAGGACAATGCGAAGACCACAAAGGTGAAGAAAGAGCAGCTTGATCCTAACTTCCGTTACGAGGATGAACTGCTGGATGAGCAGATAAGTGCCAACTTCACAAAGCTGTTCCACGAGCTCCTTGACCAGCTGAACAAATGGGGACATCTGAGTCTCAAGGAATTCAATGGAATACTTGAAGTGAAGTTTGGAAAAGAAATCTACGACAACAAAGATTACTATTCCTTCCTCACACACCTGGCCCAGAAGGACAGGTACAGTGTGGACGAGATATTGGCAAAGCCGGACACCATGCTGGAGGGAATGCTGGTAGATCACATAGAGAGGATAAAAACTGGCAAAGGTATTGCTATTTTGCAGAAGCAGACCGATGGTGATATGGGGCATGGCGGTTCTGGTCTCTCCCGTGAGATGTATGCACCGGAGCTCACACTGGATGCCTTCCGAGGCATGACATTTACACTGGAATTCCATCCAGACGAAGAGATACAGATTGGCGAGGACATGTACGTTACGGGAATTCAGTTTAACAAGACCAGCTAAGGGTAACTGAGCGGAGAAAGTTAAAAGATGCTAAGTGGGAGCAATCTACGTTGATACTATACATTATTTGAAGTAACATAATTTAAATTATATATAATTAGAAGAACAGCTGCTGATTTCAGTGAGTGGAGTGGCTGTATGTGAATTATATATAACTCAGTGAGGGAATACGAGCCCGCTGGTACTTAGGTGGCTGTTTGCAGGCACCTTATGTACCACTGCGCGGCGAAGTTAAGCGGGAGCGACCCGACACGAGTTATATATAATTCACATACAGCCTCATAATACAAAAAATCAGCAGCGTCACAGGAGAAAAAGATGGAAAGTAAGAATCTGGACAAGGCGATAGAGATATATTCCAAGTTAATATCAGGTGAGGAGATCTGCAAAAAGCATCCCGACAATGGCCCGCTGTACGATGAGTTCTACGGCAATGCCGAGGTGTACGATATCGTCATGAATATGATGAAGAAGATGAACCTGTCACTGTACGAGTACAATGACAGCCTGTATATAACAGCCGGTGAGGGCAACCGGGTATTTGGCTATACGAATGACGACATGAAGAGGCTTCTGGGACTTCGTCTGAATAAGGAGCTCTATCTGTGTTACTTCATAATGTATATGACTCTTCTCTATTTCTACAAGGATTCGTCCAGCTACCAGTTCAGGGAGTATGTGAAATCAGAGAATATCATAGATGAGACAAGCAAATATCTGGCGGACATAACGAAGAAGCTTGATGTCCTGTCAACTGACGAGGTGGAGCAGGGCAGTTTCAAGGCGATAGCACTTCTGTGGGATGAGCTCCCGGCGGTGACGGGCAATCAGGAGGGCGACAGCGCCAGGGCGTCCAAGGCATCCCGGGCGGGTTATGTGAAGCTGGTGTTCAATTTCATGTCGGCCCAGAGATTATTTGTGGAGAATGCGGACAGGTACTATCCGACAGACAGGATGAAGGCTTTGTCGGAGAACTATTTTGAGGAATACAGAGGACGGCTGTATCAGCTGCTTGGAGGTGAAGAAGAGGATGCCTAGTATCAACAGGATAAGGGTCAACAATGTAAAATATAACTTTGGCACACAGCAGTACGACGACTTCACCATGAGAATGTACGGCAAGAATACTCTATATGATCTGGCAAATGGAGGAGGTAAGAGTATTCTCATGCTTCTGCTCCTTCAGAACCTGATACCGAACTGTACTCTGGATGAGAAGCAGCCAGTGGAGAAGCTTTTCCGTGCGGGCGGCGGCAACACAGTCATCCACTCTCTGATCGAGTGGAAGCTTGACGAGGCGGATATAAAGGACGGCTACAGATACATGACCACCGGATTCTGTGCCAGAAAGGCAAAGGATGCGGCGGATGCAGGGGAAGTGCAGAAGGACACTGCATCCATAGAGTATTTTAATTACTGCATTTTCTACAGGGAATACAACAAGAATGACATAGTGAATCTCCCTTTGTCGGAGGGCAATGAGAGAATCACATTCAACGGTTTAAAGACGTATCTCAAAGATCTCGGACACCGTGATATGAGTCTGGAGGTCAGGGTATTTGACAAGAAGGGTGAGTACCAGAGATTTATAAGTGGCTATGGTCTCCACGAGAGTCACTGGGAGATCATACGCGGAATCAACAAGACAGAGGGACACGTAAGAACGTATTTTGAGACAAATTACAGGACCACGAGGAAGGTCGTGGAGGATCTGCTCATAGAGGAGATCATAGAGAAGGCATTTGCCACAAAGACAGGACGGAACGGTGAGGAAGACACCATGGCAGAGACTCTTCTCGACATCAAGGACAAGCTGAATGTTCTGGCACAGAGAAAGCGTGATATAGCTAACTACGACCATCAGATAGAATTGATAAATGTACTCGAGGGCAAGGTGAATTCATGCATAGGCCTCTACGAGGACAATGACAGGATATGTAAGGGGCTGGCCGATGTGTATGCCACAGGAAGGGCATGTACACAGGAGGGCGACACCCATATGGAAGAGCTGGCGAAGGCAAAGGCTGACGCCGGGGAGCAGATGGAACAGCAGAACAAGCGCCTTGCAAATCTCAGGGTCACCAGGGATTATCTGCGCCTTGAGGACATGAACCGCAAGATGGATGACACTGCCACGCAGATAGAGGACAATGAGAAGAAGCTTGCGGAGCTGAAATCCCAGATAGGTTACAAGGAGAGTGTAAATGACTACCTTGTATACAGGGAGAACAAGCGACAGTACGATGAGAACCGGCTGATAGTTGACAATATAAGAAACAACATCGGATCATCCAGTGAGAAAATGGCGGTGTATGCGTATAACAGGCACATCCGTGACGAGAAGAAGCTTGCAGAGCTCATGGCGGCAAGGGAAGAGGCTCAGGCCAGCTATGACCATGCTGTGGAGGAGGCTGAATACTGCAGAAAGGTCATGAGAGAGGGCGAGATCGCCCAGGCGGTGGCGGAGAACAATATCGCTGATGCCACAGCTAAGATAGATGAGATAAGTGCCCGCATAAGTGAGCTGGCTGCATCGGTCAATCTGCTCGTTGTGGGTGATGTGAAGGATATGATGAACAAGGCTCAGGAGGAGTCTGACAGGATACTTGCTGAGATGACAGAGTTGGAGATAGCCATAGCGGATGGCAGGACAAAGCTGTACGATGACAGATACAGGCTGACTACAGTTCAGGCTGAGTATGATGCGCTCGAGAGAAGCTGTGAGGATGCAAGGCTTGACGCTGAGGCGTACAGACAGTCGGGAAGCCAGCTCGACAGCATCATGGCGGTGTACTCTGTGGAGATTCCACAAGATATAACAGGCGTTATAAATGACAGGATTAGGGGAACCATAACAGAGACGATCAAGCGACAGCAGGAGATCGACAGACTGACAAAGCTTGCGAAATGCTATGAGGATGGCAGACCATTTCCGCCATCAGATGGCGCGGAGACTGTTATCAACTATATTTCAACACGCCACGGACTCATGGCCATGCACGGCGCGGATTACCTGTCGGCACTCCCGGACGACACAAAGGAGGAACTGCTTCAGGCAAATCCATATCTGCCGTATAGTGTTGTGACTAAGGGATTCGGTGATCTGGAGGATGACATTAACCTTGGATCGATAGACACAGGCAACGAGTGTGTTATGGTATACGATATGGATAGACTTTCGGAGTCTGCCATAGTTCCCGCCGAGAACATGCTTATCATAGGAAGAGACAGGAAATATTTCATGTCTAAGGACTCCATAGAGGACGCCAGAAAGGCAAACGCTGATAAGATAGCAGGTCTCACTGAGGAGATCAGTCTGATAAATGAGAAGCTTGCGACTTATCAGGAGGATCTTGCATTTGTCACAAGGCTTGTGGATGCGAGATATACAGGGGCCGAGGACAGGGAGAGAGAGCTGAACCAGGCGCTGCTCGACAAGAAGGATGAGCTTGGAGAAATTAAGACATCGATCAAGGTTGCAGAGACGGAGCTCAAGAGCAATACGGAGAGATATGGTGATCTGCAGCAGAGGCAGCAGAAGGAAGCTGACAGAAGACAGACATTTGTCATGATAGAGCAGCTGTCAGACCTTGCAAGGCCGGAGGAGCAGAGGCTTGCCGAATATAAGCAGAGGAAGTCTGAGCTTGTGACAAAGCTGTCAGGGCTCCAGAGCGATGTGCTGAAGTGGTCGACAACAGTTGGTGAGATTGAGGCGAAGCTTGCAGGGCTTACAAGGAATATAGAAGATATTCAGTACAAGTGGACAGAGTATTTCGAGCCGTATCTGCCGAAGTCTGAGAATGCGGGAGTTGCTGAAAATGCAGATGGTGCAGGCGTGGCTGTGGCGGCATGGCAGGACGGAATACCGGAGGAATACAAGGAGACTTTGGATATTTCAGATGAACGGCTTGAGCAGGAATTTATGGCTATGCTGGCGGTTTCAAAGGAGCATGCGCCGGATCTTGAGGACAAGAAGAAGCTCATGGATGCGCTGAAGAAGTCAATGGACAGAATACAGAAGACCATAGAGAAGAGAGGCTTCGACATGGCGGTATTTTCCGGGGCAGGAGAGCTCTATCCTACGTCTGATGACAATCTCAGGGAGATGGACGATGAGCTGGCAAGGCTCACACTGATAGAGGCATCGCTGATGCAGCAGCAGAAGGCTGACCAGAAGGCGTACAGCAAGCTGGAAGGAAGCATAGAGTATGCGATAGAGAACATCAACCGCACATACGGCGAGGGAAGCTATGTGCGTGAGGAGATATCTGCAGCCGATGCAGATACAGCCATAGCAAATGGAGATGCGGTGCTTGCGGATATGAACCGCGTATTCAGGGAGACCGAGAAGGCTTACAGCGATTACTACAAGCAGTACGGTTTCATGGTGGATCTGTACAAGGATGTAAAGAGAATAGTCGATACAAATGACATAGATGTGTCCGGTGGAAATGTGCTGGATGAGGATATGGACACCCTCAGACAGTTATTTGAGACAAGCCTCATGAAGTATGACAGGAGCATGAAAGCTCTTGACCGTGCAAAGAATGAGATCATGAGATTCAAGGGACAGACCGCGGATACGCTTGTGGAGATGGGTGTATTCGAGATGGCAAATACTATCAGGCAGGATGTGCAGGTTCCTGACACCTACGGCCAGGCCAAGGAGCTTCTGGCAAATCTCCTTCAGATCATAGAGTTCATCAAGCTGGAGAAGGAGCGCGTTGAGAAGGGCATCGAGGATATGGTTGCCATCAAAGAGAACTTCGAGAATCAGTGTGTACAAAGATGCATGGATGTCAAGACTGAGCTTGAGAAGCTTCCAAAGCTGTCACGTATCACGGTGGGCGATGATGTTATCAAGATGGTCGATCTCACCATACCTTACGTGAAGGATGAATTTGTAAAGCAGAGAATGTCTGATTATATAGATGACATAGTGAAAGGTGCGGATGCCTACGAGGATGAACGAAAGAGGATCAAGTACATCCGTGACTGTCTGGGACTCAAGAAGCTGTTCGGTGTCATGGTCACAGATATGAATGCCATCAGACTCAACCTCTACAAGAGGGAGAGGATAAAGGAGCAGAGCCGGTATCTCAGATATGAGGAAGCCGTTGGAAGTACAGGACAGTCCCAGGGTATCTACATCCAGTTCCTGGTTGCTGTCATCAATTACATTGCTGGAATGTACAGTCTGGCACCGGAGGAGTCGGTACAGTCTAAAACAATATTTATCGACAACCCATTTGGTGCGGCTAAGGATATATACATATGGGAGCCTATATTTGCCATGCTGGCAGCCAACCATGTGCAGCTCATCGTGCCTGCCCGTGGCGCGACACCGGCCATCACAGGACGCTTCGATGTGAACTACATTCTGGGGCAGCAGATGGTGGGCGGAAAGCAGCAGACAGTCGTGGTGGACTACACCAGCAAGACAGATCAGGAGGAGCTGGAATATCAGGAGCTTTCCTATGAGCAGGCAACATTCGACTTCATCTAGGGGGGCTGTGGAATGGCTTGATCGGTTTCATATTCCCCTGATAGGCAATATGAAACCATCAAGCCATAATTCAGGTTACGAGTTTCACAATTTGCCTGTGTAATGTGACATTAAAAATGTGAGATATAAGCATAAGATTATAGCAATTAAAATTTATAAGGGAGAAATTAGACGACAATGACTTGGAACAGGAAACAGCTTAGAAAGGGAGCGTGGAGCACGGTATTTAAGCGGGGACTTATGGCTTGGATGGCCATGGTCGCTGTGTGTTTCATATTCTCTTATCTGGGAGTGGACGATTCTTCCCAGACAAAGTTCGTAAAGGGGATAGATCAGGTGCTTGGACAGGAGACCGAGCATGAGGCTGACAATGTGACCATACTCAAAGAGTATGTAAAGAATCTGCCGATGATTGATCATATGTCGGAGAAAAAAGCCGAGACGGTTGCCCGGGTGATAGACTCCGTGACGGTGAAACAGACATGGATCATCAAGATTCTCGGTGCCAACACAGCATATGTGAAGAGAAATCCGGGAGAGGTCATAGTGATGCTCCTGATATCAGCCCTTATCATGGCTGTTGTCCACTTCTTTATACAGAGTGCGGCGATAGTAGGCAAATGCCGTTATGCCATGGAGTGCAGGTACAGTGACAAGGTGTCCATCAACCGAATGTTTGCACCATTCCACAGACACTACGTGCTCAGGCTTATGTGGGACATGTTCTGCTACAATGTGGTGATGGCACTCTGGTGGCTCACGATAGTCGGTGGTGTGTACAAGTATTACCAGTATAGGATGGTTCCATTTCTTCTGGCGGAGAACCCAAGACTCAAGTGGAGAGATGCGAAGAACATGTCAAGGGAGATGACCAGAGGATACAAGTGGAAAATGTTCCTGACGGATCTGTCATGCATCCACGTGTGGATAATAAAGGCTATACCGGTTGCTGGACTTCTGGTAGCGCTGCCATTCCAGATGGAGCTTGATGTGGAGATGTATTTCTGGTTCAGACAGAATATAGGTGTGGAAAATTTTGTTGAGGAAGCATTCAATGCTGCACCGTATAACAGAAAGGCTATCGAGGCTGCTTATCAGTTGGCAGGAGATGCGGGAGTTGCTGAGGTATGGACTAAACCGGTCTATATTCTCCAGGATGTCGCGGTTGAGGTCCCTGAGGGAATGAAGGTGAAGAGTGAATACAGTCTTAGGGACTTCATTTTTTTCTTCTTTGTGTTCTGTTTTATAGGATGGCTTTGGGAGGTCTTGCTCTATATAGTTATGGATCATGTTCTCGTAAACCGCGGGACCATGTATGGGCCATGGCTGCCGGTGTACGGAGTTGGCGGCGTTGCTATCATCTTTCTGCTTGACCGGTTCAAGGCAGATAAGGCAAAGCTGTTTGCCATGGCGATGGTGGTATGTGGAATCATAGAATTTATAGCAAGCTGGGCATTGGATTTCTTCTTTAACTCACAGTATTGGGACTATAAGAACGAGTTCCTTAATGTAAATGGAAGAATATGTCTGGTGGGACTTCTTGCATTTGGTTTGGGCAGCCTGTTTGGAGTGTATATAGCGGCACCGAAGCTCAGTGAATTTCTGAATTCCAAGAGCAAAAAAGTGCAGAACGTTATATGTATCACATTGTCGGTATTGTTTATCATAGATCTGATATGCTGCGCCATCTTCGGATTTAACAAGGGCGAAGGAGTTGGCGGCACATATTAGAGGAGGAACCAGTATGACGAAGTCATATGAAGAGGAGGAACCAATATGACGGATAAAATTACTGATCCAGGGAAACAGTCCTGGAATATAAAGGCAGGAGTATTCAGCTCCTGTATGCTGCATATCATTGCGATGACATGCATGCTCAGTGATCATATGTGGGCAACGTTGTTTCCATATGTGGATATACTTACGTGCATAGGAAGAATAGCATTTCCGATATTTGCCTTCATGATAGTTGAGGGATTTTATCACACCAGTAATTTCCGCAGATACCTGTGCAGAATGCTGGTATTTGCGGTGATATCTGAAGTTCCGTTTGATCTTGTGTCCGGAGACAGTGTCCTGTATCTGTTTCATCAGAATGTACTTTGGACATTTCTCATAGGATTACTGTTGATAGCATTGATAGACAAGGTAAGGAAAACGGGCAAGGTATGGCTGTGGATCCCGGTTGCGATTGTTGTGACTCTTGTGGGATATGTGATAGGAACGATCACCATGGTTGATTTCTATGGAGCGGGAGTTGTCATGGTTATAATGTTCTATCTGTTCCGGGGCAAGGAACCATGGAAATTGATAGCACAGCTCGTGTGTATGTATTATATCAATGCACAGTTGCTTAGTGGATATTGTTATACGTTTAGTATAGCTGGACATAGCTTTGAATTCCCGCAGCAGGCGTTTGCGCTCATCGCATTGCCAGTGATATGGCTATACAATGGAAAACTGGGATACCATAAAAAGTGGTTTAAATACTTCTGTTATGCATTTTATCCGGGACACTTGCTTGTATTGTACATAATCTGGCAGATGGTGATGTAGACATGGTATGGGCAGAGAATCGGTGGGTTTTGCAGATATTTGAGAAAGGAAGAAATAGTATGAATGCAGCTCATAAGATAGTGGTTCTGGTTGGCAGTATATTCCTTGCTGTAGGGGTTTTCGCAGGACTTATATTTGCAATTGTAGCGGAGCCGGGAAAATTCCCCCTGGCTATGTTGAGCCTTCCGGGCAGTTTCATACTGATCGGCGGAGGAATGGATATAGTGGTGGCGATATTGGTCCATAACAAGAAGATGATAGTAAAAAAAGGCGTGAAGTATCCTGCAAAGATATATGGATACACAGAGAATACTTCTGTTAAGGTGAACAATACATATATGATGGACACGATCGTGCATTACTTTGACAGCTACCATGTCGAGCGGGAGGCTATAATACCAACGGGATTTACAAGGGGTGCCGGCATGTATCCGATAGGTATGACGATAGATATATTCGAGTACAACGGCAAATACGGCTATGCTCCGGATTCAGTAAGGGATGAGAAGCTTCCTGGTGAGGAAGAACTCATGGACGACAAGCCGGTGGCACCGGATAAGCTGAGACTTGTGGCGGTCAGATGCCCGAATTGCGGTTCGAGTTTCCGTGCAGCGACTGGATATTCCAGCAAATGTCCTTATTGTGGAAGCTATCTGAATGTGAACATGTAATAGTTATATTAAACTGATTGGAAAAGAGCGGGTGTGAGCTGAATACCCGCTCTTTTCGACGTGCAGAATCTCCCACCAATGCCATTCTATAAATGTGGAATAAGTCAAAACTGCCCAACTCAATATGCAATTTTACCCGTGTTAAGCAAAAAATACACCTGACATATAATTATTAACCAATGTGAATTGGTAAAAATATCTATAAAAAAATCAATAAATCACAAAATTTTGCTAATTAATCCAAAAATATTCTATTCTTTCAAATCCCGTATCAACTTATAATGAGTACAGTCAATGAGGCAAGACAAAAAATAAAACACACAAAGCCAAAGAATGTGTTAAGTTTTGGAAAAACTTAACATGTAGCGTCAGCCCTTGCCGAAGGCAATTACAAATGGGCTGATGTTCAAAAGAACAGGAGGGAATGTAATATGAGAAAAAAGAGAATTTTAGCTGTATTAGCAGCTGCAACACTTGCTTTATCAATGGTAGGATGTGGATCAGGCGGAAGCTCAGGTGGCGGAAGCTCAAGCAGCGGAGTAGCCAACAAGGATAAGCCACTTTGCTGGTTCAACCGTCAGCCATCCAACAGCTCAACAGGAGAGCTTGACAAGGATGCCCTTAACTACAATAAGGACACATATTATGTAGGATTTGATGCTAATCAGGGTGCTGAGCTCCAGGGCCAGATGGTACTTGATTACATCAAGGCAAATGCAGCAACGATCGATCGTAATGGTGATGGAGTCATCGGATATGTACTTGCAATCGGTGATATCGGACACAATGATTCAATCGCACGTACAAGAGGTGTTCGTTCAGCACTTGGCACAGGCGTTGATGCAAGCGGAGCAGTCGATTCAACACCAGCCGGAACAAACGTAGATGGTAAGGCAACAGTAGTACAGGATGCTAAGCTTGATGTTGATGGCAAGACATATACGATCAGAGAGCTTGCATCACAGGAGATGAAGAACTCAGCAGGAGCTACATGGGATGCAGCTACAGCTGGTAATGCAATAGGAACATGGACAGCATCATTTGGTGATCAGATCGATGTAGTTGTTTCAAATAACGATGGTATGGGAATGTCAATGTTCAATGCCTGGGCAAAGGACGCAAAGGTTCCTACATTTGGATACGATGCTAACAGCGATGCAGTTGCAGCAATCGCAGAGGGCTACGGCGGAACAATTTCACAGCATGCAGATGTTCAGGCTTACCTGACACTGAGAGTTCTCCGTAACGCACTTGATGGTGTAGATATTGATACTGGTATCGGTACAGCAGACGAGGCTGGAAATCAGCTTGAGGAAGGTGTTGACTACAGATACAGCGCAGACGAGAGATCATACTACGCACTGAACATTGCAGTAACAGCAGATAACTATCAGGATTTCACAGATTCAACAAAGGTTTATGACAAGGTTTCAAAGCAGCTTGACTCAAGCAAGAGCCCAAGCAAGAAGGTATGGCTTGATATCTACAACGCTTCAGATAACTTCCTGAGCTCAACATACCAGCCACTTCTTCAGAACTATGATGACCTTCTTAACCTGAATGTAGATTACATCGGTGGTGATGGTCAGACAGAGTCTAACATCACAAACCGTCTTGGTAACCCAGGCGAGTACGATGCATTTGCAATCAACATGGTTAAGACAGACAACGCAGCATCATACACATCAATTCTCTCTAAGTAATATAAGTTACCTAGATGATTGATCAATAGGAAATGATTTAACTCAGAGGGGTGTCAGACTAAACATTTGATACCCTTCTTTTACGAAGAAAAGGAAGTAGAGATATGGCAGAAGATAAGAATAAATACATCTTATCGATTCAAGGCATGAGCAAATCATTCGGCAGAAACAAGGTCCTTAACCATATTAATTTGAATGTTAAACCTGGTTCGATCATGGGACTTATGGGTGAGAATGGTGCCGGTAAATCGACAATGATGAAGTGTCTCTTCGGAACCTATCAGAAGGACGAAGGCACAATAATATTAGATGGAAAAGAAGTAAATTTCTCTGGTCCTAAGGATGCACTCGAGAATGGAGTTGCGATGGTTCATCAGGAATTAAATCAGTGTCTTGAGAGAAGCGTTGTTGACAACCTGTTCCTTGGACGTTATCCAAAGAACTCTCTTGGAGTTATCGATGAGGGCCGTATGAAGAAGGAAGCTTCAGACTTGTTCAGAAAGCTGGGTATAACGGTCAATCTTACACAGCCGATGAAGAGAATGTCAGTTTCCCAGAGACAGATGTGTGAGATCGCAAAGGCTATCTCGTACAATTCCAAGGTAATCGTACTTGATGAGCCTACATCATCACTGACAGCACCAGAGGTTGCAAAGCTTTTCAAGATGATGAGACAGCTCAAGGAGCAGGGAATTTCCCTGATCTACATCTCACATAAGATGGATGAGATATTCGAGATCTGTGATCAGATATCAGTTCTCCGAGATGGTAGTCTGGTCATGACAAAGGACAGCAAGGACACCAACATGAACGAACTTATTTCCGCCATGGTTGGTCGTTCACTTGATAACAGATTTCCACCGGTAGACAATACGCCGGGTGAGACGATCCTCTCAGTACAGGGACTCTCCACAAAGTATGCACCAAAGCTTCAGAACATCACATTTGATGTGAAGAAAGGTGAGATATTTGGCCTCTATGGTCTGGTTGGCGCAGGCCGTACAGAGCTTCTGGAAACTATATTTGGTATTCGTACAAGAGCAGCAGGAAATGTAATGTATGGTGGCAAGATCATGAACTTCACCGATCCAAAGGATGCTATGGATCACGGATTTGCCCTTATCACTGAGGAGAGAAAGGCAAATGGTCTCTTCCTCAAGGCAGATATCACCTTCAATACCACCATTGCAAATATGAACCACTACAAGAACGGCGTGGCACTGTCACATGACAGCATGGTTCGTGCCACAGCTGAGGAGATCAAGGTCATGCACACCAAGTGTATGGGACCTGACGATATGATCGCCAACCTGTCCGGTGGTAACCAGCAGAAGGTTATTTTCGGAAAATGGCTTGAGCGTTCACCAAATGTATTCATGATGGATGATCCTACAAGAGGTATTGATGTAGGAGCCAAGTATGAAATATATGAGCTTATAATCAACATGGCAAAGCAGGGCAAGACTATCATAGTTGTCTCCTCTGAGATGCCGGAGATCCTGGGTATCACAAACCGTATAGGCGTTATGTCAAATGGACACCTTGCCGGAATTGTAAATACCAAGGAGACTAATCAGGAAGAATTGTTAAGACTTAGTGCTAAATATTTGTAATAGAGAGGAGCATGGATATGGCAGATAAAAGTATGATCCTTTCGGCTGACGCAGAGGAAAAACTCCTTAAGCCGATTGATGAATATGTTGGAAAGATACAGGCACAGATCGATGAACTTCGAGTTGATGGATCTGACAAGGTTCGTAGTCTGAAGAACCATATAGCTATCGCAAAGGAAGATAAGAATTTATCAAAAGAAGAAAAGGATAGCATAATAGCAAAGGATAAGGCAGCCCTGGAGAAGGCAAAAGCAGTTGAGGCTGCCAACAAGGATAAGGTTGCAAAGCTTATCGCCGACGCGGAGGGATACCTTAAAGAGCATTATGACAGCGAGTACTACAGCAAGGTAGTGGCAAGCTGCGAGGTCGAGAAGGCAGCAGAAAATGAGTCCTATGAGAGAGTAAAGGCAACACTCAAGACAGAGCATGAGCAGGTACTTGCTAAGCTTTCTGATCCGGAAGAGATCAAGGATGAGAAATATGTATACAAGAACAAGCTCTTTGATGCACAGATGACACATGAGTCAAAACTTCAGGAGATCAAGGACAGAAAGCATGATGCATTTTCACACAAGTATCATCTGATAGATCTTCTTAGAATGTCCAAGTACACATTCATGCAGAACAGGGCACAGAAATTTGAGAATTACAAGTACACATTCAACACAACACAGTTCCTTTACAAGAATGGTCTGTATATAGTAATCGTGTTGATATTCATTGCACTTTGTATCATCACTCCAATTGTGAAGAACACACAGCTCCTCACAGTTACCAATATACTGAACATACTTCAGCAGGCATCACCTAGAATGTTCCTGGCACTCGGTGTTGCGGGACTTATCCTCCTGACCGGTACCGATCTTTCGATTGGACGTATGGTTGGTATGGGTATGGTTACAGCTACCATTATCATGCATAATGGTGCAAATACAGGTGGTGTGTTTGGACACATATTTGATTTCTCAAGTATGCCGGTTGTAGGAAAAGCATTATTTGCACTTGTTGCATGTATTATCCTTACAACAGTATTTTCAAGTATTGCAGGTTTCTTCATGGCGAAGTACAAGATGCATCCGTTCATTTCGACAATGGCGAACATGCTGATCATCTTTGGACTTGTAACATATGCGACAAAGGGTGTTTCATTTGGTGCTATTGATTCAGCAATACCAAATATGTTCATCCCAACAATAGGAAACTTCCCAACTATTATTATTTGGGCAGTAGTTGCTGTAGTAGTAGTATGGTTCATCTGGAACAAGACTACATTTGGTAAGAATCTGTACGCTGTAGGTGGAAACCCAGAGGCAGCAGCAGTTTCAGGTATATCAGTATTCAAGGTAACACTTGGCGCATTCATTCTTGCCGGTATCCTTTACGGATTCGGATCATGGCTTGAGTGTAACAGAATGGTTGGTTCAGGTAGTGCAGCTTATGGACAGGGCTGGGATATGGACGCCATAGCAGCCTGCGTTGTTGGTGGTGTTTCATTCACAGGTGGTATCGGTAAGATTTCCGGTGTTGTAACTGGTGTTCTTATCTTCACATCACTTACCTACTCACTTACTATTCTTGGTATTGATACAAACCTTCAGTTCATATTCGAAGGTATCATCATCCTTGCCGCTGTAACTCTTGACTGTCTCAAGTATGTACAGAAGAAGTAAGGAATAAATAGTTTTAACTCTCACAAAACCTTTATATAAAAGCCGCTCGGATCGTCTACAGGACGGATTGAGCGGCTTTTGTGGATTGGCGGACGCCTTCCTGCATCTATGCCAACGGACGCTGTATCTGCCCGGCTGATGATGGCTGCATTTATATACTGTGGCATCACGTTCCCCTTCCCTCACTTCAGCTTGCTTTTATCTGCACACTGCTCCGCCCGCGATAAGGGCAATGCGGTCTCCGCAGTGGCAAAAAGCGCTGAAACTCAGTCGTGTTCACTATCGATGCCGCAGTATATAAATGCAGCCATGCATGCAGCCGGGCAGATACAGCTGTTCGTGGTGGAAGGAGAAGAAATCATCAGTCGCGTCTAGCTATCGATTAGGTGGCATGCATAAAAGTGGCAGGCACATGCACGGAAGGCTGGGTATTGGCGATAGGGGCGCTTTCGGTTTTCACTTTCGTTTGTTTTTGGAGGCTTGTGTTCTAATGAGAGATATTTGGGATAAAGGATACGATTTTGTGTTCAAAAAGAGAAAAAAGTCCTAAAAAGAGAAAATCCCTCCAAGCAACATGACCCAAGATGGAAAAACCTGACAAGATGCTAAATGGAAATTTCCTCCAGAGCAGAAAATCCACAAAACCGTGCTCACATTTGGTATAATGAACCTGCGATTGTTTAGACGGTGCGGGCTTGCGAGTCTGAAAAAGAAGATGCGACATTTGATATATAGAAAGGATTCCTGTTATATGGATAAATACAAGGTTATCCTTGTCGATGACGAGGAAGATGTTATAGATGTTATAGAGAGAAAGATCCACTGGGATATGCTTGGATTTGATGTTGTGGGCAGTGCAAATAATGGTGTGAAGGCTCTTGAATTAGTGGAGAAGCTGCAGCCGGATGTGGTCATAACGGACATCAAGATGCCATATATGGATGGACTTGAACTGTCCAGGAGACTCAACAATGATTATCAGAATATACACATCATCATATTCACAGGATTTGATGAGTTTGAGTATGCCAAGGAGGCAGTGCACCTTGAGATAGAGGAGTACATGCTCAAGCCTATAAATGCATTAGAACTCTCGGACTGCCTGAAGAGGGTCAAGAACTCTCTGGACAAGGAGAGGGAGGAAAAACTGAATGTAGAGAAGCTTGCAAATTATTTCAATGCATCTCTGCCTGTTCTTCAGACAAATCTGTTTGTATCACTGATAGAGGGCAGAGTGAGCGAGTCGGATTATGAGAAATTCCTTGCAGCATACCAGATCGATATGAAGGGACCGCTTTATTGCTGCGCGGTTTTTCATACATCGGAGCATCACGTTCCGGAAGGAATGAACCCGTTACTGTTGTCAATGTCGGTGGAACAGCAGATCAAGGACAGAATTGCTGATACATGGAAATGCAAGGTATTTACATACTTGGGCAACACAGTGCTCATTATCGAGATAGCCTCAGAGGATGCCATGGCAGAGCTGACGGATGCCTGCGACAGATTCTGCAGATGGGCTTACCGAGTCATGGGGGCAGTGGTGACTGCCGGTATTGGCAGAGTGTGCGACAGTCTTCTGAATATCAACAACTCATATGAGGGTGCCAGGGAAGCGGTATCATACAGGGTTTTATACGGAACCCAGAGGGCTATAAATATTGCTGAGATCGCACCGAAGGAGCAAAAGGCAGCAGTACAGTATGAAGATGCAAATATGCATGAGCTTATCAAGTCAATATATCTTGGCAAAAGAGATGCCATTGAGGGTGCAGTACATGACGAGATAGAGAAGCTGCACAGATCTGCACAGACCATGAACAGGTACAAGCTGACGCTCATGGAGATGGTAGGAACATTCTACAGATTCTGCGCAAATAATTTTATAGATTTTGACAATTTTTCAGGTGGAATCAGCAACCCATACGAGAAGGTTCCGGAGATGGATGAAGTTACACTCACAGCATGGCTCATAGCCACATCCATGGCGATCAGTGAGGAATTGAAAAATGCCCGAAATAACACATCCAGAAGAATGGTTACGGATGCCCAGAATATGGTGGTTGACAGGTATATGGAGCCAGACCTGTCGCTGGACACGGTGTGCTCAGAGCTTGGTGTGTCCAATTCGTATTTTTCATCGGTGTTCAAGAAGGAGACAGGCAAGTCGTTTATCTCGTATCTGACGGATTACAGGATGGATCACGCAGCCAATCTCATACTTGAGACAAATGAGAAAAGCTATAAGATAGCAGAGCAGGTGGGATATCAGGATGCAAATTACTTCAGCTATGTGTTCAAGAAGAGATTTGGAATGTCGCCATCAAAGTACAGAACTGAACATACCGGGAATCAGTAGAGCAGAGGAAGTATAAGGGGAGTAGAATTATTTTGAAGATCAGAGAGAAAAAGAAGGGTGCTCAGGGAAAAAAGCAGAAAAACAAATATTCTTTGCGCGCGAGGCTGCGAGGCTGGTTTCATCATGGCAGATTTATAGGATTTGACATACAGTCAATAATCATGGCGGTGCTCACCGGGTTGACGATTACAACAACTGTGGTTATGGGATTTCTTATTTACAATAGATTCAAGCTTGCGATAAAGCAGACTGCCGTATCGAATGCAGAAAGCATGATAGAGAGTACTGTGGATAAAGTGGATGCAGACCTGGCAGGCATCAGACAGATATCTAATGGAGTGAATTATAACATCATCCAGGAATATGATATCTCCAGTCAGGAGTTTAGCAGACAGTTCAGCCTTTTATATGAGGTGAATGCTGACAAAGTGCAGAGTATGGCGTTGTACGACAATTCCGGGAAGCTTGTTGCTGCGGAGCCGGTTGCAGTGCAGAAGGATAAGGTTAATGTCGAGGAACAGGAATGGTACAAGAATGCATCTGAAGATATAGAGAATATGCACTTTTCTACACCTCATATACAAGATCTGTTTCAAGATGGCGCCAACAGGTACTATTGGGTCATATCCCTCAGTCGTTCCGTTGATATCAATGATGGCGATAAGCCGGTAAACGGCGTGCTTCTGATAGATATGAAGTATTCCGTGATCGAGGAGACTCTTTCAAGAATCAATGATTCTTCAAGTGAGACTTATTATTATCTGTGCAACCGTGACGGAGATATCATATACCATCCGCGAAGAGCAGAGATAGACAGAGGCTTTTTCACAGAGGAAAGTACAGAGGCAGCGGGATATGATGACGGTACATATGAGATCAAGATGACGGGTGGCACAGAAAATGTTGTTGTCAGCAGTATAGCCTACACTGGATGGAAGATCATAGGAGTTGTTCCGGAAAGTGTTCAGACTGCCAGCATCAATCAGTACAGATATTACATCATAACTACGGTTGTGATATTGCTTATGATGCTCTTATGGGTGAACAGGATCATAACAAAGAAAATCTCAAAGCCTATACTTAAGCTGAATGAATCAGTAAAGTCATATGAGACAGGTGGAACCACGGATATATATATTGGAGGATCCTCCGAGATAAGACATCTGGGATATTCGGTCAAGAAATCCTATGAGCAGATAGAGGTTCTGATGCAGGAGATAATCAGACAGCAGAATGAGCGGAGAAAGAGTGAGATGGATGCGCTCCAGAGTCAGATCAATCCGCATTTCCTGTATAATACACTGGAGTCCATAACGTGGATGGTGGAGGCGAATAGAAATACAGATGCAGTATTCATGATATCTGAGCTTGCAAAGCTGCTGAGGATAAGTCTGTCAAAAGGCAGAACTGTCATAAGGATAGCGGATGAGATACAGCACAGCACGAGTTACATGAACATACAGAAGGTAAGATATAAAGAAAGATTTGCTACAGAATTCATCATTGATGAAGAGATAAATGATTATTGTACAGTTAAGCTTATCGTGCAGCCAATCCTGGAAAATGCAATATACTACGGTGTGGGCAACATGGATGAGGACGATGGCGGCAAGATAACTATCCGCGGAGAGAAGAAGGGCGATGACATATACATTTCAGTTGAGGATAATGGTATGGGTATGTCGGAGGAGGTAGCCCGGAACATCCTTGTGGACAACAATAAGGTGCCAAAGCATGGCTCCGGAGTGGGTGTTATCAATGTTCATTCCAGGATAAAGCTGATGTTTGGCAGTGAATATGGATTAAAGGTTTACAGTGAGCCGGACGAGGGAACAAAGGTTGTCATTCACATTCCAGCCATTCCTTACACGGAGGAGAACAGAGAGAGACTTGAGAGGCAGGATTTTGGAAAGGGGATGGTGACAGATGAAGAAGAGTAAGATAACCTTTCTGATCGCGGAGCTGTTTCTGGTGGTTATAGCCGGATTATTTATACACCAGATATTCCGGGAAAATGTGCCTCAGAAAAGAGTAGCGGTCATACTTTCAAATTCCGGTGATAAGAGGTGGGATGGACTTATAAATGGACTTAAGCAATCGGCAAATGTCAATGATGTCCATCTTATCATATGCAACACCGATGATATCGAGTCGGCCCAGGATGAGAAGGAACTCATAGATGAGCAGCTTGAAAATGATGTAGATGCATTCATAATTTGTCCGGCACCGGGCGAGGATACATCGGATATGCTGGGGCAGCTTGGTGATGTGCCATTTGTACTTATAACCCAGGATGCATACAGTGAAGATGGCGCTTCGGGATTTGTCACGATAAAACCTGACAACTACAAGATAGGGTATACCCTTGGAGAACAGATTAAGGCAAATGATGCGGACGGACTCCGTGGCAAAAGCATAGGCATTATAACCGGATATTCCCAGACAGAGGGAAGTGTGAGCAAAAAAGCAGGACTTATGGATGCGATAGAAGGAACCGGATGTGAGGTGAGCTGGGTGTACAGCCGCTGTGGCAATCAGGATACATGTGGTATTGTTGATATTCTGGGAAAGGTAGACTACATGGTTGTGATGGACACATATGCGATCGATGAGATAGGAGAGAATGCGGATAACGGTATGTACAATGGCGCCCAGATATATGGAATGGGGACCAGTGTAAAATCTGTGGCGCTGCTTGATGCGGGCAAGATAAAGTGCCTTGTTATTCCTGATGGCTACGGCGTTGGCTATGCCAGTGTGGCTGAGATAGCAAAAGGTCTGAACAGCAGGATGTATACGATGAAGAGTCGGGAGGAGGGCATAAAGGTAATATACAGTGACGATTTGTTCTCCGATGATGTAGAGAGGTTTTTATATTCATATGAGTAGACAGAAACGAAGAAAAATATTTGTGCTTGTGCTGGCAGTTGCGATGATAGTCTCGCTCATGGGCTGCGGCAGCAGCAATAAAAAAACAAACAAAACCATGAGAGTCGGGGTGGTCACTTATACGTCAGATGATCCATTCATAAATGCCATGGTTGAAAAGGTGAAATCTCAGCTTAAGACTATGGAGACCACAAATATGAATGTGATAGTATCGGTGAGAAGCGGTGATAATGACCAGCGTGAGCAGGATGAGATAGTTGATGAGATGATAGATGCAGGCTGCGATGTGCTGTGCGTGAACCTTGTAGACAGAACCGCACCGGCAAATATTATCAAGTCAGCAAGGCAGAGTGATATACCAGTGATCTTTTTCAACAGAGAGCCGGTGCGTGATGACCTTATGCAGTGGGAAAAGCTCTACTATGTTGGTTGCGATGCAAAAGAATCCGGGGATATGCAGGGTGAGATTGCGGCAAATTATATAAAGAATCATAGTGAAGTGGATCGCAATGGTGATGGAAAGATACAGTATGTTCTTCTGGAGGGTGAGGCCGGACACCAGGATGCCATAAGCAGAACTGACTGTTCGGTGAAGACCATCATGGAATGTGGAGTGGAGCTTGAGAAGCTCAGTTATCAGTTTGCTGACTGGAACAGAGGTCAGGCGGAGAACAGAATGACGCAGCTCATAAGTCAGTATGGCAGTCAGATAGAACTTGTCATATCCAACAATGATGAGATGGCACTGGGCGCAGTTGAGGCGTACAATAACTCCAATATAAGCCGCGACAGATGGCCTGTGATATTTGGAATAGATGGACTTGATGATGCTCTCCAGGCGATAAAACAGGGAAACATGCAGGGCACAGTGTACAATGACAAAGAGGATCAGGCAGGGGAGATAGCAAGATTGGCAGTTGATCTCTTCAAGGGAAACAGCCTTGATGGCCATAGGCTTGACGAGGGCAAATATTACGTGTCGCCTTACTGGAGGGTCGATGTTGACAGCGTGGATGATTTCCTGCACAGGTAAGGGTAACCAACTGATACATGAAAACAATCGTGAATTAAAATCATATATAATTGGAGAAGATCTGTCTGGAAAAATTATCAAGAACTAATGTAGAGATACAGATCCAATTATATATTCGGGAAGGATGCATATGGAAAATAGCTGGATAGAAGAATTTTACGGAGAGACGGATGCAGATAAGAGACTTAAACTGCTGAAAAATAACAGCACAGATATGGACGATGACAGCAACGGTTCGTCTACTGCTTTCCGTCAGAGATTGTGGACGGCGAGATATGGCAAGAGAAAGCCGAAGAATGATGCATTTGTGGGCTGCCTTATGGAGCTCAAATACATATCGGAGGGCGGTTCTGTTGACATCGGAGGTCAGAAAAAGAAACAGGCAGTGGAGATCATAAGCAAGCTCTGTCTGTTCGATGCGGACAGGAGAAGTGCCGAGGAACAGGAGATACTGCTTTATGAGCTCAAGAATGCGTTCCTCAAGTTCATCGAGGTGAGCAGAGGCGGCAGAGGTTTCACATCCATAGCATTTGGCATGGGGCAGCTCTCTGACGAGGGCGTGGCGAAGAAGATCGCGGATCAGATAAGCTCCATCGCATTTGACGCGCCGCATATGCTGCACATGGACAAGGAATTTGCCATACTTCAGAGTGCCGCACTGGCGGCGTTCAGGCAGGAGTATCCGAACAGGGAGCATTTCTTGAGAAAATGATAGCATAGACGGAATGGCTATGTGTGAACAGATCAAAAGACCATCATGTATTTAGTGTTAAAATGCATGATGGTCTTATCTATTGTACCTGTTTTGGCTTTATCTCATGAATGTATGGATTTGAAGATAGAATAAGTATCATCAGAATCCTTGTTGTTCATAAATATCACTTCATCCCTTGTCTTTATCATGATGATGGGATAACTGTCTGCGTATACATACAGCTCACATTTGCCGTAGGTGCTGCTCTTGAAATGGCCGATCAGGTATTCATCGGTGGCACCTCCGTTTGTGCGAACAAAATCATCGTCTGGCAGTTCATTCAGAAGATGAACCTCCTCGATATCATCAAAATATATCTCCGATGAGTATATGGCAGCAGACACTGTGAGTTTGTTGGAGTCAAGCTGAGTGTCGATATGCACGTTTATGAATGGCACAAGCGCACCTATCATCCAGACGATGCAGGCGGTGATAATGATACATGTAAGTCCTGTAAAAATCTTTGCGCCCCTGGTGGCATAGTTAAATGTATAATTTCCACTCTGCAATCTGTTTTGAACCAGCACATGCGGGTCGGAAGGATTGTAGTAATATCCGGTTTTCCAGTATTCGTCGTCATCCACGTAGAGAGGCTGGGTGTCGGCGGCCAAGAGTTCACGTTTTCTGCTCTGAGCCATGAGGAGAGGCACAAACAATCCGATGGCAGCAAGAGTCTGGACAAATATATAGACATAGAGTGCGGAGCTGCACAGCGAGACATCTACAAGCGCACCCTTGAAATTCAGAATATCAGAAAGCGAAATTTGCTGGGACTTACTGGCTGATGATATGCAGTGAATCAGGGTGTCAATAGCGATATATACCCATGCGACAGCATTTGTTGCCGAAAGAATCAGCATTGCAAGTCCCTTGTATATCTTCATGGTTCTGTTGACGGTCTGGTTGAGCTGGGTATCCGAGCTGTACACAGTTCGTTCGTGTCGGTTTACATATATGTGGAATATCATGGATGTAAGTGATATCAGGACGGAGCAGAGTCCCATTATTATCATTGTGGTTGATATGGTCACACCTTTTTCTATTACAAATGGCAGCAGGCAAATGAGCTCTACAAGGATTATTATTCCATGATAATTGAAACTGATCTCACTTTTGCCGATCTGGGTTGACACATTTGTATCAATGTAACGTTTTCTTCTTTGATCAGGGACCACCCAGTCATTTGCCATCTTCAGAGCATACATTTTCCTGTGTGCAGAGTTGTTTGCATATGTTATCCAGAAACAGAATGCGATCATCCAGACAGTGTATGCCAGTATGAATATAATTATCTCCCAGAACACGACAAAGCATAGGGCTGTTCCGAGAATGAGATTTATCCAGATAATCCGGTTCATCTTACGTCTGGCAGCAGCAACAATACACAGGACGGTTTCGTCTTCAGTGTGTTCCTTTGGAATGTGGACGCCCAGGAGCATTCCTTCGGTATACGAATAATTACTTGTATATACGAACTTCATTATGAGCAGTATGAAGAAGTTCATAAACAGGAATATGATAAATAATGCTATGCTCATATGTGGCTCCTTTCTGTTATTTTAGATGGGTATGTAAATCAGTTGTGCTATATTACGGTGGTTGAGGGTTTCATTTTGGAATATACTTTATCGCACAACTTGAGGAAATCATCCCGGTTCATTCCGGTTATGCTTGCCTCGGCAGACAGAAGTTCCAACTCTGACTCCAGCTTGTCACGGAACTCGGTGTTCATATTGATATTTTCTGATACAAATGCTCCCAGTCTTCTGTCAGTTCTGATATATCCCTCATTTTTTAGTATCTGGTATGTCTTATTCACAGTCATTGTGTTCACGCCGGCATCCGCCGCAAGCTGCCTTACGGTGGGAAGTTTTTCACCTGGCTGTATCTCGCCTTTGCCGATTCCCTTTACTATCTGATTGCGCAGCTGTACATATATGGGTGTGTCACTGCTCATGTTAAGCTCTATGATCATGTGGTGGCCCTCTGTACCACCCATGATACTCACCATCCTTTCCTCATATTCGTTGCCATCCGCAATATGTTTAATGATCCTGTTTATATAATTCATTATATCTAAAAGTTCTTCCGGTGACAATTCATTATTCTGGTATGAAATTACGAGTTCAATACTTTTGAATAGTTTATAGTTATTTAATTGTATTTCTAAAATCGGTGTGTTATATTTCGTTATCATGTTGTGTGTAATTCCGAAATTGATCTTTGCAGTATTTCACTGCGATTATCACAAAATAATTCAATTTAATATGGAGACGGTAGAGGTATGTTGCCGATCGGGTTTTGCTATAGTATAATTATAAAAGATATAGCTATAAATTCATGCAGTTATCCTCTATTGGTTTCTTTGCTTTTCACAGGAATAGAGGAGGAAGTTATGAATGGGAGAAAAAGACATAACAGAAAAGATACTGGCAGATTATAATGATGTATTTGCAGATATAGTAAATGTATTGTTGTTCGGTGGAAAAACAGTTGTTGATGAGAATATGCTGGAGAGCATAAAGGATAAAAGCCAGTATAAAACAGATGGTGAAATCCATCAGGAAGAGCGCGATGTATCAAAGGTTCTAAAGGGTAAGAATGTACATATAGCGTTTATTGGATTTGAACATCAGACGGATGTAGATTCAAAGGAGGCTCTGCGTGTTATAGCATATGATGGTGCTGCATATAAAAGGCAATTGTTGGTAAAGGGTGGAGAAATATACCCAGTTGTTACAATTGTGCTTTATTTCGGACAAAAAAGATGGATAAAGGGGCGGTCTCTCTACGATATTCTTGATATTACGGATGAGTGGAAACCATATGTCAGTGACTATAAAATAAACATATTTGAGATAGCTTATCTTACACCAGAGCAGGTGAAAATGTTTAAAAGTGACTTTAGGATTGTTGTCGATTATTTTGTGCAAATGCGGATCAACAAAGATTACATACCATCCAAAGAGACCATAAAACATGTTGACGAGGTGTTAAAACTCATGAGCGTATTGACGCAGGACGAAAGATTTGAACAGGCTCAGGAGAACGGAAACAAAGGAGGTTTAAAAAATATGTGTGAAGTACTTGATAGAGCGGAAGCGCGAGGAGAATTAAAGGGTGCAGTGAGGGCATATTTGGATGTGAAGGTTCCTATAGAAGAGATTGCGGAGAAACTGAATATATCAGTGGAGGAAGTCCGGAAGATAGCCGACACACTGTAGGAGATGAACATACATGCAGATACACACACTTATATCTTCGGAAAATGGTCCGATCATTCTCTGGATCATGTACCCGCACAGGGGAGATGAACTGGAGCACACAACGGATTCTATCATAGAACTGGTGGGAGAAGAACAGTTTACACTTGTTGCGATACAGATAGATGACTGGAACAAGGATCTCTCACCGTGGAGATCGGATGAAGTCGATGGATCATTTGCCGGAGAGGCAGGACGGACGCTGGATTATATAGAACATCAGGTCGTGCCACAGTTGGATATTCAAAGCCAGGCGAACAGACCTCTTTATATCATGGGATATTCGCTTGCCGGGCTTTTTGCACTTTGGGCAATGTACCAGACGGATATATTTGCCGGATGTGCCACGTGTTCGGGTTCAATGTGGTATCCGGGATTTGTGGAATATGTAAACAGTCAGCCAGCACTTGCGAATAAACATATATACATCAGCCTCGGCGGTAAGGAATCGAGAACGTCAGACAGACTTATGGCAACTGTGGCGGATCGGACAAAGGAGATTTACGATCTGCTGAAGAATGACAATGATGTGATATATGAGATAAATCCAGGCGGACATTTTGCCGATTCCGGGAAGAGGCTGGCGAAGGCTGTGAAGTGGATAGAAAATATAAATACACATAATGCGCATATGTATTGATTACTATGCGCATTATGTGTATAATATAAATAAAAAGGAGGGGTTGAATGACCGTCAGGGAACTGGAAAAAATAATTAATGATGATGGTTGGTATTTGGTAAAACAAGTTGGATCGCATAAACAATACAAGCATCCAGATAAAAAAGGAAAAGTAACAATACCTAATCATTGAGGGGATGTGGATATTAAAACCGCGAACTCAATACTTAAGCAGGCAGGATCACGATAATCTTGCTTGCCAATGTTATGATTAGGCTTATACATATATTTTTAATAGAAAGAGGGTGGAACTGATGAAATTAATATATCCGGCTATTTTTTCTCCGTGTATGGAAAAGGAGGGGTATACAGTAGAGGTTCCTGATCTTCCTGGTTGTGTAACTGAGGGAGATGATTTGGCAGATGCCATTGAGATGGCTACGGATGCTGCCAGCGGATGGATTCTGGGAGAACTGGAAGATGGAAATAATATACCAAGTCCTTCACAGCGTAGAGACATACAAACAGATGATGATAGTTTTATAAATATGTTAGTGTTAGATATGGATGCATACTCTGAAAAGTATGGAAGTAAGGCGGTGCGTAAGAACATTACGATACCCGCGTGGCTTAACACCTATGGGGAAAAGAATCATATAAATTTTTCAAAAGTATTGCAGGATGCCCTGTTAAAGCAGGCAAAAGGATAACAAAAAGGTAGCTGCGAAAAAACTTAATCGAGTTTTTTCACAGCCCCTTTTTGTATTAGAACACTAGCAGACCTATATGATAAACAATACATGAGATGACCAACGCCGCAAGTGTGTAGAACACACCGATCTTAGCCGTCCATTTCACTGAATGTGTCTCTCTTGAGGTCGCGGCAAGTGCGCTGATACAAGGCATGTTAAAGCTTATGGCAAATATAAACGCCAGCCCTTCAGCCTTTGTGAAGTTGGCTGCAAGGATGTTGGAGATATCTGTTGAGCTGCCCGCTGTCTTTGCACCAAATGTGGAGCTGACGAGATTTCCTCCTGCTCCGTACAGTGTGTTCAGCACTCCAAGCAAAGATTCCTTGGAGATCGCCGATGCACAGAATGCGAGAAAAGCCTGCCATTTGAGGCCGAAGAACATGGTAACAGGCTCAATGACTTTGCCCAGCTTATACAGAATGCTACTCTCCTGATTTCCGCCAAATCCATATGTAAGCACAAAGAATACTATGGAAACCAGAGAGATGACCCTGATTGCTCTCAGGAATATATCAAGTGTTCTCTGGAAAGTAACATACAAAGTGTTACGGATATTTGGTTTGTGGTAAGGCGGCAGTTCCATGATGAGACCGACACGCTCTTCCTTAGGTGAGAGCGAATTGCCAAATATTTTGTACACCAGCCACATCATGAGGAACATGAACAGAAAGATGGATATAACAACCAGAAATCCTCCCGTGCTCCCGAATAGAGCCATGGCAATGGTCGGCACAACAGAGAGTGTGGCACCGCATGGAACCGCCCACGACATGGCAATGGCGAGGACTCTCTGTCCCCAGTTGTCAACTACTCGTGTACCCGTGGTTCCGGCTATGGTGCAGCCGAGTCCCATGAAAAATGGCATGATGGTCTTGCCCTGGAGCCCCACCTTTGACATGGTGTGATCAAACAGGAAGGAAATACGAGCAAGGTATCCGGTCTCCTCCATCAGGTTGAAGCCAAGGGTTATTCCCAGGACAAATGACGCCATCATGAGGGAAAAGTAGAGTACGTTTACAAGCACATCACATATAAGTGATATGAGAAGAGGGTGTACTCCTGCATTTGCCATGAATTTACGAAGTATCTCGGCGATATGTGTCAGAAGAAGTGACGGTATTCCGGCGGCAACTCCAGCAAATAGCATAGACAGCAGGAAGATGCCGAGTATGATTCCAAATGCCATGATCTTGCCTTTTACAGGTGAAAGCGCAATACGGTCAAATTTAGAATACGCGTCTGCTCTGGTCTTGGCAGTGGTCAGAACTCCATCCAGCAAAGTATCAATAAATGCTATTTTATCTTCGGCGGAGACCACGGCATCGCCATTGATGACCGGCTTTTTCTCCAGACTTTTTTCTATAGTTTCGTATAGTCTGTGGTAATCTTTTTTCTGTATTGCAGATATTGGCACAACAGGAATTCCGAGTTTATCTTCAAGAATCCTGGTATCTATGGTGATCCCCTGGCTTTTTGCAACGTCCATCATGTTCAGAATCAGAACTGCTGGAACCTGGGTTCCCACAAAATCCGCCAGCATATACAGACTTCGCTTGAGCTGTGACGCATCCGCCAGAACAAGAACCATGTCGGCATTTCCAGATGTTATGTAATCTCTTGTTATGACCTCCTCATCGGACCCGGCGGACAGAGAATAACTTCCAGGGAGATCGGCCAGGATCATGCGTCTGCCATTCCATTTGAACTCTCCTTCCTTCTGGTCAACAGTCTTACCCGGCCAGTTTCCGACATGCTGGTGTGAGCCTGTCATCATATTAAAAATAGTAGATTTACCGGCATTGGGCTGGCCGAGCAGAGCGATAACCGGAGTGTCGGCATCTTTTCGGTAAAAGTTACTCATCTTCCGCACCTCCTACAATTATTTTTGTGCTCTCCCCTCGTCCTATGGCGACCAGTGTGTCTCTTGCAAATATCAGAACGGGCTGCTTTTTATTGTTCTGGCAGACCTCTATCTGACTTCCACACATCAGCCCCATGGATGACAGCCTGTTTACCAACCTGGACTCATCCTTTATCTCTCTGATGTGGTAGCATTTTCCGGGCGCAGCCTCGGACAGTGTGACCATGCTCATCTCTATTCCTCCTTGTTTTATATAGTAGTTTTTTGAATCTTCTTAAAGATCTTTATACCTATAAGCACCGAAGTTTCTAGGCCAAATCAGTATGTTGTCGATAAATGCATCCATATGGTATAAAGTTAGATATATCTAACGACAAATAAACTCCTTGAATACTAGCAAATGAACAGATGCGTGTAAAATCCATTTGGTTATTTTGAATCCAAATAGCAATTAAATTGCCAGGCTGATTGTTATTTGGATTTGCGGATGATAAAATGTGCGCATGAAAACAAATAATTACAAAACAGATCAGACTCATTTTTATGTTGATAAGGGAAATGAAGGAAGCGTGGACGCATATGTGCTTGCACCTGGGATCACCATGTCGTTCAATCAGATATACACAAACAGCTGGACGAAGGGAGACAGTTCGGTATTTTCTGATAGAATGCTGATATTCAATTTCTGTATGGCGGGCAGATGCGATGTATCGCTTACAGGTAATAGGTACGCCATAGTAAGTGAGAATCAGGTGTGTGTCAGCAACATACTTCCAACCAAAGATTTCTACTATCCGGGAAGATTGTACGAGGGCATACAATTCTATATTAATATGAATATCATCTCACAGATGGACGGAGGGGATCTGATGTCGTTGCTGGGCATAGATCTTGGGCACATTGATGAGGTGTTCTGCGGGGACAAAGGTCTGTATATCCACCGCATGAGTGATGCCATGCTTGCTCTTGTGAATGAGGAATGGAGCAGAAAGGACGACTCGGAACCGGGATATCTGAGATATATGACGGCAAGGATGCTGCATGAGCTGATTGATATGCCGAGTGAAGGAGAGACAGATACATATTTTACAAGATCACAGATAAGCATAGTCAGGGAGGCAGAAAGTATCATCATGCAGGATCTTTCCAGACGGATCACGGCAAAGGAAATGGCGGACAGATTTGGCATAAGTGAGAGCAGCTTCAAGCTCTATGTCAAGGGAATATTGGGCGATACGTATCTTTCGTATTTCAGGCGAAAACGGATGGAGAAGGCTGCAGAGCTGCTTGAATCCACGAACATGAAGGTTATAGACATAGCAAATGCTGTAGGATATGAGAATCAGGGTAAATTCGCCAAGGCATTTGCCGAGTGTTATGGGGCTGCTCCGCTGGAATTCCGGCGCCTGTCGAAGTAATCGTTCACTGGCAGAACGATACGAGGCATAACATATACCGGATAGATATATATTTTTATTGGAATAGATGATAATATATGGGGCAGACATATGGAGTAGATAGATTAATGGCAGACACGATCCGGTAAGTATATGCAGCGAAAAATCAGATCGTGGTAAGCCGGAAAGAAGGGCAACATGGGTAAACAGACAAAGAAAAAGAAAAGCACAGGAGCGGCAAAGGAGATATTTGCAAAAGCTCCGGGAAGGCTCGGCAAATGGAATGTGATAGCATTTGCAGTGCTTGTTGTGGGAGAGCTTATATATTATTATGCGGCAACGCCGGCGATCAACATACAGAGTACAAGTTTCTGGGTGTGGATGGCGATCACGGTTGGATTGATCGGATTCTGTACGCTTGATTTTACAGTGGAGAGTAATGATACCAGAAGTGTCGCGACGAAGGCGACAAAGCCGATGGCATGGATAGTCGGAATATTGATAGTTGTCGGACTTATTATGATGGCGGCATCATCAAAGCTGTTTTGTGCATCGAAATACGCAGGCCTCATCAATATAGAGGATGGAGATTTCCAGACGGATATCCCGGAGAGCAGGCAGATAAATGACATTGCGCTGATGGATACAAGCACAGCGAGGATCATAGGTGAGAGAGCCGTCGGTTCACTCTCGGATGTGGTCAGCCAGTACGAGGTCAGCGGCAATTACAGCACTATAGATTACAATGGCGCGCCGATGAAGGTCGCTGCACTTAACTATGCAGGATTTATCAAATATATGAACAACAAGAAGAACGGAATCCCAGGTTATGTTCTTGTGGATCCTGTAAAGAATGAAGCACATTATATACAGACTGAAAAGCCAATAGTATATTCACCTTCAGCGTATTTCAACAACAACCTGTACAGACATGTCCAGATGGCTTATCCGACATATATATTTGAAGGTTTCTATCTGGAGCTCAATGACGATGGCAACCCGTATTACATCTGCCCGGTTCTTGAGTCACACGCAGGACTCTTCGGTGCAAAGGATGTAAAGGGCGTGGTTATATGCGACCCATGTACCGGTGATACAGAGTATCATGCAGTCGGTGACGTTCCAAACTGGGTAGACCGCGTATATGATGGTGACCTTGTATGCCAGAAATATGACTGGTACGGCGAGCTCTCAGGCGGCTACTGGAACAGCGTATTTGGCAACAAGGGATGCAAGAGGACCACGGACGATTACGGTTACAAGGTAATGGGCGGAGATGTGTGGGTATATACAGGCGTCACATCGGTAAATGGCGATGAGTCCAACATAGGATTTGCCATGATGAACCTCAGAACAGGAGAGAGCAAATATTACAAGGTGGCGGGTGCAGAGGAATACTCAGCCATGGCATCGGCAGAGGGACAGGTACAGCATCTTGGTTACAAGGCATCCTTCCCATCACTCATCAACATCAGCGGAATACCAACCTACATCATGGTCTTAAAGGACAACGGTGGCCTGGTAAAGATGTATGCGCTTGTCGATGTGGAGAAGTATAATATTGTAGCCACAGGCGCTACCCAGAAGGACGCACTTGCGGCATACAACAAGCTTCTGGCGGAGAATGGACTTAAGAGCACGCAGAGTATGACGGATGATATACCAAACAGACAGATCACGGTAGCTGATATCAAATACATCAACATGGATGAGACGACATATGTGTATATTACAGATGAGGCTGGTAATGTATACAAGCAGGATTTCTCAGAGAACGAGGATCTGATATTTGTACAGAATGGAGATAAAATAAAAGTATTTTATCAGGAATCGGACAACGGAATAAATGCCATAATATCTGTTGAGAGATAGATTTATTTGCTTGAATAAAAGCTCTCCTTGTGACAAACAGGGGGAGCTTTTTGTACGATAATATGGTATTATAGAAATATCTTATTGGGAATAAATCTATATAATGTATATTACAATTGATCATGATTGACAAGGAGGTTATTATCATGGATAAAAAGGCGATCTACAGTTTATCATACGGTGTTTTCATGTTGTCCACAAAGCTGGGCGACAAGGCAAATGGCTGCATCATCAACACCTGTATACAGGTGGCGAACAATCCAACGCGGGTTGCGATATCGGTTTTGAACACGAATTACACATGTGATCTGCTCAAGGAGAGTGGTGTGTTTGCCCTCAGTGTACTTGACGAGCAGTGTACATTTGACTCGATAAAGCACTTCGGTTTCCAGTCGGGAAGAGATGTGGACAAATTCGAAGGAATAAAGATGCCGGAGGATGTCAATGGAATCCCTTACATGGGCTGGTATGCCTGTGCGGTTATCAGTGGCAAGGTAGTTGAGAGCCACGATCTTGGAACACATACGTTGTTCATCGCTGAGGTGGTTGATGCAAAGATGCTGTCAGACAAGGCTCCTCTCACATATGCAGATTATCAGGCGCATGTAAAGCCGAAGGCAGATAAGCCTCCTAAGACAGATAAGAAGATAGTGGGATGGCGCTGCAAGATATGTAATTATGTATATGAGGGAAGTGAGCTCCCGGCAGATTATGTATGTCCTCTGTGTGGACACGGAGCAGATGACTTTGAACCTATATATGAGTAATATGCAAATATGCCGTTATCGGCAAGAAACGACTGATTTCATACCTTGAAAAAGTTGATTTCTTGCCGGTAACGGCATATACTATTTATATGCAAAAATACTGTGCAGATGATAAAAGTCCATTGCATAAAAGGAGGGATTTTCATGGGTTATATTTCAGTTGCAGAGACCGCAAAAAAATGGAATGTGTCAGAACGAACCGTTAGAAATTACTGCGCTCATGATAAGATTCCTGGGGCTTTTCTGACGGGAAAGACGTGGAATATACCGGATTCTGCGCAGAAACCTGTGCGCCAATCTGCGGGAGAAGAGAATAGAGATCTGCTGACTGTGCTGAGAGAAGAGAAAAAACGCGGAATCAAAGGTGGCATTTATCATAAGATACAGGTGGATCTCACCTACAATTCCAATCATATAGAGGGCAGCAGGCTCAGTCATGATCAGACACGGTATATATATGAGACAAATACTATAGGCGTGAGTGATCAGACGTTAAATGTTGATGATATAGTTGAGACGGCTAATCATTTCAGGTGTATAGATCTTGTGATCGATAATGCAAATAATCCATTAAGTGAGAAAATGATAAAGGAGCTGCATTTGATTCTCAAGAGTGGAACGCAGGACTCACGAAAAGAATGGTTTGCGGTGGGAGATTACAAGAAAGTTCCGAATGAGGTGGGCGGTCATGATACGGCTTTACCGGAAGAAGTTCCACAGAAAATGAAAGAACTCCTGGCAACATACCGCGAACACAATGAACACACACTTGATGATATTCTGGATTTTCACCATGAATTTGAATGTATTCATCCTTTTCAAGATGGTAATGGCAGGGTTGGCAGGCTGATATTGTTTAAGGAGTGTCTGAAATATGATATAGTTCCATTTATCATAGATGAAGATCTCAAATGGTATTACTATAGAGGACTTTCAGAATGGAATAGAGAAAGAGGATATCTGCGGGATACCTGCCTTACTGCGCAGGATAAGTTTAAAAAGTACCTGGACTATTTCAGGATACAGTACAGAGATTAAAATATTGGAGATTATTATGGACAGAGAAAGAATGATGAAGAATGTAGCAGAGATATTCAGCCGCGGTGCGGTGGACAAGAATCTTCCGGCATGGGTCAATATGCGCCATGCATGGAAAGCAAATGATGCGGTGAGAGACAGAGGGCTTGAATATCCGGCAAATGTTGTACAGATAAAGAATCTGGATTATAAAAAGAAACTTGATGTAACACGCTATAATGAGTTTATAAAAAAATGGAGAGATGAGCAGGATTTAAAGGGTGGAAATGATACAGCATCAAATGGTAGATCCAAGAGCGATGAGAGTAACATGTTATGTTTTGCCGACTCTGGGGATGCCGCAGATGTGGATTCACCAAGCTACACATCCAACAGCTACATGGATATCTGCGCTCCAATATCGTATATGACAGATGAAAACAGAAAATATCCGGTGATAGTGAGTGTACACGGCGGAGGCTGGTTCTATGGTGACAAGGAACTGTACAGCCACTATTGCTGCCTTCTTGCGGAGCGCGGATATGTGGTGGTGAACTTTAACTATAGATTGTCACCGCAGAACAAATATCCTGCTGCCATAGAGGATGTGGCGTATCTCATTCGATATATCCATGAGAATGCGCATACACTTGGAATAGACATGGACAATCTCTACATGGTCGGTGACTCGGCGGGGGCACAGCTCACGGCAAATTATTGCATCATAGCATCAAACAGTGATTACAGGGAAAAGCTTGATTTCTTCACATATGATCTACTGCCTAAGAAGGTCTGCCTTAACTGTGGTGCATACAAGATGGCAGAGAGAAATGACAATATATCCGCATGGTATCTGAAAAATGCTGTGACTGAGGAACAGTACAAGCTGTTTATGGATCAGCTTGATTATGTAAATGCTGATTTTCCGGAGGCGTATCTCATGTATAGTGTAAATGATGATCTGGCATCACATACAAAAGCGTTGGATGAGGTGCTTAACAAAGTTGGAGTTGCACATATCACAAAAGCGTATGGACAGAACAATCCTGACAGCGGTCATGTATTCCATATGAATTTGTACAATCCAGAGGGAATACTCTGTAACGAAGATGAGTGTTCATTTATGAAATAAAAAAACTGTTTGACAACACGACATCAGAATGCTATCCTAAAAACCAGATAAAGGCAAAGACAGGAAGGAGTACTTAAGTCACTGTCACTTCAGAGAGTAGGCGTTTGGTGCGAGCCTATAGGACACCTTAAGGAAGCAGTCCCCGAGCTGTGACCATGAAAGATTTCCGGGTAGTGGTCAACGGAAGGTTCCACGTTATAGGAACAACGATAGTGATGGCTGTCGGCCGAGAGCAGGAATAAGTTCCTGAATTTAGGTGGTAACACGGACAAGAAAGTTCGCCCTAAGCATATTATAAGTATGCTTAGGGCTTTTATTTTGCGTTTTCAGGGTGACAAGCGGCAGACGATGCGCGAGCTTGCTCGCAGGCATCGGCAGACAATTGTCACCCGCGCGCGACATGAACACGAAGCCCGGTAGGGCGGAGTGTGAATGTCGTGCAGAGATTACGGGAGCATCGAAGATGCGGAGTAATCTCGAAGAAAACGCAAAGAAAAGACTGAAAGCGGCAGACGATGCGTGAGCTTGCTCGCAGGCATCGGCAGATGCGGAGTAATCTCGGAGAAAACGCAAGTTAAAACCAACGATCAGCAAACACAGGCAACAAGGGATCAAGAGATATAAAGGAGTGTGTATCATGAGAAAATTCGAAAAATCATCAAAACTTGACAATGTGTGTTACGACATAAGAGGTCCTGTTATGGACGAGGCAAACAGAATGGTGGCTGAAGGGGTAAATGTCCTTAAGCTGAACATAGGAAATCCTGCACCGCACGGACTTATGGCACCTGATGAGGTTGTAAGGGATATGGCATATAACCTCAGAGATACCGAGGGATATTCGGATTCAAAGGGACTTTTTTCTGCAAGAAAGGCAATCATGCAGTATTGCCAGCTGAAGAATATTCCAAATGTAGGAATCGATGACATATATACAGGAAATGGAGTCAGCGAGCTTATCACCATGTCCATGCAGGGATTGCTGGATTCTGGTGATGAGATACTTGTCCCAATGCCAGACTATCCATTGTGGACAGCGTCTGTCAACCTGGCAGGAGGAACAGCGGTTCATTATCTCTGCGATGAGCAGTCCAACTGGTATCCGGATATAGAAGATATCAAGAAGAAGATAACCTCAAGAACAAAAGGAATCGTAGTCATCAACCCTAACAACCCTACAGGAGCTCTCTATCCAAAGGAGGTTCTTGAGCAGATAGTTCAGGTTGCAAGGGAGAATGAGCTTATACTTTTTGCTGATGAGATATATGACAGACTTGTCATGGACGATAAGGAGCATGTAGCTCTTGCATCTCTGGCACCAGATCTTTTCACTATAAGCTTTAACGGACTGAGCAAGTCCCACCGAGTTGCAGGTTACAGAGTTGGCTGGATGTGTCTGTGTGGAAACAAGAGCAATGTGAAGGGATACATAGAGGGACTTAACCTTCTGTCATCCATGAGACTTTGCTCAAATGTTCCTGCCCAAAGTATAGTTCAGACCTGTCTTGGCGGATATCAGAGTGCAGATGAGCTGCTCCTGCCTGGAGGAAGGATCTATGATCAGAGAGAGTATATTTATAAAGCACTCTGTGATATACCGGGAATAAGTGTGGTTAAGCCGGAGGCAGCGTTCTACATATTCCCTAAACTTGACAAGGAGAAGTTCAACATTACAAATGATGAACAGTTCGCACTTGATCTTCTGAGGGATAAGCACATCCTCGTCACATGTGGAACAGGATTTAACTGGAAGGATCCGGATCACTTCAGGATAGTATACCTTCCCAATATGGAGATACTCAAGGAGGCAACAGCAAAGCTGGCCGATTTCCTGAGTTATTATCACCAGTAAAATATCAGGCACTAATATAAAATGTCAAATAACAGGAGTCTCATATGTAGGGCTCCTGTTATTTTTATGAAAAGATTTCTACTCCTGCTGTATTGTATTGAAAAAATGGTGGCAGATAAGACCGATTATAATGCAAGCACAGAAAATAAACATGCAAAATGTGTATAATATTCACACAATTATATACATAAAAGACAATTTAGTGATAAAACGCAACAACAATGATGATAAAATCAATAAATTGTCAAAAAATATGTTGACGATTTGCCTTGCATCATGTATAATAAAAATACATTAAAGAACGGCCATTAGAAAAAGATACAGATGGCACACCATAGATTGTCACCCGTGACACATAACATGTACGAAGTTATCTCAAAGATTTATAGAATCGTGAAAAAGACTTTACACATGGTGCGCAGGAAACAGAGATCCGTGGTACAAGTTCATGAAAGGAGGAGGTTCCGTTGGAGACAATTGAAGAACATTTTTATCATGATGGTAACTCAGAACTGGGAAGTTGTTTCCACACGAGATGCCTTTAAGATAAATCTTGAATCAGTCCACATGTAGATGCTGTATATAGCATGGTTGAAGTACATAGGACACAGGTATTTGATACCAGATTTGATCCATCGTGATTGTTCAAAACACAAGATATGAGTGGTGTTTCAAGGGCATCAGGTCATATCACATATTATAAGACCAGTGCTTATAAGAGGTTGGTACATATACAAGTTCATGCAGTGCATGTTATGAGTAGATGCAATTCGTACCCTGATAGTTGATATTCCGGTAAGTTTAATCTCTAGGCACAACGAATTTTTTCATAGATATTTATAATATAGTGAAAGAATCTATGGCATGTGTGGAAGCATTCAGATAGTTTGATCAGATACTTCAATATTTGAAAAATGAATAAATCAATACGAGACCAGTTGGTACTACACCAGCTGGTCTTTTTGTTGTGCGCCTGGCGGCGCACGTTTCTAACGGGTTAAAGTCCCGAATCCGCCCGGTAGTGGGAAGGATACAGCCGAAAGCAAGGGTGTTCACTGTGAGGTGAAATCTGAAGGAAGCTGTAGGCAAACTCTTGGTCCGATGGACAGAAATCACATACAAGACCTGGAAATACGGATAAGTCTGCAAAAGAAGATAATATCTGCAAGTCGCACGAAACAAAGGTGCAGAGGGAGTGGACGGAATGAAGTACACAGAACTCAAAGAACATCTTGAAAAGAACGGCGAAATCATCAAGGAGCAGTTGAGAACAAGAAACTAATATTAATTGCAAGTAACTTAAATTAATAGCTAACGCGATGTGAAATATCCATAAATAGTTACTTAAATATTCGGTAATTAATGACATATTCAACAACTTAAAAATAAGTTAAAATAAACACGTATATAAATATGCATTATCTATATGGCTGTTGATGATGTAAAAAGTGGAGGAATGTCACAAAAACAGAAAGGGAAAGGAAATATGGTGAGATTTAAAACGAGACTGATCGCTGTGACGTGTGCAATAGCGATGATGAGTTCTTCATGGGCAAGCGCCGGATCTATTGTATCAGCGGGTGCGGCAGAGTCGTCTGCGGAAACGACGGTAAACAGTGAAGAATTAACTGAAGCAGATGCCGGACTGTGTGCGGATGATACCGGCATTGATGAAAAGCTGGATGGGGAGAATGAAAATGATGTGACTGACGATTCTCAGGATACACCAGATAATGTTGACGGTGAAGCGCTGGTTGATGGGGAATCTGACCAGGACATAATTGATCAGCAGGATGGAATACCAGAGGATGAGGCAGCATCTACAGAGGATAATGACATAAATGAGGATGCCATAGAAGAGGCTGGAGAGGATGACCAGATAATAGATGAGAGCGCTGATGTGGATGAAAACACAGAAGCGGACGTATCCACAGAAGATACTACCACTGAGTCTGAGGTAAATTCAGAGGATCTGGATGATGACACAACAGATGAGGATCAGGTGTATAGTGATACAGAGGAAGTTACTACCGAGGAAGTAACAGAAGCATTAACCGAGGAAGAGACAGAAGAGGTAACAGAAGAAGTAAAAAAAGAAGAGCCAGAAGATGTGTCAGAGGATGATACAACAGAGAGTCAGGATGATACAACAGAGGCTGAATATAATACAGACACAGAGACTGATGGTGATGCATCAGTGGAGCCGGCTGCATATAAACAGGAGGAAAACACAGAGACAGCTGTAGTCGCAGCGGCCGTTATAGGAGCAGAGGCTCCTGCTGTAACAGAGAATACTGTGTGGAGCAGTTCATCTGCAGTTCTCTCATTTGACACAAAGTCTGACGCTACATGGTCGGATAAGGCATATGCAAGCAATGACAGTGGTACATATGCAGATCTGGAAAGAATAGAGGGAGCAACGGTTGGTGAGAAAGCCAAGCTCACAGCAGTGGTTACCATGGATGGAGATTTATCCGCACTTGACGGAGCAGAGGCTTCAGACGGTACATACAATGCGATCCAGCTTGCATGTGCCATCAAGACCGGCGACAGCTGGACATATGTCAAGTCAGAAGACTACCCATTCTTAAAGAGTGAGAACTTTACAGATGGTAAGTGCAGCGTGGAATTTAACTTTAACGGAGTGGAAGCAGGCGATGTACAGGAAATCGTATTCCAGTACAATGCCAATTCTGCATTCACAGGTAAGGTGCTTATAGGTGGAGTTGCCGTTGATAAGGTGGAGAGTGGCAAGAAGCCGACTACAACCGAGACAGAGGCTGGAAACTTCGCAGATGCAAGTCTTGTATTTGACACAGCGAGCGATGCAAAGTGGACAGACAAGGCATTTGCCAGCAATGATACAGAAAGCTATACAGATCTTCCTACAGTAGACAATGTCAAAGTTGGAGCAAAGGCAAAGCTCACAGCTACAGTCACACTTGATGCAGATGCAGCAGGACTTGACGGTGCCGAGGCATCAGACGGATCATATAATGCTATCCAGCTTGCATGTGCCATGAAGACAGGCGACAGCTGGGATTACGCCAAGTCAGGCGACTATCCGTTCATCAAGGCTGAGAACTTTGTCGATGGCAAGTGTGATATATCATTTGCATTTGATGTATCAGAGGTGGGAAATGTGCAGGAGATAGTATTCCAGTACAATTCCAACTCAGCATATGCTGGCAAGATCACAATAAGCAACGTTAAAGTACTTGATGTTAAAGAGAGCAGCGGCGAACTTGAGCAGAGAGACCCTGCTGTCATCTCAGATCTCTCATCGGCTGAGGATTATGACAAGTGGAGCACAGAGGCCGGATATGCATACAAGCACGGCGATGCAGCCAACAAGGCTGGCACTGCCACACCTGACATTTCATATGACAGTGCAAATGAGAGACTTAAGGTTTCTGTTGACTACTCAGCAGATTCAACTTCCTCATGGAGCGAGGCGAAGGTTAAGTGTGTTCCTACAGAGGCTGTGGATGTGAGCCAGTATAATCAGCTCAGCGTGGATATAATCTACCCGGCAAAGCTCAAGGGAAGCAAGATCAAGTTTTTTGCAGATGGAATAATAAATAAAGATACAACCATCGACGATGATGCAGAGGATATCGGAGATGGATTAAGGAAGGTTACAGTTACTATGGGATTTACTCCTACAGATAAACCACTCACAGATGTGACAATAGGAATTATAGGAAGCAGCACAAGCTTCAAGGGCAATGTATATCTTGATAATCTTGTTCTGTCACAGGCAGATACAACAAAGGATTTTGTTGAGATAACAGAGACTCCAGGTGCTGGTTCACCAGCGGATCTTTCACAGATGCCATCATCAGTTAGAGTGAGCGATGCAAATGCAGCAGACAGCGCAAGAGCGCTCGCGGCATACCTGAATACGCTTATGAACAGCGATCAGGTTCTGTTCGGACATCAGAATGATGTGAGCAGAAGCGTAAATCCACAGGCGTCACTCGGTGATGTATATGATGTGACCGGACAGGTCAGTGGTGTGTTTGGAATCGACTCACTGGCAGTTACAGGCTCGGAGGCAGGCGGTTCAGATGCGGCTTCCGCACTGGCAAATTCAGTGGCATACAGCAAGACTGCAGCGGCAAATGGTGCGATCGTGTCATTGTCAATGCATATGCCAAACTTCTCCAGTTCCAAGATAGTGGAGAACTCGGATGGAACATACAGCTTCTACGGATGTGATTTCTCAGAGTCCAAAGATCTGTCGAATGATATAGTAAAACAGATTCTACCAGGTGGAGAGTACAATGAGGTATTTACAGCTTACCTCGATGTGATCGCAGACTACGCATCGCAGCTTCAGGCAGCAGGAATACCGATCATGATCAGACCATTCCACGAGAATACAGGAAGCTGGTTCTGGTGGGGATCAATGAACACAGCTGAGACATACAAGTCTCTCTACAGGTATACAAAGGATTACATGGAGCAGAGCGGAGTACATAACCTTCTCTGGGTATACTCGCCGAACGGACCTGTCACATCAGAGGCGGCTTACTTGTCATACTATCCAGGCGATGAGTATGTAGATATCCTTGCATTTGACTACTACAACGATTACAATTCATATCCTGCAGCAGCAGACAACTCTTTCTTTGACAGTCTTGATACAACATGTAATATCTTGTCATCAATAGCTGCAAAGAGAGGCAAGATACCAGCCATCGCCGAGTGCGGTGTCAGAGTCATGAAGAAGGACGGTTCAGACAACGAGGGACTTCTCATAAAGGGCAATCCGGTTGGGACAGAGGCTTCAGGAAAGAACTGGTATCAGGAAGTCAGCGACATAGCGAAGAAGAACAACATGCCATACTACCTTGTATGGGCAAACTTCGGAGATACCAACTTCTACGTTCCATATAAATATAACGATACACAGGGACAGGAGCTTATCAATGACTTCATAAAGTACTACAATGACGACTCATCAATATTTGGTGGAGACACAGGCTTCTACAACAATATGGGAAGTCTTGCAGGAGTATCTGCAAACGCATATACAAATCAGATGGGTTACATGGTATATCCATTTGACAGAGATACCATCCTCGAGGCGACAACACTCAAGGCCGGTGTAAAGAATGCGGTAAAGGTACAGTTTGTTATCAACAATCCTGATACAGGTGTTAAGGTGACACTCAACGCTGAGGCTGGAGCCGAGATTGCTGCTGCAGGATCAGAGTCATCACTTTACACAGCTGATCTCACAGATAAGAACCTTAGCAAGCTAGGCAAGACAGATACAGCAACCATCACACTTTTGGCAGATGGCGAGCAGCTCGCGCAGCTGTCACACATAAGCCTTGGAAAGACCAAGGATAAGGCTCCTGCAAATGTGATTGAGGACTTCGAGTACTATTCAGGAAGCGACGGACTTCTGGATTCCACATACACATCCAACTCAGCAGCAGGATGCAGCTCAAGCTTCGTTCTTGACAAGACTCATAAGAACGGTGGAACATACGGCGGAGCGTTCAAGTATAAGCTTGAGACAAATGGATCAGAGGTGTGGACAGGAAGGATCAAGTCAGAGCTCACAAACAATGATTTCTCAAAGTATAATGCACTTGAGATGTGGGTAAAGCCGGACGGCATGGGACAGAAGCTTGTAATCCAGATCGCAGATGGAAACGGCGAGGAGTTCGAGGTATACCTCACAGATTTCGTAAAGGGAACAAAGGCACAGTACGTTACGATCCCATTTAGCTCATTCGTGGGCAAAAAGGGAGGAACTCTTGACACGTCCAATATAGTGAAGTTCGCTGTATGGTGCAACTCGATCGTTCCGGAAGATTATTCAGGAAAGTGGATAGTCGATTCGGCTATTTACTTTGATGGAATTCAGGCTGTAAATCTTTCAGATGAAATACTGAAAGAAAATCCAGTGGACAAGAATGGTCTTATAATAACAGATAAGTCATTGGTAAAGAGTGATTCAACAGATCCTTCAGAGGATGATACAACAGAGACACCGACAACAGAGGCACCGACAACAGAGGCACCGACAACAGAGGCACCGACAACAGAGACTCCGGTTATAGACAATCCGACAACAGAGACACCTGATGTCGATGAGCCGACAACAGAGGCACCTGACGTAGAGGCACCGACAACAGAGGCACCTGACGTGGACGAGCCAACGACAGAGATGCCTGATGTGGACGAGCCAACAACGGAGACGCCTGATGTGGACGAGCCGACAACAGAGACACCTGATGTGGACGAGCCAACAACAGAGACGCCTGATGTGGACGAGCCAACAACAGAGACACCGAAGGTAGCCGAACCGACAACACAGGCTCCTTCTTCAGAAACTACTACAGCAGCTACAACTGATACCACACAGCAGGGTGGCCAGAATGTTGTGAATACAGGCGATGAATCACCTGTGAATACTATATTTGTGATAATGCTGGCATCACTTATCATGGCTGGTGCAGGATATATCGTTATCAAAAAGGATAAAAAATAATACTCATTTTTAGCCATACCCAAAGAGCCCCGCTGTCGGTGAAGAGATTCTCAGGCAACGGGGCTCGAATTCGATTAATTGTATTATAAGTATTCAACAGTGTTGATAAACTATTTTATTTGTGAGGCAAGACTGCTTGATGCACGTCTCTTTTCGACCAGTTTTTCAACCGGAGTCGTCAGATACATGATCGACAGCATCAGAGTACAACAGAACCAGGTGATAGGTTCTGTGATGGTGACACCTAGATAACCAAGTCTTGGTGTGAGTATTATCACAGCTAGGATCTTGCCAACCATCTCTATCGTTGATGACAGCACTGGAATTATCTTCCTTCCCATGCCCTGCATTGCACATCTGAGGACGAAAAGTGGCCCGAGTACATAGAAGCATGTTACACCTATGCGGACATATCTGACAGCAGGATCAATGATGGCAGCATCGGATGTTCCGGCGACAAGCCGTATAAGGGCTGGACTGAACAGCCAGCCAAATATGATCATGACGGTTGTTATAATGGTGTTGATGATGATGGCAGCCCGCACTCCCTGGTGCACACGGTCGTATCTTCCTGCTCCCATATTCTGACTGACAAATGTCGTCACAGCATTTCCCACTATATAAAGCATGAACATGAGGATATCGAATATCTTCCTTGCTGCTGTATGAGCGGTGACAATGTCGGTTCCGAGGTCGTTGATCGCTCTTTGCAGTATGACTGTACCAATATTGACGATGCAGCTCATAAAGCCCATGGCAAGTGCAGACTGTATAAGATCTGACCGGTCATCTTTTTCTGCTGAGTATTCGCCTGCTCCGGGAAGTAGATGCTTAGATCTGACACATATATATATAAGCGCAAGTATACCTGCCAAAGCCTGGGATATATCTGTAGCAATTGCTGCGCCTCTGACCCCCATGTCAAATGTTCTTATAAACAGAAGGTCGAGTACGATATTAAGTACAACTGAGATGCCAAGGAATATGAGCGGCGTCTTGCTGTCTCCAACAGCACGCAGTATGTTGGCACACAGATTGTACAATGAGCAGAAAATGATTCCTGCGATAATGATAACAACATAGCTTGAGGCCATGTCTATTATGTCGTCTGGTGTTTTCAGAACCACCAGAATAGGTCTGATAAATAAAAGACCAAGGACGGTGAGAGCGATGGATGCGAGCAGAGTCATGACCGCCGCTGATCCGATGCATTGCCGCATCTTATGATAATCCTTTGCTCCGTAATATTTGGCGATGGGGATGGCCAGACCCATGGTTCCACTGTTGAGGAAGCCTATCATCATATTGGATATTACAGAGGTTGCGCCTACGGCGGCGAGGGCCTGCGAACTTACATAGTTTCCTACTATTGCAGAATCGGTAAAACTGTATAACTGTTGTGCGATCTGTCCCAGTATCATAGGGACTGCGAATAACCATATGACTTTCATAGGCTTTCCAACTGTCAGATCTTTCATGTGTAAACCTCCATCCGTTGTAAATAAAGCTCATATATTTTTGAGCGCCTGATATCCGATTGTACAACACCTGTCGATAAAGTCAATGCACATTTTGATGAAATTACTGGAAAAATGTTTCTTTTTGTAATATAAAATGTTATGTTAGAAGGTACTGAGTAACAATGATATATCTGTACATACTATCACATGGATAGATAATAAATGGAAAGAAAAGGATAATATGGACAACAAAAATATGAACAATGAAAAAGACAAGGATACGATGAAAGAGCAGAAAACGAAAAATAAAAAAAATAACAATGGCATGGAGACAACTATTCTGTATTTTGTGTCGGTGGTTTTACTTGGCCTGGTGATAAGTCTTGCGGTTAAAAATTATAAGCTTGAGAACGAGATAAAAGAGATAAAAAGCGACAGGACAGCTGAGGCGGGTCAGACAGAGCTGTCTGATAAAACCGAGAAGGCTGATGCGGAAGAATCAGAGGAAAATACAGAGACCGTTGCCATACTGACAGCCAAGGATGGGGTGGAATATAAGGATATAAGTGTTTTACAGACGGCAAAGGCTGATGATTACAATGGCGATGATCTGAAGGACAACGGATATCCATATGCGATCAAGATAAACAGACAGGAAAATATAGTGACTATATATTCTCTTGATAGTACCGGATATTACACAGTGCCTGTAAAAGCGATGAGATGTTCAGTGTCGCCAGTTGGAGAGACCCCTGTTGGCTTGTTCAACATTGCGTATAAGTGGGAGTGGCTTGCACTATTTGACAATTGCTATGGACAGTATGTATCCCAGATCGAAGGTGATACGCTGTTCCACTCTGTGCCATATCTTGATACAACCAAGGATTCTCTGGAGACATGGGAATTCAATAAACTTGGTACAGGAGCTTCACTGGGATGCGTAAGACTGTGTGTGGCCGATACAAAATGGATATATGACAATTGTGATCAGGGAACCTATGTAGATATATTTGACAGCGATTACTATGGCCCGCTGGGAAGACCGGAGCCTGTCACAAAGCTGCAGAATACAGAGGAGCAGGGCTGGGATCCGACAGATATGGTCGAGGAGAATCCGACTACGGGAAAGGCAGTCATATATGGTGCAGAGAGCCATAGTATAAAGCTTGGAGAAAACTACGATGCTATGGCAGGAATATTGGCTTTCAGCGCTGACAGACAGGATGTTACAGACCAGGTGAAGACCGAGGGAACCGTGGACAATAAAAAGGCAGGAAAATATACTGTAAAATATAGCTTTACCGATTCTGGTAAAGAGATTACAAAGGACATAATCATAACAGTGGTTGACGATGAGGCTCCGGTCATTACCAGGCTTCCGGTGGAGATAAAGGTAGAGAATTATACGGGTCAGAATGATGATCTGGCAGAACTTATAGCTTCGTACATCACTGCAAAGGATGGGGATACAGTGATAAGCGGAGGTGTGGCTACAGATGGCAGTGGACATACCATGGATGGAACTGCGGTGTCAGATATTGGTGAGAATGTGATATGTGTTGCCTTGGATAAGATGGATACAGCTCCGGGCAGTTATGATGTTGTGTGCTGCGCGCAGGACAGCAGCGGTAACAGATCATCTTATTACAATATAAAAATAACAGTTGTTAAGTGATTCTATAAATAACAGGTAGGATAAAAGGTATGATAAGCATGGCATGGAGGTAGTTTCATGGCTGATAAAAGAAATACGATATATGATCTTGAGGCTGAGAAGATAAAAGAAAAAATAATAATTTTTGCGGCTGATACGGGTGGATATACACAAAAGGAGATATCACTGGAGGTGCAGGCCTCATTGGATGAGCTGGCAGAACTGATAGATACCGCTGGTGCAGAGGTTGTGGGACGACTTGTACAGAACAGGGATAAGATAGCGAATGATCTGTATCTTGGAAGCGGAAAGGTGGCAGAGCTCAGAGAGATGATAGCTGAACTTGGAGCCACGGGTGTATGCTGTGATGATGAACTCTCACCGGCACAATTGATGAATCTTCAGGATGCCCTTGATATAAAAGTTATGGACAGGACTATGGTTATTCTGGATATATTTGCTGCACACGCGGGCAGTTATGAGGGCAAGCTCCAGGTGGAGCTTGCCCAGTTGAAGTTTAGGGCAACCAGACTTGTGGGAATGAGAGATTCTCTGTCAAGACTTGGTGGAGGAATTGGAACCAGAGGACCTGGAGAGAAGAAGCTGGAGATAGATAGAAGAGTTATAAGGGACAGGATATCAAGGCTCAAGGCAGAGCTGCGGAATGTTGAGGCTCAGCGCTGGCAGCAGAGAAAGCAGCGTCAGAGAAGCGCGGTTCCTGTTGTAGGAATAGTAGGATACACAAATGCGGGCAAATCAACACTGTTGAATGCACTCACCGGCGCGGGGGTTTTGCAGGAGGACAAGCTATTTGCAACTCTTGATCCTACAACAAGAAGTTATAAACTTCCGGGTGGTCAGAATATACTGCTTACAGATACAGTTGGATTCATAAGAAAACTTCCTCATCATCTGGTGGAAGCGTTTGGCTCAACACTGGAAGAGGCGAAGTACTGTGATGTGATCCTGCATGTCGTTGATATATCGGATACGCATTGGGATAAGAATATAGAAACTGTATATAGCACGTTAAAACAGCTTGGCATAGATGAGAAGTCAGAGAAACCGGTGATAACGGTATTCAACAAGATTGACAGAGTTTCGAAGGATGATATGGTGGGAGTGAGAGATCTCAGAGCCGATAAAGTGGTATATGCATCTGCTGCTACTGGGCAGGGACTTCATGAGCTGGCACTCACCATAGAAGAGATCCTCAGAAATCAGAAGTCTTATATCAGACACACATTTCAATATTCCGAAGCAGGCCTGACAGGTCTGATACACAAATATGGGGAGATACAGACAGAGGAGTATCTGGATGATGGAATATTTATAGAAGCATATGTGCCGAGATCCATACTTGGAAAACTGGGGCTTAACATAGATGATGACACGGAATTTTAAAGAGAAATAATGTGCAGGGGCAGTGCTATCGTATTAGATGGCACTGCTTACATAATTATAAAGAGATAATAAAACATATTTACAACAGGGATATATTTGTGTAAATTTAAATAGGAAGGAAAAAGGTTATTCATCAAAAGAAAGGGAAGAAACATGAGTGACAGTAATTTTAATGGAATGCCTGAGGGATATGATCCGAATGGCACAGATGGCGGCAGTCAGCCATCGCAGAATGAACAGAGTAATGTAAGCGGACAGTATGATGCGGGACAGCAGAACTGCGCGAACCAGCAGTACGGCGGACAGTATGGCCAGCAGCAGAACTGCGCGAACCAGCAGTACGGCGGACAGTATGGCCAGCAGCAGTACGGCGTGAACCAGCAGTACGCCGGACAGTATGGTCAGCAGCAGTACGGTGCAAACCAGCAGTACGGCGGACAGTATGGTCAGCAGCAGTACGGTGCAAACCAGCAGAATGCCGGACAGTATGGTCAGCAGCAGTACGGTGCAAATCAGCAGTACGCCGGACAGTATGGTCAGCAGCAGTACGATGCGAACCAGCAGTACGCCGGACAGTATGGCCAGCAGCAGTATGATGTGAACCAGCAGTATGGCGGACAGTATGGCCAGCAGCAGTATGATGCGAACCAGCAGTATGTAGCGGGTGGTCAGGTGTATTCGCAGACTATGAATATGTATGGTGATCAGGCGCACAAGCCGGAGACTCCAAAGAAGAGAAAAGGAATAAAGATAGCGATAATAACTGTTATTGCTGTGCTTGTGGTCATAGCAGCAGTTGTGGCAGTGTATATGCTGTTTATCAAGAAGTCACCTAAGGAAAATGTGGAATCTGCATTTGAAAATACAGCAAAAGAATTAGAAAAGAATAATGCTGCAGGTGTTATTGATGCTGATGAATTTGATTTAGACAATATGGAGATCCAGTCCAGGTTCACAATTGATAATGTAGCCCAGGCAGATCAGTATAATGGAACACAGTTGGAGATAAATGGTGCTACAGCATTTGGAGACAGCAATGATTTCCAGCTGGATGGAGCAATGACGGTGGCTGGTGAGACAGTTACAGCTAAGATTCTTGCACTTGGCAACAAGATCTACTTCTCATCACCAGAGCTTTTCACCAAGACATTTCTGCTTGATGCAGACAGTATTCTTGCTGAAGTGAGCGGTGCGGAAGCAGGGGCAGGCGGTACAGCAGATGGTGAGGCGCTTGCAAAGATAATTGATGAGGATCTGAAGCCTGCAACAGATAGACTTAAGGATTCTATAGTGTATGAGTATACAGGCAAAGAGGAATTCGAGAATGCAAATGGCAGCACAGTTAAGGCAGAGCATTATACAGTGACCATAACAAAGGATGCCCTTATAGATTATGGAAATGATATGATGGACTGTTTCAATAAATATGTGGACAGCAATATGTCAGACGAGATGCTTTCACAGATGAATGTTTCAAAGGATCAGTTAAAGCAGGTTATAGGAATGATACCATCCATGATGGGGGCAATGTTCACAAAGGATATAGTGGCAGATGTGTATGTTGACAATGACAAGCTCGTACGATTAGATGCAAAGTATGATATTGCGTCTGCAGGCGTTACAGCAGGTGTCACAGTGGACTTTATGGGTAATAAGGATGTAACATCAGATACAAAGGCAGTAGTTTCCATGAATTATGGTACGGATGTGAGCCTGGCGCTGGATTGTACATACAAGTCATCAATGGACGGAGATGAGACAACAGCAACGGCTGATTACACATTGTCTGCTACGTCTTATGGCGATACACAGACGATGTCAGGAACAAGTAAGTTCTCATATAATGAGAAGAGCGGTGCGATGGTGAATAACATGCAGCTCAATGTTGATTCACATTCTGTATTCCTGAATTACACAGCAACTCTTGCAGATGTGAATAAGGGCAAATCATTCAGCCTGAATGATATGAAGCTGTCACTTGGAGCAGATGACCAGGAGATGGTAGGTTTATCAGGAAATATAAAGGTTTCTGAGAAGAAGAGTACATTCTCAGCACCTGCAGACGGAGATGTGGTTGATTACTCTGTGCTGAGCGGGGATGATGCAGATCAGTATATAAATACTGAGAATCTTCAGAAGATCACAGAAGCATGGGGCGATGTACTGGGTTCAGCAAAGACTGACGGTTATCTGGGAGATAGTGATGATCCTGCAGATGAGCCGGATGTGACTACAGAGGCGGCTACAGAGGTAGTTACAGAAGAAGCTACTACCGAGGCAGCCACTAAAAAGGGTGAGACCACAGAAGAGGTGACCACAGAGGCAGATACTGAATCTGCAGACTACTCAAAAGAAGTTCTCAAGGTAGGCGATAAGACCGTAAAGGTCAATGATCCGGATGGCTATGAGAGAAGCTATGCTTCAAGCTATTCCATATCCCTGAACAAGAATGATGGTTCAGATTATGTATATTATGTAGGATATGAGGGGATGGACGCTGCCTCCTGCCTTAAGTACACAAAGGAAGAGTACGATAACATAGAGGAAGATGAGAACACAAAGATAAACAGCATCAAGGATGGCAAAGTAAAGGCTGGAGATGGCACAGAGGTTGGATATATAATGATTCAGGAGACTTCTTACGACATAGACACAGCCCAGGTTGCATTCTTCTATCCAGTGGGAGAGGACACGATAATGTGTACTGTCTCATTATGGGATAGCAAGGGCGATGTCGATGTTCAGAAGATGTGTGATTTGTATATAAATGCTATGGAGATAAAATAATTCTGGTGTACCGGAAAGAGTGAGTTGACGATATAAGTTACAGCTCCATGATATGACAGGAGGAAATGATGAAGGTTGTAAATGTTAAGAATGTGGCAATCGGTGAGGGAATGACAAAGATATGTGTTCCACTTGTCGCTCCGACAGATTATGATGTGGATTATCAGGTGAGGGTAATAGCAAAGTCTGATCCGGATATAGTTGAGTTCAGGGCAGATCTGTATGAAAAGTGTCTGGATAAAGATGCCATGATGAATACACTGAAAAAGATACATGATAAACTGGGACAGTTCCCGATAGTGTTTACATTCAGAACAAAAGGTGAGGGCGGCGGAACAGAGGCCTCACTCAGCCAGTATCGCGATCTTCTCATGGAGGCCATAGACAGTGGTTACATAGATATTGTAGATGTTGAGTATTTCTCAGATATGGAGATAGTGGATGAGATTATAGCTGAGGCCCATTCGAAGGGTATATATGTTATAGTGTCCAATCACGACTTCAAGACCACCATACCTATGGAGCAGATAGTTGACAGATTCAAGTCCATAATATTTACAGGAGCAGATATAGCCAAGATAGCCATGATGCCTGAGGAAGGATCACAGGTTGTGGATATGATGCAGGCTGCCAAGGAGCTTCAGGAGAGTGGAAATCAGACTCCGCTTATAGTCATCTCCATGGGAGAGCTCGGGGTGGAGACCAGAACCACAGGAGAGATGTATGGAAATGCGGTATCATTTGCAACTGCAGGCATACCTTCTGCACCGGGGCAGATATCTGTGGATGCACTCAGAAGTCAACTGACCATGATACACCATATAATAGCAGGAAAATAATAACAGGTATGTATATTACGGAGGCTGGGAGTCACACATGAATATGTGGCTTCCGGCTCCTTTTTGTTTTGTGGCTTGTTGAACAGATATATGATATTATGACAGAAAATAATTCATGTATAGGAGATATGTGATGGAAGAAAAAAAGCACAAGAGGAGAGTGCATTACAGTGGTACTCATCCAAAGAGATTTGAGGAGAAATACAAAGAGCATAATCCTGAGAAATATTCGGAGACGATAGAGAAGGTTATAAGCAAGGGCAGTACCCCGGCGGGAATGCACATATCAATATGTGTGAATGAGATACTGGATTTTCTTCAGATACAGCCGGGACAGCAGGGACTGGATGCCACGCTGGGATATGGTGGACACACAAGACATATGCTTGAGAAGCTTCAGGGAAAAGGCCACATGTATGCATTGGATGTTGATCCGATAGAGATTGTGAAGACGAAGCAGAGGCTGGCAGATGCCGGATATGGGGAAGACATACTCACCATAAAGCAGACAAATTTCAGGAATATCGACCAAGTGGCGGAAGAAGCGGGAGGCTTTGACTTTATTCTGGCGGATCTGGGTGTGTCGTCAATGCAGATCGATAACCCTGACAGAGGATTCACTTACAAATTTGATGGACCACTTGATCTGAGACTTGATCCGGAGAAGGGGGAGTCGGCGGCGGAGCGTCTGAGAGAAGTATCATATGAGGAGCTGGTGGGAATGTTCCAGGAGAATTCAGATGAGCCTTATGCGGAGGAGATAGCTGAGGTCATAATGAAGAGAAACCGAACTAAGAATTATGTGGAGACCACCACGCAGATGAAGGAAGTCATAGAGGAGGCGCTCTCGTTTGTGTCTGAAAAAGACAGGAAGGAAGCCGTAAAGAAGTCATGTCAGAGGTGTTTTCAGGCGCTTCGTATAGATGTGAACAGTGAATTTGAGGTGTTGTATGATTTCCTTGACAAGCTTCCGGATGCTTTAAGACCTGGCGGCAGGGTGGCTATACTCACATTCCACTCAGGAGAGGACAGACTTGTAAAGAGAGCATTCAAGGCTGGGGCGAAGGCTGGTGTTTACAGTGAAGTCAGCAAGGATGTCATCAGACCGTCTGCAGAGGAATGTGCCCGCAACCCAAGGGCGAGATCCACGAAGATGCGTTGGGCTGTCAAGGCGGAATAGTATATAGTATAAATATGCATAAAGGACACAGGAAAGCGATATTCTCTGTTAATTATATCATTACAAGAAGTGATGATCGCAGATCCAGAGGAGACAGTGGTCTGGGACTGTTTCCGGTTAAGAGAGTACTGGAAGAATATGGATTTAAAGGGGTCTGGAGTATCAGGGTGGTACTTTTTCGGTGTTGATAAGCTCCCAGTAAATGCGTAACAGGCATACAGAGGATAGTAAAAATGTCCGGGATAATTTAGACAGAACATTTATAGAAATTATAATAAAATTTTCATATATAAAACAAAAATATTCATATTTTTTTGAAGTGATCGGTATGATATACTTCAAAATGTAGTGATAACTTGCATATATAAAAAGAAACCATCGGTGTCCATGGATTGTAAGTGGGGTGGTTTCTTTTGCGTAACTCCCGGGTTTTATATGATCGGGGAGCGGATATTATGGACATAATATTTTTACGAGAGGTATAGATATGGGAAATTATAAGGCAGCAGAAAACAGGTATAAGAATGTTGAGGGGACAGGATTTTACAGACATTGTGGCAATAGCGGTCTCATGATGCCACCTCTGGCACTTGGACTCTGGCATAACTTTGGAACAAATGATGACTATGAGAATATGAAGAAGATGTGCTTTACCGCATTTGATAACGGAATAACCCATTTCGATATAGCAAACAATTATGGCCCTGTATACGGAAGCGCTGAGGAGAATTTTGGAAAGATACTCAGAGAGGATCTCGGTGCATACAGAGACGAGCTGATAATAAGCACTAAGGCCGGATATGACATGTGGGAGGGTCCTTATGGCAACTGGGGCAGCAGAAAGTATCTCATAGCAAGTCTGGACCAGAGCCTGAAAAGACTGGGAATCCCGTATGTGGATATATTCTATCATCACAGAATGGATCCGAACACTCCACTCGAGGAGACGATGGGTGCACTGGCACAGATAGTGAAGAGTGGAAAAGCGCTTTACGTTGGATTGTCCAACTATGACGGACCTACCATGGCGAAGGCAGAGAGGATACTGGACGAGCTCCATGTACCATTTGTCATAAATCAGAACAGATATAGCATACTTGACAGATCCGTCGAGAAGAACGGACTTCTGAAGCAGACATATGCATCTGGCAAGGGTCTCATATGCTTCTCGCCACTGGCACAGGGGATGTTGACAGACAAATATCTGAATGATATGCCGGCAGACAGCAGGGCTGTGAAGGATGGAAGATTCCTTCATGAGGATCAGGTGCTTGCGAAGAGACCTCTCCTCAATCAGTTAAATGAGATCGCAGCCGGATATGATATGAAGCTCTCGGAGCTTGCCATCGCATGGCTGCTGAATAAGCCTGAGGTCACAACAGTGCTGATCGGTGCTTCAAAACCTGAGCAGATCATCAGCAACCTGAAAGCTGCACAGAAGCAGGCACATACAGTCATGACCGATGAAGAATTACAGAAGATCGAGGATGCCGTAACGGCATTCGGCAGATTATAATCAAAGTGATAACTTACTTTTTCATACCCTCTCAGGAGAAGCTGGATTGGCTTCTCCTGTTTTTGTTTTGTGTAGAATATGGGTGAAGTCTGTGCTGTTACAAACATATGAAAGTGTGGTATTATATCAAACAGAATCTATGTTACGGAGAACAATAGTGAAAGAATATATAAACGAAGCACTTGAAAAATATATAGAGAAGGGTACATACCCATGGCACATGCCGGGGCATAAGAGGAGGCCGATGGACGTAACGGGTGAATGTTCATGTCCGGAAGCTGATGGAAAAGGTGGACAACTCCACCAGAATGTTGATAACATTCCAAAATCTGCTGAAAACTTCTGGAACGGAGTATACGCACACGATTTCACAGAGGCAAAGGATCTTGATGATATGCATGAACCGGAGCTGTTCATAGCTGACAGCCTGGCGGAGATGAAAAAGGTGTATGGAACATATGCGACATATATGCTGGTGAATGGTTCAACATCCGGGCTGATGACAGCCATACATGCCACATGTCACAGAGGCGATGTGATACTTGCGGCGCGTAACTGTCACAAGGCTGTGTATAATGCCATCTGTATGCTGGAGCTGGAGCCTGAGTATATAGTGCCGGATTATGTCAGTATGAAATGGCCTGGCGGCATGGGGCAGAATGAAACATGCACGATTGCGGAGAAAATGACGTATGCCGATGGTGATGGGGATGATCGTGAAAAGTCAGAGAGGACGGACATATTGGGGGACATATCACCAGTTAAGCTGGAGCTTGTTCTTAAGAAATTAATAGCAGATGGGAGAAAGCCGAGAGCGGTGATCATCACATCCCCGACGTACGAGGGCGTCATATCTGATATAAGGACAATAGCCGGGATAGTGCACAGGTATGGGGGATATCTCATCGTGGACGAGGCCCAGGGCGCACATCTGAATTTCATGGAAGGTCACGAGACTGCCATGCAGCAGGGCACTGATATCGTCATAGAGAGTCTTCACAAGACCATGCCAGCCCTCACACAGACCTCATTGCTGCATGTGATGAACCCTGAGCTTGATGAGAGGGTGAGAAGATATCTGCAGATATTCCAGACGTCTTCACCTTCGTATATATTTATGCAGAGCATGGAAAAAGCGGTTGCATTTGGCGCAAATAATAAAGAAGAGTTTGAGAAATATAGACGGCGGCTTGAGGCATTTGCCGGAAAATGTGAAAGGCTTATGAATATAAAACTGTTCAGGCCGGACGTGAACAGGGGAAAACAGGCAGATAGCAGTTCTTCATGTGGTGTATACGATTATGATGAGGGCAGGCTGGTGTTCGTTATACCGTATGGAACCCGGACTTCTGATGGCAGGATATTTACAGGAACCATGCTTGCGGACATGCTTGCAGACGACTATGGGCTGATTGTTGAGATGGCATCGGTGAGCTATGTTATATGTATATCTTCTGTGGTGGACAGCGATGAAAGTTATGATATACTATTTAAGGCGGTGGAGGAGATCGACAGGGGTCTCAGCTATGAGCCGGATAAATCAAAGCGGCAGGAACTGGATATCATATCCGGTAGAAGATCGGCCATGGCGCCTGGGACTGCATGGGATCAGCCGGTGAAAAGCGTGGAGCTGGAAAATGCGGTAGGAAAGGTGTCTGGCGCGTTTGTATATGCATATCCGCCGGGAATACCGGTGCTGGCACCGGGCGAGATCGTTGACCTGCAGGCTGTGGACGGAATAAGGTCCATGATAGACAGCGGACTTAATGTGGCTGGCGTAGATGGCGGTCATATCAAAGTTCTGTGCGTAGAATGATATGTAGCATTATGATCTGGAAGGTTTGAGAAGAATTATAACATAAATATGAAAGGTGTACATGTGCAGGAAATGCTCATGGCAGGGTTAGGATATGAGAGGAATATTTATAACGATAGAGGGCCCGGACGGCGCGGGCAAAACCACACAGAGGGAGCTCCTCAAGGAGTATCTGGAGAACAAGGGCTACGATGTCCTGATTACCAGGGATCCGGGTGGCAATCCCATAAGCGAGGCGATCCGCGAGGTTATCCTGAACAAGAATTTCACTGAGATGGGCTATATGACAGAGCTGCTTCTGTACGCATCGGCGAGAGCGCAGCTTGTGAAGGAGAATATAAAGCCAGCGCTGGATGCCGGCCAGGCGGTGATCGCGGACAGATTTGTGGATTCGTCTGCTGTGTATCAGGGAATCGGAAGAGGACTCGGAGTTGACACTGTGTACAAGGTAAATGAATTTGCACTTCAGGGTATCATGCCTGATATGACATTTCTCATGGATCTTGATGCCCAGGAGGGAATATCCAGAAAGAAGAACCAGGCTGAACTTGACAGAATGGAGAATGAAAAGCTGGAATTTCATCAGAAGGTTGTGGATGGCTACCGCATGCTTGCGGATATGCACCCTGAGAGGATTGTGAAGATAGACGCTACTTTACCTATAGATGAGATTCATGGTATAATAGTAGGGTATGTAGAGAAAAAACTTAATCTGTTGTGATATATACTGATTGGAGAAGGTCAGTGGAGTAAAACAGCAGTGGATCTGGCATACGGAATCATTTGTAAGGGGGTTGGTATATATGATAGATTTCACAGACATAATCGGACATGAGGATATAATACGCCACTTCAAGAGCAGCATCGAACTGGGCAAGATATCCCAGGGCTATATCATCAATGGCGAGACAGGAAGCGGTAAAAAGACCCTCACCAAGGCGCTTGTCAAGACTCTTCAGTGTGAGGAGGGAAAGGCAGATCCATGTAATCATTGTAAGTCATGTCTTCAATGTGAGACGGGAAACCAGCCTGATATTGTGTGGGTTACCCATGACAAGCCAAATGTTATCTCGGTTGAAGAGATACGAGATCAGGTAAATTCTGATATTGATATCAAGCCTTATAGCAGCAGATATAAGATATATGTGATAGAGGATGCACAGCTTCTGAATGTGAATGCACAGAATGCACTTTTAAAGACCATCGAGGAGGCGCCATCCTATGCCATCATCATTCTGCTTACCAATAATCTTGATAAGATGCTTCCAACTATACAGTCCAGATGTATAGTGCTGAACGTGAAGCCGGTGAGGGAGCATGATATACTTGATTATCTCATGAATGAGCTGAAGCTGGACAAGCAGAAGGCGGATTTCTGTATGGATTTTGCCCAGGGTAATCTGGGAAAGGCCATCAGGCTTGCTACAAGTGATGAGTACAAGGAGATCAAGGAAAATGTTGTGAAGTTTATGAGGCATATAAGAGATATGTCGGTGGACGATATGACATTTGCCATCAAGAATATGGAGCTGTATAAGCTCAAGATAAGTGACTACATTGATCTGATGATGATGTGGTACAGGGACATTCTTATGCTCAAGGTGTCCAATAACCCGGGCAGGCTGATGTTCAAGGAATATTATTCTGATATAAGAAAGCAATCATCCCACATCAGTTATGAGGGTATAGAAAAGGTACTCAAGTCTATGGATAAGGCCAAGGTTAGACTTGAGGCGAATGTCAGCTTTGACATTGTCATGGAGCTTATGCTCCTAACCATGAAGGAGAATAGTTAATGAAAGAAATTATAGGAGTTCGTTTTAGACCAAACGGCAAGATATATTATTTTGATCCGCAGAACTTTGAGGCGGAGACAGGCAATTTCGTCATTGTTGAGACTGCAAGAGGCGTGGAATACGGCAAGGTGGTTCTGGGAAGACGAGAGGTTGAAGATGGCAAGATCACGGCATCGCTCAAGCCGATCATAAGAATTGCCACAGATGATGACACCAGAAGGTACGAGGATAACAAGAAGAAGAGCAAGAGAGCATTTGACATATGCCTTGAGAAGATCGCAAAGCATAAACTGGATATGAAGCTTATCGAGGCTGAGTATACATTTGACAATAACAAGGTGCTGTTTTACTTTACAGCTGACAGACGAATTGACTTTCGTGAGTTGGTAAAGGATCTTGCGTCGGTGTTCAAGACAAGAATAGAGCTTAGACAGATTGGTGTCCGCGATGAGACCAAGATGGTGGGCGGAATCGGTATATGTGGACGGGAGCTCTGCTGTAACAAGCATTTGTCGGAGTTCGTTCCTGTGTCGATCAAGATGGCAAAGGAGCAGAACCTGTCACTGAATCCTACTAAGATATCCGGTGTGTGTGGAAGGCTTATGTGTTGTCTGAAGCATGAGCAGGATACTTACGAGTATCTGAACGAGAAGCTTCCGAATGTGGGAGATTTTGTCAGAACCATAGATGGCAACAAGGGTGAGGTTATGTCGGTGAATGTTCTTCGTCAGAAGGTGAAGATAGTTGTGACCGACAAGGAAGACAACAAGGAAGTCATGGAGTATCCAGTGGCTGAACTTAAGTTTAAGCCTAAGAGAAAGAGGAATTCAGAGAGACTCAGTGCTGAGGAGTACAAGGCGCTTGAGGCATTGGAGGACAAGGGTGGAAAGTCTAAATTTGACGATTAGACCGGAAGGTAAAATGATAGAGAGCCAGAAGGCACAGATTCAGTCTGGGGTGGTTGGCAGCTCTGTGGTGGAGATTAAGTCATGTGAGCGCATAGACGATCTGCAGTGCAAGGGCTATCAGATCATACAGAACAGCGGAATGTTCTGTTTTGGTATGGATGCTGTATTGCTGGCAAATTATGTGAGATTTAAGCGCAGGGGCAGATATCTGGATCTCGGAACGGGAACCGGGATCATACCTATACTTCTTGCTGCAAAGGAGTATGGAGAAGGCGCTCTTACCCGAAAGGAGAGATTGGCTGTTCTGGATGCTATTGACCGCAAGATAGCTACGGATCATCCGGAAATAGAACGTGCGCCAGCGGCTGCCAAGTCTATGGTTGGTGCGCGTTTTATAGGCATAGAGCTCCAGCCCGCATGTGCTGACATGGCGGCAAGAAGTGTGAGCCTCAACGGACTTGATGGATTGGTTAGAATAGATAACGGAGATATAAAGGAGGTCTCTTGTAACTACAAGAAGGCCTCTTTTGACATAGTGACATCGAACCCTCCGTACATAAAGGGAAGTCACGGACTGGAGAATCCGGATGCCCCGAAGAACATAGCGAGGCACGAGGTTCATGTGACGCTGGATCAGGTGATCGCAGCGGCAGAGTATGCACTTAAACCTGGTGGAAGCTTCTATATGATACACAAGCCGTTCAGGCTGGCTGAGATATTTGAATGCCTGCATGAACACAAGCTTGAGCCGAAGAGGATGCAGCTAGTGCATCCATACATAGACAAGGAGCCAAACATGGTCATAGTGGAGGCTGTGAAGGGCGGCAATTCCATGATCAAGATCGATCCGCCTATGATAGTCTACAAAACTCCGGGGGTGTATACGGAGCAGCTGCTGGCGACGTATGAAGGTGGCGCGAAGAGGTAAAAAACAGGTGCTTGTGAAGCTGGGAAATACCGTTTTCGGCTGAGCTGAGTGAAGGTGGTATAAGAAGAATATCGTAGAAGCTTGGAGGATGATAAATGGCAGGAAAGTTATACCTGGTGGCAACACCTATAGGCAATCTTGAGGATATGACATACAGGGCTGTCAGGGTTCTTGAAGAGGTGGATGTGATAGCGGCGGAGGATACGAGGAACAGTATCAAGCTGCTCAACCATTTCGAGATCAAGACTTCCATGACGAGCTATCATGAATACAACAAATACGACAAGGCAAAGGTTCTTGTTGAGAAGATGCAGCAGGGACAGAACGTGGCAGTCATAACAGATGCGGGAACTCCGGGTATATCTGATCCCGGTGAGGAGCTTGTGAGACAGGCTCTTGCCGCAGGTCTTGAGGTCACGCCTGTGCCGGGAGCGTGCGCATGCATATCTGCGCTTATCAGCTCAGGACTTTCGACTAGAAGATTTGCATTTGAGGCGTTTCTTCCATATGATAAGAAGGACAGGGCGAGGGTTCTCGAGGAGATGAAGCGCGAGACGAGGACCATGGTGATGTATGAGGCACCACACAAGCTGAAGAAGACTTTGGTGGAACTCATGGAGACACTCGGTGACAGGCATATAACACTTGCCCGGGAGATTACCAAGAAACATGAAACCATAGAGCCTATGATGCTCTCTCAGGCGATAGCCCGCTACGAGGAGGAAGATCCGAGAGGAGAATTCGTCATAGTGATAGAAGGGCTTGATGTGAAGAAGCTTGAGGAAGAGAAGAAGAGCTCGTTCGAGGCTATGTCTGTGGAGGAGCACGTCCAGATGTACGTTGACCAGGGCATGTCCAAGAAAGATGCAATCAAGCAGGCGGCTGTTGACCGCGGAGTCCCTAAGAGGGATGTGTATAATGCGGTGATGAAATAGATTGATGATATCAATTATGAAAGGCGGTGGAAAGGATGGAAGAAATGCAAAATCAGGAATTATGTATTCTGCTTGACAGTATCCTCGCACTACTTGAAACGAATAATGAGGATAAAGCAAAAGAAATCATAAGAAACGCAATAAAGAGAATTGATAAGGGTTCAACATCGAGCTCAAAGGATGAATAGTTTGATGAAAGATTAGAAAAGACTGGTAAATTGACGTATGCAAAAGTTCAATTTTCCAGTCTTTTTCTACGATTGTGCATCGGTACTGGATTTGGAAACGTTGCGCAGGTATATAACGATTGTCTGATTATATTTGTACAACAAAGGACTAGTTGATATACACCCTCGGAACCCTCACCGATATGTTGCACACGATCACATCCACATTCGTATCAAGCATATTTGCCATGTCCTCAATGGACACGCCCTCGCCGAGAAGAGTTACAGTGTCACCGCGTTTCACATCCGGGATGTCTGTGACGTCAGCCATGCACTGATCCATACATACGCGTCCGATGATCGGTGCCTCGTGGCCATTTATGATGACCTTGCCCTTGTTGGACAGGTAGCGGCTGTAGCCGTCTGCAAAGCCAACCGGAAGTGTGGCGATCTTGGTAGGCCTCTTGGTGACAAATGTTCCGCCATATCCAACCTCTGCTCCGGCAGGGACCTCCTTCACCATGGCAACGTATGTGTACCAGCTGAGGATCTCCTGAAGACCTGAATTCTTCCAGTCAAAATCATCAGAAGGGGTGAGACCATAAAGGATATCACCGCATCTGACTGCGTCGAGCTGTGCTTCGGGCAGCATCAGTATGGCAGGGCTGTTGGCTACGTGGTGTTTTGATATGACAACCCCCATCTTCTCAAGTTCATTTACGGCGTGGAGATATAGATCGAGCTGCTTTCTTGCACTTGTGTGATCGCCCTCGTCCGCCCTTGCAAAATGTGTAAATATACCTGTTACGTTCAGGTCATCCATCTCGCAGATCTTCTTTATAGTGTCAAATGATTCCTGGCATACCGGAAATCCTATTCGGTTCATACCGGTGTTCAGCTTTATCTGGACATTCTGTTTCTTGCCGGCTCTTCTTGCAGCGGCAGCCATGTTCTCAGCACCCTCCATTGAAAAGACAGTGAGATCAAGGTCGTACTTTGCGGCCTCGTCCAGCATGTCATCCGCTGTATCGCCGAGGATAAGGATAGGTTCCGTCGCACCGGCGTCCCTGAGCATCTTTCCCTCTTCCCAGATGGCGACTGCGTAGCTGTCTATGCCACATTCTTTCAGCGTTGGATAAAGCCCTGCAATACCGTGGCGGTATCCATCGCCCTTCATGACAGCGATAAATTCAACTCCCGGTTTCAGTCTTGATTTTATGTTGGCAATATTGCTCCTGAGCTTTGCCAGATCTATAACGGCAGCGGTTCTGCCGGCAAATGGTCGGTTGTTCATGGTCATTCTCCTTCTATAAAAATCCAAGAAACATTGTATCACATATGCATGTTAAAAAGAAGAGCAGGAATTTGCCGGATGTATGTATAAGGAATGTAAAAATAAATTTACAAAGCTTATGTTTATTTCTGTTTGGTGTCATGTTATTATACCTAAGAGAAAAAACAAAGGAGGCGAAAATATGGACAGTTGTGATAGTCATGGTCGAAGTATATATAACGATGGATCAGACCTGGATTATTTTCAGGTGTCTGTATCAGCGCTGTTTTAATATAGGATCTAAGTCTGCCCATCGTTAGAAAATATCGCAACAATCAGTAGAGTTTGCGTAGTATTTGCTACGGTGGATTTTTTGTGCCCTTTTTAGGGAGAATGGAGGCTTAGAATGACGAAAGAGATATTGAAAGAACCAACATTTGCACAGGATATCGTAACTATAATAAGAAGCGGTTGTGACCGGGAGCAGCTTGTTGACAGGCTGAAGGATTACCACGAGAAGGACATTGCACAGAGTCTGGAACTGATGACGAAGGAGGAAAGAAAATCCCTGTATGACAGTCTTGATCCAGAGTGGATATCCAATATTTTCTCATATATAGATGATCCTGAGGAGTATATACAGGAACTGGGTATCGATAAGCTGGCAGAGGTCATAAATGAGATGGATTCGGACGACGCTGTCGATCTTCTGGAGGATGTGGACGAGAAGGTCAAGAATCAGCTGCGCCCAATACTTGACGAGGATGTGAAGGCAGATATCCGTCTCATAAATTCCTACGATGACAACGAGATAGGAAGTCTTATCACCAACAATTATATAAGCATATCGAGAAAACTGACCATACGTCAGGCCATGCATGAGCTTGTACAGCAGGCGGGAGAAAAGGACAATATCTCAACCCTTTATGTGGTTGACGATGACGAAAGGTTCTGCGGTGCCATCGACCTGAAGGATCTCATCATTGCCAGGGAGCATGATGAGCTGGACGATATAATCATTGACTCTTATCCGTATCTGATAGATCATGAGAAGATATCGGAGTGCATAGAAGATATCAAAGATTATGCGGAGGATTCCCTCCCTGTGCTGAATGGCGAAAAAAAGATAATCGGTATCCTTACCGCACAGGATGTCATAGAGGCAGTGGACGATGAGCTGGGTGATGACTATGCCAAGCTGGCAGGTCTGACTGCGGAGGAGGATCTGAAGGAGACCACAATTGAAAGCATGAAAAAGCGTATGCCGTGGCTCATTATACTGCTGTTTCTGGGCATGGGAGTGTCCACGGTTGTCGGCGCATTTGAAGGTGTGGTGGCGGTGCTGCCGATCGTCATGTGTTTTCAGTCTCTCATCCTTGACATGGCGGGCAATGTCGGCACACAGTCCCTTGCTGTGACGATCCGTGTGCTCATGGATGAGAACCTGACCGGCAAGGAGAAAATATCCCTTGTAGTCAAGGAGATGAGAGTTGGGTTTGGAAACGGCCTGATCCTGGGAGTGTTGTCTCTGATCTTCCTTGGGGTATATATCGGTGTGTTCAAAGGATTCACCATGGGAAAGGCGTTTATGATATCTGGCTGTGTCGGTGTATCACTGCTGGTGGCAATGGTCATATCAAGTCTGGTGGGAACCCTTGTGCCGATGTTCTTTCACAAGATCAAGGTCGATCCGGCGGTGGCATCCGGCCCGCTCATCACCACGGTAAATGATCTTGTGGCAGTTATCACATACTATGGACTTGCATGGCTGCTGCTCATACAGTGCATGCAAATTGTATAGAGATATATAGCAGAAAATACTCGGGGCAGCACCACTTTACAACAGTAAAGTGGTGCTGCCCCGAATATTTGTTGTCATTGAAAGCCGTGGAGGGTATAATATCGAAATATAAGAGAATTTATAAATGACTTGGAAGGTAGTATTGTTATGAGAAAAGAATATGTTATGGGTAACGGAGCCATAGCCCTTGGTGCACTTGCGGCGGGACTGAACCTAGTGGCAGGATATCCGGGAACCCCATCTTCGGAGATACTGGAGACAGTGGCAAAATACCCGCATGACGGAGTCCATGTGGAGTGGTCGGTAAATGAGAAAGCTGCCATGGAGGTCGCTGCCAGTGCATCATACAGTGGAGCGAGGACGCTTGTGACCATGAAACAGGTGGGCCTCAACGTGGCATCGGATCCGCTTATGTCACTTGCATATGTAGGAATAAAGGGTGGAATGGTCATCGTGTCTGCGGACGATCCGGGACCGATATCTTCACAGACAGAGCAGGATACGAGGATGTTTGCAGACTTCTGCAGGATCCCGGTATTTGATCCGTCGACTCCTGAGGAGGCGTATCAGATGATACAGGATGCATTTGACTATTCGGAGAAATACAAGACTCCGGTTCTGTTCAGACCGACAACCAGAGTGTGTCATGCATACGCATCCATAGAGGTAAAAGACGAGTGGAAGGCAAAGGAATATGAAGGATTTGTAAAGGATTCAAAGAAATGGGTCATCTTTCCGAGATTGTCATTTGCCAATCATGCCATGATAGAGAAGAGAAATGTGGAGATTGGGGATGACTTCGGCGGCTACTCCATGAACACGGTGGAGGGCAGCGGCAGCAAGGCAGTATTCGCATCGGGGATCAGTTACTGCTATGCAAAGGAGACACTTAAGAACGTGCCTGATGTGAAGCTGGTCCGTATAGCAACCCCGCATCCGTTTCCTGAGCAGTTCGTGAAGAATGCGCTGGACGGAGTGACGGAGGTCATGTGTCTTGAGGAGCTCAGCCCATACATAGAGAATCAGATATTACGCCTTGCAGGCAAATATCATATGGATATAGATGTCAGAGGAAAGCAGACCGGGGATGTGCCGGCGAGCGGAGAGCTTTCTACCAACAAGGCTGCGGATATCCTGTGCGATTTCCTTGACCTTGAGAAGACTTCTCAGGTGGATGTGTCAGATGCACCAGAGCTTCCTGTGAGACCTCCGGTGCTGTGTGCGGGATGCCCTCACAGAGCCTCATTCTATGCGGTAAAGAAGGCGATGGCTGGAAGAAAGAGCTATTTCTGCGGAGATATCGGATGCTATACACTTGGAAATGCCATGCCGCTTGACATGGTGGATACCTGTCTGTGCATGGGAGCCGGAATCACCATGGCTCAGGGCTTCCACTGGGTGGATGAAGATGGCGTGTGCTTTGCATTTGTGGGAGACTCAACATTCTTTGCATCGGGTATGACAGGCGTGGTAAATGCAGTTTACAATGATGCGAATATGATCCTGTGTGTGCTCGACAACTCGACCACAGCTATGACGGGACACCAGCCACATCCGGGAACAGGACGCAATATGATGGGCCAGTTCGTGGACAAGGTGAGCATACAGAAGGTACTCGAGGGAATCGGAGTGAAGAAGATAGTCACTGTTGATCCGCTCGATCTTGAGGCCAGTGTGGCAGCAGTCAAAGAGTGCGCAGATATCAGAGGAGTTAAGGCGATCATTTTCAAGTCGCCTTGTATAGCCATCACCAAGCCATCCGGCAAGATGGAGATATCCGAAAAGTGCATACAGTGTAAGAAATGTATCAGAGAGATAGGCTGCCCTGCGATCATCCTTAAGGATGGCAAGGTGGCGATAGATGAAAGCCTGTGTACGGGATGCGGTCTGTGCTCACAGATCTGTCCGGTGGGTGCGATACATGATGTGGATGAAACAGCACAATGTACATGCTCAAACGCAGAAGCAAAAGCTGGGAAGGGAGGAACTGTCAATGAATAAAGATATTCTGGTCTGCGGTGTAGGCGGACAGGGAACAGTTCTTGCGTCCAAGCTCATCGCATCGGCGTATATGGCAAAGGGTGAGACGGTACATTCGGCGGAGACCATAGGTATGGCGCAGAGAGGCGGAAGTGTCACGAGCCATGTGAGGATCGGTGAGGCGTATTCACCACTCATAGCCCAGGGTGGTGCTGACATTATACTTGCGTTTGAGCCTGCAGAGGCGGTGCGCAATCTGGCTTATCTGAAAAAGGGAGGAATCGTCATCACCAACAACGTTCCGGTGAAACCGGCGACTGACTCGCTCATGAATTCAGGCTACGAGGCACAGCCGATGCTTGACTACCTGAAGGATAAATGCGATTGCATAGTCATGGATGGCGCGGCGATAAGCCGTGAATTTGGTTCGGCAAAGTTCTACAACATAGCACTTCTTGGAGTTGCAGCAGCCAGCGGCAGACTTGGACTTGACGAGGCGGATATCATTTCAGCCATTGAGAATGGAGTGAATCCGAAGTTTGTAGAGGTGAACAAGAAAGTATTTGAATATGCGATGAAGATGTAGTTGGCGATGGCTGACCAAAGGGAAAAGGAGAGTAAAAATTATGAAGTTAAATGACACACAGCTCAGTCAGGTGGACGCTCAGATAAAGAGACTTGTAAAGACTGACAGCTATTATGGCAAAAAGTACAGAGAGCTTGGTATAACAGATGTGACAAGTCAGGAGGCGTTTGAGGAGCTTCCGTTTTCAAGCAAGGATGACCTGAGAAATGCATACCCGCTGGGAATACAGGCTGTTCCGGATGAGGAAGTGGTACGTATCCATTCATCTTCAGGAACAACAGGAAAGCCGGTCATCATACCTTATACAGCAAAGGATGTCGATGATTGGGCGATCATGTTTGCAAGATGCTACGAGACAGCCGGAGTGACAAAGAAAGACCGAGTACATATCACACCGGGATATGGTCTGTGGACAGCCGGAATAGGATTTCAGGCAGGCGCGGAGAAGCTTGGTGCCATGGTGATTCCTATGGGCCCTGGAAATACTGACAAACAGTTACAGATGATGATCGATCTTGAAAGTACAGTTCTCACAGCAACATCATCATATGCACTTCTTCTTGCCGAGGAGATAGATAAGAGAGGGCTTAAGGATAAGATACATTTGAAGAAGGGTGTATTTGGCTCGGAGCGCTGGAGTGAGAAGAAGAGAAAGTATATAAAAGAGAAGCTTGGAATAGAGCTGTATGATATATATGGACTTACAGAGATCTATGGACCTGGTATCGGAATAAGCTGTGATGCCCAGAATGGAATGCACTATTGGGATGACTATGTTTATATAGAGATAATAGATCCGAAGACCGGAAAGACTCTCCCTGATGGAGAGGAGGGAGAGATCGTTATCACTACTCTGGTTAAGGAGGGAGCTCCGCTCATCCGTTTCAGGACACACGATATATCAAGGATCATTCCGGGTGAGTGTCCATGCGGAAGAAAGCATCCCAGACTGGATATCATCAAGGGCAGAAGTGACGATATGTTCAAGGTACACGGCGTAAACATGTTCCCAAGTCAGGTTGAGGAGCTGCTTGCACTTGTGGATGGAGTTCCAAGCGAGTACACCATAAATATAGCCCATGATGAGCCAGCCAATAAGGATATCATGCTGGTTACAGTTGAGGCCGAGGGACGTGTAGATTTTGAGCAGACAGGACGTCAGATCAGAGATCTGTTCAAGTCAAGGATCGGAGTTACACCGAAGATCACTGTTGTCCCTGTTGGAACGCTGCCTAGAAGTGAGAAGAAGACACAGCGTGTCATCGACCATCGTGAGCAGTAGGTGACGGACGGTGAGCGTGTGGAAGGGTCTTACATTGCATAAGACAAGAAGTTAAAGAGACTTTATCGGTGCATGGTAATACTTATGTAGAAGGGATATTATATTTATGAATTCAATCAATATAGCAGCTTGTATAGTTGCGTTTTTACTTGGGGTGGTGCTTTTCACTCTGGCAAATGAGATCATACTCAAGCTGCCGAACAATGAGAATATCTTCAAGGGAAAGCCGAAGAGCTTTGAGAAGTTTTCTCCAAGATGTCTGTTCATACAGCTGCTTGGCGGAGTGTTCGGAGTGCTGATGGTGTGGCAGTTTGGTGTGAGCCTTGAGGCGGTCACAGTATTCCTGTTCTTTGCACTGCTGACTATCATCACATTCATAGACGCGGACACCATGGAGATACCATTTGTGCTGAATGTATGCATACTGGTGCTTGGAGTTGTATCCATCTTTACAAGAGGCGGATTTTCTCTGACAGGCGGAGACCTCTCACTTGTGAGCAGGCTCATAGGAATGATATGTGTGAGTCTTCCACTGTTCCTGATAGTGCTGGTTATACCGGATGGTTTTGGCGGCGGAGATATCAAGCTCATGTTTGCCGCAGGATTCTTCCTTGGCTGGAAGGCAACCGTCATAGCATTCTTCATCGGGCTTATCATAGGTGGATGTCAGGGCGTGATACTTCTTGCAAGGCGAAAGAAGGGCAAGGACGATCATTTTGCATTTGGTCCGGCGCTCAGCGTTGGTCTGATGATCGCGACATTTGTGGGATCACAGATGATGAACAGCTATATCAATATGATCAAGGCGTCATTCTATGCGTAGAGATGGTTGACGCGGTTGATCATTGACCCATTAAGAAGAAATAGTGCTGATGTATAAGTGATAAAAAACTTATACATCAGCACTATTTTTTATGATAGTATTCAAATGTAATTGCCTATTGTATATTTTCCATGTGAGGGATATACTGTAAAGAGCGTGCAATTTAACGCGTTAAAGCTTTTAATTGAGAAAGAAGAGCAATTATTAAGAGAGGTTAGGAGTTACAGTTATGCCAATCACAGATTACTTAGAGAGAAATGCCAGGGAATACGGAAATGATGTCGCTCTGGTAGAGATAAATCCTGATGTGCAGGAGACGAGAAGGGTTACATGGAGGGAATATGAGCTCATAGAGTCGAATCCTACATGCCAGTACAGAAGAGAGATCACATGGAGCGTGTTCAATGAGAAGGCAAACAGATTTGCCAATCTTCTGGTGTCACGCGGAATACAGAAGGGAGACAAGGTAGGTATCCTCATGATGAACTGCCTTGAGTGGCTTCCAATATATTTCGGAGTATTGAAGACAGGAGCCATAGTGGTTCCGTTCAACTTCAGATACGATGCGGAGGAGATCAAATACTGTGTAGAGCTTGCGGATGTCGACGTACTTGTATTTGGCCCTGAGTTCATCGGACGTATAGAGGCTGTCGTTGACGAGATAGCTGAGAAGAGAATCCTCTTCTATGTGGGAGGCAACTGTCCTACATTTGCGGAGGACTATGACAAGCTGACATCCAACTGCTCAAGTGTGTTCGAGAAGAGAGACATCAAGGACAGTGATGATGCGGCTATATATTTCTCATCTGGAACAACAGGATTCCCTAAGGCTATCCTGCACAACCATGAGAGCCTGATGCATGCGGCAAAGGTTGAGAATGTACATCACGGACAGACAAAGGATGATGTGTTCCTGTGTATTCCGCCACTGTACCACACAGGTGCCAAGATGCACTGGTTCGGAAGCCTGATAGTGGGAGGCAAGGCTGTTCTGCTCAAGGGCGTAAGCGCCAAGACTATACTTCAGACTGTAAGCGACGAGAAGTGTACTATAGTATGGCTTCTTGTACCATGGGCTCAGGATATACTGCTTGCCATAGAGAACGGCGATGTACATCTGGAGGATTACGAGCTGTCACAGTGGAGACTGATGCACATCGGAGCACAGCCTGTGCCACAGAGTCTTATAAAGAAATGGAAAGAGATATTCCCTAACCATCAGTACGACACGAACTACGGACTTTCAGAGTCCATCGGACCAGGCGCTGTACATCTGGGAGTAGAGAACATACATAAGGTCGGAGCGATCGGTGTGCCGGGCTACGGCTGGCAGGCGAAGATCGTGAATGAGGACGGAACAGAGGTTGAGCAGGGCGCAGTCGGCGAGCTTATCCTCAAGGGACCGGGTGTCATGACCTGCTACTACAAGAATCCAAAGGCGACAGAGGAGTGCCTGAAGGACGGATGGCTGTACACAGGAGATATGGCTATGCAGGACGAAGATGGATTTATTTATCTTGTAGATAGAAAGAAAGATGTTATAATCAGTGGTGGAGAGAATATCTACCCTGTACAGATAGAGAACTTCCTCAGCAAATACGAGAAGATCAAGGATGTTGCAGTCATCGGTATCGCGGATGCCCGTCTTGGAGAGATCACAGCGGCCATCATAGAGGTAAAGGATGGCATGACCTGCACAGAAGAAGAGATCAACGAGTTCTGTAAAGAACTTCCAAGATACAAGAGACCAAGGAAGATCATATTTGAGCACGTTCCGAGAAATGCTACAGGTAAGATAGAAAAGCCACTTCTCCGTAAGATGCACAAGAGTGAGAACCTTGTCGCAGCGGAGAACAACGCATAGTATGCAGGAAAGGACAGAAAGGACAAAAAAGATGAAGACACCATTTATTACAAAGGCAAAGGCAGAGGAGATCATCAAGGAGATCCCTACACCATTTCACATTTACGATGAAGAAGGAATCAGAGAGAATGCGCGAAAGCTTTACAAGGCGTTTTCATGGAATAAAGGATTCAAGGAGTATTTCGCTGTAAAGGCTACTCCAAACCCAACAATACTCAAGATCCTCAAGGAGGAGGGCTGCGGAACTGACTGCTCATCACTGACAGAGCTTATGATGTCAGACAAGATGGGATTCAAGGGGGATGAGATCATGTTCTCGTCCAATGACACCCCTGCAGAGGAGTTCGTGCTTGCAAAGAAGCTGAACGCAACCATCAATCTTGACGATTTCACACACATTGATTTTCTGGAGAAGTCAGCAGGAATTCCAGAGAAGATCTGCTGCAGATTCAATCCGGGTGGAAAGTTCTCCATATCTACCACCATCATGGACAACCCTGGTGATGCAAAGTATGGTATGACAAAGGATCAGATCATCGAGGCATACAAGATCCTCAAGGCAAAGGGCGTGAAGAGATTCGGAATGCATGCCTTCCTTGCCAGCAATACAGTGACAAATGAATACTATCCAACACTTGCAAAGATCCTCTTCGAGACAGCAGTTGAGATCAAGGAGAAGACAGGCGTCAAGCTTGACTTCATCAACCTGTCAGGCGGAGTTGGAATCCCATATACACCGGACAAAGAGCCAAATGACATCATGGTCATCGGTGAGGGCGTCAGAAAGGTATACGAGGAAGTGCTTGTACCGGCAGGCATGGGTGATGTGGCTATCTTCACAGAGCTCGGACGTTTCATGCTGGCACCTTACGGACACCTGGTTACAACAGCCATCCATGAGAAGCACACACACAAGGAGTACATCGGAGTGGACGCATGTGCAGTCAATCTCATGAGACCTGCTATGTATGGTGCATACCATCACATCACAGTCCTCGGCAAGGAGAATGAGCCATGTGATCACAAGTATGATGTGACAGGATCACTGTGTGAGAACAATGACAAGTTCGCTATAGACAGAATGCTTCCAAAGATCGATATGGGAGACATCCTTGTCATCCACGACACAGGTGCTCATGGATTTGCCATGGGTTACAACTACAATGGTAAGCTTAAGTCAGCAGAGGTTCTGCTCAGACCGGACGGATCATGGAGGCTTATCCGCCGTGCAGAGACACCGGAGGATTACTTCGCAACCATCAAGGATTTCTGGGATGTAGAGCTGTAAATAAATACATGAGATTAAGAAGAAACTAAATCAGGCAGATATATCATGTCTATGGTATATCTGCCTGATTTTTTAATTTCGCTGACCGTTTATGATCATACTGATATAATCTATGAACTTTCTTCCAACAGGGATGAGTGTGGGGCGAGGTGTGTCCAGCAGTATGGATGCAGACTTTCTGTCGAATGCCCTGATGTGGTGCAGATTGACAACATAGCTTTTGTGGCATCTCACGAAGAATGCCGGTAATGTCCGCTCAAGGTCGTTAAGCCTTATTCCGGATGTGACAAATGTTTCCCTGACTGTAAATACATGCATGTTGCGGAGTTCTGATTTGACATACAGGAGTTCATCTGGTTTAAGTCTCATATAGACACCATCCCTATCTGTCAGTTCGATCAAAGGATCCTCCATGATTGAGAGTTTGAGAAGTCTCTGAATACATTTGATCAAGTCTGACTGGTCAAATGGTTTCATGATATAGTCATAGCAGTTGGTACTGTGTATGGCGCGCCTTGCCTGATCGGGGAGTGCTGTTATGAACAGGATAGGCGTTGTCTGATATGGCTCAAGGGAACGTATGTATTCTCCAAGTGCTATCCCGTCTTTGCTGGTTCCATCTCCAAGCTGTATGTCTAACAGGAAAAGGCTTATTATGTTATCTTCAATCAATTCAACACTTTCATCGTAGCTCACAGCGGTAAGACATTCTATGTCCCGGAACACCTCTGATATCATGGCGGCAGTTCCGTTCAGTTGTGCCACGTTGTCCTCAACTATAAGTGCTTTCATAACTTTTCCCTCCTAAACTACGACTTCTATTTTTACAAATGTTTTTCCGACGTTATAGCTGTTCTCTATGTATATCCTGCCATCATATTGATCCACCAGCTTCTTAAGATTAGGCAATCCCTGTCCGTGATGTCTGCGATCCACAGTTTTGGTTGTATATCCTCTGGTAAACATATTGTGACGGAGCTCCTGCGTAAGATGTGGTCCCTCGTTCAGCGTGGTAATGGTGATCTTATTTTCCTTGCTTGCCAAATGCAGAGATATGGAGTCTCCCTGGCAAATGGCTTCAAGAGCATTATCCACAAGAATTCCAATCACCCGGATGAGTTCGTACTCAGGCATCTGGCTCTTAAGAGTGTGCTCGTGGATGGTTACATTTATCTGTTTGCCGATCTTGTCTGCCTGAATGATCTTACTGTGTATGAATCCTGCGACCACGGTGAGATTGATCTTTAACAAGTCTGCCTCTTTGTATTCAGATATGACAAGATCTGAACAATTTATCAGTGCGTCCCTTAGAGAATCATAGTCTTTGTAGGAAAATGGGAGCATGCGTATGGCAGCAATCTCGTTGTTGAAGTCGTGCTGTTTACCACGGATGTCGTCGATCAGGTCAGACATCATAGGCTGATAAGTCTTGTAGTTTATCAGGTCGTGTTGCTGTCTGGTGATGGTCTGTTGCTGTTTCAGAATGACTATATCGGTGATGATTATAATTACGGCAAATGATGTGATAAGAGATATGGCCGCCAACGTGTCTATATTGGTGTATTTGCGTACTCCCAGCTCTATCTCGAATATCACGAATATGTGTATAAGTAGAAATTTTGTAAATTTACTGCCCTGCATAAATTTGGTGTATAGCTTGTTTAGGGGAATGAAGTGGCAGATGCAGCAAATTGCTATAAGTGAAAATATGGATCCTGATATAGCGACTATGTTTATGTTTGTAATATTGAGATGGCTGGCAGCCAGTATATATAAGTTTTGGATGATGAGTAATAATGTATCGCAAATTATGTATATGATTAGTGTGTCAAAATATGAAGAGTGAAATGTACATTTATACATGCAAAAACAAAGTAAACACAGGAGAATCCATCCAAGCAAATTCGGAAGAAGCTGGGTGACAAGTGATCCAAAAATAAAATAACTGACTGGATAGAGGATGGGATGACAGGCTTTTTTTAATGGAATATGGAGCAGTATGGATATAAATATTAAATCTGTTATTATCTCAAGGGCAAAGCTGCCCAGATCTACATATATGTTCATAGACAATCTCCTTATAAAACAGACATTGTATCAAATGTTCTTATTAAATTATATGGAACTGAATATAGTCAAGTCAACTTATGTTTATGATGATCTTTGCCGTTCGTTGCATTATATCGGTTGTTTGTGACAAATTCAGCCATATTTGTTGAATGATAAAAAATGATGTGGTAAAGAAAGAACTGGGAGGAAAGGAGGGACAGGTATTGCGTGCAAGAAAAATTGTGATTTTGGTAATCGCTGTAGTTTTGATCATCGCAACTGTTGTGATGATATTTAAGTTCCAAAAGTATAAAAAAGGAAAAGAATATTCAAATATTGGTGAAAAAGAGATTTCAACAGAAGATATGAGGAGCAAGATTGGTGACAATACTCTGTTTATAGGGGATATAAAGCTTGAGATGTTGTCTATAGATATTTTGGAAGGGCGTTCAATAAGTGCAGAAACAAAGTATCCTGCAAAAAATTTTCAAGATAAGCTGTTGCCGGTAAAGGAATCAAAGGTTGAGATAATAGACTGGGATTCTATCTTTAAGGAGGCTCCTGAATACGAAAAATATCATTTGGCAGATTACGGGGAGTATACGGAAGCAGAGGAAGATGAGATAGAAGAGAAATATAAACCTGTAATAGATAAGTATACATATGTCGAAAGTAAACCACAGAAGTTATATTTTATAAAATGCAGACTAACAAATCTTAGTACTAATACGATAGAGGATGCATTGCCTATATATGTTTCAACTAAATCGCTGGACACAGGAGAAGTGACATATGATGCTGACATTTGTTATTTTGATAAAGCAATATACACTGAGGGCGAAGCGAGGAACATGAAATATTTTTTCTTCAGACTGGATAGTAATGAGAGTATGGAATGTACGATTGGACTTGCTGTGCCACAAGGTGAAAATGAAAAGTATTATTATGGCGAACCTATAACAGGGGATTTGCCGTATGATCCTGATGCACTGCCAGATTTCATTAACATAGATACAATTCCAACTGCAAAATGAATGAAAGAGTAAAAACAGCAGTTGTGGCGGGGAGAATTCAATAATGAAAAAACAAGAATGTAAGATGTGCAAAAGAGCAGGAGTTTTCGTTGCAATATTATGCATGGCGGGGACAGTATCAGCCTGTGGAAATAATAATAGTTATGATGTGGATAGAACTGATGGTGTTGGTTCAGATAAAAATGTGAATGGAGAAAGAGGAGCTCTGGCAGCACAGCTGGATATACCTTTAAGTGCAAATGAAGAACTCTCTGTTGATGGTACAGAACTTAAAAGCATCATGATTGACGACAAGGACATCATTGTTCCGGACAAAGACTGGATGTATACCAAAACCTACAATATGGTAGAAATGACAGATAGTGACAAGGAAAAATTAATCCGGTCAATATTTGACGAAGATGGTGGAATTTACAATTATCCGCAGGAATATTTTGATGACATATATATAAGCAGGGATACAGTTGAAGAAGTATTTGATGACAGGGATTCGAAGCCGGATTTTGGTGGAGAATACTTTGTGGGCAAAATTGACGGAGAGCCGTATGTGGTGAGATTCATGTTTGGCGATGGTTATATCAATAAGGGATTTGCGGTTGTTCCAGCGTGTTTAGAGGAGATACCGAGGGAGCTCATGGATAAGAGTGTAACACAGGTGACTTATTATGATTATAATCCTGATGATGTAATGGAAGATGATGATACGGATTCGTACGGTAATGGTAATCAGGATCAAGAGATGGCCAATAGCTGTGGATTAGATCCGGATCAGGCTGTTCAGAAGGCCGCTGAATATATGGACAAACTAGGTTTCCTTGACGTTACAGAGACATCGGTTGTAGATATGTATAGAGCCTATGAGGATGACGGTTTCAGGGTTGTCAAATATGAGAAAGATGGCTATAAGGTTCGTTTTGAGGCTTCTGTAAATGGAGTAAAGATATATCAGCCGATTAGTATGGCTATAGATACCATGGCAAATAAGGGTAGTAATCCTGATAATGCAGTGTTGGCGGGCAATTATTTCTCAGAAATATCTTATTATGAGCTTTCATTTAATGAAAACGGAATTCTTTCGTTTTATGGGTTCTTTCCAATGACTGCGGCAGGAGAACTGGAGAGAGTAGATGAGCTGATTAAATGGAATGATGCTGTAGATGGTCTTAGAAAGGCTATACCTGAGCATTTTCAAGGCTATACAGGTTATTCACAGGTTGTATTTAACGATGTGAGACTTACATATTTCCGGACAATGACTGAAAATGGACAATATGAGGTGATACCGGTATACGTGTTCTCTCAAGTGGAGGAATATGATACAAACCAGCCCATTCAGCTTATTATGATAGATGCCAGGGATGGTAGTGAAGTTGCGCTGTTTGCTGAATGATAAAAAATGATATGGTAAACAAAAGTGGGTAGGAGGATCATTGTGGATTAATGAGTAATAAGATAATTAATGCACGATCATGTAGAAATATAAGAGTAGGGGAACATATCAATATGAGAAAAAATTATAAAGGAATATGTGCGCTGGCAATTGCTTCCATGTTTGCAGTGATGGTGGGGTGCAGTGATAAAAAAGTTGATTATAATGTGTCTAATTTTGACGGAGACAGCGTCAAGGAGTACAACTCAACAGGCCAGATAACTGAGACCTCAAGTGATGCAAGTGCGGCAGTTTCGACCGACCATAATTCTTCAGTCAGTGTGCTTGCGCAGAATCTTGGGATTCCAGAAAGTGAACATGAGGAATTTGATACAGATGGGACACTTCTTAAGAAGATAGCAATAGATACATCAGATATCAGAGTCCCAGATACCGATAGGATGTATACTAAGGAATATACACTTGTTGGGGGTAATGAAAAAGATAAGGAGAAGATACTGAGAGCCATTTTAGATGATAATACAGGTGTTCACAATGCCCCTTCAGATGCAGCGATGACAGAGACGTACGTGGATATAATACTCAAGAGAACAGATGACGAACTGGATCTTTCTGCGGATGATTTTATAGGGAAAATAGATGGAAGGACTTTTGAGGTACATTTTGTAAATTCAGAAGGAGCAGCCTGCAGTGGTATTCAGTTGTTTGAACTATTCGAGGAAATATCCCAGGAACTGCAGGAACAACAGGTAGAGCATATCTCATATGAGGCGTTAGAACCAATGGATGGCGGGCTGAATGAGATGTTGAGTGATGAAGAGAAGAAAAACATGGAATCGCTGGATGAAGTAGCAAATAAATGTGGTTTAACTGTGGATGATGCCAGGATGAAGGCGTTAGATTACTTTGATAAATGGAATCTGTGGGATGTGAAAGAGGTATCTGTGGCGGATATGTGCAGAGAAGGCAGAGACAAAGAATATAACGTGGTCACGACTGATAAATATGGATATTGTGTCGGCTATGTTTCAGCCATCAATGGACAACTGGTTTACCAGCCTGGTGCCAATAATATAGATACCTTGAGATTCAAAAAATCGGATATAGATACAATAGATCCATATTATAACTCAGAAATAAGCTCATACAGTATAGGAATAGATGACGAAGGACTCACTTATTTTAGCTGCTCATGGCCGATGCAATCGGATGATGGACTTCATGAGGTCACAAATCTTATGTCTTGGGATGATGCACTGGAGAGTTTGCAGAAGGCAATACCAGAGCATTTTGCAGAATATGAGGGATATTCAGATGTAACGTTTGATGATGTCAGGCTTACATACTTCCGGACAAAGACAGGAGAGAATACATATGAGATAATTCCTGTGTATGTATTTGCTGAGAGCCTGGATGGCGATAATGGTGATGAAAATGATGTCTATGCATATGGTTCAGGTTATCCGTTACAGCTTATAATGCTGGATGCCAGAGATGGACAGGAGGTAGATATAGTTCAGGATGTGAGTAAGACTGATCTGTCAACAAATGAGGGAGATGCAGAGGAGTAAAATAAAATATTTTTTAAATAAAAGAATCGGGCCATGAATTCTATAAATTCATGGCCCGATTGCTTTGTGAGTTTTAAACTTTAAAAATTATTATGGTTTTCAAATCCTACCATATGGTTTATAATAATTGCGATTAAGCCTTTACAGGTTCAGGGTAATCAACGCCGAAGGTTTCGACTGTTACAGTCTTCATCTTCTGCTCCTGACGAGGCTTGTCATTGTAGTCGGTTGGCACATTTGCAATCTTGTCTACGATGTCAAGTCCCTCGATAACCTTGCCAAAGGCTGCATAGGCACCATCCAGATGTGGAGATGTCTTGTGCATGATAAAGAACTGTGAACCTGCAGAATCAGGCATCATTGAACGCGCCATGGACAGTACACCTGGTGTATGAGCAAGGTCGTTCGCAAAGCCGTTCTGTGAGAATTCTCCCTTGATGGAGTATCCAGGACCGCCGATGCCGATTCCCTGTGGATCTCCACCCTGTATCATGAAGCCTTTTATGACACGATGGAATATGATTCCGTCATAGAAGCCCTTCTTTACGAGTGAGATGAAGTTGTTTACAGTATTTGGTGCAATGTCAGGATAAAGCTCAGCTTTCATGACATCACCATTTTCCATAGTTATAGTTACTATTGGATTTGCCACGTATATCATTCCTTTCTTGATTAAAGATACGGTTATGATAACATCACTTTACAGAACAGGCAAACTAATTTTATGAAGAAGGAGAAAATGATGGACTGGAGAAATATAGTCAGACCTGTGGTGATAATTTTGCTTGTCGTATGTCTTGTGCTTTTTGGAGTTCACAAGGTAAGGGACACATACACAGGATTTATGAAAGAATATGAAGGAACAAGTGGAACTCAGGGAGGTCAGGATGTGGAGATCACCATCCCGGAGCATACATCTATAAAGGAAGCGGCAAGTATATTGAAGGATGCGGGGCTTATCAAGTACAAACTTGCATTTCAGCTTAGGATGACTGGCTCACAGTACAGCAACAGCCTGCAGCCTGGAACATATACTTTGAATACTGGCATGTCCACGCTGGACATGATAAAGACGTTGTGTTTTGTGGAGTCGACAAGGGAGGTTCAGTATACGCTTACTGTGCCTGAGGGCTTCACAGTGGAACAGATAGCCGACAAATGTCAGGAGCTTGGATTCTGCAGTGCAAAGGAATTTCTGGCAGAGTGTAAGTCAGGAGATTTTGAGTATCCGTTTGAGATACCTTCAACAGAGGTAACATATGCACTTCAGGGCTTCCTGTTCCCTGCAACATACGATATATATGCGGATATGACTCCTAAGGAGCTCATTCAGGATATGATAGACAAATTCAACAGTATATATACAGATGAGTTCAAACAGAAGGCTGAGAAGCTTGGCTATACCGATTTTGAAGTCCTGACCATGGCCTCCATAGTCGAGAAGGAGTGTAAGCTTGACAAGGACAGACCTATGGTTGCGGGTGTATTTATAAACAGGCTTAACGATGATATGCCGCTTCAGGTAGATCCTTCTGTTCTATATGTCGTAACTGATGGACAGTACGATCAGGCGGAACTCTCTTATGATGATCTGGAGGTTGACTCTCCATATAACACATACAAGTATACCGGACTTCCGGTTGGGCCTATATGTAATCCTGGAGAGGCGTCCATAGAGGGTGTTCTCAATGCGGTTAAACATGACTACTATTACTATCTCACATCTGATGAGAGTAACGGAGCATGTATTTTCAACGAAACATATGAGGGTCATCTCGAAGATATAGAGAAGGCAGATGCGGCAAAAGCCGAAAAAGAATCCGCTGATGGTGAAGATTCAGGTGATGGATCATCTGATGGATCAGACGATTCAGAATAAGTTTTGCGCTGCTGACAGGCGGCTGAACACGGACAATAATATATAGCGAATTTTTTCTAAAAGGGTATAAACTGCTTGCGATATATAGACTTTTTATATATAATAAAAGAGTATGTACCCTTTTGGGTTTTTATGCGTTTAGTTAAGCGCTTTTGGAGGTGCGATAGGAGGAATATTTGATGAGGAAAATAAGTTTCAAAGTAAGAAATATCGGCTCTGAGAAATATCTGTCATATATTCTGAATGATGACTGTGAGTTTGACGAGGAGTTATTGGATTATCTGGAGGAGAACAGTATTCCTGAACTCATTGATATCATTTACGAAGAGGATGATGAGAACGATTATCTTACATATAATATTACAGGCAGGACAACGGTTGACGCACTCCTTTCGAATATGGTAAATGCTGAGAAGATGTTGGGGATCGTAAGAGGTGTAGCTTCCGCTATAGTAAATTTGAGAGATCTTGGTATTCCTGCTTCGTATGTTATTCTTCATAGGAATTTTACATATGTTAATCCGGTGACATACGATATTGGTATGTTGTGTGTTCCGATTGAATCTGAAGCGAATATCAATGCTGAATTCAGAATGTTTGTAAAAGATATACTTACCAGTGTTACATATGATGATAAGGAAGACTGTAATTATGTAGCCAGACTGCTCAACCTTTTGAATATGGATAAGTTCACCGTAAGGAATTTCTATGCTCAGTTGACTGAGCTTATGGAGTCTGCGGGCATGCAGGTTGAGGAGAATTTCGTAGATATAGGTTCTGATGTATCTGTGTCACAGTCCGCTGCAGCACAGCAGACATCAGATACAAGTCTTGATGATCTTCCTGAATATAAGGATGTTGCTTTTGGCTCGGACGAGGATGATGATGTTGAAGAAGAGTCAGCTGATGATCTGTTCAATAATCTCAATGTGGATAATGCCGTTGAGAAGCCATCAGATGGCATAGATATGTCGGTATTTGACGACAGCATTCTTGAAGAACTGGAAGTGGACGAATCACTGGATGAGATTACAACTGATGACGATTCAGAGGAGGAAGGGCTTACAGAGGCTCTTACATCTGATGCTGTACCTGAAGGGACTTCCGGCATGACAGAGGTTGCTAAGACTGCAGATGGTGTGACAGAGGTTGAACTGGACAAGAGAGAAGAGAAGAAGCCGGTGCTCCTGTCGACGGATGAGCTTGTTGACAACCCTCCAGCGATCAAGAATATCAAGATAAATCGTGCGAAGATCATACAGAAAGCTGTTGTGGAGGCAGAGGAGGCAAGGGTCGATAATCCTACAGAGCAGATAGTTGCGCCACAGTTCCTGAATGGAGATCAGGGTGAACCGGAGACCAATATGGATCCTGTCACAGCGAAAGAAGACGCACCGGAGAAGAAGGAAACAGGAAGTACGGTTGAGCTTACAGCGGGAATGAATGTTGTGAGGGATACCGAGCCTGAGAGGCCTGCTGTAAACAGAACCATACCAAAATCCATGCCATATATCGTCCGTGTAAACACTGGAGAGAGGGTTATGGTCAATAAAGCGGTCTTCAAGATAGGAAAAGCAGGCCGTGGAGTTGATTATCATGTAGGTGGTAATGGAGCAGTCAGCAAGGTTCACATAATAATATACCAGAGAGAAGACGGTTGTTATCTCAAGGATAACAAGGCGACAAATGGTACATATCTGAATGGGGATAAGCTTGAGGAAAACGAGGAGAGACTTCTGACAAATGATTCAACGATAAGTATCGGAGGAGAAGATTTCCTTTTTAAATTCTAAATACACACAGCCCACATGGTGGGGTAAGAGCAGGTAGCAATACCTGCTTTTGGTGTACATATGGTATATATTTTTTCGTTGTCTTAATGGGGTAATGATAGATCGAAAGGGAGCAAAAATGAAAAAGGATAAATTGGTTGTGGTGGCAGCCGGGGATACATATAGAGTGAGTTACAGCCTTGATGTGAATGATGTGATTGACACCAAGGTATATGATATCAGCAGAAGTGGCAGAGTGAAGGAACTCATTTCATGCGATATGCAGGATATGTCTGGAGTGAGAGTATTTAACTATGGGATAGCAGGCAGAAAGCCGCTGACGGAGATCCTCAGACAGGTTATGAATAAGCAGCAGATCCTCACGCTTTTACACAATCTGCTTCAGGGTCTGGAGACATTTGGCAAAAATATGATCTCTCTAAGTTACATTGTGAAGGATGAACAGTGTGTATTTGCAGCACCTGATACGTTTGATGTTGGTTACATTGCAGTGCCGGTAAATAAAGAGATGGCAGATCTCAATGAAATCAGGAATTTTATAAAATCTATAATCGTGAACGCCAGATATTCGGAGGAAGATACCGATAATTATGTGGCGCGTCTTATAAATATTGTCAACGCCATGGGAACTTTTTCAGTGTCGGATATGAAGAATCAGATAAAGAATATGCTCCTGGATATAGGAATTGACATAGAGAGTCAGCAGGAAACACGCACAGAAACAGATGAAGATATAGAGAATGTCAATGGGCATATATTAAAAACGGGTACACCTAAAGTCAGTCGTCTTGGTGTGATGAGAAATAAAGCCCGCATGAATAGAAGCCCAATGGGGATGCCACCGATGGGACCGCCACCGATGGAACCGCAGGGTGAGCCGCTGATGGGAATGCCACCGATGGGACCGCAGGGCGAGCCGCTGATGGGAATGCCGCCGATGGGGGTGCCGCCGATGGGACCGCAGGGTGAGCCGCCGATGGGTCAGCCGCCGATGGGTCAGCCGCCGATGGGAATGCCACCGATGGGAATGCCGCCGATGAGGCCGCAGGGTCAGCCGCCGATGGGAATGCCACCTATGGGACCGCAGGGTGAGCCACCGATGGGAATGCCGCCGATGAGGCCGCAGGGTCAGCCACCGGTAGAAATGCCACCGATGAGGCCGCAGCCGATACCTGGCAATCCGTTTTCAGATGCACCGGCACCTTACTTTGTGCGAACCAGAAACGGAGAGAAGATAAATCTGGACAAGGCAGAGTTCAAGATAGGGCACAGGGGCACAGATGTGGACTATGTGGTGTCTGATAATTCGGCTATAAGCAGAGTGCATTGTATAATAACCAAGAGGAATGGCGTCTGCTTTATAAAAGACAATAATTCTACAAATGGCACATACGTGAATGGCGAGGAACTCGGAAAAGATGATGAAAGATTTCTCACAAATAACGCAGTTGTCATATTGGGAGATGAAGAATTTGTATATCATGTGAGATAAATACACTCGTGGCTATGCCGCAGTGAGGTGATACAATATTTGGAGGAGCATATATGGGGGTTAGCGCAGTATATAACACGGACGTCGGGATAAAGAAGAAAAACAATCAGGATTCACTGGCTATAAAGATAGCAGATACTCCTGATGGAAAGGTGATATTCTCGCTTGTCTGTGATGGAATGGGAGGCCTGGCAAAGGGCGAAGTTGCCAGCAAAGAGGTCATAACAGCATTCTGTGACTGGTTTGACAATCAATTTGTGGAGATGATAGAGAACAGAAGTTTCAGTGAGAACAGCCTGCAATACCAGTGGATGAGGCTTGCGGTCGAGCAGAATGAGCGCATAAAGGCATATGGTGAACAACAGGGATTTATGCTGGGAACCACTATATCGGCGATACTTATTTATATGGGAAAGTTTTATATTCTTCATGTCGGAGACAGTCGTGTATATGAGATAACCAATGGAATCAGGCAGCTCACATCGGATCAGACGCTTGTGGCAAGGGAGATAGCGGCAGGAAGGCTTACCCCTGAGCAGGCCGAAACAGACAGCAGAAGAAGTGTACTCCTTCAGTGCATAGGTGCATCACCGGTTGTGGAACCGGATTTTATAAAGGGAGATGTCATACCAGGAGCTCATTACATGATATGCTCTGATGGATTCAGACATAAGATAACTCCTGAGGAGATGATAGAGAGACTTGGCCCTGCAAATTGCGTAGATGAGAAGTCGATGAAAGAGGGATGTGTATTCCTCACTGAATTGGTGAAGTACCGCAAAGAGACAGACAATGTAACAGTAGTTCTGATTAAGACGGAGTAATGGGGAGATAATATGACAGAGTTGGGAACAGTATTAGACGGTAAATACGAGATACTTAAAAAAGTCGGTCAGGGCGGAATGTCAATAGTCTACCTCGCAATGGATAACCGACTTAATAAGCAGTGGGCTGTAAAAGAGATAAAAAATGACGGTTCCAAAAGCACCGCTACACTGCTGAAGGGGCTGGAGCGTGAGGCGAATATTCTGAAGGATGTGGATCATCCTGTTCTGCCGCGAATCGTAGACATCATAAATGAAAATGGAACTATATATGTCGTTATGGATTTTGTGGAGGGCCGTCCCCTCAGTGATGTGCTGAAGGCAGAAGGAGCTCAGAGTCAGGATAAGGTAATTGAGTGGGGCAGAGCACTTGCAAGTGCCCTGGATTATCTTCATTCAATGAACCCGCCTATCATTTACAGAGATATGAAGCCTTCAAATGTTATGCTGAAACCAGACGGATCAGTTAAACTGATAGATTTCGGAACAGCGAAGGAGTACATAGTAGAGAATAATGCGGATACAACTGCGCTTGGAACCCGTGGTTACGCGGCTCCTGAGCAGTTTGGTGATGCACAGGGAAGGGGAATATATAACACAGATGCCAGAACGGATATATATAATCTAGGTGCTACCCTGTATCATTTGGTAACGGGAAAGAATCCTTGTGAACCTCCGTATGAGATAAAACCGATAAGACAGTGGAATCCTATGTTGTCCTCCGGATTTGAGAGGATCATACAGAAGTGTTGTCAGGCAAGTCCTGAGGACAGATACCAATCGTGTTCTGAGCTCTTATATGCACTTGATCATTATAATGAGCTGGATGATGCGTACAGGGCAAAGGCAAAGAAGAAAATAGTTGCATTCTCTATAATGGCTGGGCTTTCGGTGGTTTCGGGAATATGTGCCATAGTTGGAGGAGTCAAGAAGAATCAGTTAAAGGAGCTTGATTACAATAACAAGGTAAATGAGGCGAAGGACGCCGTTGATCAGGGAGACTATAATACAGCATTTGAATGCTATAAGGCTGCAGTTGATATCAATCCAAAATCCTCAGATGCATACATAGGATATATGGAGACATATGCCTATTACTACACAGAGGAGGAACCGGCTTCGGCAAATGCAGAGACTCCGGCGGAGAAAGGAATAAGGCTGGCACTCAAGAATAAGGATGATATCAAGGACGATGTAAAATTCAAGATAGCCATGCTGTACTTTGATGAGATCAAGGATTACAATGCGGCAAAACAATATTTCAATATGGTAGATGACAGTAAGGATTATCCTGACGAGGCACAGCAGGCAAAATACTATGCGGCGATATGCGACAGTAAGATAAACAAGTCAGCTAACTTTGAAAGTAACAAGGATAACATATTTGCATTTGAGGAATACAACAGTGATGAAGTTGCTGACACAAACCCGGACAAATATGTTAATTACCTGAATATCGCATATATATACCTTGGAGAGATATCAAATGATAAGGAACTTGCATACAGGATCGAGACGCTTATCAATGAGGCCATGCAGAAGCTTGATGACAATGCAGAGGTTCTTAACAATCAGTTCCCTGCCGACAGGGGAGTAAAATACTATAACGGTCAATATGCGGCTATAATGTATTCTGTATATACACAGCTTGCATCGTATGCGGAGGATGATAAGCAGAAGCTCAGTGATTATAACAGTGCTGCGGACAGTGCCAGTATGTATCTGCTCAGCCTTGATATAGAGGCAGAAAGTGTTTCTGAGACTACAAAGAAGGCGTATTCAGAATATTCTATAAATGAAGCCGTTACATACATAAATATGGCTAAGATCAGTAAAAACGACAGCTATTACGATGAGGCAGAGAAGGTGTATAAGACTGCTGAAGCAGCACTGGGAAGCGATGACAATGCAGCAGGTGTATACATAAGCAACCTGAGTTATCTGGTTGAAAGGTATTCTGAACAGTATGGCAGTGATTCCGGAAACTGGAGTGCCAAGGCTGTGAAGGCTGTAAAGACCATTTATAACAGCGGAAATAAGATACCTGCACTCAGGGATGGCCTGAAACAGGGATGGCAGTCTCTGTCTAACGATCTGACGGTCAAGAGCATTGTGGACAGCACAGGAAATAAGGGCGAATAGGGGGATGATATTATGGCAACAGTTTATAATGTGATGTTATATGGCGGCCTGATACTTGCGATAATATTCGCCATAATAGCAATCGTTTTGTTTGTTGTGTTGAAGGTGCCTAAGGCAATAGGTATAGTAACAGGATCGACAGAGCGGAAGAGTGTAGAGGAGATCCGTGAAAAGGGATACGAGAGTGTGCAGGGAATGGGAGCATCCAAGAAGGATGCCATCAAAAACCATACGTCCAAGATCTCGGTTCGAGATGTAGAGTCATCGGCAGCAGTTAAAAAAGAGAAAAAAGGACGTGCAAACTATGAAAAGGCTATAGCCGATCTCCAGAATGCGAAAAAGGGCGATATGCGTGAGCTCACAGATGAGGAAGCAACAAATGTTCTCAGATATGACGAGGACGGTGAGGAAGCCACAGACGTTCTCAGATATGACGAGGACGGTGAGGAAGCCACAGACGTTCTCAGATATGACGAGGACGGTGAGGAAGCCACAGACGTTCTCAGATATGACGAGGATGGTGAGGAAGCCACAGATGTTCTCAGATATGACGAGGATGGTGAGGAAGCCACAGATGTTCTCAGGACAGATGATGAGGAAGCTACAGACGTTCTCAGGACAGATGATGAGGAAGCTACAGACGTTCTCAGGGCGGATGATGAGGAAGCTACAGATGTTCTCAGGGCGGATGATGAGGAAGCTACAGACGTTCTCAGAGTGGGGGATGACGAAGAAGCCACAGATGTTCTCAAAGTGGATGCACAGGGAGAAGAAAAAGTTCGCGGCGCACACAGTGGTGCGGTGAAGATGATAATGGACGTTGTAGTGGTGCATTCAGAAGAAAAAATATAGGAGGTGAGGGTATGAAGAAGATAATGCAGAATAAGTCAGTATTGCACCGTCTGATTGCATGCGTCATGGCAGCAGTTATGCTGCTTACGATGGTCGCGGTTGATTCACACTTTCATTTGTTTGCGGAGGAAGATCAGGGGGATGAATCCCAGTCGGCCGAAGTGGATATAACCGGTATGATAGATGGAACAGATACTGATATTTCGGAGGATTTTGATGCCCCGATTACATACAGGCTTTCGTATAAAGGTGAGAGTGAAACTGTAGATACGGCATATATTTATGCAGTAGAGTACACAGAAAAGACACCCGCGAAAAGCATAAATGCGGAGACACCATTCACAGATGCGTATGATGTGGACAGGACATGCGATGATGTACAACATGTAGCTGTATATTATTATGACGCGGATGCAAAGAAGTATGGTCTGAAGGGAACTGTGTATATTCACACAAAGGACATAGATGCCCCGGTTATAGACGCAGTGATCGCAAGCGACAGCCTGGAGACCATATCTGGTGAAGATGGAAGCTATTTGAAGAGAAAGGGCGGCAAGGCATCGTTCAGCATCGAGGCAAGTGATGGTGACAAGGCAAATGCCACAGGCGTGGCTACAGTTAAGTGCTCCACTGACGGAGGAGCATTTGTAAATGTTACCAGGACTGTCAATGGGTATGTGTTTGCAGTGAAGGACAAATCTGCAAAGTATACATTTAAGGCAATTGATGGAGAGGGAAATGAAAGCGATGTGGTCACTATGGTTGTAAAGAACATAGGCGACATGAGCGATCCACAGGTATCTATCAAAAATGGTAAGATAACGACCATCAAGAATGTAAGAGGCGAATATATATTAAACAAGGATGCGTTCAATATAACAGTGTCAGCACATCAGGAGGCTGGTGATAAAAATGTCGGTGTGACAGATATACCATTGTATCTCAGATGCGTTGTTGGCAGCAAGGAGTTCCAGGCAAGCTTTGTAAATGGAACAGCTGTTATACAGGTGCCAAAGGATCTGGTGGGAGATGACGGAACAGATATATCCGGTAAGCTGTCGCTGATTGTATTTAACGGCTATGGTGAGAAAAAAGATGTATATGGCGACGAAGGTCCTATGGTATTTTTGGACAGGCAGACACCATCTGTCACAGTGAACGGCGGAGATATAGGAACAAAGTGGCAGAAATCTGGAAAAATAAATATAACAGCCAGCACAGATAATTCATATATAAGTAATATTGAGTATTCTATTGGAAAGAAAGGCAGCAAAAAGTCAATATACAATATAAGTGAGTCGGATAAGGGCGGCACGATCAGCAGATCTATAACTATATCCAAGTCTGATAAGTCGGATATCAGCAAAGAGGGTAGTTATACAGTATACGCATATGCGACAAATGTTGTTGACAATACGAATATAGGAATAGGCGAACATAATGTACTTATAGATTACACAGCACCGGAGATTATACTCACATCGGAGAACAACAGAGGTACAACAGGAGAATATGACTGGTTCCCTGACAAGAATAAGATCCCGACTATAAGTGTTGCGTGCGCTGACCGTAATAAGGATAAGAGCGTAGAGACTTCAGGTATAGACCAGGTGACAGCAGCTCTGTATGATGCGTCAGGAAATGAGGTCGCTCAGGGCAGCAGGACATGGGAATTCGTAAATAATGAGGTCAGAATAAAAAAAGACGGAAAATATAAGCTTGTAGTCAAGGCTGTTGATAAAGCTGGAAATTCTACAACAGAAAGAAAAAAAATATACGTCAACAGAACGGAAGTGCAGGCAGATATAAGCGTCAGATTGGCTGACGGAACAGCGCTTTCAACTGAGAAGACGTGTTATACAAATGGTGGTGCGGATCAGAAACTGGAGATCACATACAAGGTATCCGGATACGGTCTGACAAAGAGTGATGTAAGGTATGTATATGCAAATGGAGGATTTGATATATCACAGAAAGATATAACAGCCGACGATCTGAAATCTCTGGATAATGTTAAAGTTGCTGAGAACAAGGATGGCACAACAGAGATAACATATACATTCAGAGTGAATGCGACCAGCCCACAGGGATATTATTATTTTTCACTCCGTGCAAGAAAAAATGGTGAGACAGAGTACAGTATCGATAAAATGGCAGATATGTACTTTGATATAACCGGACCTGAGATGCTAAGCCTTGAGCTCAAGGGTAATGATGAGGGCATGTATAACAGCAGAGAGAAGATTTACTATTATAATCAGATACCTACTGCAACAGTCACAATGCGCGATAACTCAGGAAAATATACCATGAGCTACACGATAAACGATGAGCCAGTCACAGAGACAACTGTTGGCACTGCACCGGATGGAACAAAGACAAAACGTCTGGAGCTTGGGGGCTGTGAGACAGATGTGGTTTATAAGATAGTGGTCACTGCAACGGATAAAGCATCTAATAAGGCTTCCGAACCGAGCACAAAACGTATAGTAAAGACATTTGTCGTGAATACGGATCTGCCTGAGATAAATTTCTCTGATATGGATAATTACAGCAATGGAAAGGTCAGACTTAGCTGGAAGGACACAACGGATAATGCTCCGATGTATGAGTATCAGATAGTTGGTACGCGTATGGAATTTGGTTATGATAGTGAAGGAAATCCGATACAGATCGGCGATGATCATGATATATATTATGACTATGTTGTATCAGAGGATGGCACACTGACTACGAGCAAGGTATTCTCTGCACAGGGTGTATATGAACTTACTCTGTACGCAACGGATTATGCAGGAAATACACAGACTAAGAACATCACATTCAGAATAAATGGAAATGATGCAAAGCCTACAGTGAAGGTGCGTGGCATGGAGAATGCCGGTGTAACCTTCAGTAAGGACAAAGAGATCCGGTTCATAGTAAATGATCCGTATGGTGTATACTATGGCGGCGATGATGGTATCACAGTTCAGGCCAATTATAAGACATATGATGCTGATGGGGATGGAGAGTCATATGTTGAAGAGTTACTGATGAACACATCAAAGAGCGACTATGACTCAGGAAAGAAGAGCAACTATATAGTCAAGTCAAATGGTGGAAGAACATATACTATAACCTACAGGATGCGGGAGCATGGTGCGCCTACGGACTTCTACTTCGTAATACTGGGTACCAACAGATTCGGAGATTCTGTTATCAGGTATCCAGGAGATCTTCAGACGGCGGCAAATATATCCGGAGTGGATCTGCTTGAGTCCAAGACATATTACGTGGATGAGACAGCGCCAGAGTATGTAAAGATATATGATGCGGAAACACAGAAGACGATAAGACCTGACACATACTACAACAAGGATGTCTCTATTGTTGTAAAGTCAAAGGATCAGTATGATTTTACAGGAGTTCAGGGACTCAATCACGATCTTGATATAGCAGAGACAGTCACATATCAGGAAAATGCATCCGACGTCGTGAAGACTAAGAATGGTCAGGGATCAGCGACAGTGGTTAAGAAGGACAAGGTCGAGAAGAAGTATACGGTAAAGGGTACAGGAAAGCATGATATAAAAGCCACATTTACCGATATGGCGGGCAATTCGGATAACAGTAAATGCAGCTTCTATATAGATAAAGAAAAACCAACTGTCCAGATAACGAACGCAGTAGACAAAAAGTTTAATAATGCTGATGTGACGGTTAATTTCACCCTTGCGGATAATATGAAGGGTAATCAGTACTGGATAGAGGTTGAGAAAAAGAATGCTTCCGGAGAGGTTGTGTTCAAGGGTTACAGCGACGAAAACGGCAGCCTTGTAAAGGATATTAAGAAGATCAGGTGGAGTAATCTGGGGAATGCTGATGGCATAAGCAGATTTGTAAGTCTGCAGTCGGTTACTTTCGGTGAGGAAGGTACATACACAGTGACTGTACATGCAGCTGACAAGGCTGGTAATGAGGCTGATACAGCTTCTGTATCATTCACCATAGATAGAACAGCTCCGGTAATAGATATATCGGGAGTGAATGACAGACAGTCTTCTGCTGTTACTGCAACAATCAGTGTGGACGAGGCATTTGCGCTGAATATGGATGGATATAGTAACGGTATTTCTGAGATATCGGCAGATATCACTAAAAAGACAGATGGTACAGCTGCCACCAGTATAGCCACTCTTGGTACAGCTAGCTTTTCAGATGGCAGACCACATACAGCGACCTATAATTTTAGTGAGGACGGAGAGTACACCATAACTGTTAATGCGATGGATGCTTCAGGTAACAGGGCAGCCAGTGTTACAAAGACATTTAAGGTGGATGCTAATGCACCAGTCATAAAAGTGCAGGCGGTTGACAATAACAATAAAGAAGTAAAGAATTTTGATCCTATAGGTAGCATGGATTCAAACAATCCTAACTATGTTGATATGACATTAAATGTTGAAGAGACATTTTTCACAACGGATAATGTTCAGATCGCAGTTAAAAAGGATAGTCAGGATGTGTCCGGAGAATATTTCAAGGACTACTCAAATACTGCACAGGTAAGCTCTGGAGCACAAAGATTCTCGGAGGATGGTGTGTACGAGATATCAATCACTGCACAGGATGAACTCGGAAACAAAGCGGAGGATTATAGCCTGGTGTTCACTGTTGATAATACGGCGCCGAATGTTAAGGCTACAACAAAGCTTGGAGAATTTCTTGCAAAGGCAGTGAGAAGTGATGATGGCAATCTTCTTCTGAATGCGTCAGATTTCGCAGATATACAGAATCAGGGATATGATGCGTTCTGGGACGTAAGTGATACGTCAGATTTTACTGTGGATGCCAAGATAGACGGAGTTGACCTTATTGATTTCTCTGATATGTCAGATGGATATCATAAGGTAGAGATGACTGTAACTGATAAGGTCGGACATGTGTCGTCTGAGTCATTTGATTTTACCTATGATGGCACGGCACCAAGAATCATAATTACAGGCGTAGAGGATGGAGAGACCATGAGGGAGCCATTCACTATGACTATAGGTCTTGAGAATGATGATGATGAGATAACCTCGATAGTGATAAATGGCAATACCATTGATCCTTCGGCTTATAAGCAGACAAATAAATACGAGATGCAGGTTGACCAGTACGATACATATAAGATAGAAGTAACTGCTATGGATAAGGCTGGCAATATTGCATCAACATTTGATAAGGACTCTGGTGAAGTATTTACATTCAGACTCAGTGAGAAGATGTCACCTATAGTTCTGATCATCATAATAACGGCTGCTGTATTGCTGATCGCGCTGCTGATATTCATTATTATAGCAGCGGGCAGAAAGAGGAGAAAGAAAGCGGCTGCATAAAAGGCAGGAACATGATATGTATAAGGCAGTAGTGTTTGATATGGACGGTGTTCTGATAGATACCGAGAAGATATACAGGCTCTCATGGAAGAAGAATGGAATGAGTATTGGAATTCCTGAAAGAGATATGGAGTCCGTGTGTGACCGCGTGGCTGGAGGCAATAAGACCTCCAATGCCCGCGTGTTCAAGGACATAATGGGAGAAGACTTTGACTATCTGAGTTTCAGGCAGAGAACATTGGACATCTTCGATGAGTATGTGAAAGAGTACGGCATAGATATAAAAAAGCATGTAGCTGAGACCCTGGAGTATCTGAAAGACCAGGGGGTAAAGATCGCACTGGCGACATCCACAGAGAGAAAAAGAGCCAGGCAGCGCCTCATGGATGTGGGAATATATGAGTACTTTGATGAAAAAGTCTGTGGAGATGAGATAACACAGGGCAAGCCGGAACCGGATATCTATATTAAAGCGTGTGAAAAACTTGGGGTGGATCCCTGTGAAGCTGTTGCGGTGGAGGATTCTGTGAATGGTGTTATATCTGCAGACCGGGCGGGTCTTTACACAGTTATGGTGGTCGATCTCATAAAACCAAACAGCATAACGGCAGAGCATGCAGATGAAACCTTTTATGATATAAAAGATATATGCGGTCTGTTTTAAATATGCAGCGAAAGAAAAAGCAATTCTATGGATAATGTCTGTAGAATTGCTTTTTTCATGTTTGTTTTAATAAATGGTCTTATGGCGACATAATAATATAGAGAGAAAATAACTATGGTGATGATATGATGATGGGGCAGAAGATGATGTGTGTTGTCAAGGGGTTGTTGATCTCCTACATACTTACAGTGGTTATGCTTTTTATAGCAGCGGTGGTTGTGTACAAAACAGACATAAGTGATGGAATGCTGAATGCTGTGATCGTGGCAATATATATTGTGTCCACGTTTATAGGTGGGCTGATAACTGGGAAGGCGGTGAAGGAACGCAGATTCCTGTGGGGGGCTGTATATGGTATTCTGTACATATCCATAGCGCTGACTATATCAGTGATCCTTGGGAACAATCCAGATAGTGCAGTTTTGCCGTGCGTTACCAGGTGTATTATGTGTGTTGCCGGCGGGATGCTGGGGGCTATGCTGAGCTGAAAAATTTCTTTTATTTTATATAGCTTTATGTTATAATCGCGGTATATGACATAAAAAGAGAGGTGTATCTAGAATGAAGAGAATTAAAACACTCACAAATAGGACTATGAAGAATACAATGGTCAAGGGTGGATGCGGCGAGTGCCAGACATCATGCCAGTCAGCTTGTAAGACATCATGCACAGTTGGTAATCAGAGCTGTGAGAATGTTAACAACAAGTAATTTGTAACAGTTTGTATTTGATCAGCTAAAGGGGACCGTCGTTTATGATGACAGTCCTCTTTAGTGCGTGTATAAGGGTGCCGTGTGTGGCGTCCTAAAGTTAGAATTCCACGAAGAGTTTCGGTGGAATATTTTGAAGGAGAATTATGGTTCATCAGTACAAGAACAATGGTTATAATATAGTGCTTGATGTCTGTAGTGGTTCTGTACATGTCGTAGATGATCTTGTCTATGATATTATTTCTTTATATGAGGAGAATGATAAAGAGCAGATTATAGAGAAACTGTCACAGTATGACAGTGCAGATGTTTCCGAGGCATATGATGAGGTAGCCCAGCTGGTAGAGGACGGAACATTATTTACAGATGACGTTTACAAAGATTATATTATAGATTTTAAGAAGAGAAAGACAGTTGTCAAGGCGCTATGTCTGCATATCGCCCATGACTGTAACCTTGCCTGCAGATACTGCTTTGCCGGCGAGGGAGAATACAAGGGAGACAGAGCTCTTATGTCACTTGAGGTGGCAAAGAAATCCTTGGATTTTCTGGTTGCAAACTCAGGACTCAGAAGAAATCTCGAGGTGGATTTCTTTGGCGGTGAGCCGCTTATGAACTGGGATGTAGTCAAGAAGACTGTGGAATACGGAAGAAGCCTTGAGGAGAAGTATGACAAGAAGTTCAGATTCACACTTACTACCAACGGAGTGCTTTTGAATGACGAGATCATGGAATTTGCCAACAGAGAGATGGCGAACGTGGTGCTCAGCATAGACGGAAGGAAGGAAGTCCACGACTACATGAGACCTACCAGGAATGGCAAGGGAAGCTATGATGTGATACTTTCCAAGTTCCAGGAATTTGCGAAGAAGAGAGCCGGTAAGAGCTACTACGTAAGAGGTACTTACACCCACAACAATCTCGACTTCTCAGAGGATGTACTTCACATGGCAGATCTGGGATTTGACCAGATATCAGTTGAGCCTGTTGTATCACTTCCGGACGAGCCATACGCTATAAAGGAAGAGGACATACCGGTACTGCTTGAACAGTACGATATTCTGGCAAAGGAGATGATCAAGAGACACAAGGAGGGAAGAGGATTCAATTTCTTCCACTTCATGATAGATCTTGAGGGTGGACCTTGCGTAGCCAAGAGACTTTCTGGTTGTGGTTCAGGTACAGAGTACATGGCAGTTACCCCTTGGGGAGACCTGTATCCTTGTCATCAGTTCGTTGGTGAGGATGATTTCTGCATAGGAAATGTATTCGATGGAATCAAGAATCAGGATATAGTCAATGAATTCAAGCTGTGTAATGTATATGCCAAGGATAAGTGTAAAGACTGCTTTGCAAGATTTTATTGCAGCGGTGGATGTGCAGCCAACTCATACAAGTTCCACGGCAATATACTTGATGCATATGACATAGGTTGTGAGCTTCAGAAGAAGCGTATAGAATGTGCGATCATGCTGAAGGCGGCTATGGCCGATGAGGCAGAAGAGGAATAAAGAAGGGAAAAAGGAGAAGACGATGAAGAAGACAAAGAGAAACGCTGTGCTCGTCATTATTGCCTTTCTGCTCGTGCTGGGTGTTGCTATATACACGGCAATATTCGGTGTTGCAGACAGAGGTAAAGTCGAGTACATCAAGCTGGGACTTGACCTTAAGGGTGGTCTGAGCGTAACTTACGAGATTCAGGAAGATGATTACAGTGACAAGGATCTCGAGGATACCAAGTATAAGATTGAGAAGCGTGTAGAGGCCTACACAAATGAGTACTCAGTCTACGAGGATGGAGACAAGAAGCTCACGGCAGAGATTCCGGGTGTAACAAATGCAGACGAGATACTGGAAGCACTGAATATCGAAGGAAAGCTTGAGTTCCTTGATCCGGACAACTACTCAAAGTGGTCACAGGGACAGGAGTATGAAGCAGCCCTCACTGGAGATGACATCAAGAATGCTACCGCCGGAATCGATTCAGACAATGGTAACGACAACGTGGTACAGCTCGTGTTTACAGACGAGGGTGCACAGAAGTTCGCAGATGTGACATCAGCGAATGTAGGTAACATCGTATATATTATTTATGACAATAAGGTCGTAAGTGCTCCAACTGTTCAGAGTGCTATCACAGGCGGAAGCGCAGAGATCAACAAGATCTCCACATATGAGGAGGCTGAGTCACTGGCAACAACTATCCGTATCGGTGCACTTCCTCTTACACTTAAGCAGGTTCGTTCCAATATAGTAGGAGCTACACTTGGTTCAGATGCCATCAGCACAAGCCTTAAGGCAGGTGCGATAGGTATTGCACTTGTGTTTCTTATCATGATCATAGTATTCAGGATTCCGGGTCTTGTGGCATCATTTGCCCTGGCATTCTATACAATACTTGATCTGCTGGTTATCAATCTGTTCAACGTAACACTGACACTTCCTGGTATAGCCGGTGTTATCCTGTCAGTAGGTATGGCGGTTGATGCCAACGTAATCATATTTACGCGTATCAAGGAAGAACTTGCGGACGGCAAGTCTGTAAAGCAGGCGGTCAAGGGTGGTTTCCACAATGCCCTGTCAGCTATCATAGATGGTAACGTTACAACGCTTATCGCAGCTCTTGTACTTGGAATATTTGGAACAGGTACTATCAAGGGATTTGCGATCACACTGGCTATCGGTGTTGTTCTCTCAGTATTTACAGCTCTGGCAGTCAGCCAGTCACTGCTCACAGCACTTGTGAATCTCGGCGTTACAGATGCCAAGTATTTCGGTGTTGCAAGAGAGCCAAAGAAGACCAACTTTGTCAAGGCAGGAAAGTTCTGTATGATCGGATCACTTCTGGTCATTGTAGTATGTTTCTGCATGATGCCTGTGTTCAATAAGTCCAAGGGTTCACCACTGAACTTCAGCGTAGAGTTCGCAGGTGGTACAAGCCTTACAGTTGGATTTGACAAGGAGTACACACTCAGCGAGGCTGAGTCAGATATAGTCCCTGTAATAGCAGAGGCTGCCGGTATCGGCGAGGCAGGAATATCGGTTCAGACAGTATCAGGAACAAATGAGATCGTGTTCAAGATGCCAGAGCTGATCGATGATGGAACAGATGACTCACAGATGTCCAAGGTGCGCAGTGCACTCACAGACAAGCTTGGCGCAGATGTCAAGGAGGCAAACGTAATAAGTGGATCAGTCAGCAGCGAGATGTCCAAGAACGCTATATTCTCAGTCATCCTTGCAGCTATCCTGATGCTTATATACATTGCTATCAGATTCCATGATGTGAAGTTTGGTGCAAGTGCAGTTATCGCACTTCTCCACGATGTAGCCATGGTATTCTGTCTGTACATTATACTGAGACTCACAGTTGGTAACACATGTATCGCGTGTCTGCTTACCATAGTGGGTTACTCGATCAACGCGACGATCATCATATTCGACCGTGTAAGAGAGAATATAGGTGTTATGAAGCCTAAGAAGGTCACATACAAGGATATAGTCAACCTGAGTATCAACCAGACCTTCAGCAGAACAATATATACATCACTCACAACATTTGTCACAATATTCGTTCTGTACATTATGGGTGTAGCTTCAATCAAGGAGTTCGCTCTCACACTTATGGCTGGTGTAGTTATCGGTGCTTATTCTTCAGTATGTATAACAGGACCACTCTGGTACTACATGAAGACAAAGCTTGGTAAGACAGAAAAAGACGCTTAAAAGAATAAAATTGTCGGGCGTATGCCTATAAAAAAGAACTCCTGATGCAGAGAGAACATAGTCTCTGTATCAGGAGTTCTTTTTAGTTTGTTTTTAGGGTTTTTAGGGGACTGGTGAGGTCCCATATATAACATGTGAGCCCTGGCAAAGGGCTGGCATGCTTTGATCTAATGGGTCAGTTAGATCAATGACTCGTAGAGCTTGGTGATGTCCTCTACGCTAGTCTCTTTTGGATTGCCAGGACGGCATGCGTCGTCGTAGGCTGACTGGGCCAGGAACGGAATGTCCTCCGGCTTTACGATGTCCCTGAGATCTGTAGGTATTCCTACGTCTATGGACAACTGGCGTACTGCGTCGACAGCAGCCTTTCTGTACTCCTCCTGGGTCATGTCATCCACGCCCTTGACGCCCATAGCTCTTGCTATCTCACGGTACTTCTCGCCGGTGGCATCCGCGTTGTACTCCATGACAGTTGGAAGAATGATGGCATTTGCAACACCGTGAGGTGTGTCATACAGAGCTCCCAGTGGATGAGCCATGGAATGAACGATTCCAAGACCTACATTTGAGAAGCCCATGCCTGCAACATACTGGCCAAGAGCCATATCTGCACGGCCCTCAGGTGTATTTGCAACCGCCCCTCTGAGTGAACGGCTGATGATCTCGATTGCCTTGAGGTGGAACATGTCTGACAGCTCCCATGCGGCAGCGGTTATGTATCCCTCGATAGCGTGTGTCAGTGCATCCATACCTGTGGCTGCGGTGAGTCCCTTTGGCATGGAGCTCATCATCTCAGGATCGACAAATGCCACAACAGGAATATCCTTAGGATCTACACATACCATCTTGCGGTTTTTCTCGACATCGGTGATGACATAGTTGATAGTTACCTCTGCTGCGGTTCCGGCTGTGGTTGGAACCGCGAATATAGGAACTGATTTATTCTTTGTAGGTGCAACACCCTCCAGGCTTCTGATATCTGCGAAATCAGGGTTGGCAATGACTATGCCGATACCCTTGGCAGTGTCCATGGATGATCCGCCGCCTATGGCAATAATATAATCTGCCTCGGCAGCCTTAAATGCGGCCACACCCTGCTGAACGTTCTCTATAGTAGGGTTTGGCTTGATGTTGGAATAGACCTCGTATGCAAGTCCTGCACCATCAAGAACGTCTGTGACTTTTTTGGTTACACCGAATTTGATCAGGTCAGGGTCGGAGCATACAAGAGCCTTTGCGAAGCCTCTGCCGACTGCCTCGGTGGCAATTTCCGCGATGGCACCCGCTCCGTGGTAAGAGGTTTCATTGAGTACGAATCTGTTTGCCATAAAATTATCTCCTCCTTTGCTACGTGCGTTATGTGATGGAAACTATCAGGAATTGCCATCAAAATGCACAAAAGAATCATTTAAAAGATATGTTTATTATAACATTTACACAATAAAAATGGAATAGGCATAACAGGCGAAATGTAAACATTTACAGGTGAAATGGCGGTATTTACACTGGTAATACCTCTGGGTGTCTGATAAAATATGTGGAAGTATAAGATATAGACCAAAACATGGAGAACAGAAGATGACGCTGACGGTTGAGCAGAAGAATATAATAGACAGATATGTGAAGAAGCCCGTGTGGAGAGTTGCTGGAAAGAGGGCTGATTTTGGTGCCATAGGAGCGAGATATGACATGGATCCTGTGGTTGCCAGGGTTATTACCAACAGGGGGATAACCGGCGATGATGCGATAGGAATGTTTCTGAATGGAGACTGGCAGAGTCTGCACGATCCCGCGCTTATGAAGGACCTTCCGAAGGGATGTCAGATCATACACGACAGGCTTAGAGAGAATAAGAGAGTAAGGATAATATCGGATTATGATGTGGATGGAGTATCTTCTAATTATATCCTGCTGATTGGCATGAAAAAGGTGTGGGCACATATACATGGCAGAACTGAGGCGGAATGTGATGTGGTGGATTATGATATTCCCCACCGGGTACATGACGGATATGGAATAAACAGGCGTCTGATAGATGCCTGTATCCGGGACGGAGTGGACACTATAATAACATGTGACAATGGTATCGCTGCATATGATCAGACAGAGTATGCCAGACAAAATGGCATCACCATGATCATAACAGATCATCATCAGGTGCCTTATGAGGAGAATTCTGACGGAACCAGGTCATACCGGCTTCCTCCGGCTGACGCAGTGATAGACAACCAGAGAGTTGATTGTGAGTATCCGTTCAAGGGGCTGTGTGGTGCAGGGGTGGCCTGCAAATTCATACAGTACCTTTACAGGATCAGTGGCATAGATGAGAGTGGGATACGGGAATTCCTGGAGATTCTGGGGGTGGCAACAAACTGTGATATGATGGATCTGGTGGATGAAAACAGGTTGTATGTGAGATACTCACTTAGCACATTGAAGAACAGTTCTAATCCCGGAATAAATGCGCTTATGAAGCTGAGTGGCAGAAATGATAAGAAGATATCGACGTTCGATCTGGGATTTCTCATAGGACCGTGTATAAATGCGGCGGGTAGACTCGGAGATGCCAGACTGAGCCTTGAATTCCTGCTGGAATCTGATACAGCTGTGGCGCATTCGCGAGCGGAGGAGCTGCTGGCTATAAATGAAGAAAGAAAGTCCATGACGGAAAATGGTGTAAAGCTTATAACAGAAGCTCTTCAGGAGGCAACTATCCAGGGTAGATGGGGTGAACTGCCGACTCTGGCTGACAGGGTTATAGTGGTATATGTTCCGGGAATACATGAGAGTGTGGTGGGGATAATAGCCAGTAAACTAAAGGAAGCCTACAGCAGACCTGTGTTGGTGTTCACCGATGGGGAAGCTGCGGGTATACTAAAAGGTTCCGGGAGATCGATAGAGAAGTATGATATGTTTGAGAAATTATCTAAGGAGAAGGAACTTTTCACGGCATTTGGTGGACATGCCATGGCGGCCGGATTCTCTATAAAAAAGGAGAACCTGAGGGAGCTCAGAGAGAGACTGAATGAGCATTCTGGTCTTACAGAAGATGATATAACACCAAGGCTTATGATAGATGTCCCTATGCCACTCAGATATAACAGCGTGGAGCTCACGATGCAGCTTGAAAGGCTGGAGCCATATGGCAAGGGAAATCGCAGACCACTGTTCGCACAGGCTGCTGTTCCGGTGGTGATGGCTCAGATCCTCGGGAAAAACAGGAATCTTTTAAAGCTCAGACTTGATATGGGTGATGGAAGATATGTAGATGGCATAGATTTCAGGCCAGATGAGTTTGTTAATGATATAAAACAGTGGTTTGGTGAGGATGAATGTGTTAAAATGTTAAATGGTCAGCCGAATTCAGTAGTTATAGATATAGCATACTATCCTCAGATAAATGAGTACAGAAACAGGAGAAATCTTCAGATCAAGATTGAAGCGTATGCCAGAAGCTGACAGGCAAATGGAATAGGAGGACGTAAGATGAGTGAGGTAGAAAAGTATATTAAGAGTATTCCTGATTTTCCAAAGCCAGGAATCATATTCAGGGATGTGACCAGTGTTACCGAGGATCCAGAGGGCATGCGTCTTGCCATCGACGAGATGGATAAGCTTCTGGAGGGCGTAGACTATGATGTGATAGCTGGTACTGAATCCAGAGGATTTATATTTGGCGCTCCTCTGGCGTATAAGAATGGAAAGGGACTTGTCCTGGTGAGAAAGAAAGGAAAGCTTCCGAGAGAAACTGTCGAGATGTCATATGATCTCGAATATGGACAGGCTGCCATAGAGATACATAAGGATTCAATAAAGCCCGGAGAAAAGGTTGTTCTTGTGGATGATCTGATCGCTACAGGTGGAACCATAGAGGCTGCAGCCAAGCTTATAGAAAGCCTTGGCGGAATAGTTGTCAAGATGGTATTTCTCATAGAGTTATCAGATCTCAAGGGAAGAGACAGACTTTCAAAGTACGACGTGGCTTCAGTTGTACAGTTTGAAGGAGAATGATCAGGATATAATAATACAGGAAGTGTGGTGAGCATATGGGAGAGACAGTTGATAAGACACAGGAAAATATAATAGCTCAGGAGACGAAGAGAGCTGCCGAGGCTGGTGTTGTGACATCGGAACAGGCCACCAAGGATGGAATAGCGGCTATAGAGAAGGCCCTGGCAGCAGGCAGGACAGTCCCTCAGCATGAACTCATAAAGCTGGAGGAACAGGCAAACAAGCAGGTAAGGGCCAAGAGAGAGATAGATCTGTCCACACCTGCGGATTTTACTCCACCGGAGGAGCTCTATAAGGAACTTATATCAAGGATACTCACATATCATCCGTCTGCGGATATCACCATGATAGAGAAAGCGTATAAGGTGGCAGATGCAGCGCATAAGGGCCAGCTCAGGAAGTCAGGAGAGCCATACATCATGCATCCGCTGAATGTGGCCATAATCCTGGCAGAACTTGAGCTTGATAAGGAGACTATAGTTGCGGGAATACTCCACGACGTGGTTGAAGATACGGTTATGACATCGGAGGAGATCGCATCGGAATTCTCAGAGGAGGTGGCATTCCTTGTGGATGGTGTCACTAAGCTCACACAGCTGAAGATGACCACGGACAAAATAGAGGTACAGGCTGAAAATCTCAGGAAGATGTTCCTGTCCATGGCTAAGGATATCAGGGTTATACTGATAAAACTGGCGGACAGACTGCACAATCTGAGAACGCTTCAGTATCAGTCGCCTGAGAAGCAGATAGAGAAGGCCAGGGAGACCATGGACATATATGCACCTATAGCTCATAGGCTTGGTATCAGCAAGATCAAGGTTGAGCTGGATGATCTGTCTATGATGTATCTTATGCCTGAGGTATACAAGGATCTGAAAGCACAGATAGATGAGAAGCTTACTGAGAGAGATGCCTACATCAAGAGAGTGGTCGCCGATGTGAAGAAGCATATTGACAATGCCGGACTTGAGGCAGAGATAGACGGAAGAGTCAAGCATTTCTTCAGTATATACAAGAAGATGAAGAACCAGAACAAAACTTTGGATCAGATATATGATATATTTGCGGTTCGTATCAAGGTGAATACGGTGCGGGATTGCTACTCTGCACTGGGAATAATACATGAGATGTACAAGCCTATTCCGGGAAGATTCAAGGATTACATCGCCATGCCTAAGTCTAACATGTATCAGTCCCTTCACACCACACTTATAGGACCTGAGGGGCAGCCTTTTGAGATACAGATCAGAACGTATGAGATGCACAGAACCGCTGAGTACGGTATCGCTGCCCATTGGAAGTATAAGGAGAACATAACCGGTACTGTCATGCAGAAGGAGGAGGAGAAGCTGTCGTGGCTCCGTCAGATCCTTGAGTGGCAGAGAGATACAGATGACAATAAGGAGTTCATGAGCTTTGTCAAGACTGATCTTGATCTCTTTGCTGAACAGGTATACTGCTTTACTCCTGCCGGAGATGTGAAGAATCTCCCAAGTGGCTCCACCCCGATAGACTTTGCCTATGCCATACACACGGCAGTGGGTAACAAGATGGTGGGAGCGAGGATCAATGGCCGTCAGGTGCCTATAGATACGAAGCTGAACAATGGAGACCGGGTGGAGATCATAACATCACAGAACTCCACTGGACCTAGCCGTGATTGGCTGAATATAGTGAAGAGTACCCAGGCAAAGACCAAGATCAACCAGTGGTTCAAACACCAGTTCAAGGATGAGAATATCAGCCGTGGCAAGGAACTCATACTGAACTACTGCAAGTCTAAGGGTATTGACTATACGATGTACTCCAAGCCTGAATATCAGGAGAAGATATACAAGAAGTATAACTTCCAGGATTGGGATTCCATAGTTGCCGCAGTGGGACATGGAGGAATAAAAGAAGGCCAGATCGTCAATCGTCTTATAGATGAATATAACAAAGATCATAAGCCTCAGACTGCCACTAACGAAGAGGTGCTGGATGAATTCTCTGTGAAGAAGAATCATGGCAATCATATAGGTAAGGGCGGAATCATAGTAAATGGTATAGATGATGTGGCGGTCAGATTTTCCAAGTGTTGTTCTCCGGTTCCAGGTGATGAGATAATCGGATTCATCACAAGAGGCAGGGGCGTGTCCATACATCGTACAGACTGTGTAAATGTTCTGTGCATGAGTGAAGCGGACAGGGCCAGAGTGATCGAGGCAGAGTGGAAGGATGATGCTGTTGCTTCGAACACATATATGACAGAGATCAATATATATGCTGATGATAGAAATGGCATATTGTTTGATATAACCAAGATCCTCAGCGAGGCGAATATAAATGTTAACAGCATAAACAGCCGGACCAGCAAACAGGGCAAGGCGACGATAACTATATCATTTGCAATAAAGTCCAAGGAACAGCTTAACACTATAATTGCAAAGATAAGGAATGTAGACAATATTATAGATATAGAGAGAACTACAGGCTGATGAGAGAGAAAATGGGAGATGAGAAGCTGGTGAGTAAATATGTCAGAAGATATGCTGCATTTTTAGGAGCAGTTATAATAATATTTGCAGGTGTATTGTTTTTTATGGGGAATACTGTATATGCCGCTGATGGGACGGCGGCTAAGGTAGAACGCGGCAGGGTCAGGATATCTGAGCCGTATTTCAATACTTCTACGGGTATTCATCTGCGCTGGAATAAGATAAAGGGTGCCGATGGATATGAGGTGTACAGATATGATCCCGCCATGAAACGCTGGAGGATGCTGGATGAGTGCGTTGAAACAACGTATGCAGATAAAGGGCTTCGTCCTGCCACAGGCTACAAGTATAAGATAAGAGCGTATGTGACACTGGATGAAGAAGTCTATTATTCAAGATTTTCCGCAGTTCTGAAGACGGCTACTGTTCCTGTAGATGTGTCGGAGGCTGTGTATTATGAGAAGTGTATGCTTAAATATGCAGGGCATGGCGCGTACAATCTTGTGAGTTCAGATGAACCATATATGTATATACGTGGCTACAAATTACGTGTTAAGAAGCCTGAGGCAGCCACCGGCTATGTGGTTTATTATCAGGATATCAGGTCACTGGATGATATGAATGTGGCCAGGGCAAAGCGGCTTATGTACTCTGCAAAAAGTGAATTGTCGCTTAAGCGATCTGCCAGAAAGGGATATACAAGGGTGTTCTGGGTAAGTACATATTACAAATATGCCGGAAAACTGTATGTGAGCCGTTCAAAGGTTCCTGTAACCGGCATAGGAGACATATCAATATTCATGAATTCACATGGCGGTATCGTGAGAAGTGAGGAGCGGGATTATGATGCTGTGGATGGACAGATATCCATGGTAAGACAGTATTCCGCACGAGGAAAGCTGAAGAGCTATCAGAAGTACGTATATGGAAAGAATGGTTTCCTGAGATACATAAGAACATACAATCGCGCAGGAAAACTGATAAAAACAGAGCGGTGGAAATAATCAGAAAGCAGTATCCATTTTGGAGGTTAATATGGCACAACTTAAGGTGATTTCAAATGAGCTGGGTGGTTTTCAGACCAATTGTTACATAATTGAAAATATAAATAGTAAGGAAGCAATAGTTATAGATCCATCATGGAATGCTGAGTTTATAAATAAAAGGCTGGTGGCTGACAACATGAAATGCGTGGGTATATATCTCACGCACGGACATATAGATCATATGTCTGCCATGGATGAACTGAAGAAGCTGACTGGAGCAGACACATATGCATCCGAGGATGAGAAAGAGGTGCTGGGAAACAGCCGGGTAAACCTGTCAGCCATGATGACATCAGTGTTTGGCAGGGTGGTTGAGACCCAGACAGATCACTATCTGGCAGATGGGGATGTCAGGAAGCTTCTTGACACCGAGATGAGATGTATCAGTGTTCCTGGACATACCAGAGGAGGCATGTGTTACTATTTTGAGTCTGAGAATATGCTGTTTTCCGGAGATACGCTGTTCAGGTACAGTGTGGGAAGATCGGATTTTCCGACGGGAGATGAGCATGCACTGCTTGAGAACATAAGAGAGAAGCTGTTCGTACTTCCGGATGAGACTGTTGTATATCCTGGACATGGGGAGCAGACGCTTATCAGGAAAGAGAAGAAGATGAATCCGTTCTTCTGATGACGGATCGTGGTGTGTATATGATATTACTGATACAGAATATAGAAGATTATAACAATGATCTCCGCGTGAGCCTCCAGGCATTCTATGGCGGAGAGAGGATAGTGATTCCGGAGGTATTCGGGAAGAAGCCGGAGCTCAGAGCTGAGATTGACAAAGAGCTTGTGGCTGACATAGATGACAAAAGAATAGATATAGAGATGTACTCTGTGTCTGAAGGTGGTGAGCGCTCGTTGGCGTGCAGCGCACATGTTCCAGTGGACGGTGACTGTCATGATAAATCGGCGGTGAGGAATCCTCTGAAGCTGGCAATATATAATATGCTGTCAGAGTATACAGGTCGTGAGCTTCCGTGGGGATCGCTCACGGGAATAAGACCTACGAAGATAGCTGTGGCATATATGGAGAACGGACTTGGCATTGATGATATCGTAAAGAATTATCAGGATATATATGGCACATCGAGGGACAAGGCGGAGCTTGCGGTATCTGTTGCCGGAAGAGAGAAGCTGATCATAGACTCTGTTGCCGAGGAGGATGAGTACTGTCTGTACATAGGCATCCCATTCTGTCCTACCAGATGTCTGTATTGTTCATTTACATCATATCCTATAGCCGTGTACCGGAGCAGGGTTGACGAGTATCTGGATGCCCTTGAGAAAGAGATGTGTTATGTGTCGGAGGTGTACTCTGGAAAGAGGCTTATATCCATATATGTGGGAGGTGGAACACCATCATCCATATCGGCGGAGCAGATGGACAGATTGTGCAGTATGATTCAGGATTTATTTGATCTGTCCCATGTGAGGGAATTCACCATAGAGGCCGGCAGACCAGACAGCACTACATATGAAAAGCTTGAGGTTATGAAACACCATGGAGTGACTCGTATAAGCATAAATCCACAGACCATGAACGCAGAGACACTGAGGACCATAGGAAGAGCACACACACCTGAACAGACGGTCGCTGCCATGGAGTATGCCCGTAAGGCTGGATTTGACAATATAAATATGGATCTCATAGTCGGACTTCCGGGGGAGGATGCATCCAGTGTGGAGAATACACTGAGACAGATCAGGGAGCTGGCTCCGGAGAGTCTCACGGTGCACACACTGGCGATCAAGAGGGCGGCAAATCTGAACATAGAGATGGGTAAATACCGTGATACCCTGAAGTCAGATATAGACAGGCAGCTTGGTGTTGTGACAAAGGCGGCAGCAGAGCTTGGGCTTGATCCGTATTACCTGTACAGGCAGAAGAATATGACAGGTAATCTGGAAAATGTCGGATACTCGAAGCCGGGGCTGGAATGTCTGTACAATATACTTATCATGGAGGAGCGGACGGATATTATCGGTCTCGGAGCGGGAAGCTCATCGAAGCTAGTGGTAAGACCGGGACATGACGGAGTTACAGAAGGGACACGTATAGACAGGATAGAGAATTGTAAGAGTGTAGACGATTATATAGCTCGTATAGATGAGATGATCGAGCGTAAGAAAGCGGGATTTATATGGGATTAGCATTGAAGAAGTATGCAGAAGAATGCTATTCAGTTGATATGAATGATGCTGTGCGCCATGGAATGTGCGTGAGCATACTGGCGTCTGAGCTAGCCAGGGAGCTTGGCTGTGATGATGTGTTTGTGCACAAGGTTGCTGTGGCGGGCATGCTGCACGATGTGGGAAAATTGCAGGTCAGCCCTTATATATATGGACGGAAGCAGGGTGCCATGAAGATCGAAGAGATGAGGTATGTCAGGCTTCATGCCAGACTGGGGGCTGACATACTGAAACGTGAGGGATATGATCAGGATATTGTAGATATGGTGCATTATCACCATGAGAATTATGATGGCTCTGGATATCCGTACAGAATGCGCGGGGATGAGATTCCCCTTGGTGCGCGTATCATCCGAGTGTGTGATGTGTTCAGTGCACTTATAAGCGACAGACCGTACAGGAAAGCATTTGATGCGGACATGGCATTTGGCATGGTTATAGATGAGGTAAGGCATTTTGATATGAAGGTGTTCCTGACATTTCAGAGACTTATCAACACAACAGATGTGCTTATAAGGGTAGACCATGTGCTTCACGGGAGCATACCAGGTCTTGACGAAAGATAAAAAAAGTGTATAGTGACATAAGGAAAGTTTTTTATTTAGGAGGAAAGCATAAGATGGCAGAATCGATGCAGGGGCTTAAGAGAAGCCACAGATGTACAGAGGTTAGCAGCGCTAACATAGGCCAGAAGGTCACCGTTATGGGATGGGTTGCCAAGAGCAGAAATAAAGGTGGAATAATCTTTGTAGATCTTCGAGATAGAAGTGGAATATTACAGGTTATATTTGAGGAGTCACAGTGTGGCACAGAGTGTTTTGAGAAGGCAGGAAAGCTCCGTTCAGAGTTTGTTGCAGCCATCGAGGGAACAGTGTGCAAGCGTGCAGGGGCAGTGAATGAGAATCTTGCTACAGGTGATATAGAGGTAGTTGCTACCAGTCTCAGAATCCTGTCAGAGGCAGAGACACCGCCATTTCCTATAGAGGAGAACATCAAGACCAAGGAGGAGATAAGACTCAAGTACAGATATCTTGACCTCAGACGTCCTGATCTCCAGAGAAACCTCATCATGAAGAGCAAGGTAGCCACAATCGCCAGACAGTTCATGGCAGATGAGGGCTTCCTTGAGATAGAGACACCAATGCTGACAAAGTCAACACCGGAGGGAGCAAGAGATTACCTTGTACCAAGCCGTGTGCACCCTGGTACATTTTACGCTCTGCCACAGTCGCCACAGCTTTTCAAGCAGCTTCTGATGTGCTCAGGTTATGACAGATACTTCCAGATCGCAAGGTGTTTCCGCGATGAGGATCTCCGTGCGGACAGACAGCCGGAGTTCACCCAGATGGATATGGAGCTCTCATTTGTGGACGTTGACGATGTCATCGAGGTAAATGAGCGCCTTCTTGCAAAGCTTTTCAAGGAAGTTCTTGATCTGGATATCCAGCTTCCTATCCAGAGAATGACATGGCAGGAAGCAATGGACAGATTCGGTTCGGATAAGCCGGACCTCAGATTCGGTCTTGAGCTCAGGGATGTCAGCGATGTTGTAAAGGACTGTGAGTTCGGCGTATTCACAGGTGCCCTTGCAAATGGCGGAACAGTCCGTGGTATCAATGCCGAGGGACAGGGAAGCATGCCTAGGAAGAAGATAGATGCCCTTATTGAGTATGCGAAGACATACGGCGCAAAGGGTCTTGCATATATAGTTATCAATGAGGATGGAAGCTGCAAGTCATCATTTGCCAAGTTTATGACAGATGAGCAGATGAATGCTCTTGTGGCAGCTATGGATGGAAAGCCGGGTGACCTTCTTCTGTTCGCAGCAGACAAGACAAAGGTCGTTTGGACAGTCCTTGGCGCACTGAGATGTCATCTGGCAGAGCTCATGGGTCTTGTGGACAAGAATGTGTACAGATTTGTATGGATTACAGAGTTCCCACTTCTTGAGTGGTCAGACGAGGAGAACAGGTTCACAGCTATGCACCATCCATTCACTATGCCTATGGAGGAGGATCTTCAGTACATCGATTCTGATCCGGGCAGGGTTCGTGCAAAGGCTTATGATATAGTTCTTAATGGAAATGAGATCGGTGGAGGTTCAGTCAGAATCCATCAGGACGATATACAGGAGAAGATGTTCGAGTGCCTTGGCTTCACAAAGGCTCAGGCTCATGAGAGATTCGGATTCCTTCTGGATGCGTTTAAGTATGGAGTGCCACCTCACGCAGGACTTGCCTATGGTCTTGACCGTCTGGTCATGCTCATGGCAAAGCAGGATTCAATCCGTGACGTCATCGCATTCCCTAAGGTAAAGGATGCATCATGTCTTATGACAAATGCGCCTGATTATGTAGATGAGAAGCAGCTCGCTGAGCTTGGTATAGAGGTCACACCTGAGGCTGAGGAAGCCGCTGCTATGTCTGAAGGACAGGAAGAGTAGAAAAAATAATGCGTGCTATGTCATCATGCCTGTGCATGAAGGCATCAGATATAATATTTTGCCGCATGCGCCAGGCCGGTGTCATGCGGTAAAGTATTTTTGAGGGTAATGGTAAAACTATATAAAAAGAACAAGGAGATGAGACGATGGGATATATAACAGCGATAAAAATTGCTATTCTGGTATTTCCGGTACTGGCGCTTGTGCTTACATTGCCATATATCATAGTCCAATATTTTAAATATGGATCAGTGAGCTTTTTGAGGTCACTTATATTGTTCACTTTTATCTTCTACATGCTGTGTGCGTACTTTCTGGTTATCATGCCGCTCCCGCACAGATATGAGGTTGGTCCCGGAAGAGAACTGAATCTCGTACCGTTTAAGTTTGTGGAGAAATTCCGGGCGGAGACAGTGCTAAACATTCATGACAGCTCCACATATGTGGCAGCGCTCAGGCAGGAGTGTCTGTATGTGGTACTGTTCAACATACTGCTTACCATGCCTTTTGGAATGTATATGAAGTATTATTTCAGGCGAAACTTTATAACCACAACATTCCTGACGTTCTGCCTGTCTGCATTTTTTGAATTTACACAGTACACAGGACTGTATTTTATATATCAGGGGTCATACAGAATATGCGATGTGGATGACCTTATCCAGAATACACTGGGTGGAATGCTTGGATATATGGTGATGTGCATACTGCGTTGCATCCTTCCGCTTCCTAACAGGGAGTCCATAGATAAGAAGGCGTATGTGAGAGGACTCCGGGTGTCAGGACTCAGAAGGACAGTTATGTGTGGAATAGATTTTGCGGTGTTCGGCGGTGTGAACGTATATCTTATGCTCACAGTGCAGAAATGGAATGTCGGATTTTTTGTGGGTACATTTTTAATATATTATGTATTGTTTCCGATGATAACACATGGAAGGACACTGGGAAGCTGTATAACCAGGCTGAGACTCACCGCTCCGAACCATATGTATATAAGGATGATCATAAGGAACATATATATAGCGGCATACTATGTTGTCATTCCTGTGCTGCTTGGAGAGTACCTGGTTAAGGGGGCAAAGGAACTTCCGACATCCAGGGACAATAAGATGATCATTGTTGCGGTTGTTGTCATGGCAGTGTTTATGTTCTATCTGATACATGCCATATGTGTATGGTCGGCAAGAAGGATATATTACGATATGTGGTTCAAGACTGCATTTGTCAGTACTATTAAGGTGCACGAATGCGAGGCATCACCGGAGGATGCCTGTGGATATATACCGTCTGAGGATGCCTGGCTGGTAAAGCCGAGCCGGAAGATGTTCACCAACCCTCTTGAATTCGAGGAGGAAGTCCGGAGAGCCGAGGAGCAGCAGCGGAATAAGTCGATGCGGAAAGCGGCATCGGAGAAAAGACAGGAACCGGTGCAGAAGGCAGTGCCGGAGCAAAGACAAAAACCGGTGCAGAAGGCAGCGCCGGAGCAAAGACAAGATCCGGAGCAAAAGACTCAGCCGGGAAATACGGATGGGGGAACAGATGGACCGGAGATCATAACAGATCCGGGATTTGACCTGTGGGCCGAGGACGAAAAAACAAAATAATCATATGTGATCACGTGCCACATGAATGGACAGTATGGCACGGGCAGGATACGGCAGAATGTCTTAACGATATTCTGCCGTTTTTTTGGCAATCTTTAGAGTCAGTTGCCGGACAGGGGGGATGATTATCCTGTCATAATATATAGCATACTCACATATACATGTATAGAACAGGTGCGGTGCTATGTGCAGGGATGACGGTGCAGTGCTATAGAGATATGGAGGTGATACATATGAATACAGAAAGGATATATCAGAGAGGACGGTTTTGGGGCAGGCTATGTTTTTTGTTCGTAGCAATGCTGATCGTCTGGCTGATGTGTACCGGGTGTACACATTTCGAGGTGTCGGATGAGGGAGAGCCGTTGTTATATGATGTATGTGATGACAGCATGCTGCCCGATGAGCTTCTGACGGTGATAAACAAGAAGAAGGAGAAGCCGTTCAATCTTGTCTATTCAAACAGCAAATATACATATATTGTCATGGCAGCGGGCATGCAGGAGCGTGATGATGTAGGTGTTAGACTGGAGGAGATGTATAAGGATGAGAATGCCATATATGTGAAGGGACTTCTGAGGCAGACGGCGACTCCTTCGGATGGGATAGATGGAGATAATGTATCATTTCCGTATACGGTAATAAGAATAGTTAAGATGGATCTTCCGGTTGTATTCAAATAAAAAAGGTGGGGAAAGCATGGAATTGACAAAGAACAGGATTACTACTACAAATCTGAAAGCGGCAAAATATGTAGAATTTACAGTGGATGATGATTTTAATGTGCCTGACGCCAAAGGAGATATAGACAGATTTATAGCCAGTAAAGGCCAGGTGTCATTGGAGGATATAGACGTTATGGAGAATAAAGTGCGCGTCTCTGGTGTTGTATCATATGCAATACTGTATCAGACCGACAGCGATACCGTTGTATTTGAGAATCATGATGGGGAAATCCCGTTTGAGGAGGTAATAAATGTAGATGGCGTTGAGCCAGGGGATAAGGTCTCTGTGCAGGGCACGCTGGAGGATATATATGTCACAGTGATCAATTCGCGCAAGTATGAGGTCAGGGGTCTTATAGGCGTCAAGCTGTGGGTATGCCAGCAGGTAACGGTTGAGGGAGCTGTGGGAATTGCAAATGGTTCCGGAATAGAATGTCTCACAGAAAAAGTGAGCTTTACCAATCTGGTGGCATCATCCAGGGATATTATGAAGATAAAAGAGGATATAGAGATACCGGCAAATAAACCGGATATTGGACGCATTCTGTGGGACAGGGTGGATTTCTCAGAAATAGAGAGCAGAGCCACAGACATGGGAGTGCAGATAAGTGGCAAAGTATTGATATTTGTCGTCTATAAGCCGGAGGATGATACGGCACCGGTGCAATATGTAAATGCATCCAGAGAATTCCAGGATACGATAAAATGTGATGGGATAGATGAGAGCATGGTTCTGGACGATATAGTAAATATAGGCAGGGGAACTGTATCTGTCAGAACTGATGGCGATGGAGAGGATCGAATATTACAAGTGGAAAACAGCCTGAATGTGGAGATAAAGGTCTATGAAGATGTGGAGACGGATCTGCTTCGTGATATGTACTCATATTCTGCCCAGGTGGATCCTGTGAGAAGGAAGTTCAGTTATGAAAATCTCCTTATGAGAAATAATGCGAAGACCAGAGTCGTCAGGAAGGAAAGACTCAGAAGCAGCCTTCCGTCTATCCTGCAGATAGTTAACGTGTCCGGGTATGTGGACATTGATGAGGTAAAGCCGATGGATGATGCTGTGGTTGTGGAAGGTGTGGTGAAGTCGGAGATCATGTATGTATCGTCGGATGACACCAGACCATTATGTCAGGCAGAGATAACATCACCATTTACATACAGGTTGGAGACGGTACCTTTGAGACCGCAGGATTCCATAAGGATAACACCGACGCTTAACCAGATAAGTGCAACACTGCCCGGAAGTGATGAGCTGGAGATCAAGGCTATAGTAGATATGGGAATGACGGTATTTACAAGGAAAGAGATTGAACTGATAGAAGATATGGAACTGGCACCGGTGGATATGAAGAAAAAAGCGGAATCACCCGGTATAGTCGGATATATAGTTCGTGATGGGGACAGTATATGGTCGATAGCAAAGAAGTATTATTCGAGTCTTGACTCGATAAGAGAGGTAAATAATCTGGAGAATGATTCGATAAAAAAAGGCGATAAACTTCTGGTTGTAAAGTGTGCTTCGGAGGACAGGGGCTAGACAGAGTTCTTCCATTGTATGCCATATTTTTTGAGAGAAGATCTGGAATGCTGTATTGCTGAGAGTTCATTCTGGAGCTCGGTATACGTTCTGGTGTCGTCAGATATCCCCAGAATATAATCTGATGATACGTTATACAGTCTGGACAGACAGATGAGATGACGTATGGGCATAGCACTTGCGTCGCGTTCATATCTGGCATACATAGTCTGTGAAGTGCTGAGATAATTGGCAACAAACTGTTGGGAATAATCATGGTCTTCGCGCAGTGCACGTATACGTTCTATATACTTTTTATCATCGTCAAATTCGCTGTAATGCATATAATCACCCGAAAGAATGATAGCATAGGCATAAAGGCACACCGTATTTTTAGTAAATATATTTACTGATGCAAGAGGATATATTTGTCATTAATAGTATCATATGGCAACAACATATAAAAATATCCCCTACCCAATATTATGCTTTGGGTAGGGGATGTAGCATTTATAAAATCTCGAAATGTTAAGCCGTGGATTACTCCTCAGATGGAAGCAGTTTTTTGAACAATGGTACGAGCTGGGCTGCAACCACAGCTTTTACCAGATCCAGAGGAATAAATGCAACGAAACCTGACAGGAAAGCCGTTTTCCAGTTGAGGTTGCCGTTGAACTTCCACCATATCATACCTATGATATCGATTACAACAACGCCGATTATAGCGAATATGGTGTATGTTAGACGGTTATATTTTTTCCCTTTGATCAAGCCAATGATAATTGAAGCTATTATGAAAGAGAATGTATATCCACCAAATACGCCGAACAGATAACCGAGTCCGGATCCGCCTCCGATGAATACAGGAACGCCGATGGCACCAAGTATCATCCAAAGTGCGATTATGATGGTTGAATCTTTAAGGTCAAAAACAAGAGCAATAAGTATGATCATGAAATTGAGCAATGTTATGTGGGCTGCATTTGGCAGTGGGGTAGGTATGCTCAGATAAGCAGATACGCACAAAATTGCGGTAAACATAGCCATCATGACCAGTTCGACAGTTGTAAAAGGTTTTTTCATTTTGAGTTGTCCTCCAATAATTAGTTTTAGATGTGTATTCGTAACAAATCCAGGCATATTGACGGGCTGTTGTCAAGTACTGCCTGGATTGTTAACCTATACACAAGGGCTATGGTTGACATTATATACATGATGACACACATTGTCAACTGCTAATTTGCAAAATAAGGTTAACAATCGGCTGCGGCGAATGGGTGTTCTCTTTCGGACTTGTAAATTTTTGTCATATGGTTTACAATAGATAAAGGCAATGAGGAGGTAAAACTTATATGAATAAGGACGATTGCATTTTTTGTAAGATAGCCAACGGTGAGATTCCATCAGCAACTGTGTATGAGGATAGCATCTGCCGAGTAATACTTGATGTGAATCCTGCTAATAAGGGGCATGCGCTTATAATACCGAAAGAACACTTTGACAATATATACAGCATGGATGCTGAGACAGCAGCCAAGATATTTACTATAGCTACAGAGGTTGCAAAGGCACAGAAGGCTGAGCTTAATCCTGATGGACTGAACATTCTTCAGAACAACGGTGAGGCAGCTGGACAGACAGTATTCCATTTCCATATGCATCTTGTTCCTAGATATATCAAGGATAATGTGACTATGACATGGGTACCTGGCAAGGCAGATACAGAGGAGCTGTCAACATTGTCTAAGGCTCTCAGAAAGAGAATCTAGACGATTGAAGATAGAATTATATAAGGTTTTGAGAGAAGAGCAGCACATGATGAACTAAAAGTCATGTGCTGTTTTTCTGTTTATAAGATAACAGGGATAGTGTCAAGTGAGTTATGAAAAATGAAGCTAAATAATGGGAGAAAATTCATATGGAAGTTAATGCTGGAGGATCAGATAAGGGGCTGAGAAAACTGTCGTCAAATGCGCTCAAGATAATAGCCTGCGTGTGTATGGTAGTAGATCATGTTGGCATAGTGTTTATGGATAACAACAGCATAATGCGCGCTGTGGGGCGTCTGGCATTTCCTATATTCGCGTTTCTTCTGGTTCAGGGGCTGCTGCATACATCCAGTGTTAAAAGATATCTTCTGAGGCTTGTAATATTTGCGGTGGTGTCTGAGATACCTTATGACATGGCGATGCATGACACAGTCTGGTATCCGGGTGCCCAGAACATATTCTTCACACTGGCTGCCGGTCTGTTTGCCATATATGCCATGGAAGGCCGCGGACCACTCAGAAAGTGGAGTGCGGAGATCGCGCTGGCCGCCGCGCTGCTGGCAGAGTTTCTGAGGTTCGACTATGGCATGGCGGGGGTGGGAATTATCATCCTGTTCTATCTGTGCGAGAGAGAAAGGGATGGTGAACCCTCTTCACATGATATGGAGCTGGTGCGTGGCAGAAATACAGCAGACAGTAAGATCAAAACCGGCGGTGGGGATAAGCTTTATTTCAGCAGAAAACAGAATCTTGAGATTGTAGTGGTCAGTTCGATCGTCTATATACTGTGTCTTGGTATGGGGCAGATGTATGCGCTTCTGGCAATGGTACCAGTGAACATGTACAGTGGCGAGCGGGGGAAATTGGATCTTAAGTATTTCTTCTATCTGTTTTATCCTCTGCATTTACTTTTAATCTGGTTTATATGGAAAAGTTTGTGAGGGGTTATGCATAAAAATAAGTCATTAAGGATGTAAAAGGGTTAGATAGCAAAAAATAACTGTTGACTTATGTCTTTTGATGATATAGAGTAATGATTGCATTTATAAATATCAGAAAAACGCTCTTATTCAGAATGGTGGAGTCATAAGGGACTGTGAAGCCATGGCAACCCCGATGTGTGATATCGGAAGGTGCCGGCCTGAGCGACGCGGATACAAGGCATGGGATGTGCTGTTGCATACAGTGTGTCATGTGATCTGTGCTCGAACAATGAGAGGCTTGACAGACACGATCAAACCGCTCATATGAAGCGGTTTTTCTTATGTACAAAAAGAAAGGAAGTAGTATGGAAAGAAGATTATTTACATCGGAATCAGTGACAGAAGGACATCCTGACAAAATCTGTGACCAGATATCAGATGCGGTGCTTGATGCACTTATGGAGCAGGATCCAATGAGCCGTGTGGCTTGTGAGACATCCATCACAACAGGTCTTGTACTTGTCATGGGAGAGATCACAACCAACGCATATGTGGACATTCAGAAGATCGTTCGTGAGACTATCAGAGAGATCGGATATGACAGAGCAAAGTACGGATTTGACTGCGATACATGCGGTGTCATCACTGCCATAGACGAGCAGTCATCAGATATTGCCATGGGTGTTGACAAGGCACTTGAGGCAAAGGAGCACCTCATGAGTGAGGATGACATCGAGGCTATAGGTGCCGGCGATCAGGGAATGATGTTCGGATTTGCCACAAATGAGACACCTGAGTACATGCCATACCCGATTGCTCTTGCCCACAAGCTTGCCAGAAAGCTCACAGAGGTCAGAAAGAACGGAACACTCCCATACTTAAGACCTGATGGCAAGACACAGGTTACAGTGGAGTATGATGAGAATGACAAGCCTGTAAGACTTGATGCAGTAGTTCTCTCAACACAGCACGGAGAGGAAGTCAGCCAGGAGCAGATCCACGCTGACGTGAAGAAGTATATATTTGATGAAGTCCTTCCACAGGAGCTTGTTGATGAGGATACCAAGTTCTTCATCAATCCTACAGGAAGATTTGTTATCGGCGGACCAAATGGTGACAGTGGACTTACAGGACGTAAGATTATCGTGGACACATACGGTGGATATGCCCGTCACGGCGGCGGAGCTTTCTCAGGCAAGGATTGTACCAAGGTTGACCGTTCAGCAGCATATGCGGCCCGTTACGTTGCCAAGAACATAGTTGCTGCAGGCCTGGCAGACAAGTGTGAGATACAGCTCTCATACGCAATTGGCGTTGCAAGACCTACATCAATCATGGTTGACACATTTGGAACAGGAAAGCTTTCAGACGAGAAGCTTGTCGAGATCATCAGGGAGAACTTTGATCTGAGACCAGCCGGAATCATTAGAATGCTTGACCTCAGAAGACCTATCTACAAGCAGACTGCAGCTTACGGTCACTTCGGAAGAACAGATGTTGATCTTCCTTGGGAGAAGCTTGATAAGGTTGATGTACTGAAAAAGTATTTATAATTTTTCGTAAGGGGACCCGCCGCAAAAAAATCCGCTATGGTTTTATACCATAGCGGATCTTTTTATGTGGACAGCCAGTTGGCTGTCTATTTATTTTTGTACTTTTTTGCAGATTCAAGAACCGCATCGATATCATCCATGGACGGCTGCTGATGTGTGTCGGTATCATGGTCATGTATATCTGTCATGGATACCTGATTGTCATAATCTGAATCAGCATATGTTTCCAGGATTTCCTCATCTCCAGGGAACAGGGCTTTATTGTTTATCGTAGGAATGTCCTCGTCACCCTGGTGTATGATCTTCACGGCTTCCTCGGATTCGTCCTTGCTGTTAGATTTTCTTCCTGAGGCAAAGAGGGATTCGTCGGTGCCTTTCTTGAGTTTTTCAATCTGGGCTTCATAGTCTGCGATAAGACCCTTGAAGGATATGACCAGTATTACAATCACAACGACCAGAACAACCAGAACGATTATGGCTATCAGCATGATGACAAATTTGTGTTTGCTCATAAATCCAGACAGGGAATCTGGCTGATCGATTATCTCGTCAGCGTCAAGGAATGTTCCCTCTTCGGTATTGAAGAAGTACCAGCCCTGGTGGCCGTCGGTATTTGCAGCATACAGAAGAACGGTACTGTCATTATCCCTCTGGACATAGGCCTTTACATCTGTGCCATTGAGTTTGATCTTTACAGGAAGATACGAAACAGGTGCATCCACTGAAGATGGCTTAGGAATAATATTGTATGTTCTTCCGCTGGAGTGGACACTCACTATTGTATTTTCCGGTGTTGTGAGTAGGTTTTCATCTTCTGTGTTCTCATCTGAAATGGTTTCACTCTCCACACCAACTGTTGACGGTTCATTGGCGAGATCCTGGGATAATGTGCTCTCTGCGGTTGCACTGTCCTGGGAGCTTACATTTTCAGAAGCCTCGGTGGAAGCAGCAGTGGTGGCAACCTTGTTGCTGATATTTATTGAGTTGTACGAAGGTGAGACCTCTATGGATGTTCCGGATTTTGTCTGGAAATCCGTAGCGACAGTTTCAATGCTTGCTGTTCCGCTGGCAAGAGTGGTGAAGACAAATGTCGCAGTCATCTGGTCGTCTGCACCTTTGACAGTGTTTGCGTAGCTGACGGAGCCCTCTTCCTCAACAGTTCCTCCACTTACCGGTTCCAGCAGTGTGGAATCATAGTTTATGGTGTAACTGTATTTTGACAATGACTTTGTATCTGCTTTTATACTTACTGTGATTTCTACTTTATCGCCTATGGCAGCACTTTTGGATGGAACCTCAACGTCAAAGGATACGGTGGCCGCATAGGATGAATGTATAGTCATGAGTGACAATGCAAATACACTTATAATAACTGCTATGATTGATTTTAGACTTTGTATGGTTCTTTTCATCTTATAATATACGGATTTACCGTTTCCTCCTTATCCTCTGTTGATGGTAATAGTGTATACACGTTTCTTTTTGCTCTGCGACTGGCACACGATCTTGAAAGTGTTCTTTCCGGATCTCAGTGTCTTAGTTCCTGTTCCGCTGACTGTGGAGTAGCCACTTACAGGGGCGGCTGATATAGTCACCCTGCTAACTCCGGAACCGACATTCACGGTGTAGCTTGTCGTGTCATTTACGCCAAATGAAGGTGACAGCTTGTATTTGTCAACGGTGAGTGACTTCAGATAATTATTCTGATTGCCAGGGGATGCCGCAGGCATTTTGGTTACCGCTGCAGGCATATTCTTGTAAACCGGTATGGCAAATGTTATTGATTTATTCAGGGCACCGGATGTTCTGTATGCATCGTAGACCTTCCAGCCCTCGGTGACTGGTGCCTGTATATTGCCCATGTACTGATGCCAGTACAGGCAGTCGGTGTAAGTTACGTTGAACTTCTGGGTGTATAAGGTGTTCTGACCCTTGCTTATATATGATTCGCCGATATATATGGCACCGCCGATGATCGATCTCGCAGGAGAGGTCCACGGGCGGTTATATGTTGTTCCACTTGATGCCCAGCGGAGACCGTTGGTTATTGCATTTCCGGCAGAACTCTGGAAAGCTCCTATGTTATAGAAGTTGTATATTCCAGGATAGGAAGTATTCTTTCCGTTTGTTCCAGATGTTATAGAGCCTCCAACCTCCTGCTTTATGCGGGATGCAATATGGTATGGGCTGACACCTGATTTCTTTGCTGCGGTTATGATCATGGACGAATAAGTTGATGATGAACCGCTTGGCCTTGAATTGTGCATAAATGAACCGTTCAGTATGGCCTCAACACCCGATCTTGTCTGCGATGAATCGTATGACAGCTTTTCAAATGCAAACAGAGATCTGGAGGATGTCAGGTATGTTCGTGGATCCAGATAGTACTTTATGATGTCATCCGATGCGGCAAACCATGTGGATCCGTCATAGGATGAGTATGTATCGTTGGCGCGGTTGTATCCGACTGTCTGTGAGCGCCAGCCATAGTTTGGACTGTATGGGGTACAGTTTATCAGGTTGTTTACACGACCCTTGACATTTACCTCATTATTGACAACGTCTTTCCAGTCGAGATTCGTGTGAACAGCCTTGAATACCCAGTTCGGATGTTCCTTGTGGAGCTTCCTCAGAAGTACCTTGTAGCTCTCCGGGAATCCCTGCCTGGTCAGGTGCTGTTCAAATGCGGCATCCGACTTGTCGTTGGTTGTAGGGGTTTTATATGTACCCTTGGTTATATATGACGATGATACATATCCGGTGTAGCGCTTCTTGTTATAGGTTAGCTTGACTTTGTACCATGTTTTGTTCGATGTATCTAATATAGACAGGTTCTGTCCCTTCATGAGCATTATGGATTTGCTGCCATAGGTTATAGGCGGGCCTCCAGCTGTTTTGCGGAAGTAGATATAATTATCGTTGACATATCCACTCTGGCTGACAGGCTCCTGAGTTGTCGGCTGCTGTGTAGTCGCTTGTGTAGTAGCCTTAGTGGTCGCTTTTGTGGTAGCCTTAGTGGTGGCATTTGTCGTTTTTTTGTCGATCACAATGAAAGCTGAGTATACATAACCGGTATAGCGTTTCTTTTTGTAGGTGAGCTTGACCTTGTACCAGGTTTTGTTTGATGTACTCAGAATAGTCATCTTCTGTCCACCCATGAGCATGATTGGTGCCTTGTTATATGTCAGAGGTGTTCCGTTCGGAGTCTTCCTGAAATATACATAGTTTTCATTCTTTTTCAGGTGACCGCTTTTAGTGGTCGTTCTGGTTACCTTTATGAAAGAAGAATATACATATCCGGTATAGCTTTTCTTTTTGTAAGTGAGTTTGACCTTGTACCAGGTTTTGTTTGATGTGCTCAGAACTGTCATTTTCTGGCCTTTCCTGAGAAGGATGCTGTTTCCGCCATATGTTATAGGCGTTCCTCCCGGTGACTTTCGATAATATACATAATCAGAAGTGAGTGTTCCGGTGGTGGCGGCTTCCGCTTTATTATTGCCGACGTAGAATCCTGTTATAATAATACACGTGATGGCCCATATAAGCATGATGACAGATATGGCAGTGCGCTTATCTTTGCTTTGTTTATTCATTGATGTATCCTCCCAAATGTCGCATTTATCTAAAAAAATCCCATACTTTCAAAAAAACAATATCATTTTAAGTTTACCATAATTATTGTAAATGGGCACTATTTTTTGATGAAAAGTTATAAAAAAGTAATAAAATCGCAATAAAAAAGTCCTTGCAATATCAATCTTGTCTGATTGATATGCAAAGACTGTTATATATGTGTATAGCATTCATAATGTTAGCCTACGCGGAGTTTGAACTTCTGGATCTCCTTGTCGGTCTCTACTTTCTCAATGAGAGCCCCCAGACCACGGAGTTTTTCATCGAACTTCTCATAGCCTCGCTGAATATACTTTATGTCGCATATTGTAGAGAAATCATCTGCAACCAGTGCTGCTATAACCAGTGCTGCGCCGGCACGAAGATCTGGAGCTGCAACATTTGCACCGGAAAATGTCTCAACACCATCCAGGATAGCGGTGTTACCCTCCACTCTTATATGGGCACCCATTCTGGACAGCTCTGCTACATACTTGAATCTGTTTTCAAAGATGCTCTCTGTAACTATACTTGTTCCATTTGACAGAGCAAGAGTTACAGCCATCTGAGGCTGCATATCGGTTGGAAATCCCGGATATGGAAGTGTCTTTATGTTGGTAGCTCTGAGTCTCTTATTACACATGACTCTTACAGAGTCATCATATTCTATGACCGTTGCGCCGATGTCGGTAAGCTTTGATGTTATTGCTTCGAGATGCTTAGGTATAACATTCTTTATGAGAACGTTGCCACGGGTGGCAGCGGCTGCAACCATGAAAGTACCGGCCTCGATCTGATCAGGAATTATAGAATATGTAGTTCCATGAAGTGATTTTACACCGCGGATGCGAATCACATCAGTTCCAGCTCCCTTTATGTTGGCACCCATGCTGTTGAGGAAGTTGGCCACATCTACAATATGTGGTTCCTTGGCAGCATTTTCTATGGTAGTTTTGCCATCGGCCATAACAGCGGCCATCATGACGTTGATCGTGGCTCCTACGGATGTGACATCCATATATATATGGCTTCCGACCAGATTGTCGGCGTGTACGGATATCATGCCATTTGTTATTTCTACATTTGCTCCAAGTGCCTCAAATCCCTTGATGTGGAGGTCTATAGGGCGGGCGCCTATATCGCATCCTCCTGGAAGAGCAACCTGGGAGTGGTTGTATTTTCCAAGGAGAGCACCAAGCAGATAGTAGGATGCTCTGATTCGTCTGATATATTCATCATCTACGCAGAGATCATTGTTTGGATTTATGGTTCCACCGCATATGACTACAGTGTGCTCATCAATATATCTGACTCTTGCACCTATACCCTGAATAGCCTGAAGGAGAACCCTTGTATCTCTGACGTTCGGTACGTTTTCTATTGTAACTTCCTGATCGGTCATCACCGCAGCGGCAAGTATACCAAGTGCAGCATTTTTTGCTCCAGCTATGGTGACTTCGCCCTCCAGAGGACGACCTCCCTTGATAACATACTGTTCCATATTTCACCTCTTAGATAATTCTCGGATTATCGCAACTTTATAGATTATAGCACATAAAATTGAAATGTAAACAGTTTTATGGCTTTGATGCTCCTGTTCTGCTGGTTCCAATATTATCCTTTTTATTTGTCTGCCTCACAGTATATACATCTGTAAATTCTTTTTTCTCTGTCTGTGAGCTTGAAAATATGAGTGATTCCCTGCTCTGTGGTGGTTATACACCTTGGGTTCGTACATTTCTTGATGCCCACAAGTCTCTCGGGAAGCTCTATCTTACGCTTTTCTACAAGCTTACCGTTCTTTATGATATTTACAGAGATGTCCGGGTCGATATATCCCAGGACATCCAGATTGATATCTATATCCTGATCGATCTTCAAAATATCTTTTCTGCCCATCTTTTCGCTCTTAACATTTTTTATGATGGCGACGGAGCAGTCAAGCTTGTCGAGGTGAAGATCGTTGTATATCTGCAGAGCCTTTCCCGCTGTTATATGGTCAAGTACGATTCCGTTTTGAATACTGTCGATATTCATGAATGTTCCTCCTATTGTGCGTTAAAATCTTTGTCCAGTCCAAGCAGATCCATGATGAGCGCCATGCGGACGTATTTTCCATTGAGTGCCTGGCGGAAATAACATGCCCTTGGATCATCATCGACCTCAACGGATATCTCATTTACACGTGGAAGTGGATGGAGGATAGACAGATCCGGTCTTGCGAGAGCCAGCTTGGATTTGTCAAGGATGTAGGTGTCCTTCAGTCTTATGTAGTCTGCCTCGTTGAAGAAACGTTCTTTCTGGACTCTTGTCATATAGAGTACATCCAGTGATCCGATGGCATCCTCCAGAGAAGAGATCTCCTCATATGGTATATTATTCTTTTCGATGACTTCTGTTCTTATATATTCAGGTAATTTTAATTCGTCAGGAGATATGAGGACGAATTTTATGCCGTCATACCTGGACATGGCCTTGATGAGGGAGTGCACTGTACGTCCGAACATCAGATCTCCACAGAGACCTATGGTCATGTTGTTCAGCCTTCCCTTTTCTCTTTTGATCGTGAGCAGATCTGTAAGAGTCTGGGTAGGGTGATTGTGGCCACCATCGCCCGCATTTATAATAGGTACATCTGACTTCATGGAAGCCAGCATAGGTGCACCTTCTTTGAAGTGACGCATGGCGATTATGTCGGCATAACAGCTCACGATCTTTACCGTATCACCAACGCTCTCACCCTTAGTTGATGATGATGAGCTGGCTGAAGAGAATCCGAGGACATTGCCTCCGAGTTCCATCATGGCTGCCTCAAAACTCAGCCTTGTACGGGTGCTTGGCTCAAAGAACAAGGTTGCAAGCTTCTTGCCTTTGCACACTTCGCTGTATTTTTCTTTGTTATCTATGATGTCCTGTGCCAGTGTGAGCAGATGGTCGATCTCCTCAACTGACAGATCCATAGGGTCTATTAAATGTCTCATCTGACATGATCCTCCTTAAGTGATCAAAAATATGAAAAATATGCAGCCGGATCCACAGGAAGTAGTATATGATGTGTGAATCCGGAATGTTCTATTGCAAGTTATTTTATGAGTTCAGAAGTGTGTACATAACAGCCTTCTCAGCGTGACGCCTGTTCTCGGCCTCATCCAGAATATGGTTGAGGTTCTTGTCGATAACGCCCTGTGAGATCTCAAATCCCACATGCATAGGCATGTCGTGGAATACGATAGCTTTGCTGCCATCTGTAAATTCCTCGTTGAGCTGGTATGGCATCATCTTTGCAAGAGTTTCCTCCTTCTGCTGCTTATATGCAGGGTTGTTGAAGAACTCCATGTCCACCCATGTATCTGTGTAGAGAACATCCATGTCCTTTGCGTACTTCTTAGCCTCCTCCATGCTCATGGCAGGGTCAAGTTCAACGTAGTGGCCTGTAGCCTTTGCTGTCTCAAAGAAGTCGTCTCCACATACTGTATTGTTTACAAGTGGGGTGAGTCCGTAGATAGTTCCCTTTTTCATCTTTGCGAAGAACTCAACAAGTGAGTTGAATACATTGTTTTTGGCACCGATGTACATAAGCTTCACATCGAGGCTTCCGAACTTTTCTATGATAGTGAGGGCATCTGCCAGAGTCTGGCAAGGGTGATATGAACTGTCACATCCGTTGATAAATGGAACGGTGACGTTGTTTCCGAACAGCTCAACTGTCTCGTTCTTTACAAGACGGGCCATGATGATATCCACATTTCTGCACACATACTTGATCTCAGATACAGGCTCTCCAAGTGTGAAGTTGGAATCCTTCCAGAGCTGGTTATAATATGTACCGCCAAGCTCAGTTATACCTGTTGTAAATGAAAGGAATGTTCTTGTGGAAGTTTTCTCAAAAAGAGTGTAGAGCTTCTTGCCCTCAAGAGCGTGAGCGTACTTCTCAGGGTTCTTCTTCATATCAAGTGCCAGATTGAGAATATCCATCAGCTCATCAGCTGTGAAATTCTTGAAGTTAAGCATGTTTTTCATAACAAATGTCCTCTTTTCTCTATAATTTATAAATTACTTGCAATACGGACAAACATAATCTGTGAATCCTGATAATATATTAGATACGGGTGTTGAGATATGTCTGCCTGAAATTTTATTATATAGCACATGGATTCAAAAGTAAAATAGTTTGCGAAATCACATAAATTAAGATTGTAAATATTTGCGGATTTATGTTTAATCATAAAAATACATAAAAAATAAAGTAAAAAACAACTTAATTTTGTGATTTTTATTGACAAAGATGTATATATATGGTTTTATTATTTTATAAAATTTTTATAAAAAATTTATAATTAAATTAAAGGGAGGACATTTTATGATCAAGCAGAGAAACATTGCTTTGTGCATAGTATTTTCAATCATTACATTTGGAATATATGCGCTGTATTGGTTCGTTTGCCTTACAAACGATGCTAATCAGGAATCTGGACAGACAGATGCAACAAGCGGTGGGGTAGCATTGTTGCTCACTATCGTTACATGTAATATCTATGGATGGTTCTGGGCATACAAGATGGGCGAGAAGATTGACGCCATAAAGACAAAGAATGGTCAGTCAGCAGGAAACTCAAGCATACTTTTCCTTCTGCTCCAGTTATGTGGACTTGGAATCGTATCATATGCTATTATGCAGGACACCATCAATAAGAATGCGTAATGAATAAAATTTCATACAACTATACATTGAAAAGTGTATAGATGCAGTTGCATACAGATAAAATGTATGAGAAAATAGTCCCGTAGACTGACTTATGTCTGCGGGGCTATTCTGTTATTTTTATTGCAGTTATGCAGTGGCTTACATATGAGCGGAATAATTGCAGCCATACACAAGTCATACATAATTTAACTAAGGACTTAAGTTTAAGGAGGATTATCAATTATGATCAAACAGAGGAATATTGGAATATGTATTCTGCTTTCGATTGTGACATGCGGAATATATGGATTGTATTGGTTTGTTGTGCTGACAGACGATATCAATCAGGAGTCAGGAGATACAGATGCAACAAGTGGTGGAATGTCGCTTTTGCTCACTATCGTTACATGTAACATCTATGGATGGTTCTGGGCATATAAGATGGGTGAGAAAGTTGATATCATAAAGAATAAGAACGGTGTACCATCAAGCAACTCAGGTATCTTATACGTTCTTCTGCAGGTATTTGGACTCGGAATTATTGCATATGCACTTATGCAGGACACTGCAAACAAATATGCAGAGGCTATACCTCAGATGAATACAGGATATGGTCAGCAGGGTTATAATCAGAATTCATATAACCAGAATGGATACGGTCAGCAGCAGTATGGCCAGCAGGGATATGATCAGAATGCATACAACCAGCCGGGATATGGTCAGAATACATACAGCCAGCAGGGATATGATCAGAACGCATATAACCAGCAGGCATACGGACAGCAGGCATACGGACAGCAGGCATACGGACAGCAGCCATATGGTCAGCAGGGATATGACCAGAATGCATATAACCAGCAGGCATACGGACAGCAGCCATACAGCCAGCAGGGATATGATCAGAATGCATATAACCAGCAGGCATACGGACAGCAGCCATACAGCCAGCAGGGATATGATCAGAATGCATACAATCAGCAGGGATATGGTCAGCAGGCCGGTTTAGACCAGAATACATTTGGCCAGCAGTCAGATCAGAATAGCAACACATCAGCAGATGCTTCAGGCAGTGACAACAGCCAGCAGTAAGCGGATATTAAAGCATACAAAGCATGGATCAGATACAGATATCAAGAAGAAATGCGATAATAAAAAGGGATGCCATCCTTCTGGGGATTGGCATCCTCTATTATATATTTATAAGGCTAACTGGCTTTGCGGTACCCTGTGTATTCAGGAAGATAACGGGATTGCTGTGTCCGGGATGCGGGCTTACCAGGGCAGTGCTCTCGTGTGTCAGGCTGGATTTCGCCAGAGCGTTTGCATACAATCAGTATGTATGTATTGTGTTGCCGGTTCTCGCATACCTGATACTCAGATGCGACTATATATATGTTAAATATGGAAACAAAAAATTATCGCTGATAGACAATATACTTATATATATATGCATAGTGGGGGCTGTGATTTTTGCAGGGCTCAGAAACATTTTCTGATATCCGGACATTCACGACATGTTGATGCCCGGGTGTTTTTGCATCATAAGATATATAAAAGCAGAAGCCGATATTGACAGTGTGCACAAAAAAGGCATATAATTTTGGATAACTGGCATATAGCATGCCTAAAATAGCACAGACATTTCATTAGTGTTTGTAGTTTTATCAAGGAGGGTTTTTGAGATGGCAAAAAAACCGTATTATATTACAACCGCCATTGCATATGCATCAGGTAAACCTCATATAGGCAACACCTACGAGATCGTGTTGGCTGACAGCATTGCAAGGTACAAGAGATTCGCAGGTTATGATGTAAGATTCATGACAGGAACAGATGAGCATGGACAGAAGATCGAGAACAAGGCTTTTGAAAACATGCAGACCCCAAAGGAATTCGTTGATGAGACAGCAGGTGAGATCAAGAGAATATGGGATCTCATGAATACTTCATATGACAAGTTTATCCGTACAACAGACGATTATCATGAGAAACAGGTACAGAAGATGTTTAAGAAACTGTACGATCAGGGTGATATATATAAGGGACATTATGTAGGAAAGTACTGTACCCCATGTGAGTCGTTCTTCACAGACGGACAGCTCATAGATGGCAAGTGCCCGGACTGTGGAAGACCTGTCCAGGAGGCAAAGGAGGAGGCATACTTCTTCAAGATGAGCAAATATCAGGACAAGCTTATGAAACATATCGAGCAGCATCCTGAGTTTATACAGCCTGAGTCGAGACGTAACGAGATGGTAAACAACTTCTTAAAGCCGGGACTTCAGGACCTGTGTGTTTCAAGAACATCATTTAAGTGGGGAATTCCGGTAGATTTTGATCCAAAGCATGTTGTATACGTATGGGTTGATGCTTTGACGAACTATATCACAGGTCTCGGCTATGATGTAGATGGACAGAGCGATGAGAAGTTCTACAAGTACTGGCCTGCGGATCTTCACCTGATCGGCAAGGATATCCTTAGATTCCATACTATTTACTGGCCAATTATACTGATGGCACTCGGACTTCCGCTTCCAAAACAGGTATTTGGTCATCCTTGGCTCATTCAGAGTGATGGCAAGATGAGTAAGTCAAAGGGCAACGTAATGTATGCTGATGATATGGTCGATATATTCGGTGTTGATGCAGTCAGATTCTTCGTGCTTCATGAGATGCCATTTGAGAATGACGGTGTTATCTCATGGGAGCTCATGGTTGAGAGACTCAACTCAGAGCTTGCAAATACACTTGGTAATCTGGTCAACAGAACCATATCGATGTCCAACAAGTATTTTGGCGGAATCGTGACGAATACCAACGTGACAGAGCCTGTCGATGAGGATCTGAAGAAGGTTGTCATGGATTGCAGATATAAGGTTGCAGACTGCATGGATAAGCTGAAGGTGGCAGATGCTATCACAGAGATATTCGCACTGTTCAAGAGATGCAACAAATATATAGATGAGACAATGCCTTGGGCACTTGCAAAGGAGGAGGACAAGAAGGACAGACTGAACACAGTTCTGTATAACCTTGTCGAGAGCATCGTTATAGGTGCCACACTTCTTGAGCCATATATGCCCGAGACAACAGAGAAGATCATGGCTCAGCTGAACACGGAGAAGAGAAAGGTTACAGAGCTTGGTAAGTTTGGTCTGTACAAGTCTGGAACAAAGGTTACAGAGCAGCCAGAGATACTTTTCGCACGTCTTGATGTGAAGGAAGTTATGGCAAAGGTTGCCGAGTTCGCTCCAGTGGAGAAGGAGTCCATGTACGAACAGGCAAAGAAGCAGAAGGAAGAGAAGGAGAATTCTGCTGAGACCAAGAAGATCAAGATAGCAGAGGCAAAGGTGCAGGCACTCAAGGCCAATCCTGATGTAGTTGATAAGCAGGAGATAAGCATTGATGAGTTCCAGAAGATGCAGCTCATGATCGGCGAGATTGTTGCATGTGAGGAGGTCCCTAATTCAAGAAAGCTTCTCTGTTCACAGGTAAGCTTTGGCAAGAACAATGTGAAGCAGATCGTATCAGGAATCAAGGGAACATATTCTGCAGAGGATATGGTTGGCAAGAAGGTTGTGGCTATAGTCAATCTCAAGCCTTGTAAGCTGGCAGGAGTTATATCAGAGGGTATGCTTCTGTGTGCAGAGGATCCTGAAGGTAATCTGTCACTTCTGACAACGGAAAAAGACTTCCCAGGTGGATGCTTTATAAGCTGAAACAGGTAGTTTAAATATTTATGATGAAGGGGATTGCGGCATATATGGTAAATGCCGTGGTCCCTTTAATTTTATTTCGAAGAATGGCATGTAATGTCTTTCTGTATTGATTTATTGGATGTTCCATGATAAAATTTTGTTAGGTGCACAGACAGGAGGAGTGCGCCCTTGGAAAGATTTAGAAATCTTAGCGCCATGAACCCTGAGCAACAGTTTACAGGGATAACGAGGTTGAAGGTTATCGAATATTCGGCGGATGCCTTCACGTAGGGTCTGGATGCGCACGTGATATCCAAATATGAGGGTGACCTCAAAACAAAGATGCACGACCAGACAAATATAAGCTGCGACTTATGGTGGATTCACCTTTTTTAAGTGCGCCATATAATAATATTAAGCGCGGCATGTATAAGCCGAAAGGAGAATAATTAAATATGTGTGGAATCATAGGATATGTAGGAAAGAAGCCGGCAAAGGATATACTGATAGACGGTCTGGCAAAGCTTGAGTATAGAGGATATGACAGTGCGGGGATAGCGCTGCTCAATGATGATGATACACTTACGATCAAAAAGAAAGCCGGAAGAGTCGATGACCTCAGACAGATGTGTAGTGATGACGATCCGGTATACAAGTCAACGTGTGGAATAGGACATACAAGATGGGCTACACACGGAGGCGTTACAGATGTGAATGCGCATCCACATAAGTGTGGTGATGTTGCACTCATACATAATGGAATTATAGAGAACTATAATGACATTATCAGGGAGTATGGCCTGGCTGACAAGCTCGTATCAGAGACTGATACAGAGGTTGTGGCAGCTCTTCTTGACACGTTATATGATGGAGATCCTATAGGAACCATCAGAAAGGCTGTCAAGGCTATAGCAGGTTCGTTTGCACTGTGCATTATGTTTGCAGACAGACCTGGCAAGATATATGCGGTGAGAAACGTAAGTCCGATGATTGCTTCATATACGGATGAGGGAGCTATCATTGCATCAGATCTCACTGCGGTTATATCATTTTCACAGGAATACTTTGTTGTGCCGGAGTATCACATACTGACACTCTCAGGCGCAGGCATCAAGGTAGAAGATATGAAGGGGAATATGGTTTATCCGGAGATGCTCAAGATCACATGGGATATAACAGCAGCTCAGAAGGGTGGATACCCTCACTTTATGCTGAAAGAGATCTACGAGCAGCCAGAGGCTCTCAGGAATACGATCACTCCACGAATTGTTGATTCACTTCCAGATTTTACAGAGGATGGAATTGACGATGAGGTGTTCAGAAATCTTGAGAACATAACGGTAGTTGCATGTGGAACAGCTATGCATGCCGGAATTGTCGGAAAAGCCATGATAGAGAAGGAGTTAAAGATTCCTGTAAATGTAGAGATTGCATCTGAATTCAGATACAAGGAACCACTTATAAATGAGAAAACTCTGGTAATAGTAACGTCACAGTCAGGAGAGACTATTGATACCCTGGAGGCACTCAGACTTGCAAAGAGATGCGGTTCAAAGGTGCTGTCTATAGTCAATGTTAAGGGATCAACTATAGCAAGGGAGAGCGATTACGTTCTCTATACACATGCTGGTCCTGAGATCGCTGTGGCAAGTACGAAGGCATATTCAGTACAGATGGCGGCTATGTACCTCATAGGATGCAGGCTTGGATATGTCAAGGGAATATATTCAGAAGAGAAAGCAAAGGATTTCATCAGCAAACTGCTGGGAGTTATACCTGTCATAGAGGAGACACTCAAGCAGGCAAATGAGGTTAAGACGGTTGCCAATTACATTAAGATGGCACCGGATGCGTTCTTTATAGGAAGAGGGCTTGATTACACGCTGTCCCTTGAAGGTGCGCTGAAGCTTAAAGAGATATCCTATGTACACGCTGAAGCATATGCGGCAGGAGAGTTAAAACATGGAACGATAGCACTCATAACAGAGAATGTTCCAGTCATAGCTTTGGCTACGCAGGAATCAGTTTATGGAAAGATGATTTCCAATATACGCGAGGTGAAGGCAAGAGGAGCTTATGTTATTCTTGTCAGCATGGATGAGGAGTATAGCGACAAGGATGTATGTGATAAGCACATATCTATTCCTAAGCAGGACGGATTGTTTACTGCATTTTCGACTGCGGTCATCCTTCAGCTTATAGCGTATTATACGTCCGATGCAAAGGGGTTGGACGTTGATAAGCCACGTAATCTGGCAAAGTCAGTTACAGTAGAATAATTGGCTCCGGGGTTATATGGTTATCGTGCGATAAATATCGGAGGGTTTTTTATGAGTGATAAGATGTATTTGTGTGATGAGTACAAATTGTACTTTAAGATTGAAGATGACGTTGAGGTTCTTCACAACGAGGTAGAACTGTATAATACTCCATTTGTGGGTAACAATGCGTTTTGCCATGAGGAGTATATAGATGGTCAGAGGGCTCTGACATATTCTATTCCGGCCATGACGACGATGAATCAGTTTCTTGAGAAGAAGATACATAAGGATGAATTGGTTGATCTGATATTCAGCATCGCTGACCAGCTCATGTATCTCAAGGCTAATGACATGTCTGTGGGAAAGGTCATACTGAATAAGGGATATATGTATGTGGATTTCCAGAATATGGCGGTTCAGCTTATATTCCTGCCAATAGATAAACCTATGGACAGATGCAATATGGAGAAGTTTATAAGAGATCTCATGACGAATATCAAGTTTGCGAACAAGAAGGCTTCAGATGCTGGTTATGAGTTGATAAAGTACTTTGATCACAATCCAACATTTTATCTGTCGGAATTTTATAAGTTTGTAACGGATCTCAAGAATGACAATATAGCACATCCGGAGGACGAGCGCGATCTTATGAAGACCCCAGGTGTAAGTCCGGTTACCATGGCTAATGTTGAGGTTCCAGAAACTCCGCACACTACAACTACATCTACATTCAAACTTGCCAAGGAAGTGAAGGATTTCTCTTCCAACGATATAGGATTTGATGATAACGATGACGGATCAACAACGGTGCTCACAGCCAACAACAGAGGCAAGAGCGGTCCAGTCATTATAAGAACCAGAACTGGTGAGCGTATAAGAATAGATAAGCCTATATTCTGTATAGGTAAGTCCACGCAGGGTGTTGACTATCAGGTTACTGATAACAATTCTGTCAGCCGCCGCCATGCATATATCATAAATGTGAATGGCGTGTATTATCTGAGGGATAACAAGTCGACAAACCACACCTATCTCGGTGGAAAGATCATAAGCAGCGGAACAGATATGATGCTTATAGATGGTATCAGGTTCAAGCTTGCAAATGAAGAGTTTACATTCAAAGAGAAGTAAAAAGACAAGCTGACCGGATGATCAGCTTTCGATAATAAAATATCAGGGACATTTATCACAGATGTGTGGTAAATGCCCCTGATATTTTTATATATTAATATAATTGTAAACGTGGTACGAAGCTCGCTGTATATATTAGTTTTCGCCGGAAGCTTCACCGGACTCAATACCGGCGTCCTCTGACTTGGAGTCGGTGCCGGAGGTGTCATCCTCAGAAGAATCGGAGGAAGTATCACTGCTGCTTCCGTGTGATCCCTCGATGGCCAGCATGGCTGCATCGACTTTTGCCAGATCAGAAGAGTCTGCACTGTAGTAGTCACCATCGTCAACGATCTTAACCGATACAACTATTGGATTGAGATAATCCATATCTGAACATTTTTCCTTGAGAATATCTGATATACCCTGTGCAAATTCTTTTTCATAATCTTCCTTGGCAGTGTTGTTGAAGTCCCCTGCGGAGATTTTCTTATTGTAATCTTCGATGTATGAGAATACACTGTCAAATGCCTGGTTAAGGATATTCATAGGATACACAGTGACGTCCACGCAGTAGTCCTCACCGCTTTTATAGGCCTGTGAAACTTCGTATTTTGACTTTGCGTATATATCCTTTGCGGTCCCGTCGAAGATGGTGACCACGTCCTCTGACTCTGCATTAGCCAGGGAGTAGTGATTGATAAGCTGCCCGGCCAGATAGTCGATAGTATCATCGTACATGGTGGCGGCATCATCGGCTGAACCGTCGTTGTCCTTGACAAACCCATCAAAATCGCCCTTATAATTTACATCCAGTACGTTCTGTATATATGTCTGGTATGTGGTTTTTTTTCGGTGAAGACATCCTGTGAGTGAAGTTAATATGAGGGATGTAGTTATACCTAACAATACAAATCTGGTAATTCGTTTCATCTATGTTTAATCCTCCGTAATAATGAACAATAAGAAGTTAAACTGCCTGTTGATGCAGCAGTTACAATATAGCATAAAAAATGAAAAATAGAAACGGTAAAAATGCTTTGCTTAGAGAATCATGTGTGATATAATAACTTGGACACTGGGCAGAGTCTGGCGTTATAGGGAATGATAATTATTGCATAAGGAAACTATATCTACAGAGGATTAGATTTTGGAGGTAGGATCATGGCAAAGCAGGTAGAAGAGATAACAGATGACAGAGTTGAGACACTGAAAACTGTAAAGTTTGGAGGTTACGACAAGGCGTCAGTTGACTATTATATCGACGAACTGAAGGGTAAGCATAACAAGGAAGTCGAGGAACTGAAGGAGAACGTAAACAAACTCAGTGAAGCAGTCTTAAGCCTCAAGACTATGCGTGAGGTAAACATGACTGAGTCATCCAAGACTATAGAGACATTGAAGAAGACCAATTCTGAGCAGGAGAGTGAGATAGAGTCACTCAAGGAGCAGATAAATGCCTACAAGCAGAGAGAGCTGGAGAATGCAGGAAGATATGAGTCTATATCAAGGACACTTCTCGAGGCAAGAGAGAGCGCAGATGCTTTGATAGCACAGACTGAGAAGGAGTGTACTGATAAGAAGAACACTATCACTGCTGAGCTTGAGGCTTATGAGACTGATGTGAAGGACAGATGCACAAAGCTTCAGACTGATACTGAGATACAGTGTCAGCAGATGTATGACCAGACAGAGGCGAAGTGCAACAGCATGAAGGATGAGGCATATTCTGAGGCTGAGAGAACAAGGAACAAATCCCATGCGGATGCAGAAGCCCTTTCGGCAAAGACCGAGTATGAGTGCAAGGTCATGAGGGAGGAGGCGCAGAAGGATGCAGCGAACACAAGGAACACTGCAACGGATGATGCCACAAGGCTCCGCAACAATGTTAAGAAGGAATGTGAGAGCGTAAGCAAGTACATGACAGAGCTTCTTTCGTCTCTGGACGGTGTGATCGCAGCATGTTCTTCAACCAAGGACGTTGCAGATAAAGCATTTACAGGATTAAAGAGTGAGGCTACAGCCATGGTTGGTGATTCAGAGGAGTCACAGCAGTAATAGTGATAATATGCAGGAGGGACTGTCGCAGACAGTCTCTCCGTGTGCATTATGGGGTTATATAAGGGGTAGATTTTTGATGGGCAAACCGCCTGATACATATGATAAATGGAGAGATGTACATGGATATAAACAGACTTAATGGATATTCGGATTTTTTGGGAATTTTGGAATACCCGGCAGTGGTTTTCTGTGATGATGGAGAGGTTCTGAGCATAAATAATGCGGCTGTGAAGATCATAGGTGCAGATGTTGATACGCTCAGGATGGAACCTGATAAATTTATGGTGAGTGATGAGTTCTGGCCGTCTTTGGAGGATAAGAAAGCGATCATCTGGCATAGGCTTGGGCTTATAGTCAATGACTCTGACAGATACGTGGTCAGTGGATTTGTTAATCAGTTTGATTACGAGGACAAGAAGGCATATATGGTGCTGTTCGAACTCAGATCCGATGTGACAATAGGAAGTGTAAGTCTGGAGAGAATAATAAACCATATAGGAGTTATAGCACTCTATCTGTATAAGCCGGAGGGTGTGTGGAGAACCCGTTACGTGTCCAAAAACATAACAGAGTATGGATATACCGATGGCAACTTCTACAGTGGACTGGTTGGGCTCAGCGATCTTCTTCCAAAGAATGACTATGATATGCTCGTAGGACAGCTTTACAAGGTACAGAATACTGGTGTTGATGATTTTGAGATGGAGACACGAATTGTCTCAGCCAGAAGAGATATAAGTAAGATGGTATTAAAGTGCCATATAGTCAGAACATCCGATGGAGACATGGATGGAATAGAGCTTCTGTTCATAAAGGACAAGGAGACAGGTTATAACGATGATCAGGCTGCCTATATATTGTCAGCTATGGCCAAGATAAAGAGTTTTGTTCTGGTTCAGCAGTATGAGAATGGAAAACCAGAATTCAAATATATAACTCCGAATGCCAAGCAGATGGGCATAAATGTCGATGCCATAAAACTTGGAGATAGACTAGTTGAAGATTATATACACCCTAAGGACAGAAAGCGCGTCATGGCAAATGTCAGGAATGCCACAAAACGTGAGGATAAGGATTATGAAGAGGAGTTCAGAGTCGTAAATGACAGAGGAGAGATCATGTGGGTAAAGTCACAGAGTTCTGTGACACAGGCTGCGGATAATGTCTACACGGTTGAATACTTCATATCAGATATAACTGATAAGAAGATACTTGAGAACAGCGTTGAGAAGGCTAAGAAAGAGTTTGATGACAAGCTTTCATATATAATGAATGCGAATATGCCATCAGATGGTGAGAAAACACATATAGATTCACAGAAGTGGTCTATGATAACCAAGGCATTTTCTGCACTTACAGGTCTGTATACAACTATCATAGATCCTGTTGGCAAGAAGCTTGTAGAGCCGGCTGGTCCTCAGAAGCATATGGGATATTTTTACGACATGTTTGAAAAGCCTCAGTATAAGCAGATATATATGAAGCTGAACGAGGTCATTCTACGAAACAATGTCCCAGTCATGATGGAGATGGACGATGATATAGACGGAAGTATGATCTGCGGAGCGCCTATCATGATAGACGGTATGCATGTTGCAACATGGCTCTGCTGTTCATATGACGCCGAGGCGGCTAAGAAGATGGAGAGTGTGTACAAAGTGCAGTGGCAGCTTGGCCGCATATTCTCAGAGTATGCATTCAGCTCAAACATCCTTGCAAAGGAGGCTATAAGAGCCAAATCCATAGAAGTAATGATGGAGACAAAGCTTCAGTGGCAGAGGATATTGATAGAGGTTATGAACAATTCCGATAAGAGTCAGCAACAGGTTGTGAACGATGTGATATCCCAGGTGGGTGAAAGTCTCAATTCGGACGTTGCCGCACTCTATGTCAGGGATGAATCGGGAGATCTTGATTGTCAGTACCTCTGGTCAAAGAACCAGAGTATGTCGGCGGAGGAGTATGTGTCAGACTGGCAGCGTGCAAATATGAAATTCCGCTCATGGCAGAATGGCCAAGGCACCAGCCAGCTTTCGGAAAAAGGATATCTTCTGGTGGATGCCAAGCATATAGATGATGCCGCGAAAAAGATCATGGGTGCAAGTTCTGTTAAGAGCTTTTTAGCTGTTCCGGTATATGTAAACGGCAGGAATGGGGGCACATTTGTCTTGGCGGACACCTCTGTGAATAAGCTCTGGACAGAGGAGGAGGTAGAGTTTGCTAAGCAGACATCCGATGTTCTCAGGTGCTGTCTGGAAAAGATAGAGAGCGATGACAGTACAGACAGGATCAACAGACTGCTGCTCAATACATATAACTATATGGATGAGGGCATATTTATTAGAGAGACTGAAACGGGCCGGGTTCTGTTCTCGAATAAGGCGCTGAATGATATGCTTGGATACGATTTCACAGACAAAGACAGTAAGACGCTTATAGAAAATCTCAGAGATAAATATAAGATCATGGGAGGACCTGACCAGCATATTGATGTAGACAGCAAGGAAATCAATTGGACAAGTTATATTAAGAGTCTCGACAAGATCATGGATTTGACAGAAGTAAGAATGAAATGGCTTGACGGAAGCAAGGCATCTCTTGTAATATTAAGAGACGTGAAAGAATAGAAGGGAGACTTGTGATGGCAAGTGCAGATATTGGTATAGATTTAGGTACAGCCAGCATACTGGTGTATGTAAAAGGTAAAGGTGTAGTGCTCAAAGAGCCTTCGGTAGTTGCGTATGACAGAGATACGAATAAGATAGTGGCTATTGGCGAAGAGGCGAGGCTTATGCTTGGAAGGACACCGGGCAATATAGTTGCCATCAGACCTCTCAGACAGGGAGTCATCTCTGATTACACTATAACAGAGAAAATGCTCAAGTATTTTATCCAGAAAGCAGTTGGAAGAAGCTACTTTGGCCGAAGACCACGAATAAGTGTGTGTGTGCCTTCCCAGGTCACTGAAGTTGAGAAGAAGGCTGTGGAGGATGCCACATATGCGGCAGGAGCAAGAGACGTGTCTATCATAGAGGAGCCTGTTGCCGCGGCAATAGGTGCCGGCATAGATATATACAGACCTTGTGGCAATATGATAGTTGATATCGGAGGCGGTACAAGTGACATAGCAGTTATATCTCTTGGAGGCCCGGTTGTAAGCGCGTCCATAAAAATTGCCGGCGATGATTTCGATGAGGCTGTTGTCAGATTTATGAGAAAGAAACATAATCTTCTGATAGGAGAGCGTACGGCAGAGGAGATCAAGATCAAGATAGGTACATGTTACAGACGTCCGGAGAATATCACATTGGATATAAGAGGAAGAAATCTGGTAACAGGTCTTCCGAAAACGGTGACGGTGACATCTGATGAGACAGAGGAGGCACTCAGGGAGCCTGCGGCACAGATATGTGAGGCTGTTCACTCCGTGCTTGAGAGAACCCCGCCGGAGCTTGCCGCTGATATAGCGGACAGAGGAATTGTTCTTACCGGTGGCGGTGCGCTGCTGCATGGCCTTGAGGAACTGCTTGAAGAGAAGACAGGCATAACCACCATGACAGCCGAGGATCCACTCAGAGCTGTCGCTATAGGAACAGGAAAGTACATCGAGCTTTTGAGCGAGAAGAAGAACTGATATAGATACATTCATTTTAACCTTCAGAGGAGATTTGGCTTGGTTAGAGAAGGGTATGTAGAAAAAGTTATATATAAGAATGAAGATAATGGATACGCCGTCTTCGCCGTTGAGTGCGAGGACGGCGAAGATATTTTTGTGGGCAATCTTCATGGAGTGGCAGAGGGAATATATGTATCCGCAGAGGGAGAATATGTGGAACATCCTACATATGATCTGCAGTTTAAATTCAGCTCCTGTGAGATAAAGATGCCCGATGATATACTGAGTGTGGAAAAGTACCTTGGATCAGGTGTGATCAAGGGCGTTGGAGAGGCTCTTGCCAAGAGGATAGTCAAGAAATTCAGAATGGATTCACTCAGGATAATCGAGGAGGAGCCGGAGCGGCTTGCGGAGATAAAGGGTATATCCGAGAGGAAGGCCCGGGAGATCGCCACATCTTACAATGAGAAGAAGGATATGCAGGATGCACTCATGTTCCTGACGGGGCTTAGTATTCCAGTGAATCTGGCAGTGAGGATATACAATGAATACGGTGATGAGGTATATGATATCGTCAGGACCAATCCGTATAAGATCGCTGAGGATATAGCTGGAGTGGGATTCAGGACGGCCGATGAGATAGCAGACAGACTGGGAATAGGAAGGGATTCTGACTTCAGAGTCAGGGCGGCTATCATGTATGCTCTTCTTGGCGCAAATGGGCTGGGACATATGTACCTTCCACAGAAGATGCTGGTGGACAAGACATATTCACTTCTGGTAAATGAATATATGCCTTATGATCCGGACCTTGAGATGACCATATGTAACCAGATACTGGAGCTCAGCGTTGCCGGTAAGATAATGATCAAAGATATGAACATCCCTGACAGCATGTCCGCCGGAGACCGGGATGATGGCGGGGATATCGACGATACATTTGTATCTGATTTGGAAGATTTTGATGAGGTATCACCGCATAATTCAGAGAATGCCGTGTACTCGGCGGCGAATTATTACACAGAACTGAATTCTGCCAGACTGCTTTGTGGTCTTGATATAGATTTTTCGAAGGCAAAGCTCAAGATAGACAAGGTCATACGCAGCGTTGAGGACAAAGAAGATATGCTGCTGGCAGATGCACAGAAAAATGCCATAAGAAATGCGGTGGATCATGGAGTCGCTGTCATAACAGGAGGCCCTGGAACCGGAAAAACGACTATAATCAATGTCCTGATACGGATATATGAAAGTTTTCGCATGAACATAGTTCTTGCGGCGCCGACGGGGCGCGCTGCAAAGAGGATAACAGAGGCCACGGGATACGCTGCCCAGACTATACACCGACTTCTGGAACTCACAGGAGGCGTGGAAGGCGAAGAGGCCTCAACATACACATTTGCGAGAAATGAGAGCAACCCTCTGGAGGCGGACGTGATCATAATTGATGAGATGTCCATGGTTGACAGCGGGATATTCTATAGTCTGTTAAAAGCGATATCTCCGGGAACCCGTCTTGTGCTTGTAGGAGATTCAAATCAGCTCCCGTCGGTTGGGCCGGGAAATGTACTGAAGGATATAATCGCATCCGGTGTGTTCAGTGTATCTGTGCTGGACAGGATATACAGGCAGGGCGAGGACAGTGATATAATAGGCAATGCTCACAAGATAAATGCCGGTGAGCACATAGAGATAAAGAACAAGAGCCGGGATTTCTTCTTCGTGCCGAGAGCCGGTTATAATGAGATCGTTGCAGAACTCAAGGTTTTGCTTACCAGACAGCTGCCAGCATATTTTGGCGTTGACAGATCTGATATACAGATTCTGACTCCTATGAGAAAGTACGATCTGGGTGTGGAGAATCTCAACAGACAACTTCAGGAAGTCCTCAATCCTGAAAATCATGGAAAGCCTGAACATGACAGAGGCGATGTGGTTTTCAGACAGGGCGACAAAGTCATGCAGGTGAAGAACAACTATAAACAGGAGTGGAAGATTATGGATCCGTCCGAAAAATATGCCAGGGAAGAAGGCGTGGGCGTGTTCAATGGTGATATAGGATTTGTGAAAAATGTGGATGACTATGAGCAGGAGCTCCTCGTAGAATTTGATGATGGAAGGCAGGTCAGATATCCATATAATCAGTTGGAGGAACTTGAGCATGCGTTTGCCATAACTATACATAAATCACAGGGCAGCGAATATCCGGTTGTGGTTATTCCTCTGCTGAGATGCCCACCAAAGCTGCTCAACAGAAACCTGCTTTATACAGCGGTTACAAGGGCGCGGAAAAGCGTGGTCATAGTTGGCAATATCGGACTTGTAAATATGATGATAGATAACGAAGATGAGCAGAAGAGATATACATCATTTGCACTGAGACTTCAGGAGATAGCAGGAAGGTGACAGATGTATATCAGGCATAGGGGGAGAAAAAGTTAGTTGGACGTAAATATAGCAGAACTCTTCACGGAGCTTTTTTACCCACGCAGGTGTGCTGTATGTGATGCTGTGATGCCTGTCGGCGGCGGTCTGATATGTGGTAAACATATCAGGCTTCCGTACGTCAGGGGACCGGTATGCATGAGGTGCGGCAAAGAGGTGGACAGCGAAGAGCGAGAATTCTGTCTCGATTGTGAGAGACATACAAGACATTTCGATAGAGGATTTCCGGTTTTTAATTATGAGGATCCTGTCAAGGCCAGTGTTCTGGCCATAAAATACCACAACAAAAAAGAATACTGCAGATATTACGGATTACAGATAGCGGATAAAGTGCGCCCATTTGCAGCAAGATATGGGATGGATGCTGTCACATGCGTCCCGTTGCACAGGAAGAAACAAAGGCAGAGAGGATATAATCAGGCATGTGAACTGGCGAGGGTGGCAGCAGAGGAACTGGGGCTGCCGTTGTGTCCGGATATGCTTGTGAGAAATAAATATACAACGCCACAGAAGACTCTGGATAACATTGGCAGGGCAAATAACATCAAGGAGTCCATGGCGTCTTATACGGTGTATCCGCAGTATAAGAATATACTGATAGTAGATGACATATATACCACAGGAGTCACTATAGACGTGTGCGCCAGCCTCCTGAAGAAAGCTGGCGCACAGCACGTGTATTATTCAGCTGTATGTATTGGAAAAGGAAGGTAGATCAGTCTGCAATGTGGAAATCGGCATCGTCCTTTTCCTCTTCCTCTGGCATGTATTCTCTGAACAGGTGGACAAATATAAGTGAGCACAGGTATGCGTGCAGTCCTGCACCGCATATGAGCATGAGTCCAAGTACGGTTGAATTTAAGTAGCTGAATACAAGTATCGCACCGGTTATGACCACAAGCAGTAGTGTCCATGGCAGATTCTTGATTGACAGTAAAAATGCATTCTTAATTGTGGTTTTCACTGTGTTCTCGAACTGGGCCTGCAGCGGAAATACATAAAGGACAGTGAATAGGTATATCAGAGACATGATCGTGAAGATCACCATCATTGGCTTTATGTTTCTGTTGATAGCGTAGTATATGTCAAATGCACATACAAATCCGGCTAACAGCGCAAGAATTCCGATTCCTGTGGACTGTTTAAAGTTATCTTTAAAACTATTGAAGAACATCTTCACGATGCCGCCTTGACCGTTTCTGATACATTTCATGGTTGTATAATAAAGTGCTGTGGTTGATGCACCTATCGTGAGCACTGGCAGTGATGTCAGAAGCCACAGAAAGTGCAGTATGACTATATCACATACGATGGTCAGAAAATTCATGATCGGATTATCCGTTGCCAATGATCTGTTCAATATAAATTACCTCTCTTTATCTATTGTAAGGCGAAGCTTAGCGCGCCTATTCTCTAATTATATATGCATAACGGTATACATACAATAAAATTTGTGTAAACAATTCGGCAAAAGGCGTATGATCCAGGATATTATTCCCTGAGATCATCCACAGTCAGAGTCTCCAGTACCGCAACATCTATTTTGTCCATGGAGACGATCCTCGTGGCCTGCCTTGATATTGCTGCTTCCATGAAATTTCTCACTTCACGGGCATTGGCAAATGTCTCATCGTGCTCCTTTGATCTCTGCATCCAGTAATCTGATGCGTATCTGCGGGCTTCGTCGTCGAGCTTGTATTCCTGTTTGGAGCACATGCTCTCGAAGATAGACATGAGCTCTTCGCCCGTATAGTCCTCAAATGTTATAAATTTGTTGAATCTGGAGCGCAGTCCTGGATTGGAATTTAGGAACTGTTTCATGAGATCAGGGTATCCCGCAACTATCACTATAAGGTCATCGCGGTGATCTTCCATGGCTTTGAGCAATGTGTCCACTGCCTCCTGACCAAAATCGTTCTCGCCCTTTCCTGCGGTGAGCGTATATGCCTCATCGATAAAAAGAATTCCGCCCAGAGCTGATTCTATAACTTCAGATGTCTTGATGGCAGTCTGACCTATATATCCCACAACCAGGCCTCCACGGTCTACCTCCACCAGCTGTCCACCGGACAGAATGCCGAGTCCCTTGTATATATTCGCAAGAAGTCTGGCGACGGTGGTCTTTCCAGTTCCAGGATTGCCTGAGAATACCAGATGAAGTGATATGGACGGCTGTTTCATGCCATTTTCCTCCCTGAGTTTTTTGATTCTCAGAAGGTTGACAAGATTTGTTATATCTTTCTTTACACTCTCAAGACCGGTCATGGAGTTCAGTTCCTCAAGGAGTGTATCGATGTCCTTGACTGGCTCGTTTGGTTTCTGTGCAGTGCCAGCGGATCTGCTGCCGGTTTTATCACTCTGTGGCAGGGCGTTGTATTTGTCAAGCAGTGGGCTTGGATCGGCAGCGTACAGATTCAGGGATTTCAGGTATTTGTCGAGCATGAGACAGTAACTGGTCAGTCGGACAACCTCGTCATCGTCTGTTTTGTTGTTGCATGCTATAAATTCCTGCCCCATAAGCTTGAACATCCGCACATAATCTCTGGATCGATATACGGTGCCCGGGTTTAATTTTATGCGTGCCAGATCGCCCTGCACAAAGTATGTGAGTGACCTTGGCGGATTGGCTGCAAAGTCGCCGGTCGTTCTTTCGTATTTGAATGAGCGGAACCTGTCCGTGGTGAAATGCTGGTTCAGATATTCGCGTATAAATTGTATCTGGAGGGCAAGTTCGGTGTGGTCTGAGTTTGACAGATAGGCAAGAAACTGCAGAAGATCGAACTGCAGCATCTCACGGGTTCTGATGCCTGCTTTCTGACGGGCACCGTAGCCGTCGTGGTCAAGTGTATCTGCAAATGAATAGCAGTTATCCAGCTCTGCTTTCAGCGAGTAATTCATGAGATTTCATCCTTTCTTTAATAATAAACACATAATTATATATATTGTAAAGCCTTTGTATTCTGTAATCAAATAAAGTTTTGGAAGGTTACGCCATTTATTGTGTCAATATTGGAGTTTGTATGTTAGAATAACCACTATATAGACAAATGGTGCGCATATATAATGCACATAAAAGCTAAATACGACGGGAGACAGACAATATGAGATTCAGACCATGCATAGACATACACAATGGACAGGTGAAACAGATAGTCGGAGGCAGTCTCTGTGATGAGGGGGACAGGGCAGATGAGAATTTTGTGTCACAGAAGAATGGCGGTTTTTTTGCTGATCTGTACAGAAGCTATGGTTTGAAGGGTGGACATATCATATTGCTCAACCCGGCTTCGAGTGATTATTATGAAGCTGATGTGAGACAGGCGAGGCTTGCCCTGGAGGCGTATCCTGGAGGCTTGCAGATTGGCGGAGGTATAAATGCTGACAATGCCGGACGGTTCATAGATATGGGTGCGTCACATGTCATTGCGACCTCATATGTGTTCAGGGATGGTGAGGTAAATTACCAGAATCTCAGAGCACTTAGTAAGGCTGTCGGCAGGGAGCATCTGGTTCTGGATCTGTCATGCCGGAAGAGAAATGGTGAGTATTATATTGTGACCGACAGATGGCAGAAGTTTACAAATGTCAAGGTTGATGAGACAACTCTGGACGAACTGGCCGGGTATTGTGATGAGTATCTGGTACATGCGGTCGACGTGGAGGGAAAGGCCTCCGGAATTGAGGAGCATGTCGCAGATATGCTTGGCAGATGGGGAAAACTTCCGATGACATATGCTGGTGGAGTGGCATCATTTGACGATCTGAAATTGCTCAGAAGTCTTGGAAGAAACAGGATAGACGTGACTATAGGGAGTGCACTTGATATCTTTGGAGGACATATGGCATTTCAGGATATTATAAGGTTTATGGAGGGTTAACATGGCGAAGATGAGAAAGGTTATTGCAGTTACGATGGCGGCGGCTATGACAATGTCGATGCTGGCGGGCTGTGGGGGCAGGACAGAGAGTGATACGGAGAGTTCAACTGTGCAGTGCACAGTGACTGAGACCGAGGAGAGTACAGATGATACAACAGCTGAAGCCGTGGATGATACTGAGGAAGCTGCTGAGGCGGAATCCACAGAGAAGAATGAGCAGGTAGCCGATGGTGATGTGATTATTGATCTGAATTTTGATGACAATGATACGGATGGATGCCTTACATATTTCAATGGTGGACAGGCGGAGCTTATCACGGAGAATGGAGAATTGTGTCTTGATGTGACGTCCTCAGGTAAGCTGGACTATGCAAATCAGATCTATTATGATGGATTTGCGCTGAACAAAGACTGTGTATACGAATTGTCATTTGACGTGAGAAGTACCATAGAGAGAGGGCTTCAGTACAGAATACAGATAAATGGTGGAGACTACCATCCATATGTGATGGATCAGGTGACTCTGGGAACAGAGACACAGCATATATCCACCCAGTTTACCATGGACGAGGAGTCGGATCCTGCACCGAGACTGTGTATGAATCTTGGACATTATGATGAGATCGGAGATGACAGCACACCACATAAGGTGTATTTTGACAACATAAAACTTACAGTTGTTGACGCTTCGAAAGCACAGCAGGTGGAATCAGTGCCAGAACCTAAGATAGTTAATATAAATCAGATAGGTTACAAGAAGGATGCGCAGAAGCTTGCAACTGTCACAAATGAGAGTGCGAAAAGCTTCGAGGTAATAGATGTAGCAAGCGGCAAGTCTGTAAAGAATGGTGAGCTCGGCGAGTGGCATTACGACTCGGGAGCCGATCAGAGATATTCTATTGCAGATTTCAGTGACGTAAATACAGATGGAACGTACAAGCTGGTTCTTGATACCGGCGAGGAATCATATGATTTCCGCATAGGCGACGATATATATGATGATATATACAAAGCCTCGGTGCTTATGCTGTATGATCAGCGGTGCGGAACAGCCATTGACAGCTCGGTGGCAGGTGATTTTGCCCACGAAGAGTGCCATACAGGCAGCGCGATAATATATGGAACCGATGTGACCAAGGATGTCACAGGAGGATGGCATGATGCCGGTGACTATGGAAGGTATGTGGTTCCAGGAGCCAAGGCAGTTCAGGATCTCATGCTCACTTATGAGGATTCAGAGACTGCTGCGAAGGATGATGCTATAGGAATCCCTGAGAGTGGAAATGGAGTTCCGGACATTCTTGATGAGGCCAGATATGAGCTTGACTGGATGCTCAAGATGCAGGATGAGACAAGCGGAGGAGTATATCACAAGGTTACAGGTGAGGTGTTCCCGGAGACAGTCCTGGCGGTGGATGAGACAGCACAGATGATACTTTCGCCTATATCAAATGCCGCAACTGGAGATTTTGCAGCGGTCATGGCTAAGGCTTCTGTGGTATACAGAGATATTGATAAGAAATTTGCGGATACATGCCTTACTGCAGCGGAGAAGGCATGGGCATATCTCAAGGATCATGAAGGAGATCCGGGATTTACAAATGCGGGAAGCATCGTTACAGGAGCGTATTCGGATGGCAGGACATCTGATGAATATCTGTGGGCGGCTGCGGAGCTTTATATAGCAACAGGAACGGATGAATATAATTCGTACGTCAAGGATGCGGTTAATACAAGCATAAAATATGGCCTTGGCTGGGCTGATGTTGGTTATTATGCGATATATGATTATTGCATGAATGTAAAGGACTGTGATACAGAAAAAGCGATACTTCGTGATGGAGCCGATGCACTGGTCAAGAACTATGGCAAGTGCGGATATGGTTCGGCCACAGGCGGTGAATATGTATGGGGAAGCAATATGGCCGTTGCAAATGACGGAATGCTTCTCACCATGGCATCAAAGGTTCTGGGAGATGATTCATATATGGATTGTGCTGCAGACCAGCTCAATTATCTGCTTGGAAGAAATCCTGTGAGCTACTGCTACGTGACGGGTTATGGTTCACTCAGTCCGGAGCATCCTCATCACAGACCATCAGAGGTTATCGGCAAAGCGGTTCCAGGTATGCTTGTCGGTGGAGCAAACGGCAACCTGCAGGATCCTTATGCCAAAGCCGTTCTTGCAGATATGGCACCTGAGAGATGTTATGTGGATAACGCTCAGAGTTATTCATGCAATGAGGTAACAATATACTGGAATTCACCGCTCGTGTATCTCCTTGCAGAATTTAGATAAATCCATCGATGGATGATGCAGACCAGACATTGTAAGATTATTTAAAAATTAAGATAATGTAACTATCAATAGAAGAACATATTTGTTATAACTATTGAATAGCAGAATATTATATTAGAGTCAGAAATGCTGCGGATGTGGCATTTCTGACTTCTGTGCGTAAAAAGTGCAATGTATATATGGTAGTTCTGTAAAGAAGATATGGGGGAATCGGTATAGAGATATGAATATGTATGTTGATAAAATAAAAAAGTTAATGGAGAAAGAGATGGTCAGGTATGTTATAGCCGGTGGGCTGACTACGGCGGTCAATCTTGTATCGTTTTTTGTATTGAGGCTGCTCACGTCGCTCACGAGAAGTGAGGCGAATGTGGTGGCAATCATGCTTGCCATTATATTTGCATTCTTTGCAAATGGATTCTATGTGTTCAGATCTGAACAAAGGAAGACGGTCAGTCAGATAGTCAGAGAATTTGTCTCGTTTGTGGGAATGCGATTGTTTGCCATGCTTGTAGAAGTTGTGGGAACAAATCTTCTGTGCGATTCTTTCAGGTATAATGAATTTGTATCCAAGATCATAATCCAGGTGGTAGTCCTGGTCATCAATTATATTTTCAGCAAATGTTTTGTATTTAAGAAAGATAAAAAACCAATCAGACAGGTCATAGCAGACAACTATATTATGCTGATATGTTTTATCATACCGGCGGTATTTATGGCCGTGCTGTGGGTTGTGGCGGAGATAGGACCATTTGGCGGCCACAGTCTTACCATGGTTGACAGTCTTCACCAGTATCTGCCATTTTTCTCCGATTATCATGACAAACTCACAAATGAGGGAAGCTTGTTTTATACATGGGATATAGGCATGGGAAGCAATCTTCTTGATATAATTGCGTATTATATGGCATGTCCGTTGAACTTTATCATTGTTCTTTTTGACAGAGAGCATCTGTATATAGCCATGTGCCTCCTGATAAGTGTAAAGGTTGCGCTTTCGGGAATGACTATGGCAAGTTATCTGGGACATAAGTGCGGGGACAGGAACAATCTGTTCATAATCCCATTTGCACTGGCATACGCACTTAGCAATTATGTTATCGGCTATTCATGGAATCTGATGTGGATGGACTGCATACTGATTCTTCCGCTTGTCATGCAGGGATTTGAGCAGATGACGGAGGATGGCAGCAATTATAAGCTGTATACTCTCAGCCTTTTCTATGGACTGCTGTGCAATTATTATATTTGTTTTATGATCTGCGTGTTCCTTGTGATCCAGTTCATTCTGACAAATCACAAGAATATATATAAGCTGGCTGAGGATACTCTCCGTTTTGCGGGTACATCGGTGCTTGCTGCGGCTATGGCTTCTTTCCTGCTTATCCCGGCATATATAGGTATAAATACCACAGCATCAGCCACAAGGGTATTTCCTAAGTCAGACTGGTATGGAAGTATATGGGATATGATAAAACAGATGTTCATATTCACAGAACCGATAAAGAGCCAGAGCTTTGACGGCGGTGTAAATCTGTACTGTGGAACATTTGCGATACTGCTGATAGGCATATATATATTCAATACTAAGATCAGGTGGTATGACAAACTCAGAAATGTGATAATCCTGGTATTTCTGATGGCAAGCTTCAATAATACATTGCTCAACTATATATGGCACGGCTTCCATGACCAGTATGGAATACCTAACAGATTCTCGTTCCTGTTCATATTCGTGCTGCTTACCATGGGATACGAGGCGGTTGTGAATACCGACAGATCACAGATCATAGGTGTGGTGATAGGCGTTATAGCGGCATTTGGATTCTTGATGTATGCTGACAAGAATATTCAGTTGGAAAAGACTGTGGCCACGGCTACATGGGCGCTTTTTGCAGTGTATTCAGCTGCACTGATAGCCATGTCACTTGTGAAGGGAAAGGGCAGATTTGTTGTGTCAGTGGTTCTTGCCATTCTGTGTATGACGGAGATCGTGTACAGCGCGGCCAAGGGATATGAGAGCAATGGAACGGTGAACATACCTGACTATTATGGCGGTGAGAAGAGTCTTCAGGCAGCTATAGATTCCGTGAAACATAAAGGATTTCATTACAGGACCGAGCTCAATGGCACAAAGGTTGTGGATGAGTCCACCTATTATAATATGCAGGGGGTGAGCCTGTTTGGTTCTACGGTATCCAGCGATCTGGTAAATGCAATGCATGGCCTGGGTTTTTACACTGGAGCAAATGAATTCCTGTTTGATGGGGCAAATCCGGTATCAAGTTCAGTTCTCGGAATAAGATATGTGTTCAGGAGACAGGATGAGTACATGTCCTACGATATGAATTATGTAGACACAGTGGACGGCGTTGATGTATACCAGAATGATAAAGCCTTAAGACCTGGGTTCATGGTGAATGACGAGCTTAAAAGCTGGACCAGTGAAGCTTCCAACATGTTCGACAGTATCAATAATTTTGTTGAGAAATCCACAGGTATAGCCGGTGTATTCAGTCAGATATACCCTGAGGTGACAGGATCAAGTCATGATATAACCATAACACACAATGATCCGTTCAGTGAATACTATGCCCTGTCCGACATAAAATCAGGCATATACAGCTTCGAGCTGACTTTCGATATAACTGACGAGCAGGATGACCTGTATATTATAGCAAACTGCAATGGAATCACGAAGATAAGGATATACGTGGATGGTGTTGAGCAGAATTATGAGAGACTGCAGTATCAGACCTACCATGTCGGACACCTGGCAAAGGGGGCAAATGTCTCGGTTGAGTATTGTTTTTCTGCCGGCGTTCCGGACAACACATCTGCCAGACTGACTCTTGCCACTCTTAATCCTGAGGCTTATAAGCAGGCTTATCTGAGATGGTCGGATGAACAGATGAAGATAAATACGTTTGAGGATGGCTATGTGAAAGGCCATATATCACCAAAGACACCTGGTCTGATGTTCACATCGATTCCTTACGATTCGGGATGGACTGCGTATGTAGATGGCAGGAAGGCTGAAGTCCAGACTGTTGCAGGAGCATTTGTCGCGCTGGATCTTGATGCAGGAGACCATGTCATCGAGCTTAAGTATTTTCCTAGAGGCCTCAAGGCCGGAATTGTTCTGACACTTACCGGATGGCTGATTCTCGCCCTCCTTATGAACGCAAAGGCGATCAGGGAGAAGACTGGGATTGGCAGGAAAAATGAAGTTAAAGACGGTGAAGGCGGAGAAGACGGCCGCCAGGAGGATGAAATCGCAGAGACTGATGGGACTGACAATGGCGAGAAAGACAAAGGACCAGATGTTAAGGAGGCCATCAGGTTTGCAGAGGAAATACGTGGGTCTAAACAGAATAACGGGCAGCAGGTTCGGTGACAAACAAAAGATAGTTTAATTTATACAAATTAGAACGTAAAATTTGTGAAATATTCAGCATAAAAAACCATATCAGCGTTGACCTTAATAATCATTTATAATATAATGTATCCATGTGGATATTCATAGGGAGTGCTATGCCACAGAGTATAATGATGCGCACTGATGCGTGCGCTGGCCACTAAGCGTGTGCTTTGTGCCATAGAATGTAATAATTATAGAAACAGAGGTGCATTAATGGACAAAATTAAGGAAATTGGGATCAAGCCACTTGCCATCGGCGTAGCTGTTCTAGCTCTGCTGTCAGGTGTGCTTGGAGTTGCAGGTATAGGAGTGGGAGCTATTATCTGCGGTGTTCTTGCGGCTGTTGCTGCTGTGGTTGTAATGCTGGCATTTGGAGAAGGCGTAACGGGGGCACCCGGGAAGTCAGACAAGTATAAGAAGCTTTTTATGAATCTTCCGATTGGATTTGCCCAGGCCAGGATAATAAATGATCCAGTGAACGGAACAAGCTATGAGATAGTTGATGCCAACGAGATATTCGGTGAATATTTCAAACTTGATGTTTCAGATTATACAGATAAGATACTGAAGGAGAGCAAGATAGAAGTCCTTCAGGATATAAATGCATGGTTCACGGCTTACAATAACTCGGGAACCAAAGAGGGAGATCTGATGGATGTTGAGATCACCATGGAATCTCTTCAGAAGGTTTTCAATACGGTTATGTATAAGTCAGAGGCAGACTACATCAACATGGTAGTTATAGATGTGACCAAGCAGAAGGAGACAGAGGAGAAGCTCAGCAAAGCTATTGTGGATGCGAATGCAGCATATAAGACACAGGCTGAGTTCCTTGCAAATATGAGCCACGAGATAAGAACACCTATTAATGGTATTCTGGGTATGCTTCAGCTCACACTTATGGCTGAAGATCTTCAGGCTGATTACAGAGACAATCTTATCACAGCTAAGAACTGTGCCGATACACTGCTCAGACTTATAAATGATATTCTTGATATCAGTAAGCTTGAGGCAGGTAAGTATAAGATCAAGGAAGAGACATTTGATATCAGAACTGCCATCGAGGATACAGTTGCTGCGCAGGTGCCTATCGCTACAAACAAGGGACTGCAGCTCGACTGTTCATTTGGAAGCAATATTCCGAAACTTGTCCGCGGTGATGGACAGAGAATACAGCAGGTACTCAACTGTCTTCTGTCGAATGCCATCAAGTTTACATCCGAGGGAAGTGTTCGTGTTAAGATTGCTTCTATGGATGACGGAGAGAATAAGATCAAGATCAGGATGGCTGTCGCAGATACCGGTATAGGTATCTCAGAGGCGAATATGAGTAAGCTGTTTATAAGATTCAGCCAGGTAGATGCCTCAGATACAAGAAAGTACGGTGGTTCCGGTCTGGGACTTGTAATTACAAAGCAGATAGTAGAGCTCATGGGTGGTAATATCACAGTCCAGAGTAAGGAAGATATAGGTTCTACATTTATTGTCGAGATTCCACTCAAGGTTATCAAGGCGGCAGATACAGCGGATGAGTTTCTCAAGGAGAAGGAGGAGCCAGCGGTATTCTCTATCAATGCACACAGCAAGGCAAGGATCCTTGTAGCTGAGGATGAGCCGGTTAATCAGCAGGTTATAGGAAAGCTCCTTGGCATGGCAGGTTTCTCATATGATATAGCTGAGAATGGTCAGAAGGCAGTTGAACTGTTCAAGACCAAGATATATGATGCAGCATTATTTGATGTGCAGATGCCGGTCATGGATGGCATAGCAGCCACACAGGAGATCAGGGAGATAGAACGCAAGGAGAAGAGAAAGAGGCTTCCTATCATTGCGGTTACAGCAAGAGCAATGTTCGGGGATAAGGAGAGGATCCTTGAGAATCAGCTTGATGATTACATTGCTAAGCCATACAATCTAAATGATGTGGTAGATACACTCAATAAATACATAGATGATTGATCGGCAGACAAGTGATGTTCGGTCAGAATACAAAAACGGGGATAATGGTAGTTTCCATATCCTCGTTTTTGTATAATTGCAGACAGATTTAAAATGCATACTAGTAAGGGATAATAATTCTTGAAATAATAAGGCTTTAAATAGCAGATATTCATAATATGGAGGTAGATGACATGTCAGATTTTTTACAGGATGTATTCAGCAAAACGAAAAAATTCGCGAACAATGCGGTGGATGAGACCAGAGATGTAGCACAGAAGGCAAAACTGAACAACAAGATAAGTAACGAAGTCCAGATGATTGACAGGAACATGATAGAGATAGGCAAATATTTTTATGAGCAGTATAAGAATGATCCACCACAGGAACTGGTGCAGTATTTTAACAATGTCAGGGTGTTGCAGGACAGTATAGCTGTGAGCAGAAATGAAATACAGAACATAGACAATGCCATGTCTGCGAGAAAGCAGGCCGGACAGAACAACAATATGAATGGGAATCCATATTAATTTAAAAATTTTTTTGTGTACACAAAGTAGAATGTGGACTGGCTGGTGGTGAGATAGAACTGATATGCCTGATATAGGTTGATGACTTATTATGGCTTATTACATAGATGCGAGAAGAAATATTATAATTTTGCGTATATTGCAGTGTAATATAATGCACTATACAGAGAATATAATGGTCGAATTTATAAATATTTCTTTATAAAATCCCCTATTTACAAAGTCATACAGAGGGTGTAATGTGTGCTTACAACTCAGAGAGAAAGGGGGACGGCAATCATAATCTATGTAATACCGTTGATCGCCACAGTCAGTGCTGCAGTGATATGGGACTTCCGGGAATGGAAGATACCTAATGCACTCATAGGGTGTGGACTGGTACAGGGATTCCTGATGTCAGCTGCGGTGAGAGGTCCGGAGATGGGACTTTACAGCAGCGTTGTGGGATGTATTATACCAGTGGTGATCTTGTTTGTATTATTTCTTATCAAAGCCCTGGGGGCGGGAGATATAAAACTGTTGTCAGTAACGGGCACGTTTGTAGGTACCGATATATACAGGGTGATTATTTACTCCTTTTTGGCCGGAGGAGTGATTTCTATTATTTTTCTTTTAAAAGAAGTTATATTTTCAATTACGAATCGTAAACAGATATCAATTAACAATTTAAGAAACAGAGTATTAAAAACCAGGATACATTTTTCTGTGGCAATATTTTGCGGTGCTATGTATTACCTGGCAACAATAGCTGGGAGGTGAGACGATACAGCAGTATAAAGTTGGAATACTTGATGATGATGACATGTATATGATCAATCTTATGAATCACATCAATTCCGACAGGGACAATCCATTGTTTGCACTGGCATTTTCCACGATTGATGAACTTGAGATCTATATGGGCTCAAAGGAGCTGGATCTCCTGGTGGTGGCAGAGGAGATGGCAGAGCAGGCCGCTGAAAAACTGAATATTGATAAGTACATTATGCTGACAAGAACAAGAGTATACGATGATCAGAAAATGGAAAATGAGAAGGTGTTCAGGTATTCAAAGGCGCGTGACATAATATCAGTTATTCTCAGACATGTAAATGCAGACGATCCCGGAAGACGAAGACAGTTGTTCAGATCATATGGGATCATATCGCCTATTGGCAGATGCGGCAAGACCAATCTGGCCATAAGCATATGTATGAGCGATGAGGTCAGAGGTGGTCTGTACATAGGGATGGATGAATATTCTCCATTTCAGGACAAAGAAGATGTGATATCCAATGTGATATATCTGGCAAAACAGCATTCTCCGGATCTCATACCATACATGGAGCAAAAGACAGTGAATCTGGGAAGCTACAGTGTTCTTGGATACCTGAGATCTTATATGGATGCATTGGAACTTAAAGAGCAGGACATGAGATGGATGATAGATCAGATCCAGGAGTGGGGCCGGTATACCACAGTGGTGTATGACATAGGGCAGGCCGTTCTAAAGGATATGAATATATTGGGTACATTTGACGAGCTGGTTGTTCCTGTGTTGAGCGATGAGTTATCTCAGGATAAGGTCGAAACCTTTGAGACGATGATGAAGCGGGCAGAACTGGGAAAAGTGGTGTGCAGGATGAAAAAGGTTATTGTTCCCGATGCTCCCCCCGGAAGTGCTGATATGATGAGATTCCTGGAAAATGATATGGAAAGGCGCACATGAAGAAAGAAGATAAACAGAATATACGCTCAAATGTACTCCAGAGCATAGATCTGACTGGAAATATAGGTGACGAGAAAGTCAGCGGGATAATAGACAGATGCATATTGGAATACACGGATGAACTCAGTGTGCGGGATAAACTGGATATAAAGCAGGAGCTGTTCAACAGTCTGAGAAGATTGGATGTGTTGTCTGAATTGTTAGATGACGACGAAGTGACTGAGATAATGATAAATGGTTATGACAACATATTTGTTGAGAGGTCTGGACGGCTATACAGATATGACAGAATATTTGAAAGCGAGGAGCGGCTCAAATCGGTGATACAGCATATAGTCTCCGAGTGCAACAGAACTGTAAACGAGGCCTCGCCGATAGTTGATGCAAGACTTAAAGATGGATCAAGAGTAAATGTGGTTGTTCCTCCTGTAAGTCTTAGCGGAAGTATTATGACGATAAGAAAATTCCCTCGGGAAGGAATGACTATGGAGAAACTGGTCAGGCTGGAGTCAATAACACCGGAGGTGGATGAGATGCTCAGACGTCTTGTCATAGCAGGGTATAACATCATCGTATCGGGTGGAACAGGCGCAGGAAAAACAACATTTCTGAATGCGATTTCAGGATATATTCCCAGAGATGAGAGAATCGTAACCATAGAGGATTCGGCAGAACTACAGTTGACCGGTATAGACAATCTGGTGCGGCTGGAATCACGGAGTGCGAATGTTGAGGGAGAAAATGAAGTCAGTATAAGAGATCTGATAAAGGCGAGCCTCAGGATGAGACCATCAAGGATTATCGTGGGCGAGGTGAGAGATGCCGCCGCGATCGACATGCTTACAGCGATGAACACTGGGCATGATGGAAGTCTTTCAACGGGGCATGCAAATTCATGCCGGGATATGATGACAAGATTGGAGACCATGGTACTGATGGGGGCTGATATGCCGATTCTGGCAATCAGACAACAGATAGCTTCAGCCGTTGACATTGTTATACAGCTTGGACGATTGAGGGACAGAAGCAGGCGATGTATAGAGATAAGCGAGGTCATGGGACTGGAAGGAGGTGAATTTGTCATGAACAAGTTATATGAATTTCATGAGAAAGAAATGCAGGATGGAAGGATAGTAGGTAAATTGCAGAAGATAAACGATCTGCATAACACAGCGAAGCTGTTATCAGCGGGGCTGCTGGAAATAAGCAGGGCAGCAGGAGCGGAGAGTGGGGGCCGATGAGCGGACTTACAGATTACAGCTCTTACAGGCTGGGTGTGAAGGAACTGATCATCGCTGTTCTTTTATATATGGCAGTGATGGCTGCGGTTGCATTGTTGTTTTATGACAGCCTTATACCATGTATAGCATTTGCGCCGGGAGCCATGTTTTTCATAAGGAAGGTATCAGCGAGAAAATGTGATCAGAGAAAAAGAAAGCTGAATATAGAATTCAGGGAAATGCTTCAATCGCTGGCTGCGAATATGGCTGCCGGTCATTCACTGGAAAGGGCATTTGTTCCAGTGTATCAGGAGCTTGATGGAATGTATCAGGGAAGGTCATATATACAGAAAGAAGTATTGGTAATTATAAAAGGAATAGAGATGAATTCTGATATAGAAGAATTGCTGCTGAACCTGGCTGACAGATCAGATCTTGAGGACATCAGACAGTTTGCACAGGTGGTGAGTGTTGCGAAAGGATCAGGAGGTAATCTTATACGCATGATGAAGAAGATGGTTGAGGGCATAAATGGAAGGCTGGAGGTGGAAGAAGAGATAGACACACTGATAACCTCCAAGAGGCTTGAACAGAACATAATGTCGGGAATGCCATTTGTCATAATACTGTATCTCAGAGTGTGTAATCCCGGGTATGTGGATGCGCTGTATGGCAATCTACCGGGGGTGATAGCCATGAGTGTGTGCCTGGCAGTTATAGCGATGACGGTTATGTGGGCTGGCCGGATAATAAATATACACGTATGAGAGGTGACAGAATATGTTGAATAGATTGTCTGGGTGGATATATTCAGAGTTTGTTGAAAAGCATATGAATCTGGATGGAACGGTTCAGAAACTGAAAAAAATATATACATGCACGGATGGCGCTGCACGGGAAAAATGCCGGGATATATATGTGGTGCTCATAAAACGGATCCTGGCCGTACTGGCTGGGGCTGTCTTGCTGTCTTTAGCGGTTGTGATAGGATCGGCAGCCTCTTCGACAGATGTTGTGCTTGACCGGCAAGGATATGGCGGCGAGGAACAGCCGCACAGTCTTGAGACAGAGATAGACGGTGAAAAGATGGGCTTTGATGTGGATGTTAAGCCGCTTGTGTACACGGATGATGAGATACCTGGTGTCATGGACAAAGGGTTTAATATGATCGACAACATATACCTGGGAGAAAATCAAAGTGCAGATGATGTGAGAACTGATCTGAAGCTGGTTGAGAGACTGGATGATCTAGGACTTGATGTGGACTGGATCAGCGGTGAGCCGGATATAGTGGCATCAGATGGAAAACTGGTGACAGATGTGTGTGATCCCCCGAAGATCGTGCAGCTTACAGCGGTCATTACATATGGGGAGCACAGCGCTGAGCGAGATTATACCGTCAGGGTTACAGGTCGTAAGCTTACAGGACAGGAGAAGGCACTGAATGAAATAAAGGAAAGTATAGACGCTATTCAGAATGAGAACAAGAGTGCTGCGCACGTCAGAATTCCGTCAGAGATAAATGGATATAAGGTAAATGATATGCATTCCGGGAGTGGCTGGCAATGGATACTGCTGCTTGGAGTTGTGGCGGCTGTGTGTATGTATGGAAGTGTAAAGTCAAAAGTACGCAATATGGAGAAAAGCAGGAGAGAGCAGCTGATTGGAGATTATCCTGAGCTTGTGGACAAGCTGACATTGTATATAGGAGCCGGAGTGACAGTAAGGGGAGCGTTCACCCGTATTGTAAACAATTCGGAGGACAGAGCTCTGGCTGGGGATTCTGGTGACAGCGCTCTTGTGAGGGAGATCAGATATACGTTGAATGAGATAAATTCAGGTATTCCGGAGAGTGATGCTTATTACAACATGGGACACAGGATAAACGTGCCTGTGTATATAAAATTGATGTCGCTTCTCTCACAGAATATAAAAAAGGGTACAAAGGATATTCTGATCATGATGAGCGGCGAGGAACAGGCTGCGTTACAGACGCGAAAAGAGATAGCAAAAAGGCGGGGTGAGGAAGCTGGAACCAAATTATTGTTCCCTATGATCACTTTACTGGGAGTTGTGATGGTGATAGTTATCCTGCCTGCGATAATGAATTTTTAAGGAGGAAAAGATTATGAAGAGATGGGACGAGTTTATGGAAGATGAGTCAGGAATGGGTGTTGTGGAGATCATACTCATAATGGTGGTGCTGATAGCGATGTGCATAATATTCAAAAAGCAGATAACAAGTCTGGTAAACAACATATGGAAATCCATAAACACCAGCGCAAAGAAGATATATTAGGAGGCGTTATGGGAAATAACCGGGGACAGATCACAGTATTTTTGTGTATAGTTCTCACGTCGATCCTGCTTATAGGTTTTACAGCGCTGGAGCGTGTAAGGATAAGCATGGGCAGTGCCAAGGCCGCGGAGGCGGCCAGAGGCGCTGTCAATGATGTAAGAGCAGCATATAACAAACCACTTTTTGAGCGTTATCACCTTCTGGCGATAGATAAGGAGTTCGATGGACAGGGGGAAGGCAAGATAGAGCAGATGGTGGAGGATTATCTGACATATACACTTGATAATGACCAGGAGGATTCCATGAAAGTGGAACAGGTGGCGTTGGCAGATTGCAAGGGGCTGCTGGACAATGATTGTGAGAGCATGAAAGAACAGATAAGGCAGTACATGAAGGAGTACGTCAAAGAGGAGGGGATAACAGATCTTCTGGAGATGCTGACAACTGAAAGGAAAGCAGGTGAAAAATCCGAAAATGCTGTAAAAAATGGAAGAAATGACACAAGCGAGGATGAACAGGTGTGGGTTGGAAGGGATCCGAGGAAGGTTGTCCGGAAGATGACCAGGGGAGGTGTACTGAGGTGTGTGGTGCCAGCGGGCAAAATGCCGTCGGCTGACAAGCTGGATCTGTCAGATATGCCGTCAAAGGATAAATGTAAGGACAGCCCAGAATGGGAGGATATAGAATTTGACGATATTGATGTGTTCGAGAACAGCCTGAGAACAGACAGGGATAATGTGGGTACTAAAATTACTGATAATTTCTATGGGATATGTTATGTGACAGAATTTCTGAACAATTTTACAGATGAGGCGCAGGATGGAGTGCTGAAGTGCGAGGTGGAATACATAATATCTGGGAAGAGCAGTGATCAGGAAAATCTCAAAGGTGTTGTGAACAGGATCATTCTTCACAGGCTTCCTGTAAATCTGGCATATCTGGTGTCGGATAAGAGCAAGGTATCTTCTGTGGCCCCGATTGCGTTTGTCTTGTCATTGATACCGGGAGTGACATACCCGGCCGCAAAGTATCTGCTTCTTGGGTGCTGGGCATATGCTGAGACCCTGGTTGATATAAAAGTCCTCCTGAGTGGGCATAGCGTGCAGTTTTTTAAGACGGACGAAACATGGGTAACGGATATAGACAATCTGGGAAAGCTGAAGAGCATAGAAAATGAAGATTATGAAGGTGCTGATTCGATAAACTACAAAGGATACCTGTCGATACTTCTGGCGGAGAACACAGGAAATCTGTACTACAGACTGGCAGATATAATCCAGATGAATCTGTCGCAGGACGACGAGGGTTTTGATATCAGGAATATGATATATGGTTTTTCTGTGGATGTAGATGTGAGTCAGAAAAAGAAATATGCATATTTTATAGAAGACCAGGCTGGAGTGGATGGCATAGATAAGGATATGTACAGATATGTGTTCAGAATGACCACAAGTTACTGATGAGATAATCTGAAGGGGGGTGTTATATGTTCTCTTGTCATGATCAAAAAAGTAAAATAAAATCGCCTCTCCAAGCGCATACCGATAAAAAACTTTATATGTTCCGAAGTGGCAGGAGAATATATAAGACAGCTCCTTCAGACGGCAGTGATCAGGGAAAAATCTGGGGAGATAAAGGAAGTGCCAGTGTTGAGGCATCAATAGTTCTTCCCATATTCATATGTGCCATGCTGGTCATATTTGGCATGATCGGATGCATAAGAACCAAGGGGATCATCTATGAAGGACTGCAGGAAACAGCAGCATATCTGGCAGAGTATAGTTATCTCACAGAAACCCCTCAGCAGAATGACAAAGAGAGAGGTATAGGATCTGCAGCGATCTCGGTGGTTACAGCGGGTATAAGGCTTGGACAGTACATAGATGACAGAACCCTGGTGGACAGATATGTGGTTGGAGGAACCGGCGGGTTAAAAGTGCTCCAGGCTGAACTGGGATCAGATGACTATATATATGTAAGAGTAAAATATGTACTCGGACTTGATATACCATTTGCCGGGAAAATGAAGGTGGTGTGTGAGGAGAAGATAAGGCAGAGAGCATATCTGGGTTATGATAAAGCCGGTGATGGCGACTCTGATGGAAAATATGTATATGTGGCGGAAAATGGCACGGTATATCATAATTCCAGAAATTGCTATCACATAAAACTGACGATACGTCAGATAAATGAGGCGTCACTGCATGACAAATACAATGGGCTTACGGAATGCCATCTTTGCAGACGGTTCAGAGGGAAAAATACAGTGTATGTCACTGCCCAGGGGAATCGTTATCACTATTCACTTGGGTGTTCGGGACTAAAAAGAACTATATACAGGGTGAAAACAGATGGGAAAAGCGGGCTTAGACCATGCTCAGAATGTGGAAAATAAGGCAGCCGTGGTGTAGTCAAAAAAGATAGTGTCAAATTAGTTATTAAAAATGAAGCAAAAAGAATACAGGGGGATAAAATGGGTAATAAAGGTTCAGTGGTGGTAGAGATGTGCCTTGTAGCACCGATTCTCATATGTGTAATATTTGTGGTGATGAATATGTTCATATTGGCAATGAACAGCGGAATCTCGGAAGGAGAAAGCCGGGTGGTGCTATATAACAGGCAGGAATACATGATAGATGAAAACGGGGAAGGAAATACAGGCATGGCAGAGAATGTCATGAAAAAAAATATGGATAGTGCGCTGGTTTTTGCATCGGATGTTACAACAGATATAGACATACAGGCGATCGGAGGTTCGGCAATTACGGGAGTCAGAGGGAAAATCCAGGCAAGGGTGGAATACGATGAGACTTTTCCGGGTACAGGGATTCTTATTGCTGATGGTATGAGGCGAAGGAGTGCAATGGCGCAGCAGGAACTGAGAAATGTGGGAGATAACCTCAGGAGGTGGCAGATATATGGTAGGTTGTTATCAGAATGAAGGTGTAAACCTGTTTGTGGTCGTGCCGGTGGATTCAGCTTCCGTGAATTCGTATGAGACAGATATGCTTTATAACAATTTTATTGAAGGACTAATACAACCGGAGTTCCGCGCGTTAAACGGTGAGATGTTTTTGTATAGTAAGATAAATGGTATGAAGAGCCTTAGGGGGTTGATGGACGAAGGCGTGTTGACAATGGAACAGACAATCAGTCTCATAAGATCGCTATGTAATGTTGTGATGGAGACAGGTGAATACATGTTGAATGCAGACAATATACTTATAGACACAGAAACTATCTTTTATTCATATACTGATAAGGTATATAGATATATATATGTGCCGGGAAAAAGCGGAAATGTGAGAGATAACATGAAGCGGGTGGTCGAGGACATAATAAAAAAGATTGATCACAGCAATACTGGACTTATAGATTTTATGTATGAAGTGTACGACAGGGTAGTCGTGGCAAATTTTGATGTAGAGATGCTCTGTGGTTATGTAGAAGATAGGTGGCGGGATTTGAATAAAAGAAATCCCTCTGATACAGATGGTGGATCGGCATATAAAGTGGAAAACTGCGAAAAATCTACGACCAGAGACGATAATGATGGGCTGATGGACATGCTGTTCGGGGATGATCCTCAATGTCTGGATAGGAGTAAAATGCTGCTGGCATCCGTGGATACGGCATCCGTGCAGCATGCGCATACAGACAGATTAATTCCAGTGATAATAGCGATAACTGTTTTGGCAGGACTCGTGGTAACCGGGGGACAGATGCTGCGTGCAGGCACAATAACGGATGTGCGTGTGATTATGGTGATGGTCACGGCCGTATGTATAGAGCTGTTCATATATATAGAACTGCGGAAAAAGGTCAGGCAGGAATCTGGAAGTTCTGGACATAAAGAAGGAGATTCTGGGCGGGGAAGAGAAGGCTTCGGAGAGACAAGAGAATGTTTCGGAGAGAAAAGAGAGGGCTCCGGAGAGAAAAGAGAAGGCTCCGGAGAGAAAAGAGAAGGCTTCAGAGAGAAAAGAGAAGGCTCCGGAGAGACAAGAGAATGTTTCGGAGAGAAAAGAGAGGGCTCCAGAGGGAAAAGAGAAGGCTTTGTACAGAAAGGTGAAAGCTTATTTTGTGAGAGTCAGGGAGATTTAGAAACGAATAAAAGAGAAACGGATGAAGACCTGGAACAGACCACATTGCTGGTGTGTGATAGCTGTGGGCGTGCGGGACGTACATATAGAAAGAATATAAGGCTTGTCCGGGGACTGTGGGAGAAAAGTGCATATCTTGGACCGAATGGAATTGTAATTGGAAGATACCCACAGGTGTGTGATATCGTGATAGACGATATAAGTGTCAGCAGACAGCATATAAAAATATATGAGAAGGAAGATGGAATATATGCGGAGGATATTGGTTCCACAAATGGCACGATATTGAACGGCGAGCGTATATGTAAAGGCGAAATGTATAAGATATATGACGGGGATGTGGTGCGTATAGGAGGGCAGGAATACCATATTCAAATATTGCTTATCTGATTGATATAAAATGCAAATTCAGATATAATAGGCTGTGTGAGTTTTAAGAAGGCAGAAAGTAGGTAATGGCAATGTCATATGTGGCTTTATATAGAAAATGGAGACCTGATACTTTTGATGAGGTGAAAGGACAGGATCATATAGTAACCACGTTGAGAAATCAGATAAAGAATGACAGACTTGGCCATGCCTTTTTATTTTGTGGTACACGAGGAACAGGAAAGACATCTATAGCAAAAATATTTGCAAAGGCGTGTAATTGTGAGCGTCCGGTAGACGGAAGTCCGTGTAATGAATGCGCTAGCTGCAGAGCAATTGCAAGTGGTTCATCGCTCAATGTTATAGAGATCGATGCCGCATCCAACAATGGTGTGGATAATATCAGACAGATCCGCGAAGAAGTGGCGTATCCTCCAACGGAGGGAAAATATAAAGTATATATCATAGACGAGGTTCATATGCTTTCTCCTGGTGCGTTCAATGCACTTTTGAAGACTCTTGAGGAGCCTCCGGCATATGTAATCTTTATACTTGCCACCACGGAGGCACACAAGATTCCTATTACGATATCGTCAAGATGTCAGAAGTACGATTTCAGGCGGATACCGGTTGAGGTCATATCGGACAGACTTGAGGAGCTTATGAACAGAGAGGGACTTGAGGCGGACAAGAAGGCGATAGACTATATTGCAAAGTCTGGTGATGGTTCCATGCGTGATGCACTGTCTATACTTGACCAGTGTGTGGCCTTCAATCTGGGACAGAAGCTGACATATGATAATGTCCTTGAAACCATAGGGGCTGTGGACATAGATACATTTGCCAGACTTTTGGAGTACGTTCTGGATATGGATATTGAAGGTGCCATAGATGTTGTGGATGAGATAGTATGGCAGGGACGTGAACTTGGAAGATTTGTAAATGAATTTACATGGTTTCTGAGGAATATACTGGTGGTAAAGCTGTCATCCGCAGAGGGAGACAGGCTGGATATGACCAGGGAGAATCTTGAACGGATAAAGGATATATCACACAAGATGGAAGAGAATACGATAATGAGATATATCAATGTATTCTCAGACACGGCTGCAAGAATAAAATATTCAACCCAGAAGAGGATAGTTCTTGAGATGGCGGTGATAAAGCTCTGCAGACCACAGATGGATGTCGATTTCACAAGTCTGGTGGAGAGAGTGCGCGAGTTGGAGAAAAAACTGGATGATTTTCAGGCAAATGGCATAACTGTTCAGACGGTTCAAGAGATCTCAGCACAGACAGATAATACAGGCAATGTTAATCCGGACAATGTGAGGGCGTATCAGGAGAAGCTGGCCAGGGAGCTCCCGGCTGCGGATTACGAAGATCTGCAGAAAGCCGTATCGGGCTGGGGCGAGATAATGGGAAAGCTTTCAAGCCCTGCAAGACGATATCTTGAGAGAAATGATGGAGATCCAGGAACAAGGGCAAAGCTGATACTTGCGGATGACCATAAAAAACTTATACTCATGATTCCGCTTACGGATGACGAACTTCCGAAGCTTTATTTTGATAAGGCGGAGAATTCAGCACATGTAAAAAGCGTCATAGAGGAGTATCTCGGGAAAACAATAGAGTTTGAGATACTGTGCACGCGAAACTCAAACAGAGACAACGACAGGCTGGAAGAGGAGAATATACTAAATATGATCAATTTTCCAGTGGACAGAAAATAGTAATTGCATCGGGAAACTTATCACGTATTCGAGAGTGGTGGGAATGGCCCGGTCATGATAGATATTAATATTAATCAGTTATAAGGAGGACTTATTGTAATGGCTAAGAGAGGTGGTTTCCCAGGAGGTATGATGCCTGGCAATATGAATAATCTGATGAAGCAGGCACAGAAGATGCAGAAGCAGATGGAAGAGACGACAAAGACCCTTGAGGATAAGGTGTATGAATCTTCTGTTGGTGGCGGGGTTGTCACCGCGAAGGTATCAGGCAAAAAGGAGCTTATGGAGATTAAGCTGGATCCTGAGGTTGTTGACCCTGATGATATAGAGACCCTTGAGGATCTTATTATCTCAGCTGTGAATGAGGCACTCAGAGCACAGGAAGAAGATTATAATGACAGTATGGGTAAGATTTCTGGCGGAATGGGACTTGGAGGCTTACCTTTCTAATGGACATATACGGCGGAGAAGTAAACAGACTTATAGAAGAGCTTGGCAGGCTGCCGGGAATAGGATCAAAGACAGCGCAGAGGCTTGCTTTCTACATAATAAGCATGCCGGAGGAGCGTGCCACAGCCCTGGCAGAGTCTATACAAAATGCAAAAAAGAACATAAAGTATTGTAGTTGCTGTTACACCATAACGGACAGGGATGTCTGCCCTATATGCAGTTCACAGAACAGAAATCACAGGGTTATAATGGTAGTTGAAACCCCGAGGGATCTGGCGGCGTATGAGAGAACAGGTCAGTTTGACGGAGTATATCATGTGCTTCATGGTGTTATAAATCCTGCGCTTGGCATAGGCCCAGCAGATATAAAGATTTCAGAATTGATGAGAAGACTTCAGAATGAGGATGTGGACGAGTTGATCATAGCAACAGGATCAGGACCTGAAGGTGAGGCCACGGCAATGTACATATCAAAGCTGGTAAAGCCAGCCGGGATAAAGGTCAGCAGGATAGCGAGTGGAGTTCCGGTGGGAGGCGATCTCGAATGTATTGACGAGGTCACCCTGCTCAGAGCTTTGGAGGGGCGTGTATATCTGTAATTTTCAGATATATAAAGCACAAGATAAAAATAAACAAGAAAGAGGTGCACAGTATGTTAAGAGTAGGTTTTTTGACAAGTGGTGGTGATTGTCAGGCACTTAATGCAACCATGAGAGGAATTGCAAAAGGGTTGTATGAACTGTTTGACGAGGTTGAGATCTATGGTTTCCTGGAAGGCTATAAGGGGCTTATAAGAGGAAATTATATCAAGATGAAGCCTTCTGCTTTCTCAGGAATAATCAACAAAGGCGGCACTATATTGGGAAGTTCAAGACAGCCATTTAAACTTATGGGTGAGCCGACTGAAGATGGACTGGATAAGGTTAAGTCCATGAAGGAGACATATAAGAAGCTCAAGCTGGACTGCCTGTGTGTATTGGGTGGCAATGGTTCACAGAAGACTGCCAACCTGCTCAGCGAGGAGGGCTTGAACGTCATAGGGCTTCCTAAGACAATCGACAATGATCTGTGGGGAACTGATATGACATTTGGTTTCCAGAGTGCTGTTGATATAGCTACACAGACTATAGACTGTATCCATACTACTGCGGCATCACACAACAGAATATTTATCGTTGAGATCATGGGACATAAGGTTGGCTGGATCACACTGCATGCAGGAATCGCAGGAGGTGCAGACGTTATACTTCTTCCTGAGATACCATACGATATTGAGAAAGTATATAAGGCTATAGATAAGAGAACAAAGGATAATAAGGGGTTTACTATTGTTGCTGTAGCTGAGGGAGCAATACCTAAGGAGATAGCAGAGCTTCCTAAGAAAAAGAGAAAAGAGGCTATAGCAAACAATCCATATCCATCAGTGGCATATGAGCTTGCGGATAAACTCAAGGCATATACGACACAGGATATAAGAATTGCCATACCAGGCCATACCCAGAGAGGTGGAAGTCCTGATGCCTATGACAGAGTTATATCATCAAGATTTGGCGCTAAGGCAGCAGAGCTCATAAAGGCTAAGGATTTTGGCAAGTTGGTTGTATTCCTTGACAATAAGGTAACTGCGATCCCTCTCTCAGAGAGTGCAGGAAAGCTTAAATACGTGTCTCCTGATGACGATATCATCAGTGAGGCAAGAACTCTTGGAATATCATTTGGTGATAAATAATATCGGATTGGCTGTATGATATCAGTCTGATTCACATTTTCTCCCTATTTGCATACATATGTAATAGACATACAACGATGCAGGTAGGGAGATTTGTATGAGTGAAGAATTTAAATATATTCCGTATAGTCCATATGACGAAAACCTCAGAGGACTTATAAAAAATGGTGCCGTATATAATCTGAAGGATTCGTATCCTACAGGAATTGCGGGTAACATATCTGAATACAGAGAGGGTTTGTCAGGGATACTTCTTCCGGGAAATGAGGATGGGCTGGATGAACTTATGAGGGATGTAGAGTACATGAAGGATATGTATCCCGATACAATAAAAAAGGTCAGCCTGGCAGTGGAGGATGAATGTGACAAACTGGAATATGAGGGAAGTCCTATGCTTGTGGAGTATCCGGACAGAGAGGAAATGAGGAGAATAGCCAGAAAAGTGTATGACGATCTCAGCGACAGGGGAGAGATAAAAGATGATTATAAGGCCGAGCTGGCCGAATTGGTAAAGCTGGCAGATTCTGAAACTGATATGGGTGACTATGAGACTGCGACATCTGAAAGTGGAATGAATGCGTATGGAGAACCACCGTATGTTCCTGCGGGGCCAGGATGCGCCAACTGTGTAATGAGAAATATAATAGAGATGCTTGTCTGCAATGAGTTTTGTGTGAGACGGGATAGACATAGAAGACGGAGAAGAAGGTTTTATTAGTGAAGAAGAAAATAAATATACTTGTGAAAATAGTGGTGATGATAGCGGTGTTTGTCGTCACGGCGTATTTTGTAAATATGTTTCAAAACAGGAGTTATAAAGACCTGGCAGCAGAGATCAAGGAGGCTGAGTTGCCATTGGCTTATGTAAGCTATGGTGATTCACTTCTCAACTGCATGCATGGATATACAAGCGATGTGGATCTTACTCTGCTCAGGGATTCTATAACGCCTATAGATGATAATAAAAACATAGAAGTATGGATAGACAATTCGGAAAAATATGCAAGTGCATATTCCTATGAGATAAGATCCATATCTGGTGATTCGCTTGTGGAAAAGGGTGATCTTGATGCCGTGGATAATGGGGATGGATATGATGTGCTTGATATACAGGTACGCATGGATCTGAAAAAGGATATGGAGTATATGCTCATTGTCAAAGCGGGAAATCCAGATGGACAGAAAGCTGCTTATTATACCAGAGTGGTAGTAAATGATGACTATCATGAATCAGAGCTGCTGGCGGCTGTGGATGAATTTCATGATGCGTCATTCAAGTTCGATGCCCTGGAGACCGATTCGGTTATAGGTACTTACAAGCAGTCCTACACTGGAGCTGGGACAGGTGATTCATACGGCCTTGGACATGTCAATCTGTCAAGTTCATACGCAGACATTACGTGGGATGGACTGAAACCTGTCGTAACTGGTTCAGTGGATACATTTATAAAGGAAATTGATGTTAATTATGCGGTCATAGAGAAGATATATAATATCAGCTCTGTGACAGAGCAGGATGTGACAAGTCATTATTTAGTCAGGGAATTTTATAAGGTGAGCTATACTGAGGTTCCAGTCGGTGGTTCTGATGAAGAAAATGGTGTATGGTCCGACTCGGAATCCTATGATGGAGCATCGGTTGACGGTAATTCTGACGCCGTAGAGAATATTCAGACTGAACCGAAGATCACCATGATGAGCTTTGACAGATATGTTGATGAGTATTTTGATCGAAGTGGAATAGACGCGGTAAATAATGTTTATGAGATCGGTATTTCCTCATCGAATGATATTAAGTACAGATATACTTCAGATAATAAGAAGATCGCATTTGTCAGAAATGGCCAGCTGTGGATGTATGACTACGGAGAGGGTAAGATAACTCTGGTATACAGTTTCTGGATGGATGATTATACGAATGATTCGAACAATTATGATCAGTATGACATAAATATAATAAGCTTTGATGATAATTGTAATATAACATTTTCTGTGTATGGATATATGAATCGTGGAAATCACGAGGGTAAGCTGGGAATATCACTTAACACATTTAATTATGAGACGTTGGAGGTGGACGAGCTTTTGTTCATGGAGTGTAACGTTCCATATGAGGCCATGAAGAGTGAGACATCAAGGCTGACCTATTATGACGGCGATACATTTTACTATATGATGGGTGGTAAAGTGAATGCTGTAAATATAAAGGACAGGAAACAGTCATATGTAGCGGAGAATCTGTCCTCGCGGGATGTGAAGGTATCTGCAGATATGTCTGTTATGGCATACGGTGAGAACGAGCTTCAGTCAGAGAATACAATGATCACATTGATGAATATGAAGTCTGGCAAGAACTATGAGATATCAGCGGATAGCGGAGAGTGCCTGGTATGTTATGGCTTCAAGGATTCAGACATGATATACGGAGTGTCCGAGATAGCGGATGCATCCGTTGATGTGGATGATGAGTCATTTGCGGATACAAAATATAGTAGTGAGTCGAGGAATATCATTCCGGCTTCAAGACTTTATATTGTAAACTGTGATGGTGAGCAGATTAAGGAGTATTCCAAGCAGGGATGTTATCTTATGCAGGTTGATGTGGATACAAACCTGTTGTATCTGACAAGAGGAGAGAAATCAGGTGACAAATTCACCGCCATTAAGGATGATTTTATAACATTCAAAGAGGATGATTCAAAACCTACAGTTGATATTAAACGCATATCATCAATAACAGGATTTGACAGAATGTATTTCACGGTGCCATCTAATATATATCTGAGCTATGTACCGGGTCTCAATATTACAAAGGAGAAGGCGGCATTGGATGCAGTGAATATGCTTATGACACTTGAGAGGGATAAGGTCACCTACCATGTATATGACAATATGGGGCTTGCAAAGATATATGACGTGGCGGGAGATGCCATCAACTATGCGGTGTCAGTGAATGGACTTGTCGTATCGAGTGAAGGCGAGGTTATATACAGAAAGAAAGAGAGCCTGGAGTATAACACAATTGCTGCGGGAATATTCCATAAAAGCTCCGGCACGGTGGATGCATCTCTCAAGGATTGCCTGTATATGGTTCTGGTATATGAGGGTGCGCAGGTGACAGACGAGCAGCTGGATGAATATCAGGATCCTGTGGATGCTCTGAACAGCTTGGGAACCAGACAGGGCATAGATATATCTGGACTATCGCTGGATATGCTTCTTGGATATGTCAGTTCGGGAGTTCCGGTCATATCGAGAATAGATGATGGAAGGTATGTGCTGGTTGTAAGTTATAATGATACGGATATAAGATATTACGATCCTGTGGAAAACAAAGAGATCGTCGTATCCAGGGATGAGTATACGGATATGATGACAGCCTGCCATAATGAGTTGTACACATATGTGGTAGAGTAGTACAGAGAATAGATGAGCAGCTGGTGATGTGTTGATGCTGTCAGACTTATATCTTTAAGACATAAAAATAAAGAAAACGGAGCGGTTTAAGCCTCTCCGTTTTCTTTATTTTAGTTGTAGTATATTAATTGATACTCTAAATCCTTCGAATAGTATGATTACTCTTCTGAGATTGTTCCCACTGGACAAGAACCAGCGCAAGCACCACATGAGATACACTGTGAACCATCGATAACAAATACGCCGCCATTATCGCTGATAGCACCTACTGGGCAAGAACCAGCACATGAACCACAACCGATACATGAATCGCCAATAACGAATGCCATAATTGTTTCCTCCTTATAAAGTAAAAATAATCACATGGTTATTGTAAAACAAAACTCATTAATAAGCAAGTAATAATAATATTTATCAACAAGGCAGTTTTATCAATAAGTGTCAATAAGAACTGATGCAGGAAAAACGTCTGTGGAAAGAGTAATAATATGAATTTTAAAAAATACACTAAATAAAAGGGATAGACATTTAAAAAGGGGTATAATATAATGTGAATGCTGAACAAGTGTTAATTTAAGGAGGAAACAGATCATGGCAAAGATCAGTAAAGATATGCTTATAAATGATATTTTGGAAGTTGACGCAGGTAACGCTGCAATTCTCATGGCAGCAGGAATGCATTGTATAGGATGCCTTGCAGCAGCTGGAGAGTCTCTTGAGGAGGCTGCAGCAGTCCATGGACTCGATGCAACGGAGCTTGAGCAGGAGATCAATGATTATCTTGCAAAAAAGGAGGCAGAGTAGTATACTTGCGAAAGTCAGCAATTGTACTATAAAGGATGGAGAGATATATGAAGACTGATGGAACCAATCCTCCCGGGCAGGGGGAATTTGGATTGATAGATATTAACTGTCATATTTTGCCGGGAACAGAGGATGGCCCGGATAATTTCCGTGAAGCAGCGGAGATGCTCAGGATAGCATATGAAGAGGGAATAAGGACGATAGTCGCTACACCCCCATATAACAAGAAGAATCCGATAATGGATGGAGAAAAACTGGACAGGATAGTTGAACAGCTCAATGTTGAGGCTGGAAAGATAGATCCTGAATACAGAGTGTATCTGGGAAGAGAGATAGAGTACAATGATGAGAATCATCAGAAGATCATCTCAGGACAGCTCGATTCTATGGCTGACAGTAAATATGTTATGATCAGATTTGCATATGATGTGGATTTTGATACTATATCGGAGGCGATAAGGGATATAAACATGGATGGATATATTCCGATAGTTGCCAATGTAGAGCAGTATGAATGCCTTGGAGAAGAAGAGGATAAGGTTGAAGAGTTAATCCAGTTCGGAGCGTATATTCAGATAAGCGCTGCTGCTGTGGTTGGCGATCTGGGACATGATATCAAGAATTTCTCAAGAAGACTGCTGAAAGAAGAACTCGTACACTTTGTGGCATCTGATGCGCTGGATTCAGAGGATAAAGCACCTTATCTCAGGGAATGTGCTGAATACATAGAAAGAAAATATGGCGAGGACTATATGAGAGAGCTTTTCTATACGAATCCGAGAGCGGTAATAGAAAACGATGACATTGATATATAATTATATTACAAAAGGCGTGTGGATTTTCCACACGCCTTTTGTAGTTATGGTGATCATGATCACAGTGCAGACAAAGTCTGAAGAGCATCATCATTCATGATCACAGTAAAATGCTCTCTAAAGTGAGCAGGCATAGCGTAAGTCATCTTCTTGTTATCACCGTATTCTGACAGTATATTGCATGCCCGGACAAACTCTTGTGTCGTATTGTTGCTGTTGGTCAGTATAAGATAGTATCTGTTATCCGATGGATTCTTGAATAAACTGTTTTCACTAAAGTAGAACGAGGCTACCTGTTTTGAGGCGGTGATCAGTGTTGCCAGAGAATCAAATATATAAAGGGATGACATCTTATTCTGTCCCTGCTCATTGACAGAGCCGGCTGTATATTCTTTATCTGCAGTGGTGCCTGGGCTATCGGAGCCGGATGCATGTGACACAAAGTCTCCGGCGGAACCAGCCAGACCGGATATAGTGCTGAAAAGTCCTTCCAGAGCGTCCTTCACACTCTGTGGAACCTCTCCAGATCCGGAAATCTCCAGACGAGCAACAGGACCATTGTTATCATTGCTCTCGTTGTCATCATAATCATCCGGGGCATCATCTATATCATCATCGTCCACATCTTCATCATCAATGTCATATTCATTTACACGGGAGAAACGAGAGAAACGAGTGTCAAGTTCCTCGGGATCCTCCACCTTGGTTACGATGAGGATCAGACAATCAGGTGAAACCGGTATTGCTTCGATCATAAGTGGAGTGTCATCAGCCTCAAAGCCTAACTCTACTGATGCCTGCTGCATCATGTCCCTGAAAAGCTCTTTTGCTTTCTGTGTCCCGTATGCAAGTTCTGATATCTTGAGCTGCTTTTCAGTAAGATCAGCCTTGTTGAGTGTACATCTTATCTGATTTTCACTTAAACGTTCAATCTTCAAGAGAATCGACCCCCTTTTATAAGTTGTTTAATTAAAATGTGTATTATAGTTTACCACATTTGTCAAGCAAGTAAATAGGATATATACAGAAATTATTGGAATTTTAACATTAATAAATCAAAATAAGAGTCTCAAATAGTTGTGACTTAATGGGAATATATATCTATATATACACTATGTAAACTTTTATGAATATTTCATTAAATATACGCAAATGGGGTTGGAAATTACGATGGATTGAGGTATTGTGTGATTGTGGGCGGGAGATTGACTTGGCAATAAGTCGAGGTGTCCGGATCTAAGGACACATTCTATATTTTTCTAAAGATTCTGTCTGATCCTTATCGTTTCAGATACAATTCCCAGAGATAACGAATATATATCAAGGTCCACATATTCCCAAGAGCAGAAGAACTTCCAGACAAACATAACAAAGCGTAATAAATAATACATCACATCAACATTACATTGCTGCTGGCGGGAAAATATATCACAGGGAGGTGACGCCTATAAGAACAGGATAGACATGCTGATATAACTCTATATATTTCAGTAGAAACTTAGACAAAAAATAACGCACAGAATTACACATAATATAAGCAAAACCTGGGCTTCGCCGGCTGTCACGGCGAAGCCTTTTTTCTTATAATAAACCGGCTATTTATGGGTGCTGACCCAGTCATTTATGGCATTACATATTGCGGTGGCCAGCTGTTTCTGATAACTGTCAGTACACAATTTGGAACATTCTGCGGTGTTACTAAGAAAACCACATTCAACTATAACTGACGTGCACGGACTTTCAGTGAGAACCATATAGTCGGAGTTTCCCTTTGCAGATCGGGTGTTTTTGGGGTCAACCTCGGATATCAGGTGTTCCTGTATGCATTCTGCAAGTTCTTTGCCTTCGGTTGATGTTGAATAATAGAAGACCTGCGCTCCGTGAATATATTCTGCAGAATAACTGTTCTGATGGATGCTGATGTACAGGTCAGCATTTATATCGGACGCCATATCTGTTCTGTTTCTCAGATCTGAATTTTTTTTGCTGCTGGATTCGGGGGAGTCGAGAGAAGCATCTGAACTTCGTGTCAGCCTGGCGGAGTAACCTTGGGAGCACAGCAATTTGAACAATTTTTCAGATATAGAGAGATTTATATCTTTTTCTTTTATGCCGTCAGGACTGACTTTGCCGGGATCATAGCCACCGTGACCAGGATCTATAAGAATAGTAAAATCCTTTGATGGCTGGACAGGAATTTCATTGCTTTTTTCACTTGATGTATCAGTGCCATTGGGCAGGGCTGGCTGACTGGAATTATGACAGCCGGAGGACTCAGAGTGGTGAACAAAACGCATATAGCATATGACTGGTGGTATGGTGACTACTAGTACAATGAGGATGGTCAGAAGGGCGTGCTGTAGATTTATATTCATTTAAAACACCTGAAAATGCTAATATTTACTAATTTATATGAATCAGCAGATCAAATGATTCCTAAACATTTGACACATATGCGGCGCTGGGCTAAAATATGGGCGTATATGCAATAAAAGATAGAAGCGACAACAAGTTATTATAGAAGAAGGTAAAGTGATGAACACTATAATTGCAAAAGCGGGCGTGGATGACGACCGCATGTATGAGCAGGCTGCGGAGATACTGAAGAGGGGAGGTCTCGTGGCATTTCCTACTGAGACTGTGTATGGCCTGGGAGGAGACGCTCTGAATCCGGACGCGTCCCACAGGATATATGCGGCAAAAGGCCGTCCATCGGACAATCCGCTCATAGTTCACATAGCAGAGACATCCAGCGTGTATGAGCTGGCAGAGACAGTGAGCGATGACACGAAGAAGCTTATGGAGGCATTCTGGCCGGGACCGCTCACCATCATACTCAACAAAAAAGAGGTCGTTCCGCACACAACCACTGGCGGACTTGACACGGTGGCAATCAGGATGCCATCGCATCCGGTTGCCATGAGACTTATAAAGGATTCGGGTGTGTACATTGCGGCACCAAGTGCAAATCTGTCTGGAAGACCATCCCCTACCACAGCACAGCACGTGCAGCAGGATATGGAAGGCAGGATAGATATGATCATCGATGGTGGGGCAGTCGGAATCGGTATAGAGTCGACGATAGTGGACATGACCGGAGACAGACCTACTATACTCAGACCTGGATATATCACACCGGAGATGATAAGGGATATCGTTGGCGATGTGACTATAGATCCAGCGATAACAGGTATGAACAATGCTCTGAGACCTAAGGCTCCGGGCATGAAGTATACGCACTATGCTCCGAAGGGAGAACTCAGCATCGTTGAGGGCGAAAGATTGGCTGCGGCTGAGAAGATAAGAAGTCTTGTTGCGGAGAAAAGGACACAGGGATACAAGACTGCAATACTGTGTGACACAGACAATGTCAGCCTTTACGATGACGGAGTATGTGAGAACGTATACGATGCCGGAAGCAAGAAGAACGAGATAACTGTGTCTGCCGGACTGTACAGTCTGCTCAGAACCTGTGATGACATAGGCGCACAGTATATATACAGCGAGTCATTTGAGGAGGGAGACATGGGTTATGCCATCATGAACCGTCTCATCAAGGCTGCAGGACACAGGATAATCAAATGCTGAGTATTTTCGTAAGGAAGTTTATAAAATATTAAATTATCAGGAGGATCAGAACATGATAGCACTTGGATGTGACCACGGTGGATATGAGCTTATGCAGGAGGTTATAAAGCATCTTGAGGAGAGAGGTCTTGAGTACAAGAACTTTGGCTGTTACAGCACAGAGTCAGTTGACTACCCGGTATATGGACAGGCAGCAGCAAAGGCAGTAGCCTCAGGTGAGTGTGATAAAGGAATCATCATCTGTGGAACAGGAATCGGAATATCGATTTCAGCAAATAAGATAAAAGGAATCAGAGCTGCACTCTGCCACGACTGTTTCTCAGCCCAGGCGACAAGAGAGCACAACGATGCAAATATGCTGGCTATGGGTGCCAGAGTCATAGGACCTGGACTTGCACTGAAGATAGTCGACATATTCCTCGACACACCATTCTCAAATGATGAGCGCCACGTAAGAAGAATCGGAATGATAGAGTAATATCATAAGGGGGGACCCGCCCTAAGGTGGGGGGATTCCTTGTGATGTGCACGGAGTGCACGCAGAACGTAAGTTATGCCGTAAGGGGGGACCCGCCCTAAGGTGGGGGGATTCCTTGTGATGTGCACGGAGTGCACGCAGAACGTAAGTTATGCCGTAAGGGGGACCCGTTCATACTCAAAAAAGAATCCCATGACAGTATGGTCAAGACTGTCATGGGATCTTTTTTATGCGGTTTTCGTCAAACTGCATCATCTGTTCGACATATAACCGCGTTAAAAGGAAGAAAAATGATTAATGGATAAACATAAGTATTATCAACATAGTCATATTGTACATTAACTATAATAAAATATCAAGGGGTTTGTACAAAATTTACAAAATGTTTATTTACAATATAGCAATATCATTATAAAATAATATTACTTGAGTTTTGACATAATAATCTAAAGTGTTGCTTTGATAAAGTATTTATGGAATTTGGGTTAGCGAGTCTGCTCAACACATATTTGGAAAGGGAGGGAAAATATGCTGCAGGAGACTATGAATAAGATAACGGATGTAGAGTCTGAGGCTGACGAGATAATTCGTAAGGCGAAAGAGGAGGCTGATTATACAGTAGCTGCTGCAAAGAAGGAAGCTGCGGATATGATTGCAGCAACAGTGACAGCTTCAAAAGAAAGCATGAAAAGTGCCGAAGGCGCACGAAGATCTGAGGAAGAGAAGCTTACGGTGAAGGCTATGGATATAGCCACCGCAGAGATTGGACATCTCAGGGAACGGGCGGCAGCAATGGAAGAAGAGGTTACGACTATGATTATATCAGAGCTGGTAGGATGATATGTCCTGAGGCTTCAGAAGGAAAGGGGGTAAATGTATGGCGGTACTTCCTATGAAGAAGATTGAGATCTGTGCCATGAAAAGGGACAGAAAAGCAATTCTTGAGAAGCTGCAGTCTCTGGGAATGGTTGAGATAGAAAGTGAGACCACGGAGACGGATGACTTCAGGAAGATGAGTACCACAAGCCAGAGAGCAAAGTACGAGAAGAGAGTACAGAATACAGAAGAGGCGTTACAGATACTTGACAGATATGTTCCAGAGGAGAAGTCCTTATTTGCCAGTCTTGAAGGCAGGCAGGAGGCGTCAGAGGAAGATATACAGGAGATCGTAGCTGGTAGACGGGATTATAACCATAAGGTTAAAAAGATCCAGGAGATCAGCAAGGACATATCCGGATGCGAGGCAGGTATAGTCAAATGTCAGGTTGCCATAGACGGGCTGGCGCCGTGGCTGAATATGGACATACCGATCAATACCACGGGGACTGAGAAAACGGATGTGATGATCGGAACCATGCCACCGGGGCTCACGGAGACGGATATACAGGGATATATAAGCTCTGCGGAACCGGAGATGGTGGGATACACAGTCGCTGTTGTAGGATCTGACAAGGACCAGACTTGTATGGTGGCTATAGCCCTTAAATCTGTATCACAGAGGGTGGAGGAGATACTGAGATCCCATGGTTTTACAAGAATCTCATATTTCTCCAAAAGAACACCTGAACAGAAAACGGAGAAGTACAGGGAGGACATAAGAGAGTTTGAGGAATGGATAGAGGACAAGAAGGATGAACTCGTATCCATGGCAGAGGACAGAGATAAGCTTAGGCTTCTGGCTGATTATTACCGCATAAGGGCGGATAAATATCAAGTTCTTGGAAATCTTCTCCAGTCAAAGAGCACATTTGTCATATCGGGATATGTGCTGGAGAGAGATGCAGACAGGGTAGTGGCTGTACTCAATGAGAATTTCAGCCTGATGGCTGATGTATATGATGTTCCTGAGGATGAAGCGGCACCTATACAGCTTCAGAATCCGAAGATGTTCGCATCGGCGGAGGGTGTGCTGGAGTCATTTGGACTTCCGGGAAAAGGTGAGATGGATCCAACCACACCGATGGCGATATTCTATATATTCCTGTTCGGACTCATGTTGTCCGATGCGGCGTATGGACTCATCATATTCCTGGCATGTTTTATTTTGATCAGGAAATTCCCGAAGATGGAGATCGGACTTCAAAAGTCTTTGCGTCTGTTTATGTACTGTGGTATATCCACACTGATATGGGGAATATTATTTGGCGGTTTCTTCGGAGACCTGATAACGGTGGTATCGAGGACGTTTTTCCACCACGAGGTGACGTTCAAGCCGGTATGGTTTGCACCTCTGGATGACCCGATGAAGCTTTTGCTATTCTCTTTGCTGTTCGGACTTATACATTTGTTTGGCGGACTGGCACTCAAGGGATATATGTGTCTGAAGAAGGGAGATGTGAAATCATTCATATGCGACGTGCTGTCGTGGTTCATGCTCATCACAGGACTTGTGCTGATGCTCATGCCGACGGAGCTGTTTGCATCCATAGCACAGATGCAGTTCAATTTCCCTGGCTGGCTTAAGAATACAAGCTACGGACTGGCGATTGCGGGAGCTGCGGTCATCGTGCTCATGTCGGGAAGAGACCACAAGAATCCGGTGCTCAGACTGGCACTTGGACTGTATGACATATACAACCTGACAGGCTGGCTGTCAGATCTGCTGTCGTACTCAAGGCTTCTTGCTCTGGGACTTGCGACAGGAGTTATAGCACAGGTAATAAACCAGATGGGAAGCATGGCTGGCGATGGAATATTCGGAGCCATAGTGTTCATCATCGTATTTATAGTAGGACATCTGTTCAACCTTGCGATCAACATGCTGGGAGCATACGTGCACACATGCCGTCTCCAGTATGTAGAGTTCTTCGGCAAATTCTACGAGGGCGGTGGCAATCCATTCAAGCCGTTCAGGGAGAATACGAAGTACGTTGATATAGTAAGTGGTACAGAAGCACAGAAATAAGAAATAAAGGTAGGAATAAGATATTCAAGGTATATGTTTCAGAGACTAAGGAAGTAAAGTCCCTGCATATGAGAAAATAATGATGAAGAAGTTGAAAGTTAAATAATAGGAAAGACACATCATAAATTTTCTCATCCGAAACATAAAAGAATATCATTTAAAGTCAAAAAATATCAAAGACAGGCAATGTGAAAGTGTCATGTACAGTTGCTTTTGTCTGAATATACTGATGAAGGACATACGAACCCGCCGGTCCTTAGGTGGTGCGTAAGCAGCACCTTAGTACCGTTGCAGGGTGAGTTGAGCGCGAGCGTTCCGAATCAGTATATCAGATCAAAAACAACGTTCGTCAATCACTCACATTGCCGTCCGTAAATCAATTTTAGGAGGAGAAAATATTATGACAATGGGAACGGTTTTGGCATTAGTGGGAGCTGCGCTGGCAGTAATTCTTGCAGGTATGGGATCTGCATACGGAGTAGGAGTTGCCGGTCAGGCGGCAGCAGGTGTAGTAAGTGAGGATCCAAGCAAATTCGCAAAGGTTCTTATCATCCAGCTTCTTCCGGGTACACAGGGTATCTACGGGCTTCTTGTTGGATTCATAGCACTGTCCAACATAGGAATCCTTTCAGGAACACCGAAGGAGCTCACAGTAGCACAGGGACTTATGATGCTTGCAGCATGTCTTCCAATAGCAGTTGTTGGTCTTGTATCAGCAATGCACCAGGGCAAGACAGCAGTTGCAGCAGTTGGAATAGTTGTAAAGAAGCCTGATCAGTTTGGTAAGGCAATGCTTTTCCCAGCCATGGTTGAGACATATGCGATTCTTGCACTTCTGGTATCAATTCTTGCAGTAAATGGAATCAAATTATAACTTTTTGTAAGGAGGATGTACTTTATGACGGGATTGGAAACAATCGTAGAACAGATCCTTCAGGAAGCACAGAAGGAAGCTGAAGAGATCAAAGCTCAGGCTGCCAGAAATGCGGATTCCATCATTGCAAATGCCAAAAAGACTGTGGATAAGATGAATGAGGAGACCAGTGAGAAGGTTGCTCAGGCAGAAAAGTCCGGATCATTCAGGGCAAAGTCCTCATCAGAACTCAAGAAGAGACAGGCGATACTTGCGGCAAAGCAGTCCATAATTGGTAATATGCTGGATAAGGCATATGACGCAATGGTGGCGCTCCCGGATGAGGAGTATTTCCAGGTGATCGTCAAATGTTTAGAGAAGTCGGTACAGCCGAAAAGCGGAGAGATATGTTTCTCTGTGAAAGACAGAAAACGACTTACACCACAGACTGAGAAGCAGATAGAGCAGATAGCTGCAGCTCATGGAGGAAGCCTTAAGGTGTCCGATGAGAACTGTGATATAGATGGAGGATTTATCCTGATCTACGGAGGAATCGAGGAAAACTGTTCATTCAGGGCAATGCTGGACGCGAACAGAGAACATTTGGCAGACAAGGTAAATGAATTATTATTTGTTGATAACAGATAGCTGGAGGTAGGCGGATGGCAGACAAATATATATATGCAGTTGCCAGGATCAGGGCACTTGAGATGACGCTTATGAGTCAGGCGGTCATAGAACAGCTCGTGGCCACAGATTCCTACAAGAAGGCGGTCCGGTTCATCATAGAGAAGGGCTGGGGCGATAGCGATAATGCCAGTATGGATGAAAAAGACATATTAAGGGCGGAGACTGACAAGACGTGGGCTGCTGTGGCTGAGATGGTGGAGGATATGTCCGTGTTCGATGTCATAAGACTTCCAGATCTGTATCACAACCTCAAGGCGGCGATCAAGACTGTGGTTGCCGGGGAGACTCCTGCCCATGTGTTCTTCGACAATGCCGAGATAGATGGTCAGAAGATGCTGTCCATCGTCAGGGACAAGGCGTGGGACAGACTTCCGGAGCACATGAGAGACTGTGCGAGGGAGGCCTGGGACTGTATGGCGCAGGCCGGAGATGGTCAGATGTGCGATGCTGTGATAGACAGAGGCACACTGCTGGCGATCATGCAGGCTGCGAAGAAGGCAGATGACAGCCTGCTCAGGGATTATGCAGAGACAACGGTGGCAGTTGCAGATATCAAGATAGCGGTGAGATCCATGAAGACAGGCAAAAACAAGGATTTCATGAAGAGAGCCATGGCGGAGTGCAACTCGCTGGATATTGACAGACTGGCGACGGCTGCTGTGGCTGGCATGGAGGAGATAGAGAGATACCTCGCGGACACAGCATACGCCGGTGGGGCAGAGGCACTTTCAGAGTCGGCATCGGCATTTGAGAGATGGTGTGACAACCGTATTATAGAGACGATAAGACCTCAGAAGTACAACCCATTTACGGTGGGACCGATAGTGGCGTACATTCTGGCGAGACTCAACGAGATAAAGACAGTCAGGATCATATTGACATGCAAGCTGAACCAGCTTCCGGAGGAGGCTATCAGGGAAAGGGTAAGGGAGATGTATGTATAAGATAGCTGTTATGGGTGATTATGACAGTATATACGGATTTGCAACTCTGGGCCTGGATACATTCCCTGTAGATAATCCGGATTATGGGGCTACGTTGCTGAAAAGGCTGGCGGAGGACAATTATGCAGTCATATATATGACCGAGGCACTTGCTTCGGATCTCAATAAAGAGATAGACAGATACAGAGAGGTTATGAAGCCTGCGATTATTCTCATACCGGGGATATCCGGCAATACAGGGGCCGGAATAGCGGGAGTAAAGAAATCCGTTGAGCAGGCCGTAGGCTCGGACATATTATTTAATGAAGAATGATTAGAAAATAATGGTGAAACGAGCGGATATAGGTAATTGCGAAATCGGTATAATTCGATTTTGATAGAGGCGTTTAGTATTATCAAATCAGGGGAATACGAAGCCGCCGGTCCTTAGATGGCGCGTCAGCGGCATCCTGGTACCGCTGCAGGCTGAGTTAAGCGGAAGCGACCACTGATTGATATACTAAACTGCCTCAATCATATCGGAAAGAGGATTCGCAATTATCTATGGAGCGAGTGAGTATAGAAGGGAGCGTGAGCTGTTAAGTGGCTACAGGAAAGATTAAGAAGGTCGCCGGACCACTGGTCATCGCTGAGGGCATGCGTGATGCAAATATGTACGACGTTGTGCGTGTAAGTGAGAGCAGACTTATCGGCGAGATCATAGAGATGCATGGAGATCAGGCGTCAGTTCAGGTATATGAGGAGACATCGGGACTTGCACCGGGAGCACCGGTTGAGTCAACGGGAATGCCTCTGTCAGTTGAGCTGGGACCGGGACTTATAAGCAGTATATACGATGGAATCCAGAGACCGCTGGATGACATCATGAAGATATGTGGCAATAACCTGAAGCGTGGAGTTGAAGTACCATCGCTGAAGAGAGATATTAAGTGGACATTTGTTCCGGCGGCAAAGGTTGGCGATAAGGTGTCGGCAGGCGATGTGATAGGAACAGTTCAGGAGACGGTGGTCGTCACACAGAAGATCATGGTGCCTTATGGCGTGACAGGAACAATCAAAGAGATAAAGTCAGGAGACTTTACAGTTGAGGAGACTGTGTGTGTGGTTGAGACAGACAAGGGTGACAGGGAGCTGACACTCATGCAGAAGTGGCCGGTTCGTAAGGGCCGTCCATATCAGGAAAAGATACCACCGGTTATGCCTCTTATCACAGGACAGAGAGTTGTAGATACATTCTTCCCTATCGCAAAGGGAGGAGTGGCTGCGGTTCCCGGACCTTTCGGAAGCGGCAAGACAGTCATCCAGCACCAGCTTGCAAAGTGGGCTGAGGCGGATATCGTTGTCTACATCGGATGCGGAGAGCGTGGAAATGAGATGACGGATGTTCTGAATGAGTTCCCAGAACTGAAGGATCCGAAGACCGGACATTCACTCATGCAGAGAACAGTCCTCATAGCCAACACATCGGATATGCCGGTTGCGGCCAGAGAGGCATCTATATATACAGGTATAACTATAGCTGAGTATTTCCGTGATATGGGTTACTCGGTGGCACTCATGGCGGATTCCACATCGCGTTGGGCTGAGGCGCTCAGAGAGATGTCAGGACGTCTGCAGGAGATGCCTGGTGAGGAGGGTTACCCTGCTTACCTCGGTTCAAGACTTGCGCAGTTCTACGAGAGAGCCGGAATGGTCAAGACCCTTGGCAGTGAGGGCAGAACCGGCGCACTGTCGGTTATCGGTGCGGTTTCTCCTCCAGGTGGAGATATCTCCGAGCCGGTTTCACAGGCTACACTTCGAATCGTCAAGGTATTCTGGGGACTGGATTCATCACTTGCGTACAAGAGACATTTCCCTGCCATCAACTGGCTGACCTCATACTCTCTGTATGTGGACAATATGGGCAAATGGTTCGAGGAAAATGTAAATGAAAAGTTCATGGCCGACAGACAGAAGATGATGACCCTGCTTCAGGAGGAGGCTGAGCTTGATGAGATCGTTAAGATGGTAGGTATGGATGCCCTTTCAGCGGGAGACCGGCTGAAGATGGAGGCGGCGAGATCCATCAGAGAGGATTTCCTCCACCAGAACTCATTCCATGATGTGGACACATACACACCGCTTCACAAGCAGTTTCTGATGATGGAGCTCATCATGGCGTTCTACGAGGAGTCAGCGCAGGCCCTTGCCGGTGGAGCAAGCATAAGAAATATTCTGAACATGCCGATCAGAGAGAAGATCGGACGATTCAAATATGTGCTTCCTGAGAATGTGGATGAAGAGTACGAGAAGATATCCAGGGAGCTTGACAAAGAGCTTCAGGAAGCTATAGAGAAGGAGGACTAAGACTATGCCAAAGGAATACAGAACTATACAGGAAGTTGCGGGTCCTCTGATGCTGGTGCACGGAGTTGAGAATGTAGCTTATGACGAGCTGGGTGAGATAGAGCTGGCGGACGGCGAGATCAGACGATGCAAGGTCCTTGAGATAAACGGAGAGGATGCCCTGGTACAGCTCTTTGAGAACTCGACAGGTATCAACCTTTCAAACAGTAAGGTAAGATTCCTTGGAAGAAGTATGGAGCTTGGCGTATCAGAAGACATGCTTGGCCGTGTATTTGACGGACTTGGAAGACCTATAGATGGCGGCCCTGAAATCCTCCCTGATGAGAGAAGAGATATCAACGGTCTGCCGATGAATCCGGCTGCCAGGAACTATCCGTCTGAGTTCATCCAGACAGGTATATCAGCCATAGACGGACTGAACACACTGGTAAGAGGACAGAAGCTGCCGATATTCTCAGCTTCAGGACTTCCGCACAGCCAGCTTGCAGCCCAGATAGCAAGACAGGCGAAGGTGCGCGGAACAGATGAGCCATTTGCCGTTGTATTTGCAGCCATGGGTATCACATTTGAGGAGGCAAACTTCTTCACAGAGAGCTTCAAGGAGACTGGTGCCATAGACAGAACAGTCCTCTTCATCAACCTGGCAAATGATCCTGCGGTTGAGCGTATCGCCACACCTAGAATGGCACTTACCGCTGCTGAGTATCTTGCATTTGAGAAGAACATGCACGTTCTGGTAATCCTCACGGATATCACGAACTATGCGGATGCACTTCGTGAGGTATCAGCCGCAAGAAAAGAGGTTCCGGGACGCCGTGGTTATCCTGGATACATGTACACTGACCTGGCAACTCTGTATGAGAGAGCCGGAAGACAGAAGGGCAAGAATGGAAGTATCACCATGATACCGATCCTGACCATGCCTGAGGATGACAAGACTCATCCTATACCAGACCTTACGGGATATATCACAGAGGGACAGATCATTCTCTCAAGAGAGCTGTACAGAAAGGGAATCACACCGCCTATCGATGTACTTCCATCACTGTCCAGACTTAAGGATAAGGGAACTGGTGAGGGCAAGACCAGAGGTGATCACGCCAGCACCATGAACCAGTTATTTGCAGCTTATTCAAGAGGAAAGGATGCCAAGGAGCTCATGACGATCCTGGGTGAGTCGGCACTTTCGGATATAGATATCATATATGCAAAGTTTGCAGAGGCATTTGAGAAGGAGTATGTATCCCAGGGGTATGGCACCGACAGAAGTATAGAGGAGACACTTGCCATAGGCTGGAAGCTTCTCTCCATTCTTCCTAGAGCCGAGCTGAAACGTATCGACGACAAGTGGCTTGACATGTATTACGGAAAGTAGTGGGTAGGCAATTTTGCGGGAAGATTGTGGAATATAGCATTCGACTGCATACCTGAGCAGGAGCGCTTTCGCTCGTTTCACCCTGCAGCGGTACTAGCGCTCGCATGCTCGCTGAGTACCGGCGGGCTCAAATGTCCTGCTCATGGTAATGCAGTGGATTGCTATATATTTAAAGCATTCGTGCAAAATTGCCATATACACGTTGTCTTTGTAATACATGTCAAGTAGCTTGAAAATATATTTGGAAGAAAGGAGAAGACAGATGGCTAATGTTGTGGTTAATCCAACCAGAATGGAGCTGACAAGGCTTAAGAAGAAGCTGGTTACGGCGTCCAGAGGCCATAAGCTCCTGAAAGATAAAAGAGATGAGCTGATGAGGCAGTTCCTTGACATGGCAAGAGAGAATATGGAACTGAGAAAGAAGGTTGAGGCTGGCATAAAGGCTGCCAACACCAACTTTGTAATAGCGAAGGCGGGCATGAATGAGCAGACATTAAGTACGGCGCTCATGGCTCCGAAGCAGGAGGTGCGGATCGCCCTTGGCGACAGGAATGTAATGAGTGTTGACATTCCGGTGTACGACTATAAGACGAAAAGCGCAAATTCAAATGACATATATTCATATGGATTTGCATTTACATCCGGAGAACTGGACGATGCAGTGAAGTCCCTCTCGGATATACTTCCTGATATGCTGAGATTGGCGGAGATTGAGAAGTCCTGCCAGATGCTCGCAGCGGAGATAGAGAAGACCCGAAGGCGTGTAAATGCTCTTGAGCATGTCATCATCCCGGAGACCAGGGAGGGCATAAAGTATATAAGTATGAAGCTTGATGAGAATGAGCGAAGCACTCAGGTCAGACTTATGAAAGTCAAGGACATGATGCTGGAGGAGGCTCATCACTACAAAGAGCACCAGTTTGAGCATGCCTGACGTTATTAAAGATAACCTCAATACTAAAATTATTGCTTTTTGTAAAATAAACTCGAAAAGATACAAAGCCTGAAAACTTTGTATCTTTTTGTTTATTTGCAGGCTGAAATATTAAAAAAAGGTAAAAATCCAATGCTATGCCAACATTATTCAATATGGTATTATGTAAGAGTCATGCAGTGAAGGGAAACATCAGTTTCCTGTTAAAGACTGATTTACACAGGAGGAATTCGATGATATGGAAGAAAAAAATGTAGAAACAAATATAGATAAAAGAAGAACCGGTATACGCCTGCTTTCCGGAGCACAGCTTAAGTATATAGCGTTTATTTCAATGCTCATAGATCATACGAATAAGACATTGCTGTATCCGTATCTGGACGGTGGAATAATATCGGCTGTAAGTGATGTATTTGACGTTCTGGGGCGGATAGCTTTCCCGATATTCATATATATGTTGGTGGAAGGATATTTTCATACGAGAAGCAAGTGGAAGTATCTTGGAATGCTGCTTATATTTGGTGTGATATCTGAGATCCCTTATGACATGTTCTCCAGTGGCGTATTCTTTGAATGGAATGCAAATAATATTATGTTTACATTGGCGATGGTGCTGGCAATGATATGGATCATTGATGTGCTGAGGAAAAAAATGGAGAAGCTTCCAAAGGCGGTATGGTTTATTGCAACGATACCGATAGTTGCCATAGTGTGCTTTATATCGATGAATCTTGCGGTTGATTATGACTACCATGCCATACTTATAGGATATTTCCTGTATATATTCCATGAAAAGCCTGTAATTGCAATACCGTTCTGCTACCTGTCGATGTTCAAGGAACCATGGGCACTGTTGGGATTTGGACTGACCTTGACATACAATGGCAAGCGCGGCAGACAGAATAAGCTGGTGAATTACCTGTTCTATCCGGTGCATATGTTGATACTCGGTATTATAAGGATGTGTCTTGGATTGTGATAGATGAGAAGGAGCACGGAGGCATTATGAAAATTGACAAAGAGCTGATGACAAAAATATATGACCTTAGGCGCAGGCTTCACAGCATTCCTGAGGCTTCGATGCATGAGATGCAGACTAAGGCGGTGCTCATGTCATTTCTCAGGGAGAATACTGACCTTGAGATCGTGGATAGAGGCGCTTGGTTTTATGCGGTGCTGAAATCTTCTGATGACAGAATAGGGGATGAAAAAAGACCGCCGATTGCGTTCAGGGCAGATATGGATGCAGTGTGTGGGCAGGATGGAAAGCCGGGACATTACTGCGGGCATGATGGACACAGCAGCATATTGTGTGGGACTGCGGTCTGGCTGTCCCGTGCTATGGAGAAATGCGGAAATACACACAGGGACGTCTATTTCATTTTCCAGCCCGGCGAGGAGATCGGTGCCGGGGCAAGGCTGTGCAGAGATCTTATAATTGAGAAGAATATAGGTGAGATTTATGGACTTCATAACATACCGGGATATCCGAGAAATCATGTGCTGACGATAGATGGAACATTTGCATGCGCATCAACGGGGCTTGAGATACATATGACAGGGACAGCCAGCCATGCGGCATATCCTGAAGCGGGAAAGAATCCGGGGCCTGCGCTTGCCAGGCTGTTGCTGGAGGTAGAGAAGCTTACGGAGGAGTACAACCGCAGCAGGGGATTTGTCAGGATGACGCTCATTGGAATGGATATTGGAAGTGCCAATTACGGTGTGGCTGCATCAGAAGGAACGCTGCGCATGACGGTGAGGGCTGAGAGAGAAAAGGTATTTGCCGGGTATGTTGACGAGATAAAGCGGATTGCACAAAATACTGCGGGCGATGGGGGATTCACCCTTGATATACAGGAGATAGAGCGGTTTCCGGCAACGGAGAATCATGCTGAAAATGTGGATAAACTTAGAAAATGTGCTGCCAAACAGGATATTGTAGTCACAGAACTTGCTGAGCCGATGAGATGGTCGGAGGATTTCGGATACTATCTGCAGGAGACAAAGGGAGCATTCTTCGGCGTAGGTGATGGTGAGGATCATGCCCAGCTCCACACGGCGGGATTCGAGTTCCCGGATGAGATCATAGAGACAGCAGTTAAGATGTTTGTGGGGCTGGCATTGATGTAGTGTGGGTAGGAGATAATAAGTTATTTGATGTTCAAAAATGGGGTGAAGTCGTATGAAGATAAAATATGACAGGCGCGTAATGCGTATAATTCTGACCACCGCGGTGGTGGTATCTGTTCCTACACTTGCAGGAATGATCTGTGGTGTGTTTTTTGATGATATTGTCAGTACATTTGGCGATGTTATGATGGTGACCAGCGTTATTACATTTTGCCCTATGGCTGGTTTGTGGCTCGCCTGCCTGGACGCATGGCTGTACCTGAGAGAACTTGGCAAGGCCGGATATGAGGTTCCGGATGACAGAAGGAAATATAATTGTGTGCTGGAAAATCTGCCGAGAGAACGAGAAGATTACTGCATCGTTGATGGAAGGGACAGGGATAGCGTGATATCAGCATGTATCACGGCTGCATGTGCACTCTGTTTTGCGGTGGTGATCATAAAGTATTATGTAGAATGGTGGCGCTGGATCTCCGGAGTGTCGATTCCTGGAATATGCCTGTGTATTGTTGCTGTATTCTGGGTGGCTGGGGCAGTTGTATATTATAGACAGTCTGACAATAGAAGATATAGAGGAAGGCTTGAACCGGTCGATGACAGAAAGGTAAGAACCTATCTGTTTAAGAAGATAATGACTGTACTTTTGGCTGGCTTTGTATCCGTGATTTTTGATCTGGCTATGTTTTCTGCAGCTGGTTACATGGCCAAAGCGCAGGTGGAGGCGGATGTTGAGAAGGTGAGATATGAGGTCACTGATATCAGCGATGTATCTCGTGACGGTCAAAATGGAACATATCAGTTAGGAGAGATAGACACGGACAAGCTGGGCATAGATTTTCGGATGAAAGACGGACACCTTGAATGGCAGTCAGAGCATGGGCAGATGAAGCTTACATATGTGTATACATGGAAATATGGGAAAACGGAAAGAATGATTATCAGATGATTTTTGCATGATCTTTGCGTAAACTTGTGCCTGTTCAGGCATAAAATCCCTCTCGTAGAACATAATAATAACAAGTTGTAAAAGGGATGTGTGTGGAGGTTCGACATGACAAAAGCGGCAAAGATATATCTGGTGGTTCTCATATGGCTGTCAGCGTTGGTGCAGCTGGCGGTACTTCTGATATAGAATTTATTAGCTAATATCTGAATAGCGATTCGGATTTGATGGATTCAGTAAAATGTGACTGCCTCTTGAATGTAAAACCCAAAAATGATATGATTAAAGAGATTTTAGAGAATTATAATACAAAAACGCATCATAATTCTCTAAAACATATATTTTATAAGGCGTTTTAGAGAATTATGAGGTAATATCATGATTGGAAGAAAAAAGGAAATAAAATTATTAGATGATTGTCTGTATTCTGGCAAAGCGGAGTTTTTGGTAGTATATGGCAGACGGCGTGTAGGAAAGACATACCTGATAAAAGAATACTTCAACAATTGTTTTTCGTTTTATGCAACCGGCTTATCCAAAGCCAAAACAAGGGAACAGCTTAGGGCTTTTGATGGAAGCCTTTTAGAATATGGGGGTGAGAATAATACAGTACCAAGAGATTGGTATGATGCATTTGTGAAACTTAAAAAATTGTTGCAGAGAGATGATGTAAGAAGGGATCCTGCGAGTGGGAAAAGGGTAGTTTTTCTTGATGAACTTCCGTGGATGGATACGGCTAGATCAGACTTTAAGAGCGCTCTTGAATATTTCTGGAACAGCTGGGCTTCTGCTGAGAAAGATATGCTATTGATAGTTTGCGGTTCTGCGACATCGTGGATTATTGATAATTTATTATCGGACAGAGGTGGTTTTTATAATAGAATCACGAGGCAAATGCATCTTATGCCATTTACACTTGAGGAGTGCAGGGAGTTATTTGAAGAAAATGGGATGTCGTTAACTTCACAGCAGGTGATTGAGAGCTACATGGTGTTTGGAGGAATTCCATATTATTTGAATTGCTTTGATAGGAGACTTAGTCTGGCACAGAATATTGAAGAACTTTTGTTTAAACAGACAGGTCAGTTGTACTATGAATACGACAGGCTTCTTGGCTCTTTATTTAAGAAGTGTGAACGTCATGCGGCGATACTTACTGCCCTATCGACGAAAAAAGGTGGTATGCTGAGGACAGAACTTGCCAGAATATCACAGATAGGGGATGGAGCTCCGCTTACAAAAGCACTGAATGAGCTTGAACAGTGTGGCTTTATAAGAAAATACAAAAATTATATGAAAGAAAAGAATGGAGTATATTTTCAGCTTATAGATCCATTTATGATGTTCTGCTATAAGTTTATACAGAACAGAGAATATGATAGCTGGATGAGTTATATAAATACACCAGGATATTATTCATGGGCTGGAAATGCATTTGAGATGGTATGTCTTATACACGTAAATCAGATTAAGAAGACATTGGGGATTGCTGGTGTTGAGACAAATGAATACGCCTGGAGAAGTATGGCATCAAACCCTGGTGCTCAGATAGACTTGATAATAGATAGAAAAGATGGAGTAGTCAATGTATGTGAAATAAAGTATACTATGACAAAGTATGCCATAGATGCAGCATATGAGGATAATCTCAGAACCAAGATATATGCTTTTGTAAACGAGACTAAATGCAAAAAAGCAGTACATCTTACATTCTTGTCTGTAGCTGGACTGACAAAGAATAGTCATTCCGGCATTGTTCAGAATGAAATAACAGGTAACGACCTGTTTTGTTAAAGAATTAAATGAAAATATATATCATTACCAATGATTATATGTTAGAATAAATCGACTTTGTTTCAAATTGCAGGGATGCAGCCGCGAATGTGCGGAATGTTTGGAGACAGGGTCGATTTTTCTGCATAAAATGCAGGATGATCTTCATGGATTTCGGGAAAAATAGGAAGTCTGTTAGCTATTTTACCCTGGATGCCATGCCTTAAAATGTATCTCGACATGGAGAGGCAGGTGGATAGGGCTACTAACCGTTATCCATGCCATCACCCGGTTATAATAAAGGGGTTTTTTCTTAACATGTTTTTGATTCCCCGACAGTATGAGGGCAAGATAAAGTTGTGCTCATGCGAGGAGAGCTATCAGATAGGCTTTTCGTTATTTGCTCCCCGGGCTGGTGAGATATACAGCAGTGATACATGGAGCGCGGATTTGTTGTCCGCTGACGGCGGGGCGGTCGCTCTTGTCGTCCATTTGGAATGGCAGATGACAAATGCGCTTTGTTGGGGCACTGTAAGTAAGTGACGGAGTATGTCACGATACTTAAGGAGGAAATAAATGGAAAAAAACAACAATAATTCCAACAATATCATTGAATTGAAAAACATTGTCAAGACCTATGACAATGGATTCACAGCAGTTGACGGCTTTAATCTCGAAGTGAAGAGAGGCGAGTTCGTCACGTTCTTAGGCCCTTCAGGCTGCGGAAAAACCACGACACTTAGAATGATAGCAGGATTCGAGATTCCTACTTCAGGAGAGATATTACTGAATGGACAGGATATCAGCAAGCTTCCACCAAATAAGAGACCTATCAACACGGTCTTTCAGAGGTATGCGCTGTTCCCACATCTGAATATCTTTGACAACATAGCATTTGGCCTCAAGCTCAAGAAGCTTCCTAAGGCAGAGATTGTGAAGAAGGTCAAGAAGGTCCTTGAGATGGTTGACCTTGAGGGCTTTGAGGACAGAAAAGTCGCCACGCTTTCGGGTGGACAGCAGCAGAGAATAGCTATAGCCAGAGCTCTTGTCAATGAGCCGGAGATACTTCTTCTGGATGAGCCTCTTGGCGCGCTGGATCTCAAGATGAGAAAAGAGATGCAGATAGAACTCAAGGGAATGCATGACAGGCTGGGAATCACTTTTATCTATGTAACACATGACCAGGAGGAAGCACTCACCATGTCAGACAAGATAGTTGTCATGAGCGAGGGTGAGATACAGCAGATAGGAACTCCTGAAGATATATATAATGAGCCAAAGAACGCATTTGTTGCGGATTTCATAGGCGAGAGCAACATCTTCAACGGAATCATGACGGGCAAGTTAAAGGTAAGATTCTGTGGTGCAGAATTTGTCTGTCTGGATGACGTGGAGATTGGAACGAAGGTGGACGCCGTAGTAAGACCGGAGGATGTGATGATCACTACACCTGAACAGGGTGCTATAAAGGGCGTTGTGACATCCGTAGTATTTAAGGGCGTTCATTATGAGATCACCGTTGAGTCCGGAAGAAATGAGATAGTTATACAGACCACAAAGTCCGCCAAGGTTGGAGATAAGGTTGGTCTCAATGTTGAGCCTGATGGAATCCACATCATGATATCAGAGACTGCAATCAACAAGATTGAGAGCTCAGTCAATAGAAATTATGCCCTTGGCGTATTTGACGGCAAGGTATCATGCGACCTCACGGAGATTGTTCCGGGTTCAGCCATGAAGGATGGCGTGCTGGTGGATGCAAATGGTGAGGCGATAGATCGTGAGAAGATCAAGGTAATAGTATCTATACTTCCAGAGGATATCGACATGAGTGATGACGAGGAAGCTGGTATACTCTGCGGACATATCATCAATCTTATATATAAGGGAGACCACTACAGCTATGTGGTGAGAACTGACAATGAGGAGGACTTTATCGTGGATGACGAGTACCTGTGGAACATGGATGACAGAGTCAGCCTGATAATTCCAGAGGACAAGATGAAGTTTTCACTTAAGAAATAGATGGAGGGATGAATATGAACGGCTTACGTTTTTCAAGAAAACAGCTGGGCATCCCATACGCATTATTTCTCATATGCTTTGTAGTTGCACCACTGTTTGTAATTATTTATTATGCCTTCACCAACGGCGAGGGCAGGTTTACATTTGACAATCTGACGGGATTCTTTACCAGCCCGAACACCATAGGTACTCTGGCATACAGCTTTTTGCTTGCCATAGTGACAACTCTGGTGTGTCTGCTGCTGGCATATCCGATCGCATATATACTTGCGAGAAGTGAGATGAAAAGGAAATCGGTAATTGTCATGATGTTCGTGCTCCCGATGTGGATCAACTTCACACTGAGGATCACAGCACTCAAGGAAGTACTCACGCTTATAGAGGGCAATCTGGCATTCCACCCGTTTCTCAATTCGGTTATAGGAATGACATATGATTTCCTGCCATTTATGATACTTCCTATATACACAACCATATTGAAGCTTGACGGCAGCCTTATGGAGGCCGCTGTGGATCTTGGGGCAAATAGCTTCCAGACATTTGTCAAGATTACACTTCCGCTCACCGTTCCGGGAATCGTCAGCGGAATAGTTATGGTATTTTTGCCATCTATGACTAACTATGTTGTGCTTGACATGCTTTACAACAGCACATATATCATGGGTAGTCTGATAGGAAGCTACTTCTCAGCATACAACTGGAACGGCGGTTCCATGATAGCACTCGTCCTTCTTGTGATAATACTTGTATTCACACTTGTGACAAACAAGTACACGGATGACGACGGTGGAAGCAGAGGAGGTGCGTTGTTATAATGAAGAAATGGTCTAAGATTATATTTATATGCATTATGCTGCTTCTCATATATATGCCTATACTGATACTGGCTGTGTACAGCTTTACTACATCGGCAAATATCGGAAGCATTCACGGATGGTCGCTTCACAATTATGTGACGTTGTTCACCAAGGACGAGCTGAGGTCAATGATCGTTGGAACTGTTCTTCTGGCTGCAGGTTCAGCACTGATATCAACCATACTCGGAACACTCGGTGCTATAGGTGCTTTTTATTCAAAAAAATGGGCTTCAGCATCGATAAATGCCATGAATGAGGTGCCTGTTGTAAATGCAGATGTTGTGACAGGTTTCTCTATATGTATACTGCTCATAGTTGCATTTGGCATGAGCAAGGACAGCTATGTTCCACTTGTCATCGGCCATGTGGTTCTGTCGGCACCTTTCGTATATCTGTCAGTAGTGCCAAAGCTCAAGCAGATGGACAGCAGTCTGTATGAGGCTGCGTTGGATCTGGGAGCTACACCTTTCCAGGGACTCACAAAGGTAGTGATACCTCAGATACTTCCGGGTATTATCTCGGGATTTGCGCTGGCTGTTACACTGTCACTGGATGATTACTTCATCGCGACATACACCAAGCCTGCGACATTTGACACCATAAGCACCTATGTTGTAAATGCGACAAAGGGTTCACAGACTGAGATCAAGACAGCCCTGTGGGCGCTCTCAACAGTCATATTTGCACTGGTTGTCATAATCGTTGTGGCTATGAATGTGGCCGGAAGAAAGAAGGAGGTGGAGCGCTTATGAGACATAGATGTTTTGGACGTTCGATTTCCAGAAAGCTGGCGGCAGCAGTCATGGCTGTTTCATTGCTTGCCGGACAGATGCTGCCGGTAATGGCAGCGGAGGATACAGGAGATGCGGCTTCTGTCAAGAGCGATGGTGCATCTGCTACTGAAAAAGAGGTCACTCTCAGGGTGTGCAGCTGGGAAGAGTACATTGACGAGGGCGGCTGGGATGAAGACGAAGCCATGGAACTGGACAATGGAACAACTATATTTGGCGAGAATTCTATGGTGGAGGATTTCGAGAACTGGTATTACGAGAATTATGGTGTGAAGGTGGATGTTCAGTACTCATGCTTCGGTACCAATGAGGATCTCTATAATATGCTGACTCTCGGTGATGTGTATGATCTTGTATGTCCTTCGGAGTACATGATCATGAAGCTTATGTCTGAGAACAAGCTTGAGCCTTTGTCCGACGGCTTTTTCGATGAGAGCAACGACAAGAATTATTATATAAATGGCGTTTCACCATATATCAGAGATACATTTGAGACGCATGAGATAAATGGAGAGACCTGGAGCAAATATGCGGCTGGCTTCATGTTTGGAATTACGGGAATTCTGTATAATCCGGAGAAGATGACCGCTGACGAGGCGGGAACATGGACAGTCCTCAACAACTCTAAGTTTGCAAAACAGATCACTATAAAAGACAATGTCAGAGATTCCTACTTCGCTGCGGTCGGAGCATTGCAGAGGGATAAGCTGATGGACCCTGAATTCAGGGCTCAGGCGGACTACTCAGAGCAGCTCAAGGATATCATGAACGATGTCAGTCCTGAGACGATAGCAAAGTCGCAGGATCTTCTTCAGGATATAAAGGACAATGTGTATTCATTTGAGACTGATAGTGGTAAGGCAGACATGATAACAGGGAAGGTTGTTGCGAATTACCAGTGGTCAGGAGATGCAGTTTATGCCATGGATCAGGCTGAGGAGGATGGCGTGCAGCTTGACTTTGCGGTCCCTGAGGAGTGCACAAATCTGTACTTTGACGGATGGGTTATGCTGAAAAATGGAATAGACGGTGACGCTGACAGAAAGCAGGCGGCCGAGGCGTTTATCAACTTTGTGTCAAGACCGGACAATGCAGTTCGCAACATGTATTACATTGGTTATACCTCAGTCATAGCAGGTGGGGATGACGATACGGTATATTCTTATCTGGATTACACTTATGGTGCAGAGGATGACGAGGAGGATGTTGTTGATTATCCACTTGGCTATTTCTTCACAGGGGACAACTCAGATCCTGACTACGTGCTCAGAGCTCCTGCGGAACAGGTCGACAGACAGCTTGGGGCTCAGTATCCGTCACAGGATGCCATAGAGAGAAGTGCAGTCATGGAGTATTTCGACGAGGATGCCACCAAGGATATCAACCAGATGTGGATCAACATCAGATGCTACAATATCAAAGATGTGCCGACATGGGCATGGTTTATCGTGGCAGCGGTGATCGGTGCACTGGCCGGAGTGATCGTATATCATAAAAGGTCAAAGAAATTTTATCTTGGTAAATAGAATAATATAAAATAAACGGCTGCCCTGGTGGTATATAGTTTTCAATAATAGAAAACTATGTACTATCGGGGCAACCGTTTTTTATGTGGGCAAGGGGCAAAGTATATCAGTCTCTATGAGGGCTTTCAACGAATGAATGGTATTACGTGTGTTGCAAGGCAAGTCTGTCAATTACAGCATAGAGTATCCATAACTATTTACAATAGCCTCGATCTTCTTACCTGACTTGCACATAGGACACTGATCTACAGCGTATGAAGCATAGTCATCGAGATCTTTCTTTGAGAACAGTGAGTGCACCTCGTGGCCTGCAACCTCGTCTGTAGCTGAGAAGATTGCGGATATTCCAGAGATGGTTCCGCCGTAGTATTCAATGCATTCAATGCTCTGCTTTATGGTTTTGCCAGTCGTTGCTGATGCAAGGAGAAGGAGGACGTTCTTGTTCTTGATCATAGGCTGAAGATTGTCGCGGAATATAAGCTGACCTGAAGAATGAACTTCAGGAGTCATTATGTATATAGTCTGGTGCTGGTTCATGGACACTATTCCGTTCTCGGTGAGGGCATTTGCCAGATAAGCGCCGATGACTTCAGTTCCGTCCATACATACTATGGTATCAACGATCGTAGTTGCCACATATTCCGTGGCCATGGATTTGGCAGCGGCCAGAGCCATTCTTCTTCTGCTCTTAATGGTTGTCATATCGATGTACTTGTTGATGTGTGAATGGTTAGTGGCAAAATGACCGTCCACAACTTTGATATCCAGTGCGTTGTTGTAAGATGATGTAATCTTGGTTGTAATGTTTTCCATAGCTGTTTGATCTCCTTTTTAATGTGATGTTATATATGTTCTATAAAAGATTTATACGATTTCGAGTATAGTATTTACAAGCAGGTCATCCTGTTTTGGATTCATGAAGCAGAATCTTATATATTTGTTGTCAAGCCCCTTTATATCTGCACAGCTTCTGATGTACAGTCCTTTGGGGAGACAGTGCTCCACAACATCACCTGCTGATATATCGCCTTTTTCCAGTTTTACCAGAATAAAGTTGGCATAAGGCTTGTATAGTTTGATAGACTTGTGAGTTGACAGCGCCGAATAGACGAGGCTCCGTTCTGTACGGATAAGCTCTCTTGAATCTGCAATGTACTTCTCGTCATTGAACATGGCTGTTCCGGCGGCCTCAGCAAGTTTGCTTATGGCAAATGGAAGCCCTGTGATCTCCAGAGTTTTCTTGAGAACAGGATTGGATGTGACCATATATGCAAGCCTTAGGCCTGGAACCGCAAAGAATTTGGTGGTGTTCCTGAGAACGATAACATTTTCATAGACAGATGTCAGTGAGATGGCTGAATTACCTGTGATATCATCCACAAAGTCCATATATTCTTCATCTACAACCAGAGTGATGCCGTTGCCATCGCATATCTTGGCGATAAATTCCATGGATTCGGAATCTATTATCTGGGATGTGGTGCCGTTGGGATTGGATATAAATATTATATCAATGTCCTCGGACAGTTTTGATATAAAATCAGCAATATCAACGTTAAAATCATCTTCCTCGGAGGCTTTGTAGTAGGTTATATCGCAACCGTTCATGGACAACAGTCTTTCGTAGTTCTGAGCTCCAGGGGTGATGAGGACAGCCTTCTTAGGTGATGTGAATTCACACAGAATCTTTACAAATTCATAGGAACTGCTTCCCACCACAATGTCGTCTGTCGGTGCTCCGGAATAGGAAGATATGGCTTCCTTCAGTTTTTTTGTTGTGTGATCAGGATACACTGACAGTTGATTTATGTTGTCGGTTATGGCTCTTGTGACAGACTCAGGAATTCCGAGAGGATTCATGTTGAGATCTGCACGGACTGTCTCGACCTGGCCAATGAGATTATCTGTATTAAGATTTATTACCCCTTTTTTCATGTGAAAACCCCTTTTCAGTCGTTTTAAGTTATTTTTCTGTATATTTTGTTTAAAAAACGACAATATTTTGTTATAATCTGAATATATGTCTTTTTGTCAATTATAACGATTGGAAGCGGCAAATACAACCACTATAAGTGAAAATTGCCAAAAAGAAGAAACAGATATAACGATTTATAAAATATAAGACCGCGGATGTGTGGTATATACAGGAGACCAGGGAATGAAGGGAATAGTAGAACAGTATGCACGAGGTGAATTCAAGGTTGACAGACCTGAGGTTGCCATATCAGTCAGTAAGATAGAATTGAATATCGAAGCGGGAACCGTGTATGAAGGAGAGTTTACGGTCAATTCATCTAATTCCTGTCCAGTTAAACTGATGGTGTACGACAGCCGGTATATATTTGACTTCAAGAGCCATACATTTGTAGGTAAGAAGAATAAGGTGCATTATTCTTTTGATGCGAGAGGTCTGGAACAGGGCAAATCATTCAAAGGACATATCAATATAATCACTGATGGCGGTGAATTTTTAGTACCATATCACATATCTATAGTGGCTCCATATATTCAGGTAGAAGACAGAAAACTTGAAGATCTGTTTCAGTTTGCTTCATATGCGGAGGAAAACTGGGAGGATGCGATCAGGATATTTGGCAGTGAGGATTTCGTGCGGACTTTTATAGGACGGGATGAGAAGCTTCAGAGAGTGTATGATACGCTTGGATTGTCACTTTCCATAGGTCAGGCCATGGAGGAATTCCTTGTCTATACGCACAAGAAGAGATCGCTTACGTTATCAGTGGCTCAGGACGATCTGCTTGTAGAGATGCCTTCGGAGCTTGTCCGGGCATCGGTAACGATAACCAAGAATACATGGGGTTATACTGACACGAAGATAGCATCGGATTGCGATTTCCTTATACCTGAGACCAGTACACTCAAATGGAACAGCTTTGACGGCAACACTTTTGAACTCAGTTTTCTGATAGATCCGAACAAGATACATGACGGAGAATCTGCGGGATACATATATATATGGAATACATACCAGAATATGAGGATCAGGGTCAGCATAAGAAAACCGGAGGTTGTCAAGATGACACCGAAGAGCAGACAGACCAGGTTCACAATAAAGAGAGCTGAGGAAGCACTGATCCGTGCATATATAGAATTCAGGACAGATAAGATAGAACTGAATCAGTATATAAGTGCGACCAGGGATGCGCTGAATACGCTTATTAAGTACAGACCGGAATATGGTATGTACAGACTGGGACTGCTCCACATGCAGATACTTGAGGGACACACGGAATTTGTTGAGCAGGAATTTCTGAGGATAGATGCAGATGCCAACTTCACCAGCATGGACGACATGGAGAAGTGTTATCTGAGTTATCTGAAATCTCTTCTCCGGAGAGAGAAGTTCCTCATAGACAGAACCGCCCGGATGGTTCGTGAGAAGTTTGAGACCGGAGGCGGGAACAGGCTGTTTTACTTCTGGATCCTGTTGTTTGTGGATGTCAATTATACTGAGGACAAATGGGTTCTCTATGAGGATATACAGAAACTGTTCAATGAGGGCGTCAACAGTCCTGTAATTTATTTTGAAATATGTGATATGTTCAATAAGCAGCCTCTGATGATGAAGAAGATAGCACCACTTGAGATAGCGGCTCTCAGATGGGGCATGAGAAATGAATTTGTATCTGAGGATGTGATAGTAGAGTTTGTCAAGACGGCTTCAAGACAGAGAGAGTTTGATGGACACGCATTTAAAATGCTTGAACAGATATATGACAGACGTCATGACAGGACAACACTTGATGCCATATGCGGTATTCTGATAAGAAATAAGATGTATGATACACAGTATCACAGATATTACCGTGATGCGTCCGAGAAGGACCTGAAGTATGTGGGCTTGAATGAATGCTTTATACGGAGCATGGACAGAAAACATTATGAAGAAATACCTGAGGCTATACTCAGATATTTCAGTTATAAGAATGTGCTCACAGATGAGGAGCTTGGATATATATATGCGAATGTCATAATGAACAAGGAAAACCAGAGATCCGTGTTTATGGATTTTGAACCGGTCATAGAGCGGTTTATGGAGAAAATGATACTTGAGGGCAGGGTCAGCGATGATCTGACCGTCATATATGATGAATTCCTTGATCCAGAGACTGTGAAACCAGAGTTTGCAACCAAGCTGATAAACATAATCTTCAAGAGAAAGTTTGTGTGTGACAATGAGAACATAACCTATATACTGGTGTCTCACAGTGAACTGGGCGGTGAGGTAAAAGTTCCGGTTGAGAACGGCGAGGCGTATGTTGAGATAATATCACCGTCAGCCATCGTCACACTTCTGGATGATAATGGAGGCAGATATGTCAGCACCGTGCCGTACAGGATGGAACGGATAGTTGATGAGAGAAGCTATCTTGACATCTGCCAGGAGTATAGCCCAAGGGATTATAGATATCTGTTATTCCTTTATAATGATATAGATATATTTACCCACAGGGATGCTAAGGAGATAAATCTTGCCAGGGATATCGTGCTATGTCCGGAGGTGAGTTATAGAGTCAGACAGGAAGCTCTGACTCATATGGTTGAATATTATCATGAGAACTTTGACGCGGATATACTTGGAAGATATCTGTCGAAGATAGATCTGGATTATGTGGATCCTGCGTATGCGTCAAGGATAAACACGTATTATATTGTGCTTGATATGTATGAGAATGCATTTGATGGAATGTACAGATTTGGATATGTGGATGTAGATATAGATGAACTTATCAAGATAGCAGAATTTGGAATAGATGATAAGAGATATGACGAGAGCAGGCTCCTCATATCTATATGTGTATACATATATAGAAGGGGTTATGCAGGACAGAAGATATTGTCGTACCTCATAAGTAATTATAATGGATCGCTGGAGGAGATGTCCAACCTGTTCAAAGCGGTAAATTCTAACTATAGAAACATAGATATGCTGTCTGAGAATATACTGGCGCAGATGATGTTCACGGATGGATATATAGAGTCCATCTATGATATATTCGAGGTGTATTACAGGGGAAGAAGCAGAGGAATGGTTGTCAAGGCGTTCCTCAGATATTGTGCACACCAGTATTTTATCAGAGACCAGAAGATTCCATCATTCATAATGGAGGATCTGTACAGGGAGATAAGCAAGGGCAACATACGCGATGAGATATCCAGGATGGGACTGCTGTATTATTTCAGTAACAGGGGCGGACTCTACAACGAAGAACAGCAGGAATGGATAAAGTCAAATGTCAGACAGTTTGTGGAGTTTAGCAAGATATTGCCGTTCTTCAGAAAGTTTGAGACATTTGTAAAGCTCCCTGGTGATATGAAGTTCAAGACTTATGTCATATTCAAGGGAGAGAGCGGCAGACAGGTGTGGGTAAGCTACAGTTTTGGCCAGGAAAGTGCCAGTATGGCAAATTACAAATCTGAGAGAATGAACGAGATAATACCTGGGGTATACGTCAAGGAGGTTGTCGTATTCCATGGGGAATCACTCATATATTCAATAGATGGTGTGGTTGGAACTTCTGTTGTTGTCGAGAGTGACATATTGAAGAACGAGACATTCCACAAAAGTGGAAGCAGCAGTTTTGAACTTATAAACAGTATGTTAGTCAGTCAGGAGACTAGAAATGACCATGAACTCATACAGGCGATGGACACATATCTGTATGACAGTCATTTCTTCGATGCAAACCTGATGTTGTTGTAATTTTTCATAAGGAGGGGCCCGCATAAGCGGGAGGAATCCTTAAGAAGCACGCAGGCGCTGCGCGTAAGCGCATATAGATGCGCCTGCTCCACTTATTTTCATAAGGAGGAATACAAGATGGCTGATATGCAGTTATATCTTGGCCTTGATCTAGGGTCTGAATATACACAGCTTAGTTTTTACAATGTGGATACAAGAGAACCGGAATCGGTATATCATAAGGAAGCAAAGGATACATATATGCTTCCGAATCTCATGTTCTACAGTGCTTATCACAAGAGAATGAGCGAGACCCAGAATGAATGCTACAGGTTTATAGATCTGTCTGGATGGTGCGCAGGGGCAAAGGCATCGGCGTACAGATTCGAGGAGAACGGCACCATTGTGGATCAGCTATATGAGAGGACTCAGAGGCATGAGACTCTGGAAGTCGCCGGAAAAACCTATAAGGCTGGAGAACTTCTTGTAAAGATGATGGTGTTGCATATAAAGCAGTTCACCGATCAGTTTGATGGATTTGTGATAAAGAAGCTTACGGTTACAGTGGCGGATACAGATCCAAGGATCATTGATGCGGTGAGAAATCTTCGCTCGGCACTCAGACTGACAAGAGAGCAGTTCAATATAGTAAGTCATCTTGACAGCTGCCTGTGTTATATATTTGCACAGCCGGAGCCACTTAGAAATAACAGCGTAGGTCTTTTCGATTTTGGCAGGGATGGGCTTGATTTCTACAGGATCGACATGACAAGAAAATATCCGCTTATAGTGACTGTTGAACATCAGAGCTATCACGACAGGATCAATCTGAAGAGATTTGGCAGATATCACGAGGATATGGATGAAGCATTTGCTGATGTCGTCAGGGAATGTATGTCACAGATATTTTTGTCATCGGTGTTTCTCACAGGCGTTGGATTTGTGGACAACTGGATGAAGCAGTCTGCAAAGATATTATGTCAGGGGCGAAGAGTTTTCGTAGGGCAGAATATATATACTAAAGGCGCATGTTACAGATCACTGGGAGGAGTGTACACAGAATCGCTCAGCAGATATTTCATTGATACAGAACAGACTGTCAAGACAAATATCGGAATAAATCTGATGGACGGAAAAAATACATTCTGGCCGATAGTATATGGCGGCCTGGAATGGTTCAACACGAGAGGCGGAATAGAGGTATTTCTGGATGATACGCGGAGAATACAGATAGTATATCAGGATATCATAACTGAGCAGGAGTGGCGGGAGACCATAGAGATATACGGACTTCCAGCCAGACCTAAGAAGACAACAAAGCTTTCCATAGAGGTGGAGTATTACGGAGCTGATAAAGGAGCCATAGTGATAAGAGATCTGGGATTTGGCAGTCTCTATCCTAGTACCAATAAGATCTATAGGAAAGAATTTGATATAGGTGCAATAAGAAAGAAACATGAAAAGAAACTTGAGGAGGCCCGCAGAGCTGAGGAACTCAGAATCCGTATGGGGGATACTGAGGAACTGAAGGGTGAGGATCCAGATGTTTCTGGAGATGTAAGTGTGGCAGAGACGTATCAGGGGGCGGATGATATTCCGGAAGCCGAGATTGTGGATGCGAACAAGGAAGAGCCGGTGGTTTATTATGGAACGGCTTCGCCGGTTGCCTCCGGGGATATTGTTGATGAGACCTCAGGTGGTGAGCAGAGTGAAAAAATGGGACCGGATGAATCCGAGATGATCTCTGAGGAGTATGACAGTTGTGAGAATGATGAGAAACCGGAGCCGGATGGTGGTTATGAAGCTGATGAGGAAGTGGAGCCGGATGGTGATTATGAAGCTGATGAGAATCCAGATGAGGAAGACATCTATGAACCAGATGAACAGGCAGAGACAGATGATGGACATGAACTGGATGCAGAATCTGAATCACATGATGGCTGCAAAGACGATGAGAAAGAGAAGCCGGGAGACGATTTTGAAGAAGAACAGAGTGCCTTCAGCATACCATCGTATCTGAGGGGGCAGCATTTTGATCCGGGTGAATAATGTGAAAACTGTGAATTCTGATGAGGTAAATATAAAAAGGTGATACGCAGATGAGTGGAATTATTATTTGCAAGACGAAAACAGCAGACAATCCGTATACATTTCTTAACACAAAGATCAGTGTATATTCATATGAAGAATTATGTTACTACATATTCAACAATATGGTCCTGATCGGTAACGATGATCTGTCAGACAGACTTACATCATGGCTGAGAGAGGCTGTTGATATGGAAGACCTGGCGGATAAGATAGACACTCTTAACGGAAAGAATGCATATATACAGGACATCATGGTTGAGATCCTGACATATGGAGAGTTCTATAGCAAGGACGAAGTCAAAGTATTCATGGATGAGTGTAAGAGGATCAGAACACTTAAACCATATGAGCTGGATAAGAAGCGGGCTGACAGTTATATGATGTACAAGCATTATATAAAGGCTGATGCCATATACGATGATATTATAGAATACAAGGAATCGCACGATGAGTTCGATGAGTTCCTGGGAAATATATACCACAATAAGGGCGTGGCTCTGGCAGGCAATCTGCAGATGGAAGAAGCTAAGGAATGCTTTATCAGAGCATTTTCACTGAATAAAAACAATGAATCTCTTATAGAATATTTCTGCGTTATGGCTGTTACGGTGGACACGGCAACGCTGCAGAGGGAGATAAGAAAGCGGGGGATGCCTGCGGGCTTCCTCGATGATTTGGTAAATGAGATAGCTGATTCCAAAGAAGATGTTCATGAGATGTCGATATACAACAAAGTACAGAAAGCTGTATATAACAGAATGAACGGAGATATAGAGGACTACGACAGAAGGATGAATTCCATACTCAGTTCACTGAAGGATCAGTTCAGAAACCAGATAGGATAGATAGCAAATAGGCAGACTTTATGCTTGACGCAGACGCAGCCTATGTTGTAATATCACAATGAACATTCCTGAGAAGAAAACGCGTGAGAAGTGGAAAGCGTCAGGAGAAATTAATACGCATTTTAATGCGAATGTTCGATAAATATGGATAAATGCTGTGACGAAGAGGAGTAGCGTGTGGAGTCATACAGAGAGAGAGGTCCTGGGGCTGTGAGACCTTTCATGACAGATATATGTGAAGGTAGCTTCTGAGCTGCGTGATTGAAAGATGAAGAGTATTCCGTATGCAGGTGCCGCAGGCATATCTGCAGTGATGGCGGATGTTAAGGATAGATCGCGCCGGGGCGTTCCCGTTATAGGATAAGATGAGATACAAAACAAGGTGGTAACGCGATATATACTCGCCCTTCTGGCTGGATGCCCGAAGAGCGGGTTTTTTTATGTAGAATATATTAAATGCTGTGAGGATTCCAGCCTGACAAGATTCATATTGAGTATGCAGGACATCAGTAACAATAGAAAGGAAGAATGAGATGAAAGAGTTAGAGAAGACATACGACCCTTCCCAGATAGAGGACAGACTCTACAGAAAGTGGGAGGAGAAGAAGTATTTCCACGCAGAGGTTGACAGGAGCAAGAAGCCATTTACGATCGTAATGCCACCTCCAAATGTAACAGGACAGCTCCACATGGGACATGCCCTTGACAATACAATGCAGGATATACTGATCAGATTCAAGAGAATGCAGGGCTACTCAGCACTGTGGCAGCCTGGTACAGACCACGCAGCCATCGCAACTGAGGTCAAGGTTACAGAGAAGCTGAAGGAGCAGGGGATAGATAAGAAGGAGATCGGACGTGAGGAGTTCCTCAAGCATGCATGGGCATGGAAGGAGGAGTACGGCAACCGCATCGTGAGCCAGCTCAAGAAGATGGGTTCATCTGCTGACTGGGACAGAGAGAGATTCACCATGGACGAGGGATGCTCCAAGGCCGTAAAGGAAGTATTTGTAAGACTGTACGAGAAGGGCTACATCTACAAGGGATCAAGGATCATCAACTGGTGTCCTGTATGTAAGACTTCCATATCAGATGCAGAGGTTATCCATGAGGAGCAGGACGGTTTCTTCTGGCACATCAACTATCCGGTAGTTGGAGAGCCTGGAAGATTTGTCGAGATAGCAACAACAAGACCTGAGACACTTCTCGGAGATACAGCTGTTGCTGTAAATCCTGACGATGAGAGATATACAGATATAATTGGAAAGATGCTGGAGCTGCCACTCACAGACAGACAGATCCCGGTTATCGCAGATCCATATGTTGACAAGGAGTTCGGAACAGGCTGTGTAAAGATCACACCTGCACATGACCCTAACGATTTCGAGGTTGGAAAGCGTCACAACCTTGAGGAGATAAATATACTGAACGATGATGCAACCATCAATGAGCTTGGCGGTAAGTATGCAGGCATGGACCGCTACGAGGCAAGAAAGCAGATGGTGGCAGATCTTGACGCACTTGGACTTCTTGTAAAGGTAGTTCCACACAGCCACAACGTAGGAACACACGACAGATGTAAGACAACAGTAGAGCCTATGATCAAGCCTCAGTGGTTTGTCCGCATGAAGGAGATGGGTCAGGCTGCGCTTGACATCATCAAGACCGATGAGCTCTCATTTGTGCCTGAGCAGTTTGACAAGACATACATCCACTGGCTTGAGAACATCCGTGACTGGTGTATATCAAGACAGCTCTGGTGGGGACACAGAATCCCTGCATGGTACTGTGACGAGTGCGGCGAGACCATCGTCAGCCGTGAGACACCTACAGTATGTCCAAAGTGCGGATGTACACATCTCACACAGGATGAAGACACACTTGATACATGGTTCTCATCAGCACTGTGGCCATTCTCAACACTTGGCTGGCCGGATAAGACACCAGAGTACGAGTATTTCTATCCTACAAGCGTGCTTGTAACAGGATATGATATCATATTCTTCTGGGTAATCCGTATGGTATTCTCAGCACTTGAGCAGACAGGCAAGAGCCCGTTCAAGCATGTGCTGATCCACGGACTTGTAAGAGACGATCAGGGACGTAAGATGAGTAAGTCCCTTGGAAATGGTATCGATCCACTTGAGGTTATAGATAAGTACGGCGCAGATGCTCTTCGTCTGACACTTATCACAGGAAATGCTCCTGGAAACGACATGCGTTTCTACTGGGAGAGAGTTGAGAATTCCAGAAACTTTGCAAATAAGATCTGGAACGCAACACGTTTCATCATGATGAACATGGAGAAGGCAGATTTCTCAGATGTGAAGCTGTCTGACCTGACAATAGCTGACCGCTGGATCCTGTCCAAGGTCAACACCCTTGCAAAAGAGATGACAGACAATATGGAGAAGTTCGAGCTTGGTATCGCGGTATCCAAGGTGTACGACTTCATCTGGGAAGAGTTCTGTGACTGGTATATCGAGATGGTTAAGCCTCGTCTCTACAATGATGAGGATGAGACAAAGGCAGCGGCGCTCTGGACACTGAAGACAGTTCTTATTCAGGCACTCAAGCTTCTTCATCCATACATGCCGTTCATCACAGAGGAGATCTTCTGCAATATTCAGGACGAGGAGGAGTCGATTATGATCTCCAAGTGGCCTGAATACACAGACGAGTGGAACTTTGAGACTGACGAAGCGGCTGTTGATACTATCAAGGCGGCAGTCCGTGCCATCAGAAACCTTCGTACAGGAATGAACGTACCACCTAGCAGAAAGGCCAAGGTATATGTCGTATCTGCAAAGGAGGATGTGAGATATATATTTGAGTCATCAAAGAGCTTCTTTGCCACACTGGGATATGCCAGCGAGGTACATGTTCAGGAGGATAAGACGGGAATCGATGAGAACGCAGTATCAACACTGATCCACGATGCTGCTGTATATATTCCTCTTGAGGAGCTTGTGGATATCGACAAGGAGATCGAGCGACTTGAGAAGGAGGCTGCAAAGCTTGCCGGAGAGATCAAGCGTGCATCAGGAATGCTTGCGAATCCAAAGTTCGTAGGCAAGGCTCCAGCCGCAAAGGTTGAGGAGGAGAAGGCAAAGCTTGCGAAGTATACTGAGATGTCTGAGCAGGTTGCCGAGCGTCTTGCACAGCTGAAGAAGTAATTATAAGGTCCCGACAGACGGAAATGGCTTTTCGCCTGCCGGGATTATTTTCATAAGGAGGGGCCCACGTAAGTGGGAGGATTCCTTATGAAGCACGCAGACGCCGCGCGAAGCGCCTAACATGCGTCTGCTCCGCAGGAGGGGCCCACGCAAGTGGGAGGATTCCTTATGAAGCACGCAGACGCCGCGCGAAGCGCCTATCATGCGTCTGCTCCGCAGGAGGGGCCCACGCGGATTTTTTTGTTGTATCGGAGCGGAATTTCTTTCATATCATATAACAGAAGAATATTTCTGTAGATGTGAAGGAGGTGCAGAAATGGGATTTACAAGTATCCCTATCCGGAACATTATCCGTGAAGCAGTTGCCCGGGGCGGCATAATAGTAGATGTGAGAAGTCGTGATGAATTCCTTAATGGTCATATTCCCATGGCTGTGAATGTAGAATTTGAACAGATAGAGGAAGGAAATTATACTCTTCCAAAGAGTAAATATATTCTGGTGTACTGCGCACATGGGGTGAGCAGCATGAAAGCATCCTTGATAATGAGTGAGGATGGATATAAGGTTATAAATACGATAGGTGGTCTTGCTCAGTACAAAGGACCGCTTACAAGACATAGATAGACATAATATACAACCCACAGAAAGGGCAAGAGATGAGCAGAGTAGAACTTATAGCTCCATGTCATTTTGGACTGGAGTCGATACTTAAAAAGGAAATACTGGATCTTGGATATGAGATAGTCCAGGTTGAGGATGGAAGAATCACATTTGCCGGGGATGAGATGGCTATAGCCCGTGCAAATATATTTATCAGAACAGCAGAGAGGATCATGCTCAAATGTGGCAGCTTCCGGGCAGCCACATTTGATGAGCTGTTTGAGGGAACAAAGGCGATTCCGTGGGAGCGTTATCTCACAAGAGACGCAAAATTCTGGGTATCCAAGGCCACATCAAATAAGAGTGCGCTCTTCAGTCCATCGGATATACAGTCGATAGTGAAGAAAGCGATGGTTGAGAGACTAAAGCAGACATACAGGGTGTCCTGGTTCAATGAGGATGGTGCCAGCTATCCGGTCAGAGTATTTATATTCAAGGATATAGTGACTATTGCACTTGACACATCAGGAGTATCACTTCATAAGAGAGGCTATAGAAAGCTGGTTGGTAAGGCTCCAATATCTGAAACCCTGGCATCGGCACTCATCATGCTGACGCCATGGCATAGTGACAGGGTTCTGGTAGATCCATTCTGCGGAAGTGGAACATTCCCGATAGAAGCGGCCATGATAGGGGCACACATTGCTCCGGGAATGGACAGGGAATTCACTGCCCAGGAGTGGGTGAAAGTGTGTGACAGAAAGGCGTGGTATGCCGCTGTCGATGAGGCACATGATCTGATAGATCATGATGTGAAGATGAATATACAGGGCTATGATCTGGACGGAGATATGGTGAAGGCTGCCATGGAGAATGCCAGGGCTGCAGGCGTGGATCAGCATATTCATTTCCAGCAGAGAGATGTCAGAGATCTGCGAAATCCTAAGAAGTATGGATTTATAATAACCAACCCTCCGTATGGAGAGAGACTTGAGGAGAAAGAGGCACTGCCTGAATTGTACAGAATCATTGGTGAAAGCTTCAGGAATCTTGATGACTGGTCGATGTTCCTCATAACATCGTATACGGAGGCAGAAAAGTATATAGGCAGAAAAGCGGACAGAAACCGCAAGATATACAACGGAATGATAAAGTCCTATTTCTATCAGTTTATGGGACCTAAGCCACCAAGACGAAGGAGAGAAGAAATTTGAAAAAACTGGTATATGTAGTGCTTATTCTGGCAATTGGGGCGCTTGCATATTACGGTATGCAGGAACCGGCCGGAAGACTCTCTAAGAATGAAGAATATAAGCATGCTGCGGAAGCCATGTCACAGAAAATGGCTGAAGAATACAATGAAAAAGGCCTGAAGCTCATGGTCAATGGCAAGAGTGTGACAGAGGAGGAATATCTGCCTTATATAAGTGATGATCTGAAGGTCATGCTTCCAATCGGTACAGTTAAGGACAAGCTGGGCTGTACTGTGGATGAGTATGCAAATGGCACCATCATCATAAAAAAGAATGATAATACCGTTAAAATTGTTATTGATTCTGCTGACGCTTTATTTGACGATGAGAAGGTCAAGTTGGAGGCACAGCCGGTAAAAAAAGATGACAAGGTATATGTCCCTATAAAATATATAAGTGAGGCGATAAATTACACGTGTGAATATGACCGAGATGCGGGCAGGGTATCACTGCAGAAAGTAGGCGAGGATATCACTCTTCCGGCGGCTTATGACATGAGAAAAGAAAACAGGGTAACTGAGGTCAGGGATCAGGGTGATTCTGGAACCTGCTGGGCATTTGCATCGCTGGCGGCACTGGAAACAACACTTATGCCCGATGATAATCTTCAGTTTTCTGTGGATAATATGACGAAAAACAATGGTTTCGGAGTTGAACAGTTTGAGGGTGGACAGTACAGAATGAGTATAGCCTATCTGGCTTCATGGAAAGGTCCGGTTCTTGAGAAGGACGATCCATATGGGGACGATAAGACCAACTCAAAGCTCAAGGCTGTAAAGCATCTTCAGGAAGCAGAGATAATAGAGGACAAGAATCTTCAGGCCGTCAAAGAGGCTGTGTATAAAAAGGGTGGTGTGGAGACTGCCATATACAGCGATATGCTGGATGCGGACAGTGATTCAGAATACTACAATAAGGAACACAGCGCATATTATTATGATGGATCGGACGGAATAAATCACGACGTAGTAATAGTCGGCTGGGATGACAATTACAGCAGGCACAATTTCAACAAGGCTCCTAAGAAGGATGGTGCGTTCATATGTAAGAACAGTTGGGGAACCGAATTTGGGGAGGATGGATACTTCTATATATCTTACTATGATGCCCATATATGCGAGACCAGTGTTGTATATACGAAGCTGGAAGCAGCGGATAATTATGATAAGATATACCAGTCTGACAAACTGGGCTGGGTCGGTGTCCTGGGCTATGACAATGAAGAGGCCTATTTCGCAAATGTGTATAAAGCGGGCAAAAAAGAAAAATTGGAAGCGGTATCATTTTATGCGACAGGGGCAAAGACAACCTATGAAGTATACGTCGTCACGGATTTTGGGAACGAGGATGATCTGGCTGACAGAACACTTGTTGCTTCCGGAGAGATGGAGTATGCAGGCTATTACACAGTAAATCTAGATAATGCAGTAAATCTGGTGGATGATGGAAAATTCGCTGTTATCGTACACATAACTACGCCGGACAGCCAATATCCTGTTGCGATAGAGTATGATGCGGATTCCATGACTGACAGTTTTGATATATCAGATGGCGAGGGCTATATCAGCCTGTATGGAAATCAGTGGTACAGCGCGGAAAAAGAGAGAAAATGTAATGTGTGCCTGAAGGCATTTACGGATAAGACAGAATAAGCATGACGTATTTGTAAGATATGCGGAAGGAGAATTGATATGGAGAAGCTTATATTTGCAACGGGAAATGAGGGCAAAATGAAGGAGGTCAGGATGATACTTGCTGACCTCGGGTTTGAGATCCAGTCCATGAAGGAGGCTGGGATAAATATAGACATAGTTGAGGATGGACAGACATTTGAGGAGAATGCCATGATAAAGGCCAGGGCGATAAGCAGGGAATCAGGATGCCTGGTCCTGGCCGATGATTCGGGACTTGAGGTGGATTATATGGACAAGGCACCCGGAATATACAGTGCCAGATTCCTCGGTGAGGATACGTCATATCGTATAAAAAATCAATATATAATCGACAAACTGGCGGGTGTTCCGGATACTGAGAGAACTGCCAGATTTGTGTGTGCCATAGCAGCGGTGTTCCCGGATGGAAGTGAGTACACAAGACGTGGAACGATAGAGGGGATCATCGGCTATGAGGAGCGCGGAGAGAACGGATTTGGATATGACCCTATATTCTATCTCCCTGAGCTTGGCAAGACCACTGCGGAGCTCGATCCTGAGGAGAAGAATAATATAAGCCATAGAGGAAATGCTCTGAGACTTATGAAGGACGTCATAAGAGAACACATGGACAGCAAGTAGAGATCAGGTGTAAGTCAGTCAGAAAACGGAGATTTCCGTCAGGAGGGACAGATGAAGGTATTGATAATAAGTGACACTCATGGCAAGAGCAGCTGCATACAGCAGATACATGATATAGTTGGTGAAGTGGATATGTTGATACATCTCGGGGATGTTGAGGGAGATGAAAAGCTGATACATGACCTCTTTGGATGCGAGATCCATATGGTGAGGGGAAACTGTGATTACAACCCGGAGCTTCCGATATATGATGAATTCAATATTGGGGACAAGAGGACATTTATAACCCATGGACACAGGTATGGGGTAAACAGTGGAATATCTTATCTGGAGGAACTCATCGACACGGAAGGGTATGATTTTGTGATGTATGGGCACACCCATCGCCGTGATCTGACGAGCTATAAGGGTTCGTACATAGTGAATCCGGGAAGCCTGGCACTGCCGAGGGATAATCGGGTAGGGACGTACATGCTGCTCGACTTTGACCAGCACGGAACGCCGTTTTTTGCGGAGAATGAGCTGCCGAAGGTGGAGTCGAATGTGTCAAGTTTTCGAAGAAAATTTGACATGTAGCATCAGCCCTGCCGAAGGCAGCTTTAAATGGCTGATGTTCCATACCGGAGGAGAAGAAGAGGAAGAAGTTTTTTGAGGATCTGTGGGGATAGGGTGGAAGTCAGCCTTTGGGGACGGAGAATCAAGTGCTTACGTCTTCTAGAGACTAACGAATATGATAATGGCAGGTAAAATGATATGAAGAAACACGATATAGTAGAAGGTGTGATAGACACATATGAGTTCCCGAACAAGGGAAGCTTTCATATGGATGACAGAAAAGTAACAGTTAAGGGTGCGATAAAAGGCCAGAAGGTGAGCTGCCGCATAACGAAGCTGAAGAAGGGCAAGGCTGACGGCAGGCTTCTTGAGGTTTTGGAGAAGTCGGAGCTTGAGGATGCTTCACCGGTGTGTTCGCATTTTGGAATGTGTGGTGGCTGCAGTTACCAGACGCTCAGCTACGAGAACCAGCTCAAGGTGAAGGAGGAGCTTGTCAAAGGTCTGCTTGACGGTGTGATAGACAGCGAGGTTCACCCTTATGAGTGGCAGGGGATACTTGCATCTCCTGTGACAAAGGGATACAGGAACAAGATGGAGTTCTCATTTGGCGATGAGTACAAGGACGGCCCGCTGGCACTGGGACTTCACAAGAAGAACAGCACGTACGACATCGTACAGATGGATGACTGTTATATAGTGAATGATGATCTTAACAAGATAGTGAAATATACTGTCCAGTTCTGCAAGGAGGCAGGACTCCCATATTACAAAAAGATGCAGCACGAGGGGCTTCTGCGCCACCTGGTCATCAGACGTTCTGCTACCAATGGCGATCTGCTGGTGAATCTGGTGACAACCACCCAGAATCTGGAGGCTCTCGATCTTGACGCATATGTGAAGGGTCTGCTGGAACTGCCGCTTGAGGGCAAGATCGCGGGAATCCTCCACACGGAGAATGATTCTATGGCAGATGCGGTCATCAGCGACAGGACAAATCTGCTCTACGGAACAGAGTATATATATGAGACGGTTCTTGGGCTTCAGTTCAAGATATCACCATTCTCATTCTTCCAGACAAATACTAAGAGTGCGGAGAGACTCTATGACAGGGCGCGTTCATATGTGGGTGACACAAAGGATGCAGTCATATTCGACCTCTACAGCGGAACCGGAACCATAGCCCAGCTTCTGGCACCGGTTGCAAAGAAGGTCATCGGCGTGGAGATCGTTGAGGAAGCCGTGGAGGCTGCCCGTGTGAATGCGGAGCTCAACGGTCTTGACAACTGCGAGTTCATAGCCGGTGATGTGCTGAAGGTCATAGACGACATAGAGGATAAGCCGGATTTCATAGTTCTTGATCCGCCTCGTGATGGAATCAACCCAAAGGCTCTGACGAAGATCATTAACTATGGCGTGAAGGAGCTTGTGTATATCAGCTGCAAGCCTACTTCGCTTGCCAGGGATCTGGTGACTTTGCAGGAGAACGGATATTTTGTGACTAAGGCTTGTGCTGTCGATCAGTTTCCTGGCACTGTTCATGTGGAGACCATCGTGAAAATGCGTAGGGCGGATTAGGTTAAGAATAGACTAACTAAAGCAATTATATGGAATTCGGGTTATAGATGACAATGAAGAGTTTGTTTTTCTTGAATCAGAAACAGGTATTACAGAGAGACTTGATGATCCGTCAGCGGTTCAAATTTATGAAGAATTTGGTGAAGAATGGTATGTGATGAGATGATTTGCACCTCATGGCTGCTTCGGTGGCTGTGGGGTGTTTTTTAGTGGTGAGATTCGCACGATGTTGCGAATGTTAATTGCGGATTTGGGTGGAATACTTTACAGGTGCAACTGTACATACTATCTTTAATAGGAAACAATCTAATTGCATTTTTGTCTTGCACATAAGACAAAAATGCTGTACAATTGTTCTGAATAAGGGAGGGTTGTGCCATGAATAGAGACACCTTAAAACAGATAATGATAGATCAGAAAGAAACCTATCTTAACAATACCATTATAACCAGACAATACCTTTTGGAAGAAAATGTTAATTATTGCTTTGTTGGGATCAGAAGAACTGGTAAATCGTATTTGATGTACCAACAGATAAAACAACTTGAATCAAAAGGTGTTCCCCTTTCACAGATAGTATATGTAAATTTTGAAGATGAGCGTCTTTTAGAAACTAAGGTTACAGATCTAGATACTATCTTGGAAATAGGCCTTGAAATGTCTGGCTCAACTAACAAGCCGTATTTGTTCCTCGATGAAATCCAAAACATAAACGGTTGGGAAAAATTTGTGCGTCGGATAGCTGATATGAAATACCGAATCAACATCACAGGAAGCAGCAGCAAAATGCTCAGCAGCGAAATTGCTTCTACTCTCGGCGGAAGATTTATCATCATGAATGTTTATCCGTATTCATTTGCAGAATATCTCACCGCCAATCACAGAGAAAAAAACTATCTTGATGTGATCAGCACCCAGGACAGAGCCGATGTGTTAAGTCTGTACAACGAATATGTCACCTTTGGCGCTTTTCCCGAATTGGTTGATATAAAGAACAAACGCGCATTTCTTAGCAGCATTTATCAAACCATATACCTTGGGGATATAATAACGAGAAATAAGATATCAAACGATTTTGCCGTAAAACTGATACTCAAAAAAATAGCCGAATCAGTTACCAAACCTCTGTCTTTCAGCAGATTGACCAACATATTAAAGAGCACCGGCGTGGCCATAGGAAAGCAGACAGTCATAAACTACGTTGGCTACATGACCGACTCGTATCTTCTCTTTACCCTGCAAAATTATGCAGCCAAGCTTGTTGATAAAGAGACATCGCCAAAATACTATTTTATGGACACAGGTCTTCTTGGCCTTATGCTGCTGGATTCAAAATCAGCCCAATTGGAGAACCTTGTTGCGATTGAACTTATCAGGCGCTATGGCGTAGAAAATGTTTTTTTCTTTGAAAACAATGTAGAAATAGACTTCTATATACCTTCTGAACGCCTTGCCATACAGGTAAGCCTGCAAGTTTTAGACGATATAGACACAAAAGAACGCGAAACTCGTGCATTTGCCAAATTAAACAATTTTATTCCCGGTTCCAAATGCATCCTTATCACCAACAGTGAAGAGACAAATCTTGAATATGACGGTATAGATATAGAGGTCATACCAATCTGGAAATGGCTTCTACTCTCGGCGGATCTGTAATAATTTCACGTTTGGCTGCACCGGAAGGAAAACTTGAATGATCCACCCAAAATGGTGCATCGTTCAACAGAAAGAAGAGAAGAATTATAATGTCGTGAGGAACCTGTGTGAATCAGGTGTGACTGCCAGGTGGTTATTCCTTTGCTTTGTGGAGTATATGTGATAAAATGATATATGTGTGATACCGTATTTTATCATCATAGAAGATGCGCGCAAGTCTGGGGGGATAAATGGGTTATGAAGAATGTGGGCAGGAGACAATACATAGTGACGCTGATAGTCAGTTTTTTGGCGATTGCGGGGTTATCTGTGTGTACTATAATGACATTTTATAGAAAATCGGTGAATGACACACTGGCTTTTGCCGGGGAGACTGTTGAGCAGAAACGTGAGCGCATGGATTCATACCTGAACAGAGCCGTGGATGCCGTAGAAGTTACGAAGATCACGGTTGAGCATATGATGAGGGAAGGACGAAGTTCCGGGGACATACTGGATTTTCTGACCAGTGAGTCGGATTATTATATGCAGGATATAGATCAGAGCTTTACAGGTATATATGGTCTTATAAATGGTGATTATCTGGACGGCATAGGCTGGGTTCCGGATGATGACTATGTACCGCAGGATCGTGCCTGGTATAAGGCGGCGGTGGCGGCTGCAGGTGAGCCAACTCTGGGGCAGCCGTATCTTGATGCCCAGACCGGTACAGTCATGGTGTCGGTCAGCCAGCTTTTATATGACAATGAAAGTGTTATATCCCTTGATGTGAGTCTTGAAGCCATACAGAAAAATACAGAGAATATCAATCTGAACGGTCAGGGATATGGTTTCGTGTGTGACAAATCAGGTCTGGTTATAACGCATCTGGATAAAACTCAGATAGGACAGAATTATTCTGAGGGAGAAAGGGCTGCTTTTATGAAGGGTGTGGCAGACAATGATGGCGGATCATTTCAGACGGTGCTGGAAGGCCAGAAAGTCACAGTATTCAGCTACTCAATTTTGGATGAGTGGTATGTGGTGATGGTTATCACAAATGCAAATCTGTATCACAGTGTGAGAAACCTCATATATTATGATCTTGGAGTGGGACTTGTTCTGTATATCATCATTGTTTTCTTCTGCACAAGATCTAAGAAGAGCACCGATGCAACTATGAGTCAGCTCGATGAGACCAACAATGAACTCATGGAATTGAATAATATGGTCATGCAGGCATTTGCCAAGACGATAGATGCTAAGGATAAGTATACAAAGGGACATTCTGTCAGAGTGGCACGATACAGCCGGGAACTTGTGAGACGGATGGGAAGATCTGTCAGGGAGCAGGACGAGATATATCAGATCGCACTGCTGCATGATATGGGTAAGATAAGAATCCCTGACAATATAATCAACAAGCCGGGAAAACTTACAGATGAAGAGTTCTCCATGATAAAGCTTCACTGTGTAAATGGTTACCATATACTTAAGAATATAAATGCATTTCCTGATCTGGCCGTTGGGGCAAAGTACCACCACGAAAAATACGACGGCACCGGATATCCAAGTGGACTTAAAGGGGAGAACATACCTGAGTGCGCGAGGATAATAGCGGTTGCAGACAGCTACGATGCTATGACATCAAACAGAAGCTACCGGTATGCGCTTCCTCAGAAGATCGTCCGTGATGAGATGGAGAAGGGAAAGGGCACACAGTTTGATCCGAGATTTGCAGATATCATGCTGCAGATGATAGATGAGGACGAGGATTACCACATGAGGCAGGCGGAAAAAGTGGAGAGCAATATCCTTGTTGTTGATGATGAGAAGATAAATATCAGACTTATAGAGAATATATGTAAAGATGAGCCTCTATACAGGATAATAGCTGCAGAGAGTGGACGACAGGCAATAGATGTTGTGAAGGAAAAACAGATAGATCTGATATTGCTTGATATAGAGATGCCGGATATGGATGGATTCCAGACTCTGGAGGAGCTCAGGAAGGTAACTGATGCTCCGGTCGTATTTGTCACGGCTTACAAGGATTATAAATTTATTGAGAGGGCGCGAGATATGGGGGTAGAAGACTACATAACCAAACCGTTCCTGCCGATAGTATTCCTTGAAACTTTGTATGGTATCATAGGATAGAAGAGTTTAAACGGGTTGATGTTCAAGGCGATGGGGGAGATCTATGAAGACTATAGTGTCGTGGAAAAAGATGCTGGATAATGATGTGGATATGCAGCTTCTACTGTTTAATATAATAACAGCCGGAGGGCTGCTGGGCGGAATGATAAGTTTTTGTGTGTGTCTCGTTCTGGATGTGCCACTGATCCAGGATGTTGTGGCTGTATTGGCACTGGTCATGCTCTGCGTGTGTATATATCTTGGAAACAGACGAGGGCTGGTAAGACAATGCGCGATAACTATAGTGTTTGTCATTACACTGATCCTGTTCCCTGTCATATTTTTTAAATCAGGTGGGGCATACAGTGGAATGGGTTTCTGGTTTGATATAGGAATCATATTCTCATTTCTGCTTATAGATGGAGCATTCTGTTATGTTATGCTCGGAATGCAGGTGGCTGTGATACTGGCGTGTTATATGATCGCATATACTCATCCTGGTTATGTCACATACTTCTCAGATGAGAAGAGTATGTATGTGGATATGGTTCAGAGTCTTATCATATTAGGAGTAGTTATCGGTCTTATAGTGAGATTCCAGAATATGGTATACAGGAAAAAACTTGCAGAGATAGAGAGCATCAACAGTGAGCTTATCAAAGCAAAGAATGACGCAGATGTTGCAAATCATGCAAAGTCTGAATTCCTGGCTCATATGTCACATGAGATCCGGACACCCCTGAATACCATAGTCGGCATGAATGAGATTATCATGAGGGAGACACACGAGGATCGAACCATGAAATGCGCAATGGACATACGCACATCGAGTGATATACTGGTGAATCTGGTGAGAGATGTCTTGGATTTCTCAAAAATAGAATCCGGAAGAATGGACATGGTCGTAGAGGAATACAGATTCAGCCAGATGCTTAGCAACGTACTGGCTATCATGGATTCCAGAATAAAACAGAAGAAGCTGAAAATACAGGTGTCTGTTCAGGACATTCTCTATGATGATCTGAAAGGTGATGCTGCCAGGATAAGCAGGATACTTATCAATCTCATAGGAAATGCTGTCAAATATACCCAGAGAGGTACGATAAGTGTAGCTGTTCATATGGAGGAAAGCGACAGGGACAGCCACAGTATAATGCTCGTAATGGCCGTAAAAGATACCGGAATAGGAATAAAAGAGGAGGATCAGGCCAGATTGTTCAAGGATTTTGAGAGATTTGATCTTACACATAACAGATCTATCGAAGGAACAGGACTTGGACTTGCAATCACCTACCATCTGGTTCAGATGATGGGTGGAAGTATCAGATGTAACAGTGTATATGGAGAGGGAACGACATTTGTGGTATGTATTCCACAGGAAAGATTGTCGGATCAGAGAGTGGGAGATTTCGAGATTCGGAACAACCGGTATCTTGCTGAGAGGAGAATGTACCGTAACAGCTTGTGTGCTCCGACTGCTAGTATACTGGTGGTTGATGACAACGATATGAATCTTAAGGTCGTCAGAATGATGCTCAAACCTACTCATATAGAGGTTACGACATGCACGAGTGGCGCCGAGTGCCTTGAGCTTATAAAACGGAAATGCTATGACATCATACTGCTTGATCATATGATGCCGGAGATGGATGGTGTGGAGACCTTCAGGCGGGCCATGCTCATGAGGGAAAGTTTATGCGGCAGAAGTACTTACATAGTTATGACGGCAAATGCCGTTATGGGAGCCCGCGAGATGTATCTGGCGGAGGGCTTCAAGGATTATATCAGCAAGCCTGTGCAGCCAGGGACACTGGAGCAGACTCTGAAGAAATACATTCCTAAGGAAAAACTGATCGATTCTGAAGAGTATGAACGGGAATATGAGGAGAAAGTGGAGAGAGACGATCTCTCAATTGATGGAAATGTTTCTGATGACAATGATGTGTGTCAGGATAATAGGAAAGAAAGCACATGGAAAGAACAGGTGAAGAATTCTGGAGCAGATGAATCTGGAGTTCATATAGACCATGAGAAGGGACTTCTGTACTGTGGAGGCAGTGAGGATTTTCTCAAAGAGATAATATCCATGTATGCAGCAGATGACAAGCGCCCAGACATGCAGAGAGCATATGATAGCTGCGACTGGAATAATTATCGCATACTTGTACATACAGTGAAAAGTACATCCAGAACCATAGGGGCTATGGAACTTGGTGATAGAGCCCAGGAGCTGGAGAGTGCCGTGAAAGAAGATGATGAAGCACGGATAAGAACACTTCATGAAGGTGTGATGAATGACTACTCGGCTGTGCTTGAATGGTGCATCAGCAATGATAAAAACATATGATTTGTATATTTTCCCATATAATATGCAGTTATGTATAATGTATAATTGTTATATGTAAAAATAGGGGGATTAGACGCTTATGTTCAGATGGTTGAATAGAATAATTGGACAAGGGAGATAGAGAATGGCTGGAATTATGAACATAAAACCGGGAACAAAGATGAGGGCGGCTCTGGATGTGCCTTCAAATCAGGAGCCGAAATTTAATATGATGTGCACCTTTAACAAGGCGCTTGATGAGTCGGCGTTTCTGGTATCCATCCCTATGGTTGACTCAAAAGCTTACATACCGGATGAGAATCAGAAGATTCTGTTCAGATACGGCGAGGGGGAGAATTCCCAGATCGCAGCAGGGTATGTGGACGATGTTGTCAAGGAAGGAATCAGACGTTACTGGAAGGTTAGAAAGGTAGCGGAGAACAGGCAGTTTGTAAAGCGTGTTGATGTCCGTATGAAGGTTGAACTGCCGATCACATACATGCAGGACACGTGGGCACTCAACGCACAAGGAGAGATAGACAAGGAAAAAGGCGAAACAGCCGATATATCGAATAATGGTCTTGCGGTTTATATGAACAGATGGTTTAATGTTGGGGAGTCATGTCGATTTACCTTGCCACGAATAGGAACTGCATTGGATGGGCAGGAATCACAGGATGTCGTGGGAGTGGTCTGCTGGACCAGAGAGCTTCCAAAGGGCGGATCGTATAGATTTGTGACAGGTATACAGCTCAGATTCGCGGACCTGCAGGAACGCGGACAGATGCAGAATTACGTATCATACGTGAAGAAAAGGTACAAGTTGTAAAGGCTTGTGACTGACTGGTGACAGGATGGATAAAGATAAAGACAAGATGGCGGGAATCCCTGCAGCAGATGAGCAGGATCCAAAGCCTGTTGATGTTGATAAAGTAAATAGTGATGCTTTGACAGCAGAGGATTCCGGAAAAGCCTCTGCTGGACAGCCCGGAACAGAAGGCATGGGAACCCGTGAGGGAAAAAAGCCTCGTATGAGCCGCAGGGAGAGACGGCTTTCAAAGAAAGCAGAGAGAGAGCAGATCCTCCGTATCCGGGAGCTTGAGGAGCTCATGAGCCAGACCGGCGGTGACGTGGATCCGGAGAAGATAGTCAGCATGTACGTCCCCCACAGACGCAGAAGACGTATAGGTGCGGCACTGCTGCGAATGGACAGATGGAGACTCATTCTGCTCGGACTTCTTTTGGTTGTGTGTGTTCTCTTCATAGTAGCTTTCATGCAGGAAAAGATGGGCAACTTCACCATCAACCTGAACAGACTTGAGCTGTACCGCAAGGGAATAAGCATAGCTGATACGGGAACATTTGACGATGCTACGGCGAGGCTGACAGCGGACGCCGTGGTTGATGCAACCAATATATCCATAGATGATATCCCGGATGATGTGGATGAGCTTGAGGGAAGCCACAACGGCAAGAATTATATGGCGTATACATATTACATAAGGAATGCCGGCAAGGAAGACCTGGGATATGTGGCAAAAGTCAACATAGATTCCTGTGCAAAGGGTGCAGAGAAAGCAGTCAGGGTCGCAGTGTGGCGCAATGGCAAAAGGGTGGTATATGCAGCACCCGCGACAGATGGCATGCCCGAGGATGGCTGTGAGAATTTCGAGTCTGACGAGACTGTGTGCTCCTACAGTGAGGACAATTTCCTCGTTGGAAATGTAGATAAGTACACGATAGTGATATGGATGGAGGGCGATGATCCCGAGTGTGTCGACTCGATCATAGGCGGCAGCGTGCAGTTCAGCATGAGGATCGACGCAGACTATGACGATGAGACGAGTCTTCTGTGGAAGTTTGTCACAGATATCAAGGATACACTTACAGGCAACAAGCCGATCAATGCCGCAGGAAATGACGCTCCGAATAACAGCTATTATGGCGATGGAGAGGTCACCTGGGACAGTAGAAGGAATAAAGATGACGGAACAGAGGGCGAGACTGAAGGCGCGACAGACGGAACTGAAGGTGCGACGGATGGTGGTACTGACGATACAGATTCTTGATCCGGCAACTCAAAAAAGGCTCGGATAAATAAAAATCAGGCTGACAGTGCGTGTCGTTGGCAAAGAAATGGTTAAGATACAGCTTTGAAATCCGTCAAAAGCAAGAATATGCATATGCAGCAGGTATATTCATGATATGTGCAGCTCCACAACCGCTGTGGATATCGTGTTTATATATAGAAACAATCTGAATAGGGGAGATATCTACGGGTGCCCTGCAGTGAAATGAAATCCTCACCGGATACGGTGGAGATGAACTCTTTCAACCGGGCCCGGTGGGAGTTTGATTTCAGTGTGTGGCAGACAAAAGATAGAACCTGATCGGAAAGTTTCAACAGACAACAATTAAACAAAAAACAACTAATAACCTAAGAGGAGGAGATTATTATGGAAAATACAAAAACCGTAAAAGCTCTCAAAAAGCAGCTCGTAGCTGCAATCGCGATGGTGCTCGTGGCTGCCGTAGCACTTGGATCATCGACTTACGCATGGTTTGTGAGTAACAACAGCGTTAAGGGTACAACGACAACTATAAGTGCTCAGTCTAATGCACCTTTCCTGAAAATTGACAGTGTAGCAGTAACAGCTGCTTCCGGCACAGAAAAAACTCTTACAGAGCCTGACGGAGATACTAAACTTTATCCATCACAGGTGGTGGGAGATGCTACAGCTCCTAAGTTTGAGTCAGCTTATGCAAAAGACAAGACCAAAGCTGATGAGCTGACAAATTCCCGTTTCGACGTTGGAGATGCGGCAGCTGCAGTGGCAGGAAACTATGCTATCAAGCAGACATTCTACATTGGTACCAGTGATGACAAGGCCGGTTCTTTCAAGAATCTTGCAGTTTCATCAGTAAAGATCAATGCAGCAGCAGGCTCTAAGCTTGAGAATGCCATGAGAGTTCTGGTTGTAGGAGAAGACGGCTGGGTCGTATGGAAGAAGGGCGATGATGCAGCTACTGGCTGGGTTAAGGAATACAATAAAGCTGGCACTCCGGTAGCTATAGCAGGCTTTGCAGCTGATGGATATATCGATACCGCTATTGCCGCAGCAACATCTGGCACAGTTGATGTATATGTATACTATGACGGTGCTGATACAGATGTATTCACAGATCAGCTTACAGATCTCACATCCTGTGGTGTGACTATCACATTTACCGCAACTCCAGTAAATACTGACGGTAACGATGTTACAGGTGCGAATAATGCAGCTGGCAATTAGGAATTCTTATCGATAATGATAATCAATGCTTTCCGCTGTTGTGGAGCGGAGGGCATTTCAAAGCACAGAAGTGTATTCTGTGTTTTGAAATGCGGTATGGAACATATGTACAGAATGATCCGTACAGCTGGGTTTAGAAATGATTTTACAGCAGCAGGCTTATACGCCTGACATATATTCATAAGGCAGGGAGATGCTTATGGAACAGATAAGGAGATTGAAAAGAGAACTGGTATATGCCATCATATCGGTATTTTTCACAGTGATTGCATTATCTTCAGCGACGTATGCCTGGTACGCCGTCAACAATAAGGTAAAAGGAACAACCACCACTATAAGTGCAGCAACCAACGGATTTATTCTGCAGATCGCAACTGCCAAAGAAGGTGCACAGCATGGTGGTGAGCAGAAAAAACTGGCGGCCGCCACAGAGGGACACAAGATAAGTCCTTCTTCGACCAACGATATGTCGAACTGGTATGTATGCAAGAGCTGGGGCACAAATGGAATAGTAAATTCATATTCAAAATTGAATATTGCAGATAAAGCCACAGGCCGCTATGTAGATGCAGGCAAGGATTACTACGCGTATATATGCAGTGAGTATATACTCTATACAATCACAGAGACAGGACAGGCGGATGTATATCTTGATACATCTGAGGGTGAGCCGATCACGGTTGATGTGGACGGAACAGCAACGTCGAAGACGATCCCCAATTCGCTTAGAATAGGAATCACCACGGTTGATGCGGATGGAAAAGAGACACTTAAGGTTGTATACGCACCGTCCGAGGTGAAAGGCAAGGGCAATGATGAAGAAGCCATAGAAGATAAGTGGACATATATTGATGGAGTCAAGCCGGCAGAGGTCACATATAATCATATATATAAGGACAACTATACCGACCAGAATGGAGGCGTCTGGGCTGCGGTAACATCCGGAAAGGAATTTCAGGCACCTGCAGAAAATGGACGTACTATAGCGGATAATGTAGGATATGACGGTGTGAAGATGCGTGTTTACATCTGGATGGAGGGTACAGATGCGGATTGTGTCAACAATAGTGACGAGGAGGATCTGTCGACATACAGTGTAACCGTCAAGCTCGCAGGAGTAGCAACAAAATAGACAAAGAGTGAAAAAAGGGACAAGTGACATAGGTGCGCGGGAGCGCAAAAAGCCTGTTTTGCTATGTCCCTAAAGGTGTTTATAAAGGAGGTGAGTGGTGATGGCAAATGAAGATGATTTTCTTGATGAGTTCGGAGAAACAACTGAACAGAATGGAGAGACGAGCGAAGATTCGGTAGAAGCCGAAATCAACAGAGACCTGGAAGATATGTCCAGTGAGGAGCTTCGTCAGGAGATCAGGGTAGAGAAGAAGAAAGCAGCGAGAAGTATAGTGCTGGCTCTGTCTGCGCTTATCGCCATCATCGCCATCTGTATTGCCTGGTTTGTGGCAAACAATGTCATAAAGGGCAGCACGAGTGATGTGTCGGCGGATTCGGATAGCGCATTTCAGATTGCAAGTGTTGGAAAAAGGCAGGATTCAGAGCTCGGTTATTACTGGAATGAAAAAACAGAAACTGATTCAGAAACATCTGTGGGTGGAATAACAGGAAATAAAAAACTCATCCTTGATGGTGGAGAGGAAAAAACCTATTCAAAATATTACGACCTTGCAACGCACACTGAAAAGACAGGAGAACAGAAATATTATATTGGAAACAATAATATTGCCTGGTATCAGGACAGACAGGAGGTTCTGGAGCCGGGAGCCAGCGGAAAGCTTGAGTTTTACGTCATTCCCAAAGAGACGGGACACAGCAGTTTAACGGTGACGGTAAAGCTGGAAGGATATACGCTTACCCACGCGAACAACTATAAAGATGGAGACGCAGAGACCACAGACAACAGCCGTGCGATATGGATTGAGGAGCAGAGAATCCAGAGATTTATTGATGGACATATATTGGTTTTCAGGGAACTGAATGATGACGGATATAAGGGCTGGCTCAGACCGGAAGATGTAAGTGATTACAAAGATGACACAGGAATATGCGGCAATACATTTACTATATCAGCCAGGGATGCGGGGCTTGAAGCGGGTGTGTTTGAAAAAGACGTTCCGTATAAGATCACATTGTATTGGGTATGGCCAAAGTATTTTAGAAATTATATTTATGGTAACAGACAGCAGAATGGAGATCTGTTCACAGACATAGAGAATAACGAAGATTACGACAGTCTCATAGAGTTTATAAATGAACAGAAGGAAATGACCGGCAACGGCAGCAAACTGTTCTTTAATGGCGAAGATGCGCTTGATGTGCAGCAGACTGTGACGGATGATAGGATAGATAGCGATATGTCCAGTGAGCTGCTCAATACGTGCAGCCGATATTATAATCTGGCAGATGAGTATATTGGAAATAAAGCGAAATTCATGTATGTGAGTGCTATCGTTGAATAATATAGGGAGTTAGTATGGCAGGAAAGGCAGAAAAGCGTGAAAAAAAGAATATGAATCGCAGGAAGCTTGTTTATATGATTCTTGTGTGTGCTGTTTTGATGACGGCTATAGTTGCTGTCACATTTGCCTGGTTTTCAAGCAAATCCGACATTGCGACGCTTGTCCAGGTAAATGCACCCAGCAAGATTGCTGTGCTTGGACCTCATGGAAGTGCGCAGACATCAATAGATATGACTTATACAGATGATGATGTGACTGTAGATGAGGATGGCACAAAAACTGTTCATATACAGAGGGTTATCAGTGTGAGCAGTGAGATGGGAGAACAACAGCTTGAGATAGCGCATACTACCAATCTGAGAGGTTTGGAGTTTAATGTTTATGCGGCCAAAGAGACAGAAGATGGTTCGATAAGTGCCGGTGGGTTTAAGTATCAATACGATAAGAATTCACCGATCCAAGGTACTTTTCTGAATAAGGGGACAGGCAATGATCTTAATTACAGTTATGCAAACGATAAAGAACATGCAGTAAATTTTGATGAAGGTGATAAAGTTCAGGTTCATGCAGAGCCTTTGTATTGGGTGTCTGGAGCGCTGACGGCGGATGAACTCACTGGTTCAAATCCAAATGTTAAGTCGAAATACCTGACATATTATGTTATAGATATCACATGGAAAGACACAACAAAAGAAACAGATATATTCTATGTATTTGCACAGAATGTATATAAGTAATGTGGGGTTACAGCTATGAAGATAACAGACAGACCAAAACAGAAGACAGTACTGATGGTTGCTGCTGCGGTGGTATGCCTTGCGCTGGCGATAGGGGGCAGCTTTGCTGCGTACATGAGTCAGAGTTATCAGAAAGGTGTAGTGAGCAACCGGGACAAAGATACGATTAGATTTACGTCTAACTATCTGCAGCTTGCGTCTTCGGATGCATCAGAGGCAGATTATGCGGACAAAGTAATAAAATATGATAAAGACAAGGTTGGATCGGACAAAATAAGCATAGATATATATATTTATAATTATGTATTTGGCAATACAAGTCTTATAAATGAAAATGATATAGTCTATGACATGAGTATAAAGTTTGTAAATGGTGGGGAAGACAGCGTATATGCAGTCTGCCGAAGAACAGATGCCGGTGACGTATCGCTGGAGAAAACAGAAAATGGCGAGTACACCACGGGGGATGCCGGAGTCAGGCTGGTGGGAAGAAAGCCCCAGGCAGATCATTATGTTGTTGAGATTCCGGGAGCAGATCTCGACAAGGTTAAGATAATCGCCGTTGCCAGGCCAAGAAATACAGCATATACAGGAAATCAGAAACTTGCAGTGGTTATATCTCCGGGTGTGGAGTCTGTTATGGAGGAATTTTCCTGTAAGGGAACATTTCTTGACATGGATTCCAATCTGGATGCCAATACATATGATGCATTTAACTACGAGGTGACGATATCATCAGGAAAAGGAAAGGTCACTCTTATGTGGGATGCAGGAAAACTGGAGATAGATAAATTCTTTATTGACAAGATAGCTGCAAGGAACGAGTCGTACAATCTGCCGTCCGGAGAAAAGTATGTGTATGATAAAGAAAATGGCAGCCTTACATTTGTCATGAATCAGGCTGAGGGAGCGGGTGATTATGTGATACCATTTTACAGGAAATCAGATAAAACCACTTTGCCAAAAGGATGGACAGCGATGAAAAAATATATAAAGGTTAAAGGCGAGGAAATTACTGATAACTAGTATGAGATCATCTGCTGACAGATAAAACACCACGAAACAACAGTAAGCAAAAGTATATAGCACTAAACAACAAATAATAGCAGGCAACAGTAAAAGATACATAATAACCACAATAACAAGATAGATGAGGAGATGCCCAGTGAGAAGATACAGTAAATTACTGGCTGGCATTCTGGCGGCAAGTCTTATGATAAGTTCAATGCCGATGGATGTTCAGGCACGATCAGCATATCAGGAACACACATCCACTCAGACGGTTAGTCAGGAGTATATAGACGAAAAAGAGAATAATGAAGAGGGTATAAGTGCGTCCACAGAGGACAGAGCATTAGACGGATCATCAGATGAAACTTCAGATAATTCTGAAAACACGGAAGACATTACAACTGGAGAAAATCCTGACGTAAATCCTGCAGACAGCCCAGATGCATCAACAGAGGACAATTCTTCTGACAGCCCAGATGCATCAACAGAGGACAATTCTTCTGACAGCCCAGATGTATCAACAGAGGACAATTCTTCTGACAGCCCGGATGCATCAACAGAGGACAATTCTTCAGACAGCCCGGATGCATCAACAGAGGACAATTCTTCAGACAGCCCGGATGCATCAACAGAGGATAAGCCTTCTGACAGTCCAGATGTATCAACAGAGGACAATTCTGCAGACGGCCCGGATGCATCAACAGAAGATATACCTGCAGACGGCCCGGATGCATCAACAGAGGACATACCTTCTGACAGCCCGGATGTATCAACAGAGGACAATTCTTCTGACAACCCGGATGCATCAACAGAGGACAATTCTTCTGACAGTCCGGATGCATCAACAGAGGACAAGCCTTCTGACAGCACAGAGATGTCGCCGGAAGATGGAACAACACAGGGAGTGTCAGAGGATACGGCTGAGCTTGCAGCAGCGGGAGTACTGAGCCTTGATGATCTTACCCAGAATTCCGATACTTCAGGTGTGGGAAAGACATCTGACGGAGCTATACTCGTAAGCAATGCTATGTCCCTCATCCTCTTGTCGAACTGTAAAGCATCAGACCTGGCAGGTCAGAAGATTATTATAGATTCAACGGGAAAGATTGATGCTTCAGGTTCGGGGAAAAATGGAGCAGCAGAGTGGAATGGCAGTACATATCATTTTTCAAGCATTGGAACTGATGAATATCCTTTTGAGGGTAGTCTGACTGTCAATGGTGAGCTGTTTATTGATACAGCACTGTTCGGAACCGTCACGTCTGGCGCAGAGATAAAGTTAAATAAGATAACCTGGACTGGAAAATCAGGAGGGGTTATGATAGCCGGCCACTATGAGCTAAAGGATACGGAATCTCATACATTTTCCGGTGTTCTGTCCGCAACTTCAAATGAAGGTAAAATTCAGAATGATGCAGTGATGGGCTGTCTGTTTGGAACAATAGACGGTTCGGCTGGAACTCTTAACATAGCCGGAACTATGGCAGGATACACTTCTCCTTCCGCAAAAATTGAAAGCACCGGCAACGTAGGATTTGTATGTGGAACCTTAGGTGCGGGATGCACAGTTATGCTCGATGGATATGTACCGCCTCTGTCAGGTGAGGTAAAGTCAACCAATGGTGGCAATGCAGGTGGACTTGTTGGAGAGCTTGGTGCAGGTGCAAAACTCTATGTTAACCTGGCGAAAAACAGTGACAGTCAGGCCCCTGTAATAAACGGCATGACAGTGACAAGCTCAGGTAATGGCGCAGTGGGTGAACATACAGGCAACGCAGGCGGACTTGCAGGTTATGCAGGAGACGGTGCGGTGATCGACATTACTTCTGATGTAGGTCTCACGTTATCAGGCTCTGTGGTGACAGGAAAAAGAAGCGCAGGCGGTGTGGCAGGTGCTGTATATAATGTTGATTTACTGAGCAGTGGATCAGCAGGCAAGGTGATCGTCTCCGGTGGTACAATGAAAGCGACGGATGCGAATACAGGTCTGGTTGGAGGCGCATTTGGAGAATACATATTAGAGGGTTCTGGGAATGCTAAATTCCCAGAGAGACTTGAAGTCGCAGTGTCGGATGCAGCAAAGGTGACAGTCATCGGATGCGCTGCAAAGGGCAACCCGGGTATAGGTTCTGCGAATACAGATGTTCAGCTAGGCGGACTGATTGGTTCATTGGAACTTGATAATTCGTCTTTGTCAATAAGCGATAAAATAGTGTATGTAGAATCCGGGGAGGGAGGCGAACGCTCTTATGGCGAACGTTCTTATGGCGGACTTGTCGGTCACGTTGTGAGCAGCTCGCTCTCAAACAGTCTGGTTATCAGTGATTGCAGTGTAACATCTTCATACGTAAAGTTCGCATATTATCATGGCGGCGTGGTTGGAGAGATTGGACAGACAGGTGATGCGACCAAAGCTGTATATCTTGAAGTCAACAATGTCAAAGCAGATGTGGGAAATCCGTGGGCAGGCCGTGACAATAACGTGGAAGATATGGCACATGGATATGGAGGCATAGCTGCTAGGGTTTCAGAAGGCTGCGTTTTAAAACTTGATGGCAGCAATGCTGTGTCCACAAGAGGTGAAGACCTGAAAAATACAAAAGCGGATAAGTATATATGGCAGGGCGGAGGTGTCGCAGGTTATGTTGCGGATGGTGCTGCCGTTGAGTTAAATGGAACAACAGATCTTTCAGGTACATATATTCAGCAGCGATGGGCTTCAGCAACAGTTATTGGCGCTCAGGGGAACGCCCTTATATATGCGCATGGAGATGGGAATGGAACCGATGGTGGTTGGAAGCTCATAAGACCGTCAGAACAGAATGCGGTGGATGACATAGGAAACTACGGACAGGTTTTAAGACTCAGGATGTCAGATACAGAAAAGACCGGTCTTCCAACTGACTTCATAACCCTTGACTCTTCAACGCACAGGGTGAAGCTCAAACAGCTTTCTGCGGGAAGCAGCTTTTCCGGATCAAAGATAATGGTCAAAAGTATGGAGGAATTCGCGCTGCTTGCAGTTACATGGCAGAGTCAGGGCGTATTCAGTGCTGATGCCGAAATTACCACATCAAATTGGAGCAGCATAAAGACGAAGGATATTGTACTTGGCGGAGATGTGGATCTCACAGGAACCGGAATAATGGGGCTTACAAGAGATGAGACTCCATTGTCATCAAATGGAACGGTTGCAACTAATGAGATAAAAGACAGCTATGATTATTTTTATAGCGGAGAATTCGACGGCAAAGGTCATACTATCAAGCTGGCTGTTGGTGAAGCATACGGATACAGAGGCGACACTCTTGTGAAAACAGGTGAGCTTGCGAGCGGAGTTATTCATGGACATGCATATAATGGCTTATTTGCCGGTGCATCAGGTCAGATCAAGAATGTTACAATTGGTGGCCAGATAAATGTCGTAGGTGTCTGGTGGGATCAGTTTAACAGTAGTGGAACAGTCAGGGATATTTATGCAGGAGGCTATGCCGCGATTCTCAGTACAACAGCACCAGTTACCATAGAAAATGTAACTATTACAGTCAGTGAGAATATAGGCTCTGTGGATGATGTAGCCAGTTCATTCAGGGTTAATATATATTCCGGTGGTCTGTGCGGATATGTGAATAATAATGGCACAATTACGCTGGGAGTAGATGGCAGTCCGGTTACCTCAAAAACAAAGATAGATATCATCAGTCCGAAGAAGGGCAATACAGAAAACAGAAGCAAGGGAAATTACATGAATTCCGGCGGCCTTATTGGAAGGGTAAAGAGCAAGAATGTGACCATCAATTGTGATAATGTAGTGCTGAATGGAGCTATAGATATCGAGAAGGTGACAAACCCTCAGATTGGAGCTCTTATATGCTGGATTGAATACAACGGCACGAGCAATTCAAATCCGGAAAACACAAAAGTAAATATCAACAGAGTTACAGTAGATGGACAGAGTATCACGGCAAAAAGCGGAACGAGTATCGGTGGTATGTTTGGTCATAAATGGGCTGAAACCATGGTAACTTTCAAGAAATACACATCCGGTACGGAATTTGCACTGGATATTAAGAATATGACATTTGCGACCAATGCGACAAAGAGTACAGTTGGAGGCCTTGTATATCGTGCGAATGGAAAGTGGACACTGCCTGCCGGGGCGATCAATATAGAAAAAGCAGACATCAGTTTTAAAGCAGACAACGGTGAGCTGGGAATGCTTGTGTATAAAGGCGGGGATGAGACAAAGAATAGCAATCAACGTGGTGCACTCTATATTGAGATGACCGACAACTGGAAAAGATCTTACAGGATAGATCCTGACAAAGTAATAATCAGCAGTCCAGGTCTTACTATATACGATGAATTTGCAGCGCGTCTGGCTGTTAATTTAACTAATGGTGCATTAGGTGATTCCGCATGTGCGGACGCCACAAACGGAATGAATGGAATCATATCACTTGCAACGGAAAATCGTGACGGTGTTGGAGTTGTTTCTGGATGTAATACATATCAGAATCAGACTGCGTATGGCAAAGGCAAAGGTATAACAAACAGATATAGCAGATATTATTATAATCTCGATACAATTATGAATAGTGCCGGAGTAGATTCCGGAGAGTATGCAGATTCTGCGAAAAAACTGCTCATATGGAGTGTGTATACATATGCCAGCAGTTCACTCAAAAGCTATTTCAATAAATGGAGTGTTAACAAAGTTAAAACGATTGGCGCTGCAAGTGGTGTGGCCGACCTTGATATGAAAGGTCTGAGCTACTACGCGCTGAATGCTGACAGCAGTGATATCACAGTAAAGAATGCCAGGATTACGTTCTATAATTCAGAAATAGAGAGCAGGGAGCAGGCAGCCGCTAACAAACAGACAAGACTGGAGACATCGCAGCATTATCTTATGCACTGTGGATTGTTTTATAACGTTGCAGTGGGCATGAATGTCACAGGTGTGACATTTGCAGGATCTGTTGGAAAACCTCAAAAGGGGTCAGCGATATTCTCAGGAGCATTGTGTTGCGGAGAGATAAAGGGAAACGGAAGTACAAATATCCTTGAAATCGTAATTTCAGATATAACACTGGACGGCCTTAAAGTGACAGGTGGTGAAAAGAACTATGCTCCGCTTCTGATAGGCAGCATAGGCGGTTATGCAGATTTCAAGATCACAACGGTAAAAACATCAGGATATGATAACCTGAAGTCTGCTGCGGGATCAAGTCTTATGGGAAATGTCGGAAATTCAAGTACAGCGACAATGATCACCGGAACATTTAAGGATATCAGACTGCCTGATAAGAAGGTGGGCAATACGGGCATATTCTCCCGTGCGACATTGATGAATATGTTCAGCTACAAGGATGGCGGTGTTGGATCGATCGTGTACAGCTTCAACAAAGACGAAGACTGGAAAGATGGAAACCATGCCAACAGCGCAGACGGTAATTACATTCACCATGTTACATACGGAAAAGAGATAAGTGATTCCGTACAGTATAAAGATCTTCAGCATTTTTATTATGATAAGGAATTATATAATTCTGATGCAGGTCTGGTCAGATATGAGAATAGTGGAAGCATGGATGATAAGCCATCATTCAGCAGTTACCTGCCATATGTGTATAATACATATAATGCTTCAAGTAAGCTGTATGAGATTGTGGTCAATCAGAGAGTGAGTGATATGATAAGCGGCTGTGGAACGTACGGGCATCCGTATGTTATAACTGATCCGCTTGAGATGAGCAGTATAGCGGAATATATTAATTCTCAAAATGCCAAGGCAGGCTGGAAGATAAGAATAACTGATGACCAGACGGAGAATCACACAGATAAAAGCAGCGCTGATAAAGATACAGTATATGTATATGAAGGCGATCAGTGGGCAGAGGCGAAATGTACTGATGCAGAAAACGACAGATGGACAGTGGTAGAAGGTGGAAAAACTCTGTCTAACAAAGTTATGCACAGGTATATACTGAGTGCTTACTATGACATTCAGGCACCGGAAAATACGAAGAATCCCAACGAAAGCAGAATCCTTTCGCTGAATGATTTTGTCGGTTTTGGAACGGATATTTATGCATTCAGGGGAGTGATTGTCAGCACAAATGGCTCGACAATAAAAATCTCTGGAGATGCGGGAAACGGATTTATCAGATACAGCTACGGAAGTGTTCTGAAGGATATCAACATAGAGTATGATGCGGTGAAAAAAACTGATGCAGCATATACAGGCAGAAATATAACTTATAATAAAGAAGATATTTTAACCCAGAAAAAATATAACGAAGTTACATATTCACCTAAAGTGTTCTGGGGCGGAGTGATTGGCTGTGTGCTTGGCGGAGACAATATCATCGACAATGTAAAAGTCACATTTGACAGCAACTGGAAACTTGCCCTTGATGGAAGTGCGAATAATCTGATACAGGCAGGAGGCTATGTTGGGTCTGTTGCCGGCGGCGGTGTTATATTCCGCAATATGAACGGAACAGTAGGCCTTACAGACAACAATATTGCAAAAGGAACAGATGCAGGCAGTGATGTTAGCGTGAATACCGTTAATTCGGATTCAGACAAGAAGCAGTTAAGTTTTTATATAAATCCATATGTAGGACGAGTCCTGGATGGATATGCATTCAGTGAGAACTGCACTTTGGACAATGGCAATAAGAACTATAAGATAAACAGGATTACATTGCCAACTGGAGAGAAGGATATCGTAACAGCGGTTTCAGACGATAAGAGCCAGTTCACGACGACGATCAATAATGCTCAGGGCCTGCTGATATTTTCAGCTATAGTGAACAGCGGTGCTGCTGCAGGAGGCGACAGCGCCAATAATGGAACTAAGGCATATAGTGGTTTGAGTGAGAAATATACCGGGCAGAACAGTGATGGAAATTACAATTTCGGAAACGGTATATATGGTAAGGTAAGGAACGCTTCATATGCGTATGTGGGTGCAAATGCGGATGGCAGTGATGAAAGCCTGGTAAGCGCTGATTTTGACAGATCAGTCAGCGATGATACCAGGACTCCGGGCTGCAGTTCAATGAGCAGCTGTGCTCTTGACACAGAAACTAATGCGCCATATCTTGTGCGGAATTATAGTAATGACAGTACATTTTATGTGTCTGGGTGGAATGGGAAGAGCTATAACAAGCTGTCGGTCGTGCTGGCAGACAATACCACCTATGACATGAATAGCTATGGCCTGGGATATCAGGGAATTTCCGCCAGATATGTGTCCAGTGCGCTTGATACAGATTACAAGAACGGAAATCTTGTCTGGGGAGCTTCATATGTAAAACCGCTTATCAATGGATTTGATGGCAATGGCAGCACTGTTAAGGTAAATATGAATGTCAAGGAGTATGCGCTTGATGATTTCCATGCAGTATCTGTTGGCGGCGTATTCAACCTTATACGCGCTGCGAAGACCAGCGAACTCAATAAGAACATGAATGGCAGTCTGGTTCAGGATCTGAACATAACAGAAAGTAGTGTTTCACTGCAATATTATTCTGCTGATGGTACTGGCAACCAGGATATAGGTGGATTTGATGCACCCAATTCGTCTGAAAAAGGACAAAGCTGTGTGGGAGTCGGTGGATTTGCAGGAAACAGTTCACAGAACGGAATCAACAATGTGTCTGAGTCCAAGTATACTATAGAAAAAGTGCGTTTATTTGATGTGAAGGTTGATGGCCCGGTATCTGCCGGTGGAATCATGGGCAGCACATCTATGGGCAATAAGGCAGTGATATACGATGCCGGACTGATGCTTAGCAATAGAAGCCAGGAGGATAATTATTTCTGTGCAGATATCAAGGACTGTACATACGACTCAATACAAGTAAGTGCGCATTATTTTGCCGGTGGATTTATCGGATATGCGGGAAATAACAATAAAATATTTAACTGGGATATAATAAATGGCGGTGGAAATGACACATTGATCACTTCACTGACTGTTTCAGACAAGGCGTACAGTGTTGTAGGTAAGAATTCTACTGTAAAGAATAGCTGTGCATGGGATAAGAATGGCAGTGTGTGTGCCGCTGGCGGTGCACTTGGAGCTGCATGTACGAAATTCTATGTGAACAAAGAATCGGAAGAAGGCGATCCATATGCAAAGTTTACGGATGTCACAGTTATTTCTGAAAATAGTAAAATTCTTAACAAGGATCAGAGCGACCATAATTATCGATTGTCAGATGCCGGAACAGTAGTTGGAAGAGTGGCTAACGCAGAATGTGTGATCAGGAATATTGAGGTCACTGCAACAAGTGCATTTGTACAGGCGACATCAAGTGCAGGAGGAATACTTGGATGTACAAATTCAAATAACAAGAAGATCAAGCTGGAAAACTGCAAGGTCACAGGAGCTGTAATAGAAAAAGCAAACCTCACTTCAGGAGGTCTTATCGGCGGTGTATATTGGTTAAGTGGTGATACAGTCATTGAAATAAATAATTGTCAGGTGCTGTCGTCAAAAATAAGCGGATCAGGGGATCCGGTCAGTGCAGGCGGATTTGTCGGCTGTAACCGAGGCAGCCAGCCTCTCTGCATAAGTGGCTGCGTGTTGGATAAAGTTCAGGTAAACAGCGAGGACAACAAGCAGGGATGGAACGGTCTGGCTGTTGGAAGTATGGGTGACGAGACGGCCGCTATTTATGTGTATGACACATTGATAAAGGAAAGCTCTGCATACGGTACAGCTGTTGGAGGATTGACGGGATCATTGCATAATACAGTGCTTGCATCCAATGTGCGAATTGATGGTATCACTGTAGATGGCAAGAAAAATGGAATTCTGTTCGGAGTGGTCAACAATTCGCAGAAAAAAACCTGCCTGGCTGGAATCAGCATAAAGAACTGTTCGGGCAAGTTGTACGATGAGAGCTCTAGCAAACTTGCACTGGGCACGAAGGCATATATATCCTTTGCGGATTACAATGATGCGGCAAGGAGTGTGGTGCCAGGGTCTGAGACAAATCTGCTGAATGCGTCCGCTGTCAGCCCATATGTAAATACGAGTCCGAAGAGTTCGCTTGCGCTGTACAGTGGAGAGAGTGAGACAACGCCAGAATATCTGTACGGAGACAGTGTGTCCTGGACAAAGAGTGATACAGGTGCATTCCAGATGACTGCCGAACAGATATTTAAAGAGGCAGTGGGACAGTCGGCAGTCGGTGAAGGCTTATATCAGTATTCCAGTATAGGTATGAGCTATAATGATTTTGACTTTACAAGCAGTTTTTCAACATACAATGCAAATCAGACTGAAAAGGCAGTGCAGGATTTCCCTGTTCTCCAGATAACAGGCGGCAATACGGACACTATAGAAAAATATCTTAATATAGTGACAAATGGCGGCTATGGGCAGGCAAAGACATGTTCTGCAGTTACCGTAGATGAGTCTGTGTATGAATACAAAAATGGTAAGTTTGTCAAGAATGCCGGTGCAAGATCACCACTCATAATTAAAGACAAGGGCAAAAGCACTATGTCGTTTTCTGCATCATCAGATTATGATAATGACAAGAACAGATTTACCTTGCTTACAGTGACTTTTAAGATAGATGATGATCATGCATATAATGTATTTGTCCCGGTTCTTGTGCGAAGAGTCCTGGAGGTGGATTTCACAGCTACACTTAGTTATGGAACTCACTATAACATTGAGGATTATAAGGGGCTTAAAGGACATGTGCTGGACAGTTATGGCAATCCTATGACAGGTTATCTGACATATACATATGGAAGCGCAGAGGGAACTCCGGTGGAATATGGATGGCAGAATTATGTTGATGCCGGCGGAGATGTGTCTCAGACAATGGAGAAAAAGATACATTTTGTTCAGACTGACAGGATACCAGCTGGAACCCAGCTGACCTTGGTTGATTGTCAGGATGCCAAAAAAACAGCTTACTACTATACTGTCACAGGAAGTGAAACAGAGAAGAATAAATTTAATCTTGGTGACTTTGAGTCTTCTGACGGCAAAAAGTTCTCATCCGGAAGCATAGGTGAGAGACTGGGAGTGACAGTTCAGGAGGATAACTCCGGATTATTTGTTGAAGTTCAGAAGGATGGAAAACCTGTTGGGGCTGATGCGTCAGATGATCATGATTATCCTAAGGCAACGGTGTTGAAGGACGGAAGATATTATCGTTTGAAGACAAGTGATGATAATGCAGATAAGTTATATTCCGTTACTATGAATGAGGTGACATACACCGAGAATTATTATCTGGTTGTCACAATGATGTCGGAGGACAAGACAGTTGTGGCAAATGGATATGTCATTACTGAGTTTGATGGGGACATCCCATACAATATTCATTATATGCTTAGAAAGGAAGCCTCTGAGACACCGGAGGAGGATGGACATTCAAACTCTGCAAGCACTTACCAGATATCCAGTGGATATTCGCAGGTACTGACTGAGAATACGGATGATCTGGGCGGAAGAGTTAAGCAGCTTGTCACAGCAGCAGAAAACAAGCTGAAGGTATCTGTGAAAGATGAGGTGACTTTCCCTAACGGTCAGGCGTATATCAACGATAAAGACCAGATATATGATCCGGACCAGTTATACCAGAGATTTGTTGCGAATCTTCAGATAGTTCAGGATAAGTCCATCAGTTATGCATCGTTCCCAAGTGGAACCTCAGGTGAGGTAAAGTTTTATGCTTATGAAGAAAATGAGGTTACAGAAGGCGGAGCGACAAAGACAGTAAGAACATATTACAGGTATGCTTATAGTGAAAGTGAAAGAAAGAAGGTATGGTCACCGATTGCGGGCAATGAAAAAGATTTTGCAGCAAAGTACAATTGGACATCTGATGGTGGCAATATGGAACTGATCCTGTCTGAGGATGGAAGTCTGGAAAATGCGATCAGTCTTCAGGGACTTAGAGATTATATCAGAGGTGGTAAGAGAACAGGTGACAGCAGATTTTATATAGAGGCTGTCATGGATGCAGAACTTCCGGCACTTGGCCTGGATGTTATTCCGAAGAGTACACTTGCGGATGGAACTCCGGAGAATTATGCAAAGCTAAACTATGTATCACAGCTTTCAACAGAAAAGAAGAGCCTGTCCTACAGCAGTACCAGAGCTTCATATTCAAATACTCAGATAGCATACTATCAGAAGGGATCACAGGGATCTACGATTACTTATAATGCTGATAATATTGATCAGCTGGGCATAAATCTTCTGGATCTTGACGAGAATCTTGATGCAGACAAAACACATGCGCTGATAGCGACAACTGCTGTGTATGATCTGCATGAGGTGCGTAATCTTGAAAGCCTGCTGAAACGCTCCAAATATGTAAAGTTCAGTTTATCACTGAGCAGAAAGAATGACAGTGTTGATGCCACGGAGTCTTACACTCCGCTTGGTGTTGATTCAGCAAGTTATATGAATGTCAGGGTAACTTCGCCAAATGCAGGTAATATATCATGCGGAAATGATGGAAAGTGGACCTGGAAGGTTCCAAAGTCATATTATATTGATGAAAACACCGGAAATATCAAGACGAGTGATATATTTGATGGAAGTTCGATCATTCAGGCGGTAACCCTGCTGGTTAATATTGACAATGTTGAAGACAGTGGGCATTTCTTTGCAAACTATAATGTGACGCTCACTGCGGAGCTGTTTGGAGAGACCACAGACGATAACGGTCAGATACTGGCAGTGAGCCTGGACAGACCAGATCCTGAGAATGATAATGTCATATATACATTGACGAAGATCAAGCCGGAATTCGTAGATGAAAAAGCTTCATCCGGAAAGTCTGGCAGCTAGGAGGTGAACCTGCGGCGGGAGCGCCGGATCATATGAATAAATCAGTGAATAATGACGACGCAAAGAAGCTGAAAAGCAGGTTCAAGATAAGCCTGCTGGCGATGCTCATAGCATTTATCGCCGTTGTTTCAGCAACCTATGCATGGTATATTTATAACACCAGCCGTCACACCACGGATGTGCGCATGGCGGCTGGAGCCGGTGCCAATCTCCAGATAAGCAACAGCTATTCCGGGAAGTATGGATCGGCGGCAGTGCTGGAGAGCTTTAATGGGCAGCTGGAGCCGGTGTCAACGAACAAGGTGACGGCGGGATTCCAGAAAGCGACATCATTTATAGTTGGACAGGGCGGTCCGGCTGATCTTGTGGCAGCGGGGTTTGATGACAGTGAGGCCAGGGATTATTATCACACAAGCATGTATCTGCGCACAAATGGCAATGATACGGACATTTATCTGGCTGATATAGGATTTGAGGACAGTGACGAGAAAGTCCCGATATCATCTGCCATCAGAGTTGGACTTGTGGTCCATGAGCCGGGACAGAACATGCCTGTCAGCTCAGAATATATATTTGCCATAAGTGACAAGAAGAATCCGGAGGCCAGCTACAACACGGCGACCGGGAAAGAAGGATATGTGCTCGACGGTGTTAAGAAGGATGGTACAACGGTGCCATTTTCTCCGCGTACATCTGATGCATACTGCATATATGACAAGAATACCGGAGCTGTCAAGCTGAAGAAAACGTCCGAGAAGCTGTGTACCATAACAGGTAACGGACATGGAAAGCCGGGAACTCCTGTGCAGATAGAGGTATATATCTGGCTTGAGGGCTGTGACGAGGACTGCACGGTGAACCTGTGCGGAGAGACACTTAAGAAGCTTGCGGTGTCATTTGCCGGAATTGTGCAGGAGTAAAATAATAAAGAAAAGAAGAAAGGTAATCGCGGCATAAAATAGGAATATCAGTATCCGCGATTGCACAGTGATATAAGAAAGGGGGGGTGAGCTCTGTGGAAAATGTGAACAATGCAAACGGTGATGAGAATAACAAGGAGTCCGTGAAGAGGCTGAGAAAGTCGCTGGTCATGGCGGTTGTTGGTATGATTTTCTTTCTGGTATCGGTGACGGGAGTCACGTATGCGTGGTTTACTATTTCCGGCAGGGCTCACACCAATGTTACGCCTATGGGCGGAACTGTGAGTGATGGTGACACGCAATTGCTGATAAGTACAGCGGAGAGCGGGCCATTTGACAGGGAGTGTGATCTGGTAGCTGCCGGGGATGCGCAGGCACTTAAACCGGTGTCCACAGCGGATCTGGAGAGTTTTTACAGAGTGATCATGCAGAATAAGGAAGGATTTGCGGTCTCTTATGAGAATGCGGATGACAGAGTTGACTCAGATACCTTTCATGGAACGGTATACCTGAAAAGCGAGGGTGCGCCGTGCAATGTATATTTTAACGGAGAGGAACTTCAGCTGGGAAGTGACGCTCAGGCTCTTGCGGCCATGAGACTTGGATTAAAGATCACCAACCATGATGGTTCCCGGACATTTGTGATGAGACTTGATGACCTGGGGAGTACCGCTGCAGCAGAGGCGAAGGCTACAGTGCCGGCGGCAGGAACTGTGGTTTCGGGTATATCAGGTAGTGGCGCTGCCAGTTATGTGAGTGATCCGGCGGTAAATGTGTCGGACTACATGGCGCAGGCGGCAGGTAATGATGAATATACTGCGGGAGCAAATGAACTCTTCAGCCTTGATTCTGATGAGATTGCTTCCGTTGAATATTGGCTGTATCTTGAGGGCTGCGATGAGAAGTGTGTGAATCAGGTACAGAATATAGATTCCGACATAAGACTTGCATTTGCAGGGGTGAAGGCGGAAGGAGCAAATTGACAGATTGGGTTAATGGAGAGCAATCTCAGTCTGGTAGTTAATAAGCTCAAAATGACGTTACATATAGGTTATATATAAGGAAGGAGCGGCAATATGAGACGCTGGTTCAGGACATGGTTCCTGGGAGTGACCACCGTTATGGCTCTGTTAGTCCTGGTTATAGCAACGTATGCCTGGTTTTCCACCAATAAGAAGGTGGCGACCAGCACGGCAACTGCCAGAACAGGAGAAGAGACCATGGAGCTGCAGCTCAGCGAGAGCGGGGGCAGCAGTTTTAGGGACAGCAGTACGGTGCGGATAGTACAAGTGAATAATACAAATGCGGATCGCCTGCTCCCTGTATCTACATCTGATCTGGTGAGTTTCGTTGCTGCACCTGTGACAGTGTCCGGACAGGCTACGGCATTCCAGTTAGTACAGAATGAGAAGAATTATTATCACGGCAGGATATATCTGAGAGCTGAAGGAAGTGGCTGGGATCCGGGGACAAAGCTTGATCTCTACCTCGATCAGAGTGATGGAGTCCTCGGGAACGCGGCGGATGGCATGCTGCTCAATGCATCAAGGCTTGGACTTAAGTTCAGCGCGGATGGTGTGGATACGGGATCGGTTATATTGAGGCTTAGCGAGAGCGGGAATCCATCCGGTGACAGGGTGTTCAACACAGTGGTAAATGGTAAGACTCTTGGTGATGGACAGGTTCTTTCCTACTCCGGAGGAAATGTAAATGCTGTCAGCGATCCGAGTGTGAGTGTGGATGATTACACCATTACGTGGGGAGAATCGTCAGTGGATATTCCGGATACACCGCTTGTCAGCATGGAGCTGAACAAGGAGTACACTTTGGACATTTATTTTTATCTTGAGGGATGCGATCCTGACTGTTCGAATTCGATAAGTTTCGATGCAGCTCAGCTTCATCTGGCATTCTATGGCATGATAAGTCAGGAGGGCAGCAGATGATGGCAGAGAATAAGAAAAAGAATGATCAGGAAAAGGTCGTTTGGGAAAAGAACGATCAGAAAAGAAACAATCCCAAAAAGAACGATCAAAAAAAGAATGATCAGGAAAAAAAGAATGTCAGACAGAGGGTGTACATATCTCTCATGCTGACACTCATCGCGCTTGTGGCAGTTACGGCGGCCACCGTGGCGTGGTTCTCCATAGCCGACAGGACGAAGGTCAACACCATGGGGCTGGATATCGTGGCGGATGTGGAGATGATGATGGATCTGGATGCACATGATACAATAGATCAGTACGTGAGAACGCTTTCATTTGAGAGTATTCAGAACAGGATCCAGAGGGAGAAAGGATTTTCAATGAGTGCGACACCGTTGTCTCCGGTAACTACCTCGGATTACAGCACATTCACATATGAGAATGGAAAAGTGGCAGAGGCGACTGAAGGCTCGTATCTGGAATTTACATTGCACTTTATGGCGGCGAAGGATATGATAGTCCACCTCACCAGCGCTGACAGTGACACGGGTAAGGGCGATGGCACTATGGTCGGTTCCAGTGTGGCGGCGCTTCCCCAGGCGATGAGGATATCATTTACCGCAGATGGGCAGACCTGGGTATATGATCCGGGAGCGGGTGATACATCTGAGACTCTGGGAACCGCCAAGACATTTGGCCTGGCGGCGGCTTCAGATATGCAGCTCAGTGATGCCAATTCGATCTTCACCCTGAAAGAGGGCGAAGATAAGACAGTTGTGGTGCACATATGGCTTGAGGGTACAGATCCTCAGTGCACGGATGAGCTCAAGAAAGCTGACTACAGCATAAGACTCAGATTTACAGGAACAGACATGGATGGCAAACCATTTACAGAGTAGGAGGCGCGCTTATGAGCGAAGCGAATAACTCTCATGCGGGCCGACGACATGCCACACTCGCAGGAGTGTGGCGATACCAGTAAGGAGGCGCGCTTATGAGCGAAGCGAATAACTCTCATGCGGGCCGACGACATGCCACACTCGCAGGAGTGTGGCGATACCAAATAGGATAGGGAGAGAAAAAACATGAAAAAAGCAGCAACAGTTATAGTGAGTGTATTACTTTGGGCGGTTATTCTGATCGCAGCTCTATATGCATTTACGACGATGGCAACAAAGGATAGTCAGAATGTGTCAAGCATACTTGGATATACGCCGATGACGGTACAGTCGGATTCCATGTCGCCGACATTTGAGAAGGGCGACCTGATATTTGTGAAGAAATGTGACACGGCCAAGCTTGAGGTCGGAGATATCGTATGTTTCCACACACTTATTGAGAACCAGTATGCGCTGAACACCCACCGTATTGAGAAGATAGATGAGACGGAGGGCGGTGCGAGAAGTTATACTACCCGAGGCGACAACAATGCCGCAGCCGACCAGCACATCATTTCAGATGGAGATATCGTCGGCAAATACGTGGGTCACTGGGCAAAGGTTGGCAAGGTTATGGATTTCCTGTCAAGCAGTGTGGGATTCCTTATCGTTATTGTAATACCTATGCTGATATTCTTCATCTATCAGGTATACAACCTCATCATGATCAATATCAGACTGAAGAGAGCTATTGCTGTTGAGAATGCACAGGCGGCAGAGGAGGCAAGACTTAAGGTCAGAGCTTCTGGCGGAGATGATGGAGCTGCCGATAGTGATGCAGAGGCAAAGCTTGCAGAGGCTGAGAGGCTTCGTGCGGAGGCTGAGGAGATGAAACGCAAGGCGGCAGAAGAGCTGGCCAAAGCCCAGGCGGCAAATGCTTCAGCTGGTAATTCAGAAAACGGGGCTGCTGATGGCGTGTCAGACGGTTCTGCAGATTCTGAGAATTAGGAGGAATAAGTTTAGTGAGTGAATTTTTGAAGTTTGCATTTGAACTGCTGTCGCAGGTTGTATATAACATAGCGCAGGTTCTAGCGTCGCTGCTCAAGCTGCTTATAACCGGATGGGCAGAATACTTTCTTATATTCAAGACCTATATAGGAACATTGAATATAGCAGGAAAGATATTGTCTGTACTGCTCATGCTCATACTCATTGCAATACCTGTGCTCATAGTTGTGCTGATTGTCAGAAAGATCATATTGAAACATCAGCTTAAGAATGACGATGTGGACAATTCAGAGCTTTACAAAGAGATTGGAAGACTGAATAAGCAGGTGCTTAATCTCATGGATGAGAAGAATAGTATCCTTGCACTCAAGGTCAACGCCATGGGTGGAACGGAGAGGATACCTTATGTGGGAGCATCTGCACTCGTGGATGATGGCATACCTACTGTTGGCAATGTGACAAATGCATCAGGTGAGGCTGCAGCGTCTGTGGTTCCTTCTGCGGTGGCTTCAGGAGGCAAGGCCGGTGTAGTGCCGGGGGCTGTCATCGCCGGTGGAACACTCAAGGCGGTTCTGGAGGACAAGCCGGATGTGGTACATCGTTTTCCAAAGCTGCAGCTTGTGGATGAGAAATATGCGAATTATGTTGAGCCGGCATTCAACAATGATATATCACTTGAAGAATTTGCGGATAATTACAGACTGTTTGCGGCAAGTCAGCTGCATCTGTATTATACTCCTGAGATCATCAGAAGATTTGTCGCAGGTATGGCGGCAAGTAAATTGCTCATACTTGAGGGTATATCTGGTACAGGTAAGACGAGTCTTCCATATTCGTTCAGCCGTTATATGAACAATCCGGCTACGATAGTGTCAGTGCAGCCGTCATTCCGTGACCGTACAGAGCTGCTCGGTTATTTTAATGAGTTCTCCAAGAGGTTCAATGAGACGGAATTCCTGAGAGCGCTCTATGAGGCGAACTACAGACAGGAGCCGACCATGATCGTCCTGGACGAGATGAACCTTGCCCGTATCGAGTATTACTTTGCCGAGATGCTCTCCGTACTGGAGATGCCAAGCAAGGATGAGTGGGTTCTGGATCTTGTTCCGACCGCATGGGATGGAGATCCAGTAAAGCTTGATTCAGGAAAGATACATGTCACAGATGGAACCTGGTTCATCGGTACGGCGAACAATGATGATTCTACATTTACGATCACTGATAAGGTATATGACCGTGCAATGCCGATCGAGCTGAACGAGAGGGCGGACGCATTTGAGTGTGATCTTCAGCCTGCATGTGAGATCACAACGGAGCATCTGCTGTATCTGTTCCAGAAGGCAAAGGTCGAGCATCCTATCAGTGATGTGATGATGGAGAATATACAGAAGCTGGACAAATACCTGCTCACAAGATTCAAGCTTTCGTTTGGAAACCGTATCATGAAGCATATGTATGATTTCATACCGGTGTATGTTGCCTGTGGCGGAACAGAGCTTGACGCTATGGATTACATCGTTGCCAGAACTGTTCTGAAGAAGTTTGAAAGTTTGAACGTGAGCTTTGTACGTGATGAGATTACAGGACTTATCAGTTACATAGAAAAGATATTTGGTACAGAGGGAATGAATGATAGTAAGGAGTACCTGAGGCGAATCCAGAATCTGTATTGATGGATGCGCTGTTTTGGTGAGACAGGAGAAAATGTATGGCAGATAGACCAGATATTAATGATAATACAACTGAAGAGTTTGTTCCGGAAGCAATAGTTGACTCTGACGGGGTGAGTGAATCGGACGGAAGCCTTAGGGCGGAAGGGTCAGACCCCAGGGATGGAGTACCGATGCCGGAGGATTTTGAGATGGGGTCTGACCCCGTTGCGGACGGTGTGCCAAGCCCGGATGCATGGGACGATTTCAGCGTAGACGGTGTGCCAAGCCCGGACGCGTGGGACGATTTCGGTGGAGATGGAGTGCCAGACCCCAATGCATGGGATGAAGGTTCAGGCTCCTATGATTATGAAGAGGAGTCTGAGTATACCGAGGATGATCTGACGATCACGAATCTGTACGAGAAGTATACGGGAAGTGTAGAAGAGGCACTTGGTGATGACAGATATTTCCAGTACATGTTCGAGATGATACAGGCAGGTGACAACAAGCTCCAGCAGGTGAACAGAGTTCTCCACAAGGTGGTTGACGAGACCTGGCTTACGGTGGTTGAAGAGGGAATAGAATCCATTTTCAAGATAGTTGATAAGCCTCGAAGGTTTATCGCGACAAAAGAGGAGGTTGTTCCGGTTGCCCTGGCGAAGAAGATCAGTGCCGACAGCGTGCGCCATCTCAGTCAGAACACACAGTTCATAGCCACAAATGCTGCCGGAGAGATGCAGCCGACCAAAATTCTCAATGTGACGACAGAGGAGAGCTATGATCTTTATGAGAATAGATTTGTATATCATCTTATACAGAGACTCTTTGCTTTCGTAGATAAGCGTACAGATGTGATCTTCTGGGCGACAGGGGATGAGACCTGCAATGTCATGAGCATGGAGAGCAAGGTGGACGATGCTTATGAGCAGATATCCTATAAGGTGGAGATGACTGTCAAGAATAAACAGAGTCTGGTGGAAAATGATACGGATAACATGAGCGTCTTCAAGAGGATCGATCGTGTGCGTCGTATGTCAAGGGTTCTGAGGCAGAGCTCATTCTGTGAGATCATGAATGGCTGTGCCAAGGTTCACAGTCCTATCCAGAGAACAAACCTTATGATGAAGGATCCGGATTATCGTGCGTGTTATAAGCTGTGGCAGTTCATAGAGAGCTATGATGAAGTTGGTTTCAGTATAGAGGAACAGGATTCCGCAATGGAATTTGATGAAGAGTACCTCTTACAGATGTATATCAACATGATCACAAACTATACGGTTTTCAAAAGCCTTCTTGAGTCAGATCCCCGCAAGATGAACGAGATCGCGGTGGAGAAGAAAGAGCCTGTAAAGCCTAAGTTCATAAAGGAGATCAAGGAAGAGATAGTAGACGATCCGAATATACCTGATGTTGAGATCCGAAAGGTATTTGTCGAGGAGGTAACTCAGGCACAGATTGATGCAGAGGCCGCACTTGAACAGGAAAAGCAGCATACCCAGGAGCTTGAGCAGACAGTTTCGGAGATGCAGTTCTCCATGTCTGATCTGCAGTGGCAGATTGATTCCTTAAGTGAGCAGTTACAGCAGCTATCTGATCTGCAGGCTCAGACCGAGGAGGAGCGCAACGCTTATATGATGCAGTTTTCTGAGGAACAGAAGGCCCATCAGGAGACGAAGGATGCGGCAGAGAAAGCGGAGGCTGATGCGCTGGCAGCATTTGAGGCGGCTCAGAATGAGGCACAGAATGCCATGGAAGCAGTTCAGGCTGAGATGAAGTCCAGAGTTGAACAAGTGCAGGCTGAGATGAAGTCCAGGGTTGAACAGGTGCAGGCTGCGAAACAGTCGGCGGTCGATGAAGCTGAGAAGAACGCGGAGGATATGGTGGCCAGGGTTAAGGCGGAGGCTGCCAGTCAGATCGCAGAGATAACACTGAAGTCAGAGACAGAGCTGGAAGTGGTCAGAAAACAGGCGGCAGAAGATATAGACAGAGCGCATAAGATTGCAGCCGAGGAGATAGCGGAAGCAAAGCTGCAGGCACAGTCAGAGATAGAGCAGATCAGGAGGAATAGTTCAGAAGAGATCGAAGCAGTAAAGACTGAAACGGAGAAGCAGATAGCCGACTTGAAGACGCAGGCAGACAAACAGATAGCCGAGGCAGATAAACAGATAGCTGATACAAAAACACAGGCAGATAAGCAGATAGCTGATGCAAAAGCTGAGGCGGAGAGGCTTATTGCAGACATCAAGGCAGAGACAGAAAAGACAGTGTCAGATATCAAAGCAGAATCTGACAGGGAGGTTGCTGAAGCCGGGAAGCTCAGAGCTGAAGCTGAGAGAACAGCGGCAGATTTCGAACGGCGTATGGCGGAGGCTCAGAAACGTGCTGAGAATAGCGAGGCAGAGGCGGCAGCAGCCAGGGAGCAGGCAGCAGCTGCGCAGAGGAGTGCAGCTGAGCAGATTGCTGAGATGCAGCGAAAGGCAAATGAACAGGTCGAAGCAGCGCAGAAGAGAGAACAGAAGGCTTTGGCAAAGGCGGAGGCAAACAGCCTCAGTCATTACATAAGACGTTCTCTTGAGGAAAGACGAGAACGAAAGAATTCTGCAGACGATAAGTAGTAAAAAGTTGCAACAGGATATACTTTTATGTTTAAGAAGATACTATATACAATTATAAATGTACTATCAGTCATTATCATCATTGCAGCGGTATTTGTACTGCTTATAGTGGTGATGACCAAACCGGGGAAGACGCCGAACATAGCTGGTTACATGGCGCTTCGGGTAACCACAGGCAGTATGGCGCCAACCTACGATGTGGATTCGCTGATAATTGTTAAGCAGACAGATCCATCAGCCATAAAGGAGAATGATGTGATATCATTTTATTCCTCGGATCCTGCTCTTTCTGGTGCGGTAAATACACATAGAGTTGTCTCGATAGAGACGGATGGTAATAATTATAGGTATATTACAAAAGGCGATGCCAATAATGTGGTGGATCGTTATGATGTGGACTCAAGAGATCTGCTTGGCAGGGTGGTGTGGTCATCACTCATACTTGGCAAGATAGTGAGGCTTGTGTCCAACCCACTTATATTTGTACCCATAATTCTTGTTCCGCTTGCCATTATACTCATAGCCAACCTCGTAAAGACTGTATCCTATGCAAGAAAGATAGCAAAGGATGAGGAGGAGGCTGCCGTAAAAGAGGCGATCCAGTATATACGGGAGAAGAACCTCAGAGAAAAAGAAGACACATCAGAAGACAGTGAGACTTCAGAGAGAAAGTTGGAATAGTGGACCTATAGAAAAAAGGACAGAACTTCTCAGCGAAAGAAAGCTGGTGGGTTCTGTCCTTTAATAATTGCTCACTTTATAATCCTACTTTTTAAGCTGAGCCATGAGTTCAGCGATCAAAGCATCCTTCTCAGAGACCCTTGGCGTTCATTCCGTGGCAAATGTCATAAATGTTGGAGATACCGTGTCTGATATCAAGGATGGAATCTCAGTGGGAGTTGTAATCGTCGGTGTGATTGAGGGAATATCTGGCAATCAGCCTGTTCATGAAACATATTTTAGAGACTTGATTATGTAGGCACAATAAAAAGAGCAAAAATTTGTCACTTTTTGTGGAAAAAACGAACAAAAGCACACAAGAGTTTGTTATCTTGTGTGCTTTTGTCGATATTTGCAAAGAAAAGTGAAAATTTTGTACTCAAATACTTAAAACCAGCGGAAAAAGCGAAAAAGCTCCATTTCTTTGCGAGGAAAACCAGCGGAAAAAGCGAAAATGCTCCATTCTTCGCAGGGAAAAGCTGCTGAAGCAAGTCATGGTATGTGTCGATAATCAAAAATTACAGCGAGTTTACCCTGCCCATGAACAGGATCATTCCAGTGCTCTGATCTTCTATCACATACACAAATGGCTTGTCCACAATAAAGTTATATGTTTCCTCACTTGGCATCATTGCTGTTTCCTTGATCATGATGTCTGTCTCTGCTGCGGCCTTGGTTCCGTTCTCATCCACGATCACCTTTGCCCTGTGGTTGACTGATGAAACGGCTATGCCATCGGCGATCTTGGAGAAGTCAGCACTCTCCGAATATGCCGACTGGATTCCCATGTTTTTCAGAATGTCGTCAAGACCGTCGATACGCTGCTCATCTGTGAATTTTGGGAGCTGGAGGGTATCGATCTCTACGTTGCTGGCATCATCCAGAGAGTCGATGAGCTTCTGCTTTTCTTTGTTGCTTAGTTTGTCAAAGAGTTCATTTATGTCTCCGTCATCGGCGGTTGGCATGAACACCTTCATGACAACATTGTCTCCATCGTATGGAAGTGTGATTCCCTTGATCTCACCGTTGTCCATGTATGTGAAATGCTCACCGTAGAGATGCATCATATCAACAGTGCTTTCCTTATCGGTTCCGTAGAAGCTGCTCTGAAAAGTCTGGTCCTCGGTAAAAGGAGTATCCCATTTCCCCTCGAAATAAACTGCGTTTATGAGCATCATCACGGTTCCACCAGGGATATCCTTTAAGATTTCGGGGATCATCTTGTTGGTGTTGTCACTCACCCAGTTGTTGACATTTTGAACGACCTTGTCTGCCTGACCATCGAAGTCAGCTTCGTAGACTTCACCGGAGTAATAATCCTTGGCGGGTGTAAGAAAGTCGGAATTTATATTGGCCGCCCAAGTCGTTCCCTTGTTCATCCATATTGAATTCGCTGTGTTGACAAATGTATTCTGTGACCAGTCTTTTGACAGATATGCTTTCATCTCATCGTTCCACTCATCAAGATCTGTTATGCCGAGAGCGTTTTCAAGCTCTTTTTTGGTTGCTCCGTCTGCACCTACATCCAGCATGGACAGTGCACTTGCAATGCTGTAAGGCGAGTAAAATATGTTCTTATCAGCAGGAAGAGCAGAATACATATTCATAGAGAATTCATTGATTCCGTTCTTTAGCTGGTCAAATGATGTTATATCCGTTTTGACCGAAGTCACAGTGACGTTGTCAGTGAGTGAAGTGACTGACGAATCGTTTTTTGTGTGACCAGGATTATTTCCCGGTGTATTTGTGCCGCAGCCGGCAAGACCTGCGCATATACAGGTGCTTAGTAGTAATGCAGTTATCTTTTTTCTCATAGTTTTGTCCTCCTTTTTTGAGCAGGCACATTCATATGCGTTCCGTGCGGCGCCTGCATTATCATTAGGAACACCATTCTTTTGCGGCCCCTATCTATGATAGTTACTTTGTAGACACATTATAACTGATATCTCACTGTGTCTAATATAAATACGTGTATTAAATTAGTTTTTATGGAATTATTTATTTTATTTGCCAGAGAAATGCAATAAAATAAATAATAGGAATATATCAATTAATGCAGGAAGAGATAACAGCAGATGGAATGGTATTTGACAGGAGGAGATAGAGATGTCACTTATAAAAGGAATACATCACGTAGCACTCAAATGCTGCAGCAGAGAGGAATACGAAAAGGCAGCGGAATTTTACAGAGACATACTTGGACTTTCAGTTGCGAGAAGCTGGGCTGGAGGAATCATGTTTGATACCGGAGATGGAATAATCGAGGTGTTTGACGATGGTGAGTCACCGCTTCCGCAGGGTAATATAAGACATTTTGCATTTGCCACGGATGACGTGGATGCCTGTGTGTCAGAGGTCAGAGCTGCCGGTTATGAAGTATTTGTGGAGCCAAAGGATATAGAGATCCAGTCGGATCCAAAATTTCCTGCAAGGATCGCGTTCTGCCGAGGACCGCTTGGCGAAGAGATAGAATTTTTCTGTGAGAAGTGACTGCGTGTTGTCAGGACTGACAGAGATCAATATACATGGAGATGATACGGTTGACAAAGGACGAATGGTATTCGCAGCTGTTTGAGCGCCTGGGAAGATCTAAATTCCGCAGTGGATTCCATCTGACTCAGAAGGATATCGATTACATACATGAAAAAGGATTGGATACTATCAGGCAGCACGCCAGAGATTTCATAGCACTGCGTGAGGCTCCGGCATTCATAGCAAATGATGGCAAACAGACGCCCATGCGTGGACATCCGGTATTTGTGGCACAGCATGCCACTGCAACCTGCTGCCGTGAATGCATACGGAAGTGGCATACATTTGCACCAGGGGTAGAACTTGGACCGAGGCAGCAGGAGTATCTGGTAGATGTGATCATGACATGGATAAGCAGGGAACTTGAGGCGGCCGGTGATAAGGGGCAGCCGGGCAGAGATGCATAGGATCAGTCATGCATGGCGAAACAATGCTCGGTTGACCGCCGGAATAAATAAACACGCATTTTCTACCACAGGTATGATGACAAATGCTTACACTTGTGGTAGAGTACAGTTTAGGCGGTCAAATAAAATAAGAAGCAGGGCCTGCCAATAAAAAATGACTTAGTAAAAGGAACCCGGAAGGGATAGTCAGGAAAGGAATGAATCATGTTAAGTATGGTTTTCGCTAGACATATTATACGAGAATTTAATATTGATGGGGCGGATCCGTCGATCAAGAATGATGATCTGCGCCGTGAATACATGTACTCATATGGTACAGGGCGAAAGTGTACAGAACATGGTTTTGCATATGCGCTAAGTTGAAGGTCAGGGTGAACATATAAGAGCGGAGAGATCCGGATATTCTGATGATGAGATATCGAAGAGATTCGATGAAGGTGCCAGGAATTATCAGATATAGTGTTTGCTCAAGACAGGGATCGGAGACAGAAGCATAATAAATTTGAATCATGGTGTGCGAAAAAGCGTCCATCCATGTGGGTATTTACAGAAATATTCATGTGGATGGGCGCTTTTTTGGCGTGTTTGGGGATAACGAAGAGATAACGATTTGATGTTCATGAGCAGGAGGGAAATGTTATGAGCAATATACCAACAATTGATATGGCAGGTACTGGTAGAAACATAGTAAAACTTAGGGAAAGTGCAGGTCTGTCTGTTAGAGATCTGCAGGAAATATTCGGCTTTGCCACACCGAATGCGATATATAAGTGGCAGAAGGGATTGGCTATGCCAACGGTAGATAATCTGATTATTCTTGCGGCTATATTTGGTGTGGCAGTCGATGACATAATTGCTGTAAATATCTGTTCCGCAGTTGGTATCAGTGCATAATTAGATATATCAGCAATCGTGCCGAGATCTTATTAAGTGCCATTGACTTCATAAGATGCTTTATAAGATGCCGGATTCGTGATATTATTATATACATGAGAATATAAGATGCGGAAAGGCGAGAAGGTATGAGTATTTTAAGAAATAAGCAGGATTCGGATCAGGTTCAGACACCTCAGGGGGAGGCTGACCAGAATGTACATTTTGGTGTACTTGATGTGTTTTCAATTGATGATGACAGTGATGATCTGGTCGTGATGGCCATGGTACAGGGAAAAATCCGTGTAGGTGATACGATAAATATCACGCATCCTGGCGACGATGGTGGCGAAGTAAAGAGTGCAGTTATCAGAGGAATTGAGGTAGGTCCGGAACGGGCGGCATCAGAGGCCTCGGACGGAATGATGAGTCTCATAATTGAGCACGGAGAGAGCATGGGAATCAGAAAGGGTACTGTTGGATATGGACAGGATTGTACCGCTGATGATATACGTGCCACATACATAGCGGCCCTTGGACAGACATTTGTTGCAAATGACAGTATGGATATATCCGAGAAGGATGTTGAGCAGCTGTCCATAGCTGATTATGAAGAGTTGATAAGACTGTATAGATGGTATATAGCACAGCATCCGGAGAAGCATATGGCTCCTGAGGTTGTGGATGAGATATGCAAAAGGCATATGCAGAATATAGTACATAAGATACTCACTGCAGACCGCATCTATGCACTTGTAAATAAAGATACTGGAGAGGCACATATGTTATCCAGAACCATAAAACAGGAAGATGGAAGATATGTATGTACGCCGCCTGATATAATGTTGTTTACCAAGGCACAGATGGAGCTGGTAAGGACATCATTCCCCGAGGATCAGTTTGAGTACAGGCTGATAGAGAATGGAGAGGAGCGGAAAGGGATACATGATTTCCTTGCAGATGCATTCTTTCTGAATGGTGCATGTGGAATCACAGCGCCAGATGGTTCGTTCGGCATAGATCAGAGTATGATAGTATCGAAACCAGATTATGGTGACATGCCAGAGATAAACATTCCGGTTACGAATCCGGCGGTGGAGAGATGGCTGCTGCTCATGGCACAGGTTGGTGAACCGGATACTCCGGATAAAGAACTTGTGGCAAATCTGTATTATCAGTTCTTCAGCAGAGAGGTATTACATGCAAAGTTCATTGTACCGATGAGACACGCCGGTGATATACCTCAGCCTGATGCAGACGGACGTACGGTGATACAGAAGGATACCACGATATCACTTGCAGTGAGGGAAGGCAAATTCGGAAGATCGGCAGTGAATATGTACACCGATTGGAAGCGCCTCAGGATGCAGTACGATGAATCATGGGATGGAATGGTTCAGCCGGTAGAGGGATTTATAGACAGCATGGATTGCGTGATAAATGCGACAAAGTATTACAAAGCCGGCTGTTATATAAATGAGGAAATGTATAATGCAATATTGAAGGCTGGTAAGTCAGGAAAATAATAAAATTAAAGGCATATAGCCATGGTGATGAGTTTCTCTTAAGTAGACAAGGCTGATAACCCAAGCTGCTTAATGTGAATCGTATCAGACCGGGTTATATGCCTTTTGTAATTTACAGGACATTACATAATCATGAAATTGGTTATATGAACCGGAGTTAAGTTTTATAATCGGGAATTAAGTTTTACATTTTACAAAATCTATAAAATTTTGTGGTTGACTTGGAGTCAGCTCCAAGTGCTATATTCAATGTAACATATAGGTATTGTGTGAGTGCATATAGCTATAAATAGAAAGGTTTTCTTGAAATTAGGAAAGAGGTGGCAATATGACTATCAAAGAGGTAAGTGAAAAATTTGATATCACCGCTGATACGCTCAGGTATTACGAGAGGGTTGGGCTTATCCCTCCGGTTGCGAGAAATGCCAGTGGCAACAGAGATTATCAGGAAAAGGATGTCGATTGGGTTGAACATACTGTATGCATGAGAAATGCTGGTGTTCCGATAGAGGCGCTTATTGAATATGTAAAACTGTTCCAGATGGGAGATACCACATTTGGCGCGAGACTGGAGCTCCTTAAGGAGCAGTATGAGAAGCTTGACGAGCAGAGGAAGCAGATAGAAGCCACTATGGAGAGACTTCATTACAAGATATCCAAATATGAGGCGGCCGTGAAGACCGGCAAGCTTGTATGGGACAGAAAGTTTACGGATTGTGAATAACAGATGCATGATCTGGAGTATGTATGGAGGTAAACGGAAAGGCAGATCAACTAGCGGTGATGCACTATGTTAATGAGAAGTAATTCACTATGTTAAAACAGGAGGATAAAGAAAAATGTATATTGAAAATATCAATGGACCACAGGATGTAAAGAAACTGACAGTAGACGAGATGAGAACACTTGCAGACGAGATGAGACATGTACTTCTCATCAGAGCCAGCAGGCACGGCGGACATTTTGGTCCGAACTTTGGTATGGTGGAGGCAACCATAGCACTTCACTATGTATTTGAGTCACCTAAGGATAAGATTGTGTATGACGTGTCACACCAGAGTTATCCGCACAAGATGCTCACTGGAAGAAAGGATGCATACCTCTATGAGGAGCACTATGATGATGTGACCGGTTACAGCAACCCGCAAGAGAGCGAGCACGATTTCTTCACGGTTGGACATACCTCAACATCCATAAGTCTTGCAGCAGGCCTTGCAAAGGCAAGGGATCTCCAGGGGGCAGATGGCAATGTGATAGCAGTGATAGGTGATGGCTCCCTGTCAGGAGGAGAGGCTCTTGAAGGTCTGGATTACGCTAAAGAGCTGGATGGCAACCTCATAATAGTTGTAAATGACAACGATATGTCCATAGCTGAAAACCACGGTGGACTCTATACAAATCTCAAATTACTCAGGGATACAAAGGGAACAGCAGAGTGCAATCTGTTCCGCGCCATGGGACTTGATTATTGTTACGTGCATGAAGGCAATGATGTGGCAGCCCTCATCGACACATTTCAGAAGGTAAAAGATACAAAGAAACCGGTCGTGGTCCACATCAGAACCCTCAAGGGAAAGGGCTATGCCCCAGCCGAGGAGCACAAGGAGCAGTGGCACTACAATGGACCATTTGATATAAAGACAGGAAAATCGTTATTTGAAGGCGGAGAGGAGGACTACTCAAGCGTGTCCTGCGATTACCTGCTTGACAAGATGAAGAAGGATCCAAAGGTTGTTGCCATCACAGCGGGAACACCGACGGTCATGGGCTTCACAGAGGACAAGAGACGTGAGGCCGGAAAGCAGTTTGTCGACGTGGGAATCGCAGAGGAGACAGCGGTGGCACTTGCGTCGGGAATTGCAGCGGGCGGCGGAAAGCCGGTGTTTGGTGTGTACAGCTCATTTGTGCAGAGAACATTTGATCAGGTATCCCAGGATCTCTGTATCAACAACAATGCAGCCACTATAGTGACATTTGCAGGATCTGTATATGGAATGAATGATGTGACACATCTGGGATTTCAGGATATCCCTATGCTTTCAAATATCCCTAATCTTGTATATCTTGCTCCGACAACAAAGGAAGAGTATATTGCCATGCTTGACTGGAGCATAGAGCAGAATGAGCATCCGGTTGCAATCAAGCTCCCAGGCGGTGCAATGGTAAGTGGAAGACCTGTGACGAAGGACTTTGGAGATCTGAATAAGTATGAGGTGACACAGAAGGGAAACAAGGTTGCCATACTCGGCCTTGGAACCTTCTACAGTCTGGCAAATGCTGCAGCAGACGAGATGAAGAGCAAGCTTGGAATAGATGCCACTGTCATCAATCCTTACTATATCACAGGACTCGATGAGGAACTTCTTGAAAGCCTCAAGGCAGACCACTCTGTTGTCATCACCATCGAGGACGGTATACTGGATGGTGGATTTGGCGAGAAGATTGCGAGATTTTATGGTGATTCGGATATGAAGGTGTTGAATTATGGTCTTAAGAAGGAATTCCTCGACAGGTACGATGTCGAAGAGGTTCTTAAGGATAATCGTCTTGATGCAGGGATGATCGCGAAGGATGTTAAGGGACTGTTGTAAAGTATATGATTATCTGTGACAGATATGTTTATATGAATAATTTATTAGTAGAAATATAGAGCAGACATAAAATTCCCCATATAATTCTGAAATTATTTATTTCCAGAAATTATATGGGGTATTTTATTAGAGTGTTTAATCATGATATGATGTCAAGTTCTGTTAGAATGGATATAGCGCCTTCTGCAGTGTCTTTGTCAAAGCCGAGGGCCTCGAGGTCTGATACGTTAGATATGTTGTTATCCTTAGCGGCTTTTGTGGCCTTTTTTATCAGGCTTCTCTCCTCAGAACGTCCCACGGATCTGCCTTCAGAACGCCCTTCGATAAGTCCTTCGTCTATGCTCTCCTGCAGTTCCTTGCCCATGATTCTTCTCATCGCACTATTCATAAAAGCATCACGCTCCTTCCATGTTTCAATCTTTTCCTCATTAGCATCAGATACAATAGACGATATTGTATCTGCAAACATTCCATGTCTGGTATCCAGATCCCTGATGCTCGTCAAAAAAACATAAAATAAAAAATAACAACGCAGTAAATGATCTGGCTGGCCAGCCGGTATGGATAATTTACGATTCTCGCGGGAGATACTTTTCACTGAGGATACAGTACCGTAAATGATATTTCAAGGCCAGAGAAGCTTATTTAATAAAAGCTTTAGAAAAATATACAAAGTGGATAGAAACCTAGCATTTATGCGGTTTTGAGCGGAAGTGCCACAGGGATGGATTTGGAGTCAAAATAGTGTTACCATGTAGTAAAGATGATACAAAATGATAAATGTATGTGTGGCTTACGGTCACATATAAATGGGAGGCGCGTAAAATGTGGATATTATTTGCTGTTGGTTCTTCGTTCTTTGCGGGAATCACGGCGATACTTGCAAAATGCGGTATAAGGAAGACGGATTCTGATGTGGCGACAGCCATAAGGACAGTTGTGGTTTTGCTGTTTGCCTGGCTGATGGTCCTTGTCACAGGAGCCTGGACTGCAGACACATATATTAGCGGCAAGACTTTGCTTTTTCTGATCCTCTCCGGATTTGCAACCGGCGCATCCTGGCTGTGCTATTTCAGGGCGCTGCAGAAAGGGGATATCAACAAGGTCGTTCCTATAGACAAATCAAGCACTGTGCTCACGATATTGCTTGCCCTTATATTTCTCCACGAGGGGCTCACTTGGGTTAAGGGCATCTCAATAGTTATGATAGGCGCGGGCACCATGCTCATGATCACAAAAAAGAAAACTGCAGATGATCAGGATCTGTCAGGGAAAGCTGGCGAACATATGTCAACAGATGGTGGCAGTGTGACGAAGAAACAGCGAGGAATGGGGCTTTTGCATGGTAGCTGGCTGTTGTACGCCGTGCTCTCAGCTGTTTTTGCCAGTTTGACAGCAATCCTCGGCAAGGTAGGAATATCGGATATCAACTCAAATCTGGGCACGGAGATCAGGACAACGGTGGTTCTTGTCATGGCTTGGCTTATGGTATTTGTGTCTGGAAAGCAGCATGAGATAAAGGATATAGAGAAGAAAGAGCTGTTGTTTATAGCGCTTTCGGGAATAGCCACGGGAGCATCCTGGTTGTGCTATTACAGGGCGCTTCAGGACGGACCGGCAAGCGTGGTTGTTCCGATAGACAAGCTGAGCATGCTCATCACCATAGCATTTTCAGGAATCGTGTTCCATGAAAAGCTGACAAAGAAAGCTGCTGTTGGCGTTGTATGCATCACCGCTGGAACTCTATTACTAGCCATGAATTTCTGAATATTTTACGGTCTATTTAGAAAGTATTTATAGTTTCTTCCTGTGGATTTTATATCTTTTGTTTACACTATAAATAACGAAAAAGATATAGAAGATACATTTGTGTATGAGGAGATCATCAAGCAGAGCTTGATGAAATAATACAGGCAGGAGGCGTTAAATATGAGAACAGCAGACCACATGAATCTGAGCAGATATATTATGGATCACATGGATACCGGCGCATCTAAGCTGCAGAAGGCAGTATTTGTATTTGGCAGCATAGAGCCGGATATCAATATGCTGACTTATTTCAGGGGCAGCATTCATGGCGAGGAGAAACTTAGAGGACACAACTACGAAAATGTCATGAAGTATATGGAAAAACTCACAAAGAAACTTGAGAAGGGCAGAATGGGAACTGTCAGACAAAGTTTCATTCTCGGAAAGCTTGTTCATTACGTGGCGGATTCATTCACCTACCCGCACAACAGCATATTTCCTGGAACTCTAAGAGAGCACTGCCAATATGAGACAGAGCTGCATGACTATGTGAATAAGATGATATCCTCTGTAGGCGTTAATATGGATAGCATTGATGACGAGCTAGACATAGTGGAATATCTCAGAGAAATGCATGACAGATATGCCAGTGCAGTTCCAGGATGTGAGAATGATTACAGATATATAACAAATGCAATATCCGTGGTTACGGAGCGGTTCTGGCAGACGGAAAGTGTGTCAGTGCCGTCGATGCGGGATGTTGCAATTGCATGTAAGGAACATATACCGGTTACGGCGAATGTAAGTATGGCAGCAGGAAAGACCGGAATGGACGCACATACAAGGGTGGCGTAGAAATAGCACGCCGTAAAAGTCCGGTATATCGAAATTGAGTCCGCAACAAAGATTTGGTTAAGAAACTTTACAAAAGCAACAAAATAGCTTGGGAAAAACAATTTAAAATTACCTCTTGCATTATTTTCTGAAGTCTGCTATTATAAATCACGACAAAGGCGTCAAATGGATCAAAAAGATTCGTTTGGCGCCTTTTTGTTTCATTAACAAAGGGGTCAGACCCTGTTTAACACGTTAATGCAGTAAAAGGGGTCTGACCCCTTTAGGAAGAATTAAGGAGGAAGAAACTATGAATACGGGAGATACTGGTTTTATTATGATTTGTGCGGCTCTGGTGTTCTTCATGACACCCGGACTTGCATTCTTCTACGGAGGCCTCGTCAGGAGGAAAAATGTTGTAAATACCATCATGGCATGTACAGCCATCATGGGACTTTCAGTTGTCATGTGGGTGCTGTTCGGTTACTCACTCTCATTTGGCACTAATCATGGAGGTGTTATAGGAGACCTCAAGTGGTTTGCACTTAACGGGATAAAGATGGATGAGGCTGGCCCTTATGCGGACAATATACCTCACCTTGTATACGTTGCATTTCAGATGATGTTCGCAATGATCACACCGGCGCTTATCACCGGCTCACTGGTCGGACGTGTGAAGTTCAAGGCACTGTTCTCCTTCATCATGCTCTGGTCGATCATCGTTTATTATCCGATGGCACACATGGTATGGGGTCAGGGCGGTTTCCTCGGAGAGATCGGATCAGTTGATTTTGCAGGAGGAAATGTAGTACATATAAGCTCAGGTGTGAGTGCCCTTGTATTCTCTATCATCCTTGGAAGAAGAAAGGGATACGAGAACACAGCATACAGAGTTCACAACATTCCATTTGTTGCACTCGGTGCATTCATCCTTTGGTTTGGCTGGTTCGGTTTCAATGCCGGAAGTGCCCTCGGAGCAAATGGTCTTGCAGCACATGCATTCATGACAACAGCGATTGCCAGTGCCAGCGCAATGCTTTCATGGATGATAATAGATGTTATAAAGGATGGAAAGCCTACACTGGTTGGTGCATCGACAGGTCTTGTTGTCGGTCTTGTGGCTATAACACCTGGTGCTGGATTCGTACCGATTTGGTCATCATTCATCATCGGTGCACTTGTCAGCCCGATCTGCTGCTTTACAATATCATTCCTTAAGGGTAAGCTGAAGATAGACGATGCACTTGATGCATTTGGATGTCATGGTATCGGAGGTATCTGGGGAGGTATCGCAACAGGTTTATTTGCAAAGAGCTCGATCAACAGTGTAGCTCGTTGGGATGGTCTTGTATTCGGCGATGTACATCTGTTCCTGATGCAGCTTGTAGGTATAGTTGTAACGATCGCGGTAGCCGTAGTCGGAACATTTATCTGTCTTGGAATCGTGAGACTCTTCACACCGCTTCGTGTAACAGACAGGGAAGAGAAGGTAGGTCTGGATATCTCAGAGCACGGCGAGAGTGCATATCCAACATTCAATGGACTTGATTCATAGGACGGCAATGTCGAACTTGATATGTTATGAGGTTCGAATTGCATGTTTATTGGTATAGATAGATTTTAGAATAAGGAAGGAGAGGTCTGATATGATGATAAAGGTTGAGGCTATCGTGCGCGAGGAGGTCTTTGAGGACGTCAAGGAAGCACTGAACGCCATAGATGTAAATGGAATTACAGTGTCTCAGGTTATGGGATGCGGAGCACAGAGAGGATATAAGAAGCTTGTCCGTGGTACGGAGGTAGATGTGGTGATGCAGCCGAAGATCAAGTTTGAGATAGTTGTGTCATCTGAGGAATGGGAGAAGAAGACCATTGAGGCTATCCAGAAGGCGGCATATACTGGCGAGGTTGGAGATGGCAAGATATTCAGCTACGAGATCCGCACTGCAACTAAGATCCGTACAAAGGAGAGCGGCTATGATGCTCTGAATTAAAAGTTTATAATTTCTTTACCAAATACTAGCCGGGAACTCTTTGACAATCAAAGGGTTCCAGTGTTATTATGTCGGAAATATCAGGGAGTAGTTCACATCGGTTATAAGATGTTGTGCGATCTCGTCATCACGTTTTCTGGCTGGGACATACTTGTGCAGGAAACCGGGACGCACGCTTTCGAAGTATATATAGTAGTGTATATAGAACTTGGAAGGAACGAGACTTTTATTGTGTGTTTATCATGCAATGAAGGTCTCGTTCCTTTGTTGTATGTAAGAAAAAGAGATAGCTGAATACACAACAGACTTTTCTTTGCGTGATAAGCATATAAGATCAGAAGACACTAAATAACGTTTGATGATCTGGAAAACAGAGAATGGATATCAGGCATAAACCTGTTATCCTAATTCAAGAAGAAAAGGAGTCTGGTGTGTATGACAGAGAAGAATTTTTGGAATTGTTCCAGTGATGAACTGCTAAAGGAATTCAAGACAGACAGACATGGGCTGAGTTCAAAGCAGGCGGAGGAGATCCGCAGTGAGAAGGGAGAAAATGTTCTCCAGGAAGGCAAGAGAAAGAGCACATTACAGGTGTTTCTCAGCCAGTTTTGTGACCTGCTGGTGATCATACTGATAATAGCAGCGGTCATTTCTATGTTTTCTGATAATATCGAGAGTACCATAGTAATCTTGGCGGTACTCGTCATGAATGCTGTGCTGGGAACAGTGCAGCATGTGAAAGCTGAGCGTTCGCTTGACAGTCTGAAACAGCTTTCATCCCCAAATGCAAAAGTTATGAGAGATGGTGTGAAGCAGGAGCTTCCGTCCCGCGAGATAGTTCCGGGTGATATCGTGCTGCTCGAGGCGGGCGATATGATAGTTGCCGATGGAAGGATACTCAGGAACTTCTCACTCCAGGTAAATGAGAGTTCACTTACCGGAGAATCTACAAATGTGGAGAAAAATGATGCAATAATAAAAGGTTCCGTGCCCCTTGCAGACAGGACAAATATGGTGTATTCAGGAAGTCTTGTTACATACGGACGAGCAGAGGTGCTTGTGACCGGAACCGGAATGGACACGGAGCTTGGCAAGATCGCAGGATTGATGAACGCGGCAAAGGAGAGAAAGACTCCTCTTCAGGAGAGCCTTGACAAGTTCAGTGCAAGACTTGCGGCATTTATCATGATTGTGTGCGCGCTGGTATTTGTCCTTTGTATATACAGGAAGATGGCGGTGCTTGATTCTATGATGTTCGCGGTTGCCCTTGCGGTTGCAGCTATACCTGAGGCTCTCGGTTCGATAGTCACTATCGTACAGGCATTTGGCACCCAGAAGATGGCGAAGGAGAATGCGATCATCAAGAACCTCAAGGCGGTTGAAAGCCTTGGATGCGTGTCAGTCATCTGCTCAGACAAGACCGGAACACTTACACAGAACAAGATGACCGTGCAGGAGATATATCTGGATGGAAAACTTTACAAGCCGGAGGAGCTAGATGCCCATAACCAGCTCCACAGGTATCTGCTATATGATGCGGTTCTCACCAATGATTCCAGCATAGTGGATGGTAAAGGAATAGGAGATCCGACGGAATATGCATTGCTTGAGATGTTCCGCCAGGTCCACATGATGCCAGGAAATAATGGACTTGCAACGGAGGGGCCTGACCCCATTTCAAACAGAAAGTCAGGAAATAAGCGGCCTGATCCCATCTCAAACAGAAAGTCAGGTGATAAGGGGCCTGACCCCACTGACCCATGTGGCTCCGGTGCGTGGAATCTTAGTGAGGATGTACTTAGGGACTGTATGGACAGAATGGAGGAGGTTCCGTTTGACTCGGACAGAAAGCTTATGAGTACAAAGTATCTGCTTCATGGGGTACCGACCATACTCACCAAGGGTGCGGTTGATGTGCTGCTTGACAGATGCGTGAGCGTGAGATACAGCGATGGCGTAAAGCCTATGACAGATGAAGAAAAAGCGAAGATCAAGGCTCAGAACAAGGCATTCTCAGAGAATGGCCTCCGTGTACTGTCATTTGCATATAAGGAAAGTGACGAGGTACTGGGAGTTGATACTGAGTATGGATTTACATTTCTTGGACTTGTGTCCATGGTGGATCCGCCACGCCCGGAGTCTGTGGCAGCGGTTGCCGATGCAAGGCGTGCGGGCATAAAGCCAGTCATGATAACCGGAGACCACAAGATCACAGCGGTTGCCATAGCGAAGCAGATCGGAATATACGAAGATGGAGACATGGCACTCACGGGAGAGGAGCTTGATGCTCTGTCTGATGAGGAGCTTGCACGTGACATAACAAAGATATCTGTATATGCCAGGGTGTCACCGGAGAATAAGATAAGGATAGTCGATGCATGGCAGAAGAACGGCAATATAGTAGCCATGACAGGTGACGGTGTCAATGATGCCCCTGCACTCAAGAAGGCAGACATAGGTGTTGCCATGGGAATAACCGGCACGGAGGTGTCCAAGGACGCGGCGGCTATGATCCTCTCAGATGACAACTTTGCGACCATCATCAAGGCTGTGTCAAATGGACGAAATGTATACAGGAACATAAAGAATGCGATACTGTTCCTGCTGTCAGGAAACACAGCTGGAATACTTGCGGTGCTTTATACCTCAATAGCTGCCCTGCCTGTTCCGTTTGCACCTGTACATCTGTTGTTCATCAACCTGCTCACAGATTCTCTTCCTGCGCTCGCGATAGGAATGGAGCCGGCTGATCCATCGCTGCTCTCAGAAAAACCGAGGGATCCTAAGAAGGGAATATTGACATCTGACTTTATGGCAAAGATGCTCTCGGAGGGCCTTCTCATCGCTATAGCGACCATGACAGCATTCCATCTTGGCCTGCCCGTGAGTTCGGCAAAAGCCACTACCATGGCATTTGCAACACTGACACTTGCCAGATTGTTCCACGGTTTTAACTGCAGAAGTGAGGAGTCGATGTTTAAGCTTGGATTTAGATCAAATAAATACAGTGTCTATGCATTTTTAGCCGGCGTTGCATTTCTGGCTGCGGTCCTGTTCATACCGGGACTTCACAGTCTGTTCAGCGTGGTAAGTCTTGGAGCGGCGGATGTGCTGAAGATAGCGGGACTTGCATTTGCACCGACTGCGATAATACAGATCATTAAGGTCATACAGGACAAGAGGAGATAGACATGCTGGAGAATATTACATTTTCATATTTTGCAGAGCAGGTTGTGAGCCATCCGGCGCTTTTGATTGCCGTCCTGCTGACACTTGGAGTAATTCTGGTAAATGGATGGACGGATGCACCAAATGCCATAGCGACGTGTGTGTCTACCAGATGTATAGATGTGGATAAGGCGATAATTATGGCGGCTGCCTGCAATTTCCTTGGGGTGCTTATCATGTCGCTTGTCAATTCAAAGGTAGCCATGACTATCAAGAACATGGTGAATTTCGGCGGTGACACAGACTCAGCGATGATCGCTCTGTGTGCGGCAATGACGGCGATCGTAATATGGGCAATCGGTGCATGGGCATTTGGCATACCGACAAGTGAGAGTCATGCACTGATAGCCGGACTTACGGGCGCAGCCATAGCACTTCAGGGAGGCCTGGATGGTGTAAATCCTTCAGAGTGGATAAAAGTAATATATGGTCTTGTACTGTCAACCATTCTTGGATTCGCAGCCGGATTTGTGGTATGCAAGCTGCTCACGGTGATCTGTTACCGATTTGACAGAAGGAAGACAAATGCTTTTTTCTCCAAAGCACAGGTGGCCGGCTCGGCGGCGGTGGCGTTCATGCACGGAGCTCAGGATGGACAGAAGTTCCTGGGAGTTCTCCTGCTTGGACTGTTTCTCGTAAATGGACAGAGCAGTGCCGAAAATATAACAATTCCAATATGGATGATGATACTTTGTTCGGTTGTCATGGGACTTGGAACATCAATTGGAGGAAAGAAGATCATCAAGTCTGTTGGAATGGATATGGTAAAGCTTGAGAAATACCAGGGATTTGCGGCTGATCTGTCAGCGGCACTCTGTATCCTGCTCTCGACGGTATTTGGAATCCCAGTCAGCACCACTCATGTGAAGACGACAGCCATCATGGGAGTGGGTGCTGAGAAGAGGGCATCTGCGATCAACCTTAAAGTGGTGCGTGATATGGTGCTCGCCTGGGTGCTTACATTCCCTGGCTGCGGTGTCATAGGATATGGCATGGCAAAGCTGCTGATCGTGTGGCTGGGCTAGTTTATAGGTGGTTGCAGATGGACTGAATTATGCAACCATCTGCAGGCATATGGGGTCAGACCCCTTTTGATGCATTAACGTGTTAAATGGGGCCTGACCCCTTTGTTAGAGTTTTGTTTATAAGGAGAAAAAACAATGAAGAAGAAAAAGGACGAATTTTATTTTAAGAATCTGAATACATGTGTGGAGATCTCGTATCAGGCTGCGGAGTTTCTGAAGAACGTAGTCGTGGATTTTTCGGTGGATACGATCAAGGAAGACCTTGATCGTATGCATGAGTTTGAGCAGAAGGCTGATGGCAAGAAACATAAGATGATGACTGTACTCAGTCAGGCATTCATAACACCGATAGAACGGGAGGATCTGGTTGCCCTGTCTAACTATCTGGATGATATTACCGATGCTGTTGAGGATGTGTTCCTGCAGATTTATATGTGCAATGTGGATACCATCAGAGAGGATGTGCCGCAGATGGTAGAACTGCTCCTTGAGTGCATCAAGGCACTGCAGGGTGTGATCGGAGAATTGAAGAGATTCAAGAGTTCAAAGACCATTGAGCAGAGCATAATCAGGGTAAATGACCTTGAGGAGCAGGGAGACAGACTGTATGTGGAGAATATGCACAGACTGTACGGTGAGAGCGATCTTCGGACTGTGGTCGTGTGGAAAAACATATATGCCTGCATAGAGAACTGTATGGATGTGTGCGAGCATGCGGCTGATATCGTGAACACTGTGATTATGAAAAATTCGTAGGATGAGATTCCTGCAAAAATAATAGTGGATAGAAACATTTACGAAAAATTATCAGATTGAATTAAAAAATTTGTTATATTTATCAAAATTTAGAAAATGCAGAATATTCTATTGAATAAAATCTGTGTGAGAATATAATAATCAGAGGGTTAAAGGGTGGTTTGAATATACAGAGTAACTATATCTGTGTATCGAACCTCCTTTTTTATGAAAATAACCTGATATGTGGAGGCTGTATACAAGCATGTATACCAAAGTTGTGAATTGTTGCTCCATATGTGCATGATAAATATATTGTAGTAGAAGGAAGACCAAAAAGATGAAATATTTGAAACAGTTTCTTATAATCCTCGCTATCTCATTTGTTGGAGAGATACTTAAGTACATAGTTCCACTTCCGATTCCGGCGAGCATATACGGAATGGTCGTCATGTTTATCTGCCTGCAGACCAAGATCATCAAGCTGGACGATGTGAAGAGTGTGGGCAAGTTTCTCATAGAGATCATGCCGGTCATGTTCATACCAGCCGGTGTGGGGCTGATGTCATCGTGGGGAACGCTCAAGCCTGTGCTTGTGCCGGTTAGTGTCATAACGGTGGTCGTTATCATAACGGTCATGCTGGCGGCTGGCTGGGTATCACAGTTTATAATTAGAAGAGACAGGAAGAAGGAGACTGAAAATGAGAGATCTGTTTGAATCGTCCATATTTGCAGGGGTGACTATAAGCCTCCTGGCATATATGTTTGGAAGTGTACTTAAAAAGAAACTTAAGATAGCTATACTTAACCCTCTGCTGGTGTCCATCATAGTGACTATAGTGGTGCTTGTTGTGGCTGATGTGGATTACGATGTGTACAATGAAGGTGCAAAGTATCTGAGCTGGTTTCTCACACCGGCTACAGTGTGTCTTGCAATCCCACTCTATGAGCAGTGGGAGCTTTTAAAGCACAATTATAAGGCTGTGCTCGGCGGTATAGTTGCCGGAGTTATAACGAGTCTGACTACAGTCCTTGTGTTGTGCAAGATTATGGGACTTTCCCATAAAGATTATGTGACACTTCTCCCGAAGTCCATAACCACAGCTATCGGAATGGGTGTTTCGGAAGAGCTTGGCGGATATGTGACCATCACGGTTGCAGTCATAGTTGTGACCGGAGTGATCGGCAATATAATCGGAGAGATCGTGTTCAAGATATTCCGGATACAGGAGCCTATATCCAAGGGACTTGCCTTGGGATCATCATCCCACGCCATCGGAACTGCCAAGGCGATGGAGATCGGCGAGGTTGAGGGAGCCATGAGCAGCCTGTCAATCGCAGTTACGGGAATACTTACGGTTATACTTGCATCGGTGTATGCACATTTTATGTAATAAGAATGATTGGAGAGCGTTACATTTTGCTTAGCTCTCTGAGTTTATATGCAGCCATGAGCTGGAATCTGACATCCGCATCGGAGAGATCATATTCCAGCTCTTCTTTTATTATCCGGAGCCTGTAATTTATCGTATTCCTGTGGCAGAACATTTTCTCGGAGATAAGCTGAACACTGCCACTGCACTTCAGATATTCGTACAGGGTGTCCGTCAGAGCTGAGTGATGGGTTTTGTCGTACTCTATGACTCTGCCGAGCTGCTCTGTGATAAATGAGTGTATGAGCTGCGTATCATTAACTTCCAGAAGAATACGCAGGAATCCGAGGCTGTTGTAATCACAATATATGTTGTCTGTGGTAAATTTCCTTGCGGAAACTGCACGGCGGTAACTTTGGGGCAGTTCTGTCAGGGACAGAACCGGGCTTCCGGAACCCATATGTATTCTGCGGTCCGGAAATCGTGCTGCCAGAGCCTCTGCGATGCCGGCGCATTTGTCTGCTATGGAGCCAGAGGAAGGGCATCTCAGGATAACTGTCGGATTGCTATCATATACAAATGCGTGAAAGACAAGATCTGTATTGTTGCAGACCTTCTGCAGGATATACATGAACTCATCTGTTGCTTCTGTATCGATGGACAGAACGTTGTAGTAGCCGTTGTTGAATCCGGAGCCTTTTATTGTGTCAGTCTGCTCGTCAGTCAGTGAATTCCCAATGAGAATATTCTGGAATGCTGCGGTCATGTTGCCATCATCCCTAGAGTCTTCAAATATTCTGTTGTAGTAGTCGTGGGTGATATCGAATATCCTTGTATCCCATGGCATGGTGAACAGCGGGAACGAATATCGGTGGCACAGTCTGACGATCTCATCGGTTATGTCATCCTCAAATATATATCTGCCGGTATTCAGAATGAGTCCGCAGGTTCCCCTCTTTATGAGCTCCTTGATAAATGCTCTGAGCCAGTCCTCGCGTTCACCGGAGGTCACGCCGGTTGTGATGATGAGTTCCCCTCCGTTCAAGAATGTGGATGTGGATATATCCTCTGATATGTATACCCAGCTTACGATGTTCTCCATTCCCTTTCCGCCGGATATCAAGTTAAGGTTGTATTTTCGTTTGGTATCATAGTACAGATCTCTCAGAAAAATGGCCATGTCAGTGTTCCCTCCTGTATTATACGCACATATATCGTCCTGTAAAAAACACATTATATATTATTATCACTACATATGAGACCTGTGTCAATGATATTAATGTGCTGTGGGCACAAATACGTTCTAATATTTTGTGCCTGGGGAATATGGCATAACACCTATGGTTGTGCGATTCTATATGCAGAGTTAAAAAGACAGCCGGTGTTTCAGAAATGAGGTTAAAATAGGTCAAATGGGGTCAGACCCCATTTAACACGTTGATGCAGTAAAGAGGGTCTGACCCCGATACGGCGACCCCGATACGGCTTCCAGGCTGCTGGTTGAAAAAATAAAGGAGGACAAAATTATGCTTAGAACAGATTTACCAGTGATAATCACAGAGACACTGCCGGGACCAAAGGCAGCAGAGGTTATAAAGAGAAGAGAGAAGGCTGTGCCATCAGCCATCAGATGTGCGTACCCTGTCGTTATAGATAAAGGTGAAGGAGCTATGATACAGGATGTGGATGGCAACAAGTTCCTCGACTGGATAGGTGGTGTCGGTGTCCTGAATATCGGATTTTCACAGCCGGAGGTCGTTGAGGCTGTCAAGGCACAGGCTGACAAATATTTCCACGGCATGTTCAATGTGGTAACCCATGAGGGATATGTGGCACTCGCTGAGAAGCTTGCATCCATCGCACCAGTAAAGGGCGACGAGAAGAAGGTGTTCTTCGCAAACAGTGGCGCTGAAGCTGATGAGAATGCTGTAAAGGTTGCAAAGAGCTTTACAAAGAGACCAAATATCATCGTATTTTCGGGAGCTTTCCACGGCAGAACACATTACACGATGGCCATGACATCCAAGAAGGCTTATGCAAAGGGAATGGGTGAGCTTGCAAATGGAGTGTTCAGGGCACAGTTCCCATATTACTACAGGAATCCGGAGGGAATGCCACAGGAGGCAGCTCTTGATTACTATATAAATTCGCTTACAGATGTATTTGAACAGTGCGCAGCTGCAGATACCATTGCTGCGGTTGTTGTTGAGCCTCTTCAGGGCGAGGGTGGTTTCATACCTGCACCTATCGAGTGGGTAAAGGCTGTCAGAAAGCTCTGTGATGACAATGGAATCCTTCTTATCGCAGATGAGGTACAGAGTGGTTTCTGCAGAACAGGAAGAATATTTGCCAGTGTATATTGGCAGGAGGCAGGAGTACAGCCAGATATCATAGCAACAGCCAAGTCTATAGCAGCAGGTGTTCCGCTGTCAGCCATCATCGCAAGATCAGAGATCATGGAGGCTGTCGCTCCTGGAACAATAGGCGGTACATACTGTGGAAATCCACTTGCCTGTGCAGCAGCCCTCAAGACTATCGAGATCATGGAGAGAGATGATCTTGCAGGACGTTCATGTGAGATCGGTGAGAAAGTTGTGGCAAGATACAATGAGCTCAAGGAGAAGTATGAGTGCGTTGGCGATGTCAGAGGACTCGGCGGAATGGTAGGAATAGAGTTTGTCAAGGATAAGAAGACCAAGGAGCCTGCTCCTGAGCTTACATCTGCGGTCATCACCGAGTGCTGGAAGCGCGGTCTGTTGGTTGAGGGCGCCGGAACCTACAATAATGTCATAAGATTCCTTGCACCGCTTGTTATCACAGATGAGCAGCTTGCCGCCGGCCTTGATATCTTCGAGGCAGCAGTGGAGGCGGTGTCTAAGTAGACGCTTGAAAAAGCAGAAGATATACGACATAATATATCACAAGGAGGACCCGCGAAAGAGGGAGATGCCTTGTGATAATGCGGGCGCCGCACGGAGTGCATAGTAATGCGCCTGCTCCATATATCACAAGGAGGACCCGCGAAAGAGGGAGAATTGCTATGGATTATTTATCACATAATGTTGCTGTGAATCTGAATAGAATGAGGACCTCCAAAGGCATGAGTCTGGATGTGCTGTCTGAGCAGACGGGTGTCAGCAAGAGTATGCTGGCGCAGATTGAGAAGGGTACAGCGAATCCGTCGCTGGGTGTCATGGGCAAGATAGCCAGCGGTCTCAGAGTTGAGTTCCATGAACTTATCGATCCGCCGCCCATGGAGGCTTGTCTTGTGAATCCAGAGGAGCTTGTTCCGATCAAGGAGGCGAAGGGACAGTATAAGGTGTGGACGTGTTTTCCATATGAGGACAGCCATGAGGTGGAGATATATCGCATTGATATTGCGCCGGGAGGTGCGTATGTCAGCGGTTCGCATGGCGAGAAGACAAGAGAATACCTGTCGGTTACAGAGGGTGTTCTGACTGTTGAGGCCGGTGATACAAAACAGAAGGTCGGTAAGAATCAGATATACAGGTTTGAGACCGACAAGGTTCATGTGTACAGCAACGATGGAAATGAAAAGGTGAGCTGTATATGCGTATTCCTGGACTATCACTAACATGAAAAAAGTGCAAAATATTGCACACAAAAGGTAGCTGCAAAGAATTATTGCATGTTCAATATATTGCACAATATGTTCAATAAAATAACGTTCAAAAGTAATCCATTATATAAGCAAAGTTATATAATAAGCCAATCTTAAGAAAATTAAGAAAAGGTGTTGACATGTATTATATTGAGTGGTATTTTAAATGTGTCAAATATAAAGAACAAGAATTTAAGGCAAAGGAGCCTGGACGAATACTCGTCCACTGTCTCCTTTGCCTTTTTTGATGCTTGGGGACAAAAGCTATCCGGCACCATGATTCTTCTAAATTTTACAAATGTAGTGGAGGTAAGGATTATGAAATTAAAAGACACAGGATTAACATTTCAGGACATCAAGGACAAGGTAGACAAGTACATGATCGAGACATATGAGCGTTTCGATTTCCTCGCTGAGACAGCAAAGGATATGTACATATATGATGAGAACGGCAACGGATATCTTGATTTCTACGCCGGAATTGCAGTAAACAGCGCAGGTAACTGCAATGAGAAGGTTGTTGAGGCTGTCAAGGATCAGGTCGGTGACATCATGCACACATTCAACTATCCTTACACGATTCCACAGGCACTGCTTGCTGAGAAGGTTTGTACAACAATCGGAATGGATAAGATATTCTTCCAGAACTCAGGAACAGAGGCTAATGAGGCTATGATCAAGATGGCACGTAAGTATGGTATTGAGAAGTATGGTCCAAACCGTTACCATATCGTAACTGCAAAGCAGGGCTTCCACGGAAGAACATTCGGTGCCATGTCAGCAACAGGTCAGCCTGGAAATGGCTGTCAGGTAGGATTTGGTCCTATGACATACGGCTTCTCATATGCACCTTACAACGACCTTCAGGCATTCAAGGATGCATGTACAGAGAACACTATAGCAATCATGGTTGAGCCTGTACAGGGCGAGGGCGGTGTACATCCTGCAACAATGGAATTCATGAAGGGACTCAGAGAGTTCTGTGATGAGAACGATATGCTTCTCCTTATAGATGAGGTTCAGACAGGCTGGTGCAGAACAGGAAATGTCATGTCATACATGAATTACGGAATCAAGCCGGATATCGTGTCCATGGCAAAGGCTCTCGGCGGCGGAATGCCAATTGGAGCTATATGTGCAACCGCTGAGGTAGCAAAGGCATTTACACCTGGTTCACATGGAACAACATTTGGTGGACATCCTGTATCATGTGCAGCAGCACTTGCTGAGGTAAATGAGCTGCTTGACAGAGATCTTGCAGGAAATGCAAAGAAGATGGGAGATTATTTCGCAGCAAAGCTTGAGAAGATCCCACATGTAAAGGAAGTAAGACATCAGGGTCTCCTGGTTGGTGTTGAGTTTGATGATACGATCGGCGGCGTAGATGTAAAGCATGGATGTCTTGACAGAAAGCTTCTGATCACAGCCATCGGAGCTCATATAATCCGTATGATCCCACCACTTATCGTGAACGAAGAGCAGTGTGATAAGGCTGTTGAGATCATCACAGATGCAGTGGCAGAATTAAGTAAATAGGGGAAGCGCGAAGCCCCTGGAAGGAGCGATGTAGATGAAACATTTTGTTGTGACCGTTGGATGTGAATATGCCAGCGGTGGAATAGAGATTGGCAAGATGGTGGCGAAATCTCTGGGAGTTGAGTATTACGACAGAGATCTGATAGATAAGGTCGTTGAGGAGATTGGCGTTGACAGAGATCTTGTCAAGAAGGCGGATCAGGGCGAGACAGTCAAGTATGAATTTGATACAAGCTTTGGACCGAGATATGCAAACCTTACAAACAGGGTTATTTATAAGCAGTTTGAGGTTATCAATAAATTTGCAGAGAAATCTTCCTGTATCATCATAGGACGGTGCAGCAATTATATACTCAGGGACAGAGATGACTGTCTGAATGTATTCATATATGCGCCTACAGAAAAGAGAATACAGTATGTCATGGAGAAGAAGGGCCTTGATCATGACAAGGCGGCTGAGCTTGTCAAGTACAACGATGGAATGCTCAGTTCCAGATATAACTACATGACAGGCGGAGATATGAGAGACTGCAGCATGCGAGACATGATGATAGACTCAAGTGTACTTGGCCTTGAGAAAACTGCAAAGTACATACTTCAGATGATAGATCTGAGATTTGAGGATTAAGCATAAAAAAATGTAAATTAACAGATATATGCAATTCCAACTACATCGCGAATATAGGAAATGACAAAGGCGTCAGATGAACACAGAAAGTGTGATCTCTGACGCCATTTTTTTACACTTTAACAAAAATGAGGATGATGTGCTTGGATGTATTAGAAAGGATGATATTATGGCAGGAAAAAAATCAGAATTTGATAAAGTATTTTCTGCCTGGGACATACTGGTGATAGCCTTTGGAGCCATGATCGGCTGGGGCTGGGTAGTATCCTCAGGCGACTGGATCACGAGAGGTGGAGTAATAGGAGCGGCTATCGGATTTGCACTTGGCGGTGTGATGGTATTCTTCGTTGGACTCACTTATGCAGAGCTTACAGCAGCCATGCCTCAGTGCGGCGGCGAGCATGTGTTCAGCTATAAGGCTATGGGCCCTATAGGTTCTTACATATGTACATGGGCTATCGTACTTGGATATGTCAGTGTTGTTTGTTTCGAGGCGTGTGCACTTCCAACCATCATCACTTATATATATCCAAAGTTCCTTCAGGGATATCTGTACACGGTGGCAGGTTTTGATATCTATGCATCGTGGCTTGCGGTTGCAATAATAGTTGCGATATTTATAACATATATCAATATAAAGGGCGCGAAGACAGCAGCACTTCTGCAGACCATACTTACAGTTGTGATCGGCGGTGTTGGTATTCTCCTCATAGTTGCATCAGTTGTGACAGGAGATGCTTCAAACCTTGACGGACAGGTGTTCAACGGAGACTCCACAGGAGAGATATTTAAGACTATCCTCAGAGTTGCTGTTACCACACCATTCTTCTTCATTGGATTTGACGTAATCCCACAGGCTGCAGAGGAGATCAATGTACCTCTCAAGAAGATCGGTAAGATCATGATACTCTCAATTGTTCTTGCGGTTGCATTCTATGCACTTATCATCATAGGTGTAGGTTATGTCATGAATTCATCTGAGATAGCTGCATCCATGGATGGATCAGGTCTTGTTACAGCGGATGCCATGGCAAAGGCATTCAACAGCAGTATTATGTCGAAGGTTCTTATTGTAGGAGGTATGTGCGGTATCGTTACCAGCTGGAACTCATTCCTCATCGGAGGAAGCCGTGCGATGTACTCCATGGCAGAGTCATACATGATCCCGAAGACATTTGCAAAGCTTCACAAGAAGCACAAGACACCTGTAAATGCACTTTACCTCATCGGTTTCCTCTCAGTTCTTGCACCTCTTGCAGGCCGTAAGATGCTGGTATGGATAGTTGACGCAGGTAACTTTGGATGCTGTCTTGCATATTGCATGGTATCCCTTTCATTCCTGATACTCAGGAAGAAGGCACCGGATATGAAGAGACCATATAAGGTCAAGCATTATAAGATCGTTGGTGTGCTGGCAGTTCTCATGTCTGGTTTTATGGTTGTGATGTACATAGTTCCAAATTCAGGAAGTGCACTTGTATGGCAGGAATGGGCTATGGCAGGTGGCTGGTCACTTCTTGGTGTGGTATTCTTCATAATATGTAAGCTTAAATATAAAGAAAAATTCGCTTCACATGTCGATGTCCTCATTGATGATGAGATTGTAGATGAGGAAGAGAACAGAGAGGAAGAAGTCAAGGCAGCAATCGAGCTTGTTATGGCTGAGGAGGACGAGACAAAATTTGTCCAGCCTATTGCCTTCAACTACAATCTCCCTGTAAATATTGCATTTGGTACCGGAAAGGTTGCCCAGACCGGTGAACTCACTAAGCCGTATGGTAAGAAAGCGCTCATCGTCACAGGCCGCAGCAGTGCAAAGAAGTCAGGCTTGTATGACAAGGTAAATGACAGTCTGAAAGCAGCAGGTCTTGAGACTACATTGTTTGATAAGGTTGCACAGAATCCGCTCACTACAACAGCGATGGAAGGTGCAGAATTTGCCAAGGCAAATGGCTGTGATGTGGTCGTTGCCATAGGTGGTGGAAGCATCATGGACTGCGCAAAGGCTATAGCGTTCCTGGCGCTCAATGATGGAGACATCAACGATTACATATTCGGCAGAAAGGTCAGCGATACGGCACTTCCGCTTGTACTTATTCCTACAACCTGCGGAACAGGTTCAGAGGGAAATGGATTTGCGGTTCTCACCAATCCGGAAAATGGCGACAAGAAGTCACTCAGGTGCAATGCCATCGTGGCAAAGGTATCCATCGTGGATCCGGACTGCATGAAGACCATGCCAAAGCATGTGCTTGCAGCAGTTGGGTTCGATGCACTGTGCCACTGCATGGAGGCATACACATCAAAGATCTCGCAGCCATTTACAGATGCGCTTGCACTGTATGCGATCGATCTTATCGCCCACAATCTTGTGGATGTATATAAGGGCAGAGGAACCCAGGAGAGCTGGGAGAAGATAACACTGGCCAGCACCATAGGTGGTATGGTCATCAACACAGCTGGAGTTACACTGGCTCACGGAATGGAGCATCCGGCCAGCGGACTTAAGGATATAGTTCATGGCAAGGGACTTGCAGCTCTGACCCCTGTTATCATCGAGGCATCCTACAAGGGAGATCACTTCAAATTTGCGAAGATCGCCAGAATATTTGGCGGTATCACGGCGGATGATCTGGCACCGAAGATCAGAACTCTTCTGAAGAATCTTGATCTGGATGTCAAGCTTTCAGATCTCGGAATCGAGGAGAAGGATATTCCTTGGATGGCTGAGAACTGCATGAAGGTTTCAGCAGCCAGCATAGCAAACAACCCTGTGGTATTCACACAGGAGGAGATTGCTGAGATATACAAGAAGGCGATGTAGATTGAACAAATTTAAATACTGATATTAACAAGGGAATCTGTTGATCATCTAAATAAAGATGAAAACGGATTCCCTTTTGGTATTACAACATAGATTGCTTTAAATGTGAATATTTTGTGTACATTTACCAAAGCAGGTTGTATAATTTTCATATAGTTGTGTAAGGCGTTTTTGAGAGAGGAGAGATTTATATGGGAAAAACAACAAGAATGTTAGCACTTGTATTGTTAACGGTTATGGCAGTGGGCGGTTTTGTGGTTTGTAAAGGAGAGATTAGCAAAGCATATGCTTCGGAGCAGACCGCGCTGGCAGAGAAAACTTCGATAAATCATGCCACGTCAGGAGATGGAAGGATTGATGCCAGTAAATTTAGCGCTACATTGAGTAAGAAAACATTCACGTATGATGGAAGTGAAAAGAAACCAGCTGTCAAAGTTTTGGATAATAGTGATAGGAAATTAAAAGAAGGAACAGACTATATCTGTTCGTATGAAAATAATATTTATCCGGGTACTGCTGCATTAGTTGTTTCGTACATAGGGAGATATAAAGGAACTATAACATTGTCATTTAAGATAACAGAGGCAGCGATGTCAAATGTCAGTTCTGCTCAGACTGCAAATAAAATAACTTTAAAATGGAAAAGTCTGAAAGGGGCTGCTAAATATAAGCTTCAGAGATATTCGAATGGTAAATGGATAGTTGAGTATGCAGGTAAAAACACGTCAGCCGCTGTAGAAAAGTTAAAAGCTAATACAGTCTATAAGTTCAGACTTGAGGCATATGTAGTTCATAATGGCAAAGAGGTTGTGGTGGCAAGCACTAACACTATAACCGAATATACTAATCCTGGAAAGATAACTGGTGGAGTGAGCGGTGTACCATATAAAAAAAATAAGAAGATTATTGAATCGAGCGAATCGAACAGTGCTGTTATAGGCTGGGATATAGTTAAGGGTGCAGAAGGTTATATTATTTATCAGTATAATCCCGAAACAAAAAAATGGAATGAATGTCTGGAATATTATAGTACCAGTTATGATGGGGCTGATAAGAATAAAGAATATTACACTGTGTACAGGCTGAAGCCGGCAACTGGATATATGTTTAAGGTTGCAGCTTATAAAACACATAACAATAAAATGTATATTGGTGAAAAGTCAGATGTAATTAAGTCGGCAACATCGCCAATCAACAAATATGGATATGATGATTGTTATGTATTAAAAACGGGAACAAACAAGCGAAGTAAATATTTTAGAGTTGAGATGGAAGGCTGTTCATCGAATATTGGTTATTATATAGTGAGGGCTAAAACATATACTAAATCTGGAAGACAGGTTATAGAAAGTACGATGAAGACAAATAAAAATATATGCATGGTTGCAACTTCGGAAAATACCGAGGACTACTATTATTTATTGTTCGTGCATCCATATTACAAATATGATGGCAAACTGTATGTTAATAGATATGATGGTGGTGGAACGATGGAAGGCAACATCAGAACCAGTATATCGAAGCTGGCAGGAATAACCCAAAATTATGTCAGCAGAGATGGCAAATATAGAAAAGAATATCATCAAGAGATCTATAAGAGCAAAACTGGCAAGGTAGTATCCTATAATGTGATAATTACAACTATGAAAAAGATTGGTGCAAATGAATACAGGATAGAAAATCTTGTAACTAAAAAATATAACTCTAAAATGCAATATACCGGAATGGAAAAAGAGGTGTATGATAAATATGATTCAACATATTATTACAATTCTAAGAATAAGCTTGTAAAATATATTAAGAATGTCTATTCAAAGAATGGAGTATATCTTGGATACAATATATATGATGCAAAAGGAAGAGTGATCAAAAAAGCAAGATATTAACTGACAATTCGAATACAGACAGAAAAGAGACAATACCATGCTAAAAAAGAAACATGAACTCAGACAGACATCCGAGACATTTCTTTTAAGTGCCATACTTGCACTGTCAGGAGGGTTTCAGGATGCATATACATACAACGCCAGAGATGAGGTTTTCTCCAATGCCCAGACAGGAAATGTAGTCCTCATGAGCCAGCATCTTATGATGGGGGATCTGAAGATTGCACTGAGATACCTTTTCCCGATAATTGCATTTGCTTTGGGTGTACTGGTGGCGGAGAGGATAAGCCACAGATACAAGAATGCATCCAGGATCCATTGGAGACAGATAGTTGTGCTGGTGGAGATTGTGATATTGTTTGCGGTTGGATTCATGCCGGTGAGGTTCAATCTGCTTGCCACCATGCTTGTGTCATTTGCCTGCTCCATGCAGGTTCAGACCTTCAGAAAGGTAAATGGCTACGGCTATGCCAGCACCATGTGCATAGGAAATCTACGAAGCGGAACGGAGAGTCTGTCGGTATACTTAAGAGACAAAGAGCCGGGGGCGCTCAGAAAGGCTATGCATTATTATGGGATCATTATCATATTCGCACTCGGCGCCGGAGCTGGCGGAGTGTGTACGCTTCATCTGGGGCTCAAGTCGATATGGATATCCAGTGCACTGCTTATGGTGGCAAATCTCATGATGTATAAGGAAAAGAGATAAAAAAAATTGAAGACTACAAAAACCGGGGCAGATCATGTTAAAAGATCTGCCCCGGTTTTGTAGTCTGCACAGGAAGATAGGGCTGTGAAAATTCTTTCAAATTGGTGAAGTCCCTTACATCCTTCCCTCATACACTGCTTCATTCGTAAACTCAATTCCAAGCTTCTTGAATGTGTTCATATCAACCGCCGACAGGATGGCAGATGTGTGGAGCTGGCATCCGGCAAGCTTTGGAAGCTGCTGCAGTGCAAGCTTGGCATTTGGATCTGATACGGCACACATGGACAGGGCTATGAGAACCTCGTCTGTGTGTAGTCTTGGATTCCTGCTGCCAAGGTACTGGGTCTTGAGCTTCTGTATAGGCTCGATAAATGTCCTTGAGATCAGGTGTGTCTTCTTGTCAATGCCGCCAAGGATCTTGATGGCATTCAGGAGGACTGCTGATGAAGGACCGAGAAGGTCTGAGGTTGAACCTGTGACGATGGTTCCGTCTGGCAGCTCAAGTGCTGCAGCGGCAGAACCGGTCTCCTCGGCAAGCTTGTTGGCGACAGGGACAACGGCGCGGTCATCCACGGTGATCTTTGCCTGCTTCATGATGAGTTCCTGCTTGTAGACCTCATCCTTTGTTGCTTCGTCTCTGACAAATCTGTTTACTGACTGATAGTATCTTCTGATGATCTCCTGCTTTGAAGCTTCCTGACAAGCCTCGTCGTCAACGATGCAGTTTCCTGCCATGTTGACACCCATGTCTGTAGGGGACTTGTATGGGCAGTGTCCGTAGATTCCCTCGAACATAGCCGCAAGGACAGGGTAGATCTCTATGTCACGGTTGTAGTTGACTGTGGTTTCACCATACGCCTCAAGATGGAACGGATCGATCATGTTCACATCGTTGAGGTCGGCTGTTGCAGCCTCGTAAGCAAGGTTTACAGGATGCTTGAGAGGTATATTCCAGATAGGGAATGTCTCAAACTTTGCATATCCGGCCTTTACGCCGCGCTTATTCTCATGGTAGAGCTGGGAGAGACATGTAGCCATCTTGCCGCTTCCAGGGCCAGGTGCTGTAACGATGACGAGAGGTCTTGTGGTCTCAACATAATCGTTCTTGCCGTAGCCTTCGTCGCTGACAATCTTCTCCACGTTGTTTGGGTATCCGTCGATCGAATAGTGGTGGTAAACCTTGATGCCGATTGCCTCAAGCTTCTTCTGGAACACATCTGCAGAAGACTGTCCTGCGTATCTGGTGATCACCACACTGCTCACATAAAGTCCTTTTTCCTTATATACACCGATCAGTCTGATAACATCCTGATCGTAAGTGATGCCGAGGTCATGTCTGATCTTGTTGCGCTCTATGTCGGCAGCATTGATGGAAATGATCATCTCAGCCTGATCTGCGAGCTGGAGGAGCATCTGAAGCTTACTGTCCGGTGCGAATCCCGGAAGAACTCTGGATGCGTGATAGTCATCAAATAGCTTTCCGCCAAATTCCAGATACAGCTTGTCTCCAAACTGCCCGATTCTTTCTCTGATATGCTCAGACTGCATGGACAGATATTTGTCATTGTCAAAGCCAATTTTTCTCATCTTGTAAATCTCCTTAAACTATAATTGAGCAGGTACATGAATTGCCTGCGTATATCTTTATGAAAAATTATTCTGTCCGGAATTTGAATGAAATACAGAGTCTGTTTCGAGTGGGGACAGAAACATTTTTACAAAATAATGTAATAACACAGAATGCTTAAATTTATAAAGCATTCTATAAGAGAATACCACACAGATGGAAGAAAAAACAGAGGAAAGTTAGGCAAATTCGTAAATGTAATAATGCAGTAAATTTTTCCTATATTACAGAGTTTTATATTGAAAATGAATGGCGGATTGGGTAGAGTAAGGGTGTAGAATCGGTGTTCACAGATAGTAGAATATGGTAAAATTATTGCGGGAAGGCAAAAAGGAGGTACAGACATGAGTGCAGATTACATCACGATGACAATACCAAAGCAGAAGAGAATTGCTCTTATCGCCCATGATGCCAAGAAGGAAGAACTCATCAAGTGGTGCGAGGACAACAAAGACATATTGAGTCAGCATGAGCTGTGTGGAACGGGAACCACAGCCCGCATGATAACAGACAGGACAAACCTTCAGGTGAAGGGTTACAACAGCGGCCCACTTGGAGGAGACCAGCAGATTGGTGCCAAGATTGTTGAGGGCAGGATAGATTTCGTAGTATTCTTCTCTGATCCGCTCACAGCAGCTCCGCATGACCCGGATGTGAAGGCTCTGCTCCGCATCGCCCAGGTGTACGACATACCGATGGCGAACAACAAAGCCACAGCGGACTTCATGATCCAGTCGAAGCTGATGGACGAGCCATATGACCATCAGGTCATCAACTTTCAGAAGAATATAGACAACCGTGCAAATACTCTTGGTAAATAAGAGAAAATCTGAAGCTGACGCCGTGGAAACTGGCGTATATATACGGATGTGTTGCAGATGGGTTATAAAGCCCATTTGCAATACATCCGTTTTGTATATATAATGGACTGGATGTAGAAGATACTGTATGAGGTGAAAAAGTTTGAAAGCGGCTAAATGGGTCATGAGAGCCATTACATTGATAGTGGTGTGTGCTTTGCTGAGTGTAATGGTCATATCGGCGGTGCTTGGAAGACAGGCGAGACTCACGATGAAAGAGGAGAAGAAAGCAAAAGCCAAAAGTTCATATACAGAAAAGTATGTATATATAGATAAAGAATTTCAGAACATCGATATAGCGGCTGCCCAGGATATGGATGTTGAGCTGAAGGAGACGGATGATGACAGGTGCAGTGTTGTATATTTCGATTCAGATGATGTAAAGCATTCGGTTTATGTCCATGAGGGTACTCTGCATATAAATTGTATAGATAACCGTACATTTGGATCGGACCTTGGATTTGGAGATGATCCATATATCATATTATATATTCCGGAATCGCAGTACGGGGATGTATCTATAGAATCTGAGTCTGGCGATATATCGGTAAATGCTCGGATTACATGTAATATGCTGGAGATTACGGAGTCCAAGGGCGATGTATTTATCTCTGGAGTTGATGGGAAAAGAGCGGATATAGATGTGAAGTCAGGAGATGTGACTGTAGCCACGATGAATATGGAGCACATAGAGATAGATGGCGATAGTGGGGACTTTTCTCTTATGAATATTGGCGCAGGCAATATAGTCATTTCTTCAGGCAATGGACTGCTTGAGGGATACGACATAATTGCTTCCAATACTGTGACCATGACAACTGACAGAGGAGACATAGCAGTTGAGGGCTGTGAGGGAGCCATCATGTGGGTAAAGTCGAGAAAAGGTGATGTAGATATATCACTTTTGTCTGACAAATATATACTGGTTGACAGTGACAGCGGAGATATAAATGTGCCCGCATCTTCAGAGAAAGCGTGGGAGAAGTGCATCGTCAGGACTGACTCAGGGAATATAACATTGAAATATGTTGACGGTTCTCTGGAAAATTAAGAAAGAAGATTGAACTATGAAGATAGAATTTACAGATATAGCACCGTATAGGAAACAGGTGAAGCAGCTGTTTATCACAGCTTTTCCCAGGGAGGAGAGACCTCCCATGTGGATGCTTACCAGAAGATGCCATCAGGGAAAGGCCAGGTTCAGTGCCGTCGTTGATGGAGGCAGATTTGTGGGGCTGACATATGTCATAGGAAATGAGAAAGTCAAGACACTCATGTTCCTTGCAATAGATGAAAATGCCCGGGACGGCGGATATGGATCTGAGATATTGAGACAGGTGCACAAAAGATATCCGGGAGTGAAGATGTTCCTGAATATAGAGCCGCTTGATGAAAATGCGCCAAATTATGAACAGCGGTGCAGGCGGAAAGCATTCTATGAGAGAAATGGCCTGGCGTGCCTGGATTATCAGGTCAGGGAGGCCGGAGTCACATATGAGATGATGACATATGGAGAATATGTCAACAGGCAGGAATATGAGGATGTTATGACGCTTATGTATGGAAGACTTTTATATAGTGTAGTGAAAAGAATGTGATTCGATGCCATTTTGATAATCGTATCGGATATGTGGGTAAATACTGAAAGGAGACGATATATATGGCTAAGAAAGTAAAGATAATACAGAAAAAAGATGAGTATTCAATGGAGTATAATATCGGGGATGTTCTCGATGTTGACAGCACATGGTATGGAGGAGTAACTGTTCTCGGAAAGACGGGTGTTCCAGTGCCTATAGACAGGGATGAATATGAGGACATATCTGATGAAGAGAACACAGACCAGATGTCAGAGGATGCGCAGGGCAACTGGGCACATGATGACATACAGGCTGAAAATGGCCTTAGACCGGCGGGCAAAGGCCTGTCAACAGAGAAGTTTACGCACATGAAAGAGATAGAGGATGAGGTGAGAGGCGCTGTAAAGGATCTGCTTGCTGTTGCCGGGCTTGAGCCAGGAGATGCACTTGTTGTGGGATGCTCTTCCAGTGAAGTGGCCAATATGCGTATAGGCTCATTCTCGAGTGAAGAGATAGGAAAATGCATCGCAAAGGCGATACAGGACGAACTGGCTGGTACAGGTGTGTATATGGCGGCCCAGTGTTGTGAACATCTCAACAGGGCTATAATAGTGGAAAAGGCATATGCCAGGGCAAACAGGATCCCGATTGTGAATGTGGTACCACAGCTTAAAGCGGGAGGCTCATTTGCAACGGCGGCTTATGCATATATGGAGGAACCAGTTGCTATAGAGGAGATACAGGCTCAGGCAGGCATAGATATAGGAGATACTCTTATAGGAATGCACCTTGCTCCAGTGGCAGTTCCAGTGAGATCCGAGCATAATATGGTGGGCAGCGCCCATGTTGTTATGGCCAGGACAAGAGCGAAATACATTGGCGGGGCGAGGGCATGTTATCTGTAGGTTAAGGCTGGCAGATTTGCTCCAGACCTGTAACACGGATATAATATACATTACATTTGGAGGTACGGCATGTACGATAATATAATATTTGATCTGTATGGAACATTGATAGATATACATACCGATGAGGAGGATATATCTGTGTGGAAGCATATGTGTGAATTCTATGCACAGCATGGAGTAAAGTACAATCCTGCCGGGCTGAGATCTAGATACAAAAGGCAGATCCGTAGGGCAGAACAGGCCATGGCCAAGAGAAGGTTCAAGTTTCCGGAGATTCAGATACTTGATGTGTTTGAGAAACTGACGGTGAAAAGTAATCAGGATCCATGTGATTGTGCAGAGCTCACGGTTGCTGCTGCAAAAGAATTCAGGAAGGCATCAACTGAGCATATAAAATTGTATGATGGCACTGTTGACTTGCTGGAGAGGCTTGTTGCTTCGGGGAAAAATCTATATGTCCTGTCAAATGCCCAGAGAGTATTTACTCTGCCTGAGATCCAGGAACTGGGAATAGAGAATTATTTTAAGGACATATCTCTGTCCTCTGATTTTGGAGCAATGAAACCGGATGCTGCATTCTATCAGCAGCTGCTGGAGAGAAATCATCTGAATCCTGCCAGGTCGATAATGGTTGGAAATGACGCAGTGTGTGATATTATAGCGGCCAGACAGGCGGGGCTGCACACGTGTTATGTGCATTCCAATATCTCTCCTGTGGACGATGATTCCAGAACCATAAGAGCAGACATAGTTATGGACGAAGTTGATATGCATATGCTGGGGGATCTTCTGCTGAAAGAGAAATAATAAAAAAGAACTATTCAATGTGAAAAGTATCAAAACGTTGGACAAAATATATTGAACATTTTTGATGAAACTTAAACAAAGAATAGTTCTTTTTTAATATGGTAAAACTGAATAATCAAATGCTCGGATGTCGGTGTGATGAGTCTGGATCAACTGAATAATTCACCGTGCTTTTCGTAGTCAGTTATACGCGATATAGAATTGTCATCATTCACAAATACAACCTTAGGCGTGTGTTCCTCAGCCTCTTCCGGAGTCATGGAAGCGTAGCACATAAGTATTATGTGATCACCGACCTGTACCTGTCTGGCTGCGGCACCGTTGAGACACATTACACCTGAACCTGGCTCACCGGCGATGGTATATGTCTCGAAACGGTTTCCGTTATCTATATCTACAATCTGTACCAGTTCATATTCAAGAATCCCTGCCGCTTTGAGAAGCTCTGAGTCTACAGTTATACTTCCCACATAATTGAGCTCTGCCTGGGTTACCACGGCTCTGTGGATCTTGCTTTTTAACATAGTGATATTCATATGTTCTGCCTTTCTGCTGTTGTCTGAAAAAACAGACTATTGGTCAATCTACAGTGAAACAAGCATTTGCAGTCCGGATATATAAGGAACAGCCCATGCTTGTCGCAATTTATAATATCATAATTTGACGATAATGCAACAGGAAATAAAATCATTTCTTGATTATATCATGTACATGTGCAAAAATAATTGAAAGAGTATGGGAAGCATATTGATGGAAAGGTGAATAATGGGAAGTCAGAACTATTTAACTATAGCAATAGAAAAACTAGGGCATATTATGCTGGATGACCGGCGTAAGAAAGCCTCTGACATATATAAGTCGGCGATAAAGGTACATAAGAAAGAAGATTATAATCCTCCTTCTTATAATGAAGAGAAATTGAATATACGATCAGTATTTGAAAAGGGAGGATTATGTTTTTATGTCACCCCTGCCCAAAAAAATGTTAAGGAATATTTTATATATATTCACGGTGGTGGATTTGTGTACCAGATAACCCACAATGAGTGGAAGTTTGTATTTGACACAGTTGAGCGGACAGGATACGGGGCGGTTGTGCCGATATATCCTCTGGCTCCGGAACATTCAGTGACAGATGCTGTGGAGATGCTGACCGGGGCATATGACAGACTGTGCAGTAACATTGAAGCTGACAGAATAGTCCTGCTTGGCAATTCCTCAGGAGGCTGTCTTGCATTGTCGACAGCTATACAGCTTTGGAAGACAGGAAAGCGCAGGCCGGATAAGCTGGTCTTGTGTTCGCCTGTGCTTGACATAGAGTTTGCCGATTCGGATCTGGAACAGGCCATGAGTGACAAACACAGATTCATGTACAAATATTATTATTCTCCTGAAATAAAACATTTCCTGAATCAATATTGGATCAGGAACGCCACAGGAAAACAGGAAATGACAAGCCCTGTGGATTATGATCTCACGGATATATGTGATGAGATGGATATATTCACCACAAACGATGACATGCTGAACTGCTATGCGAGAAGACTGTATGACAACGCAAATAAACTGAATGTCAAGGTGAGATATTATCAGTATTATTCGGTGGTACATGATTATTTTGAACATCCGCTTATACCTGAGTGCAGAACCATAGTCAAAAAGGTTATGGATTGTTTAAAGGGTGAGTCGGATTATGTGCCTGCAGATATTGAGAATGATATATGGTGCAGGGCCATGATGGCGGAGAGATACCCGAAACTGTTCGAGGATAGCGAGTCGATAAAGCTGACAGACAAGATCGGAATAGAGCATAAAAATAGAAATTCCCAGTATACATTTTACGACAGAACGGTTATCATGGAGAGGCTTGTAGCTATAGATGGCAGAGTGCAGAACTTTATAAACCGTTACGCAGACGGTATTGTAGTAAATGTGGGATGTGAGCTTGATACCATGTTTTACCGAGTGGATAACGGAAGGATAAAGTGGTACAATGTGGATCTGCCGGAGCGTATCGAACTCAGGCGGAAGTATATGGATCCTCGTGACAGGGAGATAAATATTGCCAGTTCGCTGTTTGATTACGGCTGGCTTGACAGGATATCAAAGCCTCAGGATACAGCCATTCTGTTTGTCGCTTATGATATGATGAGATATTTTGACAGAGACAGGCTGAGGTCATTTCTTGATGCTGTATGGAGAAAATTTCCTGGAGCTGAGGTGGTGTTTGATGCCAAGAACTCAGTGGCAAAGCACAGATGGAACAGAAATGTGTTTATGGGTATAAATAAGGGCAGTATGCTCAGGGTTAGTATAGATAACTGTACCAGTCTCATGTATGATTGGAATATAAAGTACAGAATATTGTACGATAAGGCCATACTCAATGAATCTGATCTGGAGCGTATGTTCTCTGCCGCGGAAGCGAAGAAATTTAGACATGCAATAAAGCAGAAGTATGATAAGATTATACATCTGCGTCTTGGTACAGAGCATTTTCTTGATAACGTGTGATGCTTGAGGAGTGCTTAAAAATATAAGGAAGAAACAGGTAATCGATATGGATGTACGTCAGATAAAGCAATATACCAGAAACTGGTGCATATTGGTTGGCGCTTTGTGTTTCATCGCAGGACTCATTATAGGAATACTTTTTGGCCGTGCGGGTGGTTTTACAAGTTCAAAGGCGTCAACGGGACTCAGTTATGAGGCTGGATATACACTGGATGATACAGAGATAACACAGCTTATATATGACAACTATTGGAACTATATCCCTACGGCATACATAAATGTGGGTGAGCTTGGACCTGATGCGCTGCTCTATAAGATCAGTGATAAGGTGGAGAGGAACAATCTGGATTCCGAGCGCTTTTTCACGGGTGATGACGGGTATATGCACTATAGTGATGACAGTATAAAGGATACTCTCGTGGGAGTTGATCTGTCTACATTCCAGTCAGATATAGACTGGGAGGTTTTGTCCCAGAACAAAGATATAGATTTTGTTATGCTGCGCGTTGGCTACAGAGGATACACAGAGGGCGGCCTTATGCTTGATTCCAGCTTTGAGGATAACAAGGCAGCAGTTATAAAATATAAAGTTCCTGCCGGTGTATATTTCTTCACCCAGGCCATAACGTATGATGAGGGCGTTGAGGAAGCGGAGTTTGTATTAAAACAGATCAAGAAGATGAACATAAAATATCCTATAGTGATCGACTCTGAGCTCATCGGTGATTCCGAGGCGAGGGGAGACAATGCAACGAATGATGAGAGGACGGATGGCATAGTCGGATTCTGCGAGACAGTAAAGGATGCTGGATATACACCTATGATATATGCCAGCAGGAATATGTTTGCCCAGAATCTTGACATGGACAGGCTTGGAGATTATGAGCTGTGGCTTGCCCATTATGCAAATGTTCCGAATTTTCCATACAAATATACGGGCTGGCAGTATACAGAATCCGGATCCGTTGAGGGAATATCCGGTGATGTGGATCTAAATCTCTGGTTTAAATAGCAGAAAATGGTATTTTGCCATAAAAAGACCGCATAATATATATAGCCTCGGGTTCTTGTTTTGCGTAAAACTACATAATATTAATGGAGCAAGATGGGATATGGTGTTATATGGCTACAAAGATTATGATAGATGCAGGACACGGAGGATACGATAACGGAGCTTCGTATGAGGGCAGGCTGGAGAAAAATGACAACCTGAACCTGGCTCTGGCTCTTGGTGATGAACTGGAGCGCAGGGGATATGATGTTGTATACACCAGAACAACGGATACATATGACTCGCCGGTCAGAAAGGCCCAGAAGGGCAATGAAAGCGGTGCCGGATATTTCATATCGCTTCACAGGAATTCTGCTCCTGAGGCAAACAGGTACAGTGGGGTCCAGACTCTGGTGTATGATAAAAGCGGAGTGAAGTATGATCTTGCACAGAAGATAAACAGCGGGTTGTCTGGACTGGGCTTTCGTAATATAAACGTGGAAGAACGACCGGGGCTTGCGGTGTTAAGGCATACCGATATACCGGCGGTGCTGATCGAGACAGGGTTTATAAATAATGATTACGATAATTATCTGTTTGACTACAATTTCGAAGCGATTGCCGATGCTATCGCCAATGCGGTTGATGAAACTATAGGTGCATAAAAATAAAATAAATGGTTGACACAGGTTCAAGTGTGTGTTATATTGAGCAACGATGAACTGCCGAAGACAGTAGGTGCCTCAGGGCGTAAGATGAAACATCACCTACCGAGGAAAGATATCGTTATTGATTTAACAATCTACTCTCAGGTCTTAGGGCTTTGAGAGTTTTTTTATATCTTGAAATGTGCAGTCATTAGTAAAATAAGGAGGCGCATTATGGCAAAGGTAGAGTTAAAGAAGCCAATAGTAGAAGAGATCAAGGCAAATCTTGAAGGCGCTGTTACTGCAGTAGTTGTAGACTATCGTGGTCTTACAGTTGAGCAGGATACACAGCTCCGTAAGAATCTGAGAGAAGCTGGTGTTGTATACAAGGTATACAAGAACACAATGGTCAACTTCGCTATCGAGGGAACAGAGTTCGAAGGCCTTAAGGGTTGTTTAGAGGGACCAACTGGTCTTGCAATCTGCAAGGATGACGCTACAGCAGCTGCAAGAGTTCTTGCAGACTTCGCAAAGAATGCCCCAGCTCTTGAGCTTAAGGGTGGCGTTGTAGAAGGAACATTCTACGATGCAGAAGGAATCCAGGTTATCGCAAAGATCCCTTCAAGAGACGCGCTTATTTCCAAGTTCCTTGGAAGTATCCAGTCACCTATCGCAAACTTCGCTCGTGTTATCAAGCAGATCGCAGAGCAGAAGGAGGCTTAATATTAAGCCTTATAGAATATCTGGTATGTATAACGGTGATGCTGTGTGTGCATGCTGTCAGATGTTCATATGTCTGTATTATGGACAAAAAGTATCCGCATGAGACGAGAATGATGTGCGGATGCATTACAAAATAACAAATTATATTATATGGAGGAAAACATAATGACAACTCAGGAAATTATTGAAGTAATCAAAGGTTTATCAGTATTAGAGTTAAACGATTTAGTTAAGGCTTGCGAAGAGGAGTTTGGCGTATCTGCAGCAGCAGGCGTTGTAGTTGCAGCAGCAGGTGCTGACGGTGCAGCAGCAGCTGAGGAGAAGGATTCATTCAACGTAGAGCTTACAGAGGTTGGTCCTAACAAGGTTAAGGTTATCAAGGTTGTTCGTGAGCTTACAGGCTTAGGTCTTAAGGAAGCTAAGGACGCTGTAGATGGTGCTCCAAAGGTAATCAAGGAGGACGCTACTAAGGAAGAGGCTGAGGAGGCTAAGACAAAGCTCGAGGCTGAGGGAGCTAAGGTTACATTAAAGTAATTTAATCCTTATTTTACATCAGATATTACCCGGTCTGGCGGAGATGAGTCTCATACCGCCGGACCGGTTTTCTATTATTTAAAGTGATACATATTTATCACTTACATTGTTCTAAAATGTGCGAGTTTCTTTGAATCTAAAATATTTCCAAAAAATAGTTGACAAATATTGCATTTGCTGGTAGTATAGTAAACTGTCACTATTATGGGTTCGTGTGCAAACGTCCCATAATAGCCTGATATATGGCTTTAAAACCCTTATTAAACTTAAGGTTTGTCTGAAAAGCATAAAAATAAATTCCAAGGGGTGAATGTGTCGATGGAAAAGAACAGAATTAGTCCTGTCAAGTCTGGAAAAGGCTACAGAATGAGCTATGCTAAGCAGAAGGACGTACTGGAGATGCCTAACTTCATAGAGGTTCAGAAGAATTCATACAACTGGTTCTTGACTGACGGTCTGAAGGAAGCATTCAGGGATATTTCTCCAATCACTGATTATTCTGGTCAGTACAGTCTCGAGTTTGTAGATTTTCAGTTCTGTAAAGATGACTTGAAGTACAGTATCGAGGAATGTAAGGAGAGAGATGCAACATATGCGGCTCCTCTGAGAGTCAAGGTCAGACTCAGAGTCGGAGATGCTAAGGAGATGTCAGATCATGAGATATTCATGGGTGATCTTCCTCTTATGACAGAGACAGGTACATTCGTTATCAATGGTGCAGAGCGAGTTATAGTAAGCCAGTTAGTGCGTTCACCTGGTATTTACTATGATATAACACATGATAAGGTAGGAAAGAGGCTGTATGCATGTACAGTTATTCCTAACAGAGGAGCATGGCTGGAGTATGAGACAGATTCCAATGATGTTTTCTATGTGCGTGTAGATAGAACCAGAAAGGTGCCGGTTACTGTTCTTATTCGTGCCCTTGGTCTTGGAACAGATCAGGAGATCATAGATTTATTTGGCGAGGAGCCAAAGATTATGGAGAGCCTTAACAAGGACCCTGCTAAGTCATATGCAGAGGGTGTGGTTGAGCTTTATAAGAAGATCAGACCAGATGAGCCATCTGTAGTTGAGAATGCAGAGAGCCTTATTAATGCTATGTTTTTTGATGCAAGAAGATACGATCTTGCAAAGGTTGGACGTTATAAGTTCAACAAGAAGCTTGCCTTCAAGGCTCGTATAGCAGGTCATGTACTTGCTGAAGATGCCATAGATCCAAGTACAGGAGAGGTTATAGCTGAGGCTGGCACAACTTTGTCCGAGGAGATGGCAGACACTATTCAGGATGCAGCAGTACCATATGTAATGATCCAGACGGAGGAGAGAGATGTAAAGGTTCTTTCCAATATGATGGTAAACATTGCAAACTATGTTGATTTTGATCCTGCTGAGCTTGGTATAGTTGAGCGTGTGTATTATCCAGTACTAGAGGGACTGCTTGAGGAGTACGGAGATGATACAGAAAAGCTTAGGGCTGCAATAGAGCGCGATATGTCAGATCTTGTACCAAAGCACATTACAAAGGAAGATATATTTGCTTCAATTAATTACAACATTCATCTTGAGTATGGTATAGGAAATGATGATGATATCGACCATCTGGGCAACAGACGTATCAGAGCTGTTGGAGAGCTTCTTCAGAACCAGTACAGAATCGGTCTGTCAAGACTTGAGAGAGTTGTAAGAGAGAGAATGACAACACAGGATGCTGAGTCTATCACACCTCAGTCTCTTATAAATATAAAGCCGGTTACGGCAGCGGTTAAGGAGTTCTTCGGAAGTTCACAGCTGTCACAGTTTATGGATCAGAATAACCCTCTGTCAGAGCTGACTCACAAGAGAAGACTTTCAGCCCTTGGTCCTGGTGGACTTTCACGAGACAGAGCTGGATTTGAGGTCCGAGATGTACACTATACACATTATGGTAGAATGTGTCCTATCGAGACCCCTGAGGGTCCTAACATCGGACTTATCAACTCACTGGCTACATATGCACGTATCAACGAGTATGGCTTTGTTGAGGCGCCATATAGAAAGCTGGATAAGACAGATCCTTCAAACCCTATCGTTACTGACGAAGTAGTATACCTCACAGCGGACGAGGAGGACAGATACAGAGTAGTACAGGCTAATGAGCCTATAGATGCAGATGGACATTTTGTGAAAAACAACGTATCAGGCCGTTTCAGAGCTGATACAACTGAGTTCCCTAAGTCCAAGGTAGACCTCATGGATGTATCACCTAAGATGGTATTCTCAGTTGCCACATCAATGATACCATTCCTTCAGAACGATGATGCTAACCGTGCCCTTATGGGATCTAACATGCAGCGTCAGGCGGTTCCTCTTATGATGACAGAGTCAGCTGTAGTTGGAACTGGTATGGAGGCAAAGGCGGCTGTAGATTCAGGTGTCTGCGTTGTAGCAAAGAGAGATGGTGTTGTGGAGTACTCCAACAGTACAGAGATCTGCATAAGAGCAGATGAGGATGGTACAAAGGATGTATATCATATCATCAAGTTTGCACGAAGCAACCAGGGTAACTGTATGAACCAGAGACCTATAGTATTCAAGGGAGACCATGTAGAGGCTGGAGAGGTTATTGCAGATGGCCCTTCAACATCAGGTGGAGAGATCGCACTTGGCAAAAACCCTCTGATAGGTTTCATGACATGGGAAGGTTACAACTACGAGGATGCAGTTCTTCTTAGCGAGAGACTTGTGCGTGATGATGTATACACATCGATCCATATAGAGAAGTACGAGTGTGAGGCTCGTGATACAAAGCTTGGTAAGGAAGAGATCACAAGAGATCTTGCAGGACTTTCAAATGATGTCCTCAAGGATCTTGATGAGAACGGTATCATCAGAATCGGCGCAGAGGTCCGTGCCGGTGATATACTTGTCGGAAAAGTAACTCCAAAGGGAGAGACAGAGCTGACAGCAGAGGAGAGACTTCTCCGTGCAATCTTTGGAGAAAAGGCAAGAGAGGTAAGAGATACATCGCTGAAGGTTCCACATGGAGCATTCGGTATTGTTATAGATGCAAAGGTATTTACACGTGCAGATGGCGATGACCTTCCAGCAGGTGTGGATAAGAAGGTTCGAGTATATATAGCGCAGAAGAGAAAGATCCAGGTCGGAGACAAGATGGCTGGTCGTCATGGTAATAAGGGTGTAGTTTCACGAGTACTCCCTGTTGAGGACATGCCATTCCTGCCAAACGGACGTCCTCTTGATATTGTGCTTAACCCACTGGGCGTTCCTTCGCGAATGAATATCGGACAGGTCCTTGAGATCCATCTCGGACTTGCTTCACAGGTTCTTGGATTCAAGGTATCAACTCCTGTATTCAATGGCGCAACAGAGTTTGACATCATGGATACACTTGAGATGGCGAATGACTATGCAAATGGTACATGGGAAGACTTTGAGGCCAAGTACAAGGATACAGTAAAACCGGAGGTTATGGACTTCCTTTACAATAACAGAGACCACAGAGCAGAGTGGAAAGGTGTACCTATCAACAGAACAGGTAAGGTTCAGCTGCGTGATGGTAGAACAGGAGAGAACTTCGACGCACCTGTAACTATTGGTTACATGCACTATCTCAAGCTGCACCATCTGGTTGATGATAAGATCCACGCACGTTCAACAGGTCCTTACTCACTGGTAACACAGCAGCCGCTGGGTGGTAAAGCTCAGTTCGGTGGACAGCGTTTCGGAGAGATGGAGGTTTGGGCTTTGGAGGCTTATGGTGCTTCATACACCCTGCAGGAGATTTTGACAGTTAAATCTGACGACGTTGTGGGACGTGTTAAGACATATGAGGCTATTATCAAGGGCGACAATATACCTGCACCTGGTGTGCCTGAGTCATTCAAGGTACTTCTTAAGGAGTTCCAGGCTCTTGGACTTGATGTAAGAGTCGTAAGGGAGGAAGAAGACGAGGAAGGCAATAAGAAGATGGTTGAGGTCGATCTTAGTGAGACTATGGAGGCCTATGACTATAATACTAGCATCAAGAGACTTCTCAGCGACAGATCATCAGACAGAGATGACGATATGGATGAGACCGATGCACCTGAGGTGTTCAGGGGCAATGATGCCGAGGAGCTTCAGGCAAACGGATTCTCAGAGGTTGATGAAGACGACATGGATGGTCTGGACGACTCAGACTTCATAGATGATAATGATGAAGAATAAGAAAGGAGCTTTGTAAGATGCCAGAATACAATGTAGACAATGCAGAACAGGAAAAGTCATTGAACTTTGACGCAATAAAAATCGGACTTGCATCTCCTGAAAAGATAAGAGAATGGTCTCATGGTGAGGTAAAGCGCCCTGAGACTATCAACTACAGAACACTTAAGCCTGAGAAGGATGGTCTGTTCTGTGAGAAGATATTTGGACCACAGAAGGACTGGGAGTGTAACTGTGGAAAGTACAAGAAGATTAGATTTAAGGGAATCGTATGTGATAAGTGTGGTGTAGAGGTCACAAAGTCCAACGTTCGTAGAGAGCGTATGGGACATATAGAGCTTGCTGCCCCTGTTTCACATATCTGGTATTTCAAGGGAATACCTAGCCGTATGGGACTTATACTTGATATATCTCCAAGGGTACTTGAAAAAGTATTGTACTTCTCTTCATATATAGTAACAGACCCTAAAGATACTCCACTTGCTTACAAGCAGATCCTTAGTGAGCAGGAATTCAGAGAGGCAGAGAAGGAGTATGGATATGGTTCTTTTGTAGCTGAGATGGGCGCTGAGGCTATACAGAAGCTTCTCAAGGCGATTGATCTCGATGCAGAGAGCGAGGAGCTTAAGAAAGAACTTGAGACATGCAGCGGACAGAAGAGAACAAGAATAATCAAGAGACTCGAGGTTATGGAGGCTTTCAGAACATCTGAGAACAGACCTGAATGGATGATCATGAATGTTATTCCTGTAATACCACCAGATATCAGACCAATGGTACAGCTTGAGGGTGGAAGATTTGCAACATCTGATCTTAATGACCTCTATAGAAGAATCATCAACAGAAACAATCGTCTCAGAAGACTCCTTGATCTTGGAGCTCCAGAGATAATTGTGAGAAATGAGAAGAGAATGCTGCAGGAGGCAGTTGATGCTCTCATAGATAACGGTAGACGTGGCCGTGCGGTAACAGGACCTGGTAATAGAGCTCTTAAGTCACTTTCAGAGATGTTAAAGGGTAAGCAGGGACGTTTCCGTCAGAACCTTCTTGGTAAGCGTGTTGACTACTCAGGACGTTCAGTTATCGTAGTAGGACCAGAGCTTAAGATATATCAGTGCGGTCTCCCTAAGGAGATGGCCATAGAGCTGTTCAAGCCATTTGTTATGAAAGAGCTTACAGCTACAGGTAAGGCAAATAACATCAAGCAGGCTAAGAAGATGGTAGAGAAGCTCGAACCACAGGTTTGGGATATCCTTGAGGATGTCATTAAGGAGCATCCGGTTATGCTTAACCGTGCCCCTACACTTCACAGACTTGGAATTCAGGCATTTGAGCCAGTGCTTGTAGGCGGAAAGGCGATAAAACTTCATCCGCTCGTATGTACAGCGTTCAACGCTGATTTCGATGGAGATCAGATGGCTGTCCATCTTCCACTTACAGTTGAGGCTCAGGCAGAGTGTAGATTCCTTCTGCTTTCACCAAATAACCTTTTGAAGCCATCAGATGGTGCACCGGTTGCAGTTCCTTCACAGGATATGGTGCTTGGTATTTACTATCTGACTATGGAGAAGGAAGGAGAGATTGGCGAGGGAAGATATTTCAAGTCCAAGAATGAGGCTATACTGGCATATGAGAATGGTGGAATTACACTTCATACCAAGATTCATGTCAGAAGAACTGCAGAGTTTGAGGGAGAGAAAGTTACAGGAATCATAGATACAACCCTTGGAAAGCTCCTTTTCAATGAGATTATTCCACAGGACCTTGGCTTTGTAGACAGAAGTGTTCGCGAGAATGCTCTTAAGCTGGAGATTGACTTCCATGTAGGTAAGAAGCAGCTCAAGCCGATCCTTGATAAGTGTATCAATACACATGGTGCGACAAAGACTGCCGAAGTTCTTGATGATGTTAAGGCTATTGGATACAAGTACTCAACAAGAGGTGCTATATCAGTATCTATTTCTGATATGAAGGTGCCTGATGAGAAGAAAGATATCCTTGATGATGCACAGCAACTCGTTGATCAAATCACTAAGAAGTTCAGACGTGGACTCGTATCAGACGAGGAGAGATATCAGGCGGTAGTTAAGATCTGGGAGAAAGCAGATAAGCATCTTCAGGATCTCCTGTTTGCAGGGCTTGATAAGTATAATAACATATTCATGATGGCTGACTCCGGTGCCCGTGGTTCTAACCAGCAGATCAAACAGCTTGCAGGTATGCGAGGACTGATGGCTGATACAACAGGTAAGACCATCGAGCTCCCAATCAAGTCTAACTTCCGAGAAGGACTTGACGTTCTGGAGTATTTCATCTCTGCTCATGGTGCTCGTAAGGGTCTGTCAGATACAGCTCTTCGTACAGCCGATTCAGGATACCTGACAAGACGTCTTGTAGATGTATCTCAGGATCTTATAATCAGAGAGCCGGATTGTAGTATAGGAAGAAAAGAGATACCTGGCATGGTCATCGAAGCTTTCAGAGAGGGCAAAGAGATGATCGAGGAATTCCAGGAGAGAATCACAGGCAGATATCTTGCAGAATCTGTATATGATGCAGATGGTAATATGCTTGTTAAGATAAACCACATGGTAACGCCTAAGAGAGCAGAGCTCATCGTTAAGAAGGGTGTAGATGCAAATGGTGTACCATTTACAGTTACAGATGAGGATGGAAATACCTCAGTCAGAAGTGATGCAAAGCTCAAGATAAGAACAGTTCTTACATGTAAGTCACATCTTGGCGTATGTGCTAAGTGTTACGGTGCAAACATGGCAACAGGAATGCCAGTTCAGGTTGGTGAGTCAGTTGGAATCATTGCTGCTCAGTCAATCGGTGAGCCTGGTACACAGCTTACAATGAGAACATTCCATACAGGTGGTGTTGCCGGTGGCGATATTACACAGGGTCTTCCTAGAGTAGAGGAGTTGTTCGAGGCCAGAAAGCCAAAGGGACTTGCGATCATTGCAGAGTTTGGTGGTAAGGTTCAGCTCCGCGACAACAAGAAGAAGAGAGAAGTAATAATCACAAATGATGAGACTGGTGAGTCAAAGGCATATCTTATACCTTATGGTTCACGTATCAGAGTTCTTGATGATCAGGTTCTTGAGGCTGGTGATGAGCTCACAGAGGGTTCAGTAAATCCGCACGATATACTTAAGATCAAGGGAGTTCGTGCCGTTCAGGATTACATGCTCCGTGAGGTTCAGAAGGTTTACAGACTTCAGGGTGTTGATATCAACGATAAGCATATAGAGATAATCGTTAGACAGATGCTGAAGAAGATCATCATAGATGAGCCGGGAGATTCAAATTATCTTCCAGGAACACAGGCAAATCTTCTTGAGTATGAGGATACGAATGAGGCGCTTATAGCAGAGGGTAAAGAGCCTGCGACAGGTACCCAGATAATGCTTGGTATAACAAAGGCATCACTTGCAACTGATTCATTTATGTCAGCTGCATCGTTCCAGGAAACTACAAAGGTTCTTACAGATGCTGCTATAAAGAGCAAGGTAGATCCACTTGTTGGACTTAAGGAGAATGTTCTTATAGGTAAGCTTATACCTGCTGGAACAGGAATGAAGAGATATCGTTCAGTAAAGCTTGATACAGAGATGGAAGAGCTTAATTTCTTCGATGACGAAGATTATGATGATTATGAGGAGCTTGAGAACGTAAACTCTGAGGAGATAGTATTCGAGACTCTTGATGCTGCAGGTGATGCAGAGGATGAGCAGTAATCATCTCAACAAAAAATAAACACAGCTATTATATATAGCTGGACATGAAGGATAGAAGGGGAATCCGGGATATGTCAGTTTCGAATACCTGAAGTCGTATATAGGCATCAGGTGGCGGAATGTATATACCGGATTCCTTTGTCTATAAAAACAGACTCATGTCGGGTGAAAACCATAAACAGAATAATATTATAGAAATGGATGAAGTCATATGGCTGCTGTAAAGAAGATAGACAAAGAAAGAATATTGGATGCGGCATATAATCTGGTCAGGAAAGAAGGCTTTAAATCACTCAGCGCAAGAAAGCTTGCAAAAGAAGCAGGGTGTTCCACACAGCCCATATATGAGAACTTTAATGATATGGGTGTGATAATGGAAGTTACACTGGCGAGAGTGAATGAGCTGCTGGATAATTTGAAAGCGAAATTGAATGACCGTGAATATGCGGATTATATAATGCAGGGGATTGCAGTTTGTGAATTTGCAAATGAAGAGAGGATATTATTCAGATATTTTACTATGGATGAGTCCGAAGGCAAAGATCTGCTGGCGGACACACAGTCAGCATCAATGTTGGAAGAACAAGGCGGTTTTGATACAGCTGCTGCACAGGAAATAGACAGAAAAATGAAAAATCTCATAATCGGAATGGCTTTTCTGGTAAATACAGGTTATATTGAGTTTGATAGAGCCAAAATAGGAAAAGATATTGAGAATTATCTCCGTTTTGTCAAAGATAATATTTAAAATAAATGCTTGACAGAGAAAATACACGACTATATAATGATAAAGCATGCGTAAAAACATGCTTTATCATTTTTAAGTTTATATACAGGAGGTGAAAACATGCCAACATTTAACCAGTTAGTTAGAAAAGGAAGACAGACAGTAGAGAAGAAGTCAACTGCACCAGCTCTTCAGAGAAGTTTCAACTCACTCAAGAAGAAGCCAGTAGAGACAAGCTCACCACAGAAGAGAGGAGTTTGTACAGCAGTTAAGACAGCTACTCCTAAGAAGCCTAACTCAGCTCTTAGAAAGATCGCCAGAGTACGTCTTTCAAACGGAATCGAAGTAACAAGTTATATCCCAGGTGAGGGTCATAACCTTCAGGAGCATAGCGTTGTACTTATCCGTGGTGGAAGAGTAAAGGACTTACCTGGTACAAGATACCATATTATCAGAGGTACTCTTGATACAGCAGGTGTAGCAAAGAGACGTCAGGCTCGTTCAAAGTATGGTGCAAAGCGTCCTAAGGATGCAAAATAAAACATGCTAGAACACAATTCTAATTTGTGCTGGTAAGGTCATGTTTTTATATAGATAATAATTCAGATAGAAACAATTAAGACAGATAACAGCACGAACACATTCCATAATTATAGAGAGAATGTGAGTACCGAAGATTTAATAAATAATTAAGGAGGGAAGAACCGTGCCACGTAAAGGACATATCGCAAAGAGAGACGTATTAGCGGATCCAATTTACAACAATAAGGTCGTTACAAAGCTTATCAACAACATTATGTTAGATGGTAAGAAGGGTGTAGCACAGAAGATCGTCTACGGCGCATTTGATCGTATCGCAGAAGAGACTGGTAAGCCTGCATTAGAGGTATTCGAAGAGGCTATGAACAACATCATGCCACTCCTCGAGGTTAAGGCTAGACGTATCGGTGGTGCAACATATCAGGTACCTATCGATGTAAGACCTGACAGAAGACAGGCTCTCGGACTTCGTTGGTTAACAGCTTTCTCACGTGCAAGAAGTGAGAAGACTATGGAAGAGAGACTTGCGAAGGAGATCATGGATGCAGCTAACAACACAGGTGCATCTGTAAAGAGAAAAGAAGACATGCACAAGATGGCAGAGGCAAACAAGGCATTCGCTCACTACAGATTCTAATTGTCTGTATGAGGATGCATTTGTATGCATGCTTATGTGTATATGGGACACAATAGATGTGTTACGAAAATTAGCAAAAGGAGGACAATCCGTTGGCTGGAAGAGAATATCCATTGGACAGAACAAGAAACATTGGTATTATGGCTCATATCGATGCCGGTAAGACAACTCTTACAGAGCGTATCTTATACTATACTGGTGTTAACTATAAGATTGGTGATACTCATGACGGTACAGCTACCATGGACTGGATGGAGCAGGAGCAGGAGAGAGGTATAACAATTACTTCAGCTGCTACAACATGTCACTGGACACTTGAGGATCATCATAAACCAAAGGCTGGCGCGTTAGAGCACAGAATCAACATCATTGATACTCCGGGACACGTTGACTTCACTGTTGAGGTTGAGCGTTCACTTCGTGTACTTGACGGAGCTGTAGGTGTATTTGATGCTAAGGCTGGTGTAGAGCCTCAGTCAGAGAATGTATGGCGTCAGGCTGACACATACAATGTACCTCGTATGGCATTCATCAACAAGATGGATAAAATGGGTGCAGACTTTTTCTACTCAGTTCAGACAATTATTGATCGTCTGGGCAAGAATGCAATTCCAGTACAGATCCCTATTGGAAAAGAGTCAGACTTCATCGGTCTGATCGATCTGTTCGAGATGGAGGCATACTACTACAAAGATGATAAGGGCGAGGACATCGAGATCACAACTATCCCTGATGACCTTAAGGAGCTTGCAGACAAGTGGCATGAGAACCTTGTCGAGAAGATCTGCGAGTTAGATGACGACTTAATGATGATGTATCTTGAGGGCGAGGAGCCATCGATCGATGAGATGAAGAAGGTTCTTCGTAGAGCAACTATCGCTAGTGAGGCAGTTCCTGTATTCCTTGGTTCAGCTTATAAGAACAAGGGTGTTCAGAAGATGCTTGACGGTGTTATCGAGTACATGCCAGCACCAACAGATATCCCTGATATCACAGGTGTTGATCCAGATGGTAACGAGGTTGTTCGTCATTCATCAGATGATGAGCCGTTCTCAGCTCTTGCATTCAAGATCATGACAGATCCATTCGTTGGAAAGCTTGCATTCTTCAGAGTTTACTCAGGTACACTGAACTCAGGTTCATATGTACTGAATGCAACAAAGGATAAGAAGGAGCGTGTAGGACGTATCGTACAGATGCATGCCAACGCTCGTAAAGAGATTGATAAGGTTTACTCAGGAGATATCGCAGCTGCTGTAGGTTTCAAGCTTACAACTACAGGTGACACAATCTGTGATGAGCAGCATCCAGTTATCCTTGAGTCAATGGAATTCCCAGAGCCAGTTATCGAGCTTGCCATCGAGCCTAAGACCAAGAATGATCAGGGTAAGATGGGTGAGGCACTCGCAAAGCTTGCTGAGGAGGATCCTACATTCAAGGCTCATACAGACAAAGAGACAGGACAGACAATCATTGCCGGAATGGGTGAGCTTCACCTTGAGGTTATCGTTGATCGTCTTCTCCGTGAGTTCAAGGTTGAGGCAAACGTTGGTGCACCTCAGGTTGCTTACAAGGAGACATTCACAAAGCCAGTTGATATCGACAGCAAGTATGCTAAGCAGTCAGGTGGTCGTGGACAGTACGGTCATTGTAAGGTTAAGTTCGAGCCTATGGATCCTAACGGTGAGGAGACATTCAAGTTCGAGTCAACAGTTGTCGGTGGTGCTATTCCTAAGGAGTACATCCCAGCAGTTGGAGAGGGTATCGAAGAGGCAGCTAAGGCTGGTATCCTTGGCGGCTACCCAGTACTTGGTGTTTATGCTAACGTATACGATGGATCATACCATGAGGTCGATTCATCAGAGATGGCATTCCACATCGCTGGTTCTATGGCATTCAAGGAGGCTATGGCTAAGGCTAACCCAGTTCTTCTTGAGCCAATCATGAAGGTTGAGGTTACAATGCCAGAGGAGTACCTCGGCGATGTAATCGGAAGCTTAAATGCTAAGAGAGGCCAGATCGAGGGTATGGATGATATCGGCGGTGGTAAGATCGTCAGAGCATTCGTTCCACTTGCAGAGATGTTCGGATACTCAACAGAGCTTCGTTCATCAACACAGGGTCGTGGTAACTACTCAATGTTCTTTGAGAAGTACGCTCAGTGTCCAAAGAGCATCCAGGAGAAGGTTATCGCAGAGCATTCTAAGTAAGATTTGACGAAGGACATTTTCCTGGTCTTTCAGATCAAATAAATAAAAAATTATATATGCTGGCAGGTTAAAGATTACATATCGTTAGCCTGCTGGTATAAAGAGATAAAAAATGGTTGAAAATCTCTAGTATTTTCTATATAATGATTTTTAGCCGAGTAACCCGCGTGGGGTATAATTTTTAAGGAGGATTTTATATCATGGCAAAGGAAAAGTTTAATAGAAGTAAGCCACATTGTAACATCGGTACAATCGGACACGTAGATCACGGTAAGACTACTCTTACAGCTGCTATCACAAAGGTTCTTTCAGAGAGAGTTGCTGGTAACACAGCTACAGATTTCGAGAACATTGATAAGGCTCCAGAGGAGAGAGAAAGAGGTATCACTATCTCTACAGCTCACGTTGAGTATGAGACAGAGCACAGACATTACGCACACGTTGACTGTCCAGGACATGCTGACTACGTTAAGAACATGATCACTGGTGCAGCTCAGATGGATGGTGCTATCCTTGTTGTTGCTGCTACTGATGGTGTTATGGCTCAGACAAAGGAGCATATCCTTCTTTCACGTCAGGTTGGTGTTCCTTACATCGTTGTATTCCTTAACAAGTGTGATATGGTAGACGATGAGGAGCTTATCGAGCTCGTTGAGATGGAAGTTACAGAGCAGCTCGAGGAGTACGGATTCAATGATTGTCCTATCGTTAAGGGTTCAGCTCTTAAGGCTCTTGAGGATCCAATGGGACCTTGGGGAGACAAGATCATGGAGCTTATGGATACAGTTGATTCATACATTCCAGATCCACAGAGAGATACAGATAAGCCATTCATCATGCCTGTAGAGGATGTATTCACAATCACAGGTCGTGGAACAGTTGCTACTGGTAGAGTAGAGGCTGGTGTAATTCACCTCAATGATGAAGTTGAGATCGTTGGTATCAAGCCAGAGATCCAGAAGACAACAGTAACAGGTATCGAGATGTTCAGAAAGCTCCTTGACGAAGGTCAGGCTGGTGATAACATCGGTGCTCTTCTTCGTGGTATCAAGAGAGAGGATATCGTAAGAGGACAGGTTCTTTGTAAGCCAGGTTCAATTACATGTCATACAAAGTTCACAGCACAGGTTTACGTTCTGACAAAGGACGAGGGTGGTCGTCATACACCATTCTTCAACAACTATCGTCCACAGTTCTACTTCAGAACAACAGACGTTACAGGTGTATGTAACCTTCCAGCTGGTACAGAGATGTGCATGCCTGGTGATAACGTAGAGATGACAATCGAGCTCATCCACCCAATCGCTATGAGCCAGGGTCTTACATTCGCTATCCGTGAGGGTGGTAGAACTGTAGGTTCAGGAAGAGTTGCAACTATCATCGAGTAATCGCTGATAAACCGCATAAATAAAGGATTTTCAGACCTTCGAGGGTTCGCCCTCGGAGGTCTTTTTTTCTGACAAAAAATGGGATTTGACCTTATTTTGACCTTGTATTAGCTGAAAATAGCCAATTCCCGCATCGTGTCCTGTAAAAAACACCCGAAAAACACTACTATATTAGCTGAAAGGAGGCAACAAATATGGATCTGAAAAAGATCGGTTTGTTCCTGAAAGAACTGAGAAAGGAAAAACAGCTTACCCAGGAACAACTTGCTGAGCGGTTTGGGGTAACAAACCGCAGTGTGTCAAGATGGGAGACAGGCAGCAACATGCCGGATCTCAGTATTTTGGTGGAACTGGCAGATTTTTATGATGTCGATATCAGGGATATCATTGACGGAGAAAGTAAGGGTGATGACATGAATAAGGAAGAGAAAGAGAGATTGCTGATTGTTGCGGATTATGCGGAAAATGAGAAGAATACATTGCTGATGAGATTGCGTATAATCAGCATAGTGGGATTGGTTTCGCTGATTGCTGGACTGACGATGATGGTGATCAGCAGAGATAATAATCTTCCGGTTTATGACTATTTGATGGGGACGCTTATGGGAGTTGCGATAGGAGCGCTGCTGGTTGCGGTGTTCTATTCAACCGGAGTTCTGGAAAATATGAGAAAGCGGAAAAGAAAACTTATGAAAGTACTGTTGGTAATAGGCGTATTATTCCTGCTTGGAACATTCATCGTGGCAATCATAGCATCGTTATGATATAATGAGCGCAAGGGAGCCAACATGCTTGCATGATTGGCGAGCGGCGAATTGGATCATGATAGTTGCGACAGCAACGGAAAGCACCGTAGGTGCGAATCATGATATAATGAGCATTGCGACGGTTGCGCTTGCGCAAACTATATGTAATATGCTATAATTTTTAAGGATGCGATGTGGACGATCAGTTTGTGGCATCCACATGAGCGCAGATATTTTGCGTGAGATATAGTAAATATGAATAGTGCAATCATATTTTATGACGAAAGAATTACAATTATATATGTATAAGCCCATAATATGGTTGGGCGTATCTACCAGCTACCGATAATAGTTGACTACGACATGGATTGCCGTGGTCAACTATATTTTTGTGTAAAAATATGTGTGTGGATACAGAACGTGGATAGGGTTTAATAAAAAATATAAAATGATTTTGGAGGGTGCGCGTATGAGGTATGATGTGATAATTATTGGAGCGGGACCAGGAGGAATATTTTCTGCATATGAGCTGACAAAGCAGGCTCCGGATCTCAAGGTTGCAGTGTTTGAGGCTGGACATGAGCTTAAGAGAAGAAAATGTCCGATAGACGGCACAAAGATCAAGAGCTGCGTGGGATGTGATAGCTGTTCGATCATGAGTGGATTTGGCGGTGCAGGTGCATTTTCTGATGGAAAGTACAATATCACAAATGACTTTGGCGGAAGTCTGTATGAGTACATCGGCAAGAACGAGGCCATAGACCTCATGAAGTATGTGGATGATATCAATATGGAGTACGGCGGAGAGGGTACGAAGCTTTATTCCACTGCCGGCACAAGATTCAAGACAGTGTGTCTGCAGAACAGACTTCATCTGCTGGATGCATCGGTCAGACATCTTGGCACGGACATCAACTATATAGTTCTGGAGAATCTGTATGCATATCTTCAGGATAAGGTGGATTTCAATTTTGACACTCCTATACAGACGGTGGAAAAGCTGGAGGATGGGACTTACAGTGTATGCTGCAAGAAGGGTACATTTGCTTGTAATAAATGTATCATATCCGTAGGAAGAAGCGGCAGCAAATGGATGGAGGCTGTCTGCAAAGACCTAAATGTACCTACAAAATCTAACAGAGTAGATATAGGAGTCAGAGTGGAGCTTCCTGCAGCTATATTTGCACATTTGACGGACGAGCTCTATGAGAGCAAGATAGTGTACAGAACGGAGAAGTATGGAGACAAGGTGCGAACCTTCTGCATGAACCCAAGGGGCGCCGTAGTTACAGAGAATACAAATGGAATCATAACGGTAAATGGTCACAGCTATGAGGATCCTGCAAAGCAGACGGATAATACAAACTTTGCACTCCTTGTGGCAAAACATTTCTCTGAGCCATTCAAGGACTCCAACGGATACGGCGAGAGCATAGCGAGACTCAGCAACATGCTGGGCGGCGGAGTAATAGTGCAGAGATTTGGCGATCTCATAAGGGGACAGAGATCCACCCAGAGCAGGATCGAGGAAGCGTTCATCACACCTACGCTCAATGCCACGCCGGGAGATCTGAGCCTTGTCCTTCCAAAGAGAATCCTGGATGGAATAATAGAGATGATATATGCACTTGACAAAATTGCCCCAGGAACGGCAAATGAAGATACACTGTTGTATGGAGTTGAGGTCAAATTCTACAACATGAAGGTTGAAGTAGATGATAAGCTTGAGACAAGATATAAGGGACTGTATATCATAGGCGATGGAAGCGGCATAACACATTCGTTGTCCCACGCATCCGCAAGCGGTGTATATGTGGCAAGAAATATAGCACAGGGCGAATAAAACGAATAGATATATTTATATAGAAGAAAGTCATTCAAAACAGAGTATCGTGATAGGGGTTCCAGATACTCTGTTTTTATTTGATAAATGAGTTTCAAGCGAAAATACATTTGTTTGACTGGATGAGAGAAGGATGGTAGAGTTGTAAATGGTATGAAAATAGATTTTAAGCCTGCAACAAATATGAAAACGAATTTAACTGAGAAAATTATTAGAGGTATTGTATAGAAAACACTATGTGATGGATTATTTCCGAAAGAAGAAAGGAGATAGGAAAATATGGAAGGATCAGTTATAAATCAGATATGCGTATCTATGGATTCGTTCTTTGATACAGAAAAGAAAATAGGCGATTATATCGTCAGGAATCCCAAGAAGGTTGTGGATATGACAGTCGGGGAGCTGGCAAAGGAGTGCTGTGTCAGCGAGGCCTCGGTGTCGAGATTCTGCAAACGAATAGAACTGAAGGGATTTCACCATCTCAAGATATCGCTGGCGAGAGAACTCGTGGATGCCAAGGATGACGGCGAGATATCTGGACATATATCTGTGGATGATATGGAAGGTTCTCTGAGAGGAATACTGTCGAATAAAATGGAAGAACTGAGACAAACTGTGGCCATGATCGACAGAGAGGAACTGAAAAAGATATTGGATGTGATAAACAATGCCGATACGGTACTCATGGCGGCTGTGGGCAATACGATACCGGTTGCCATGGATGGGGCATATAAGCTTAACCAGATAGGTATACGTGCCATGTCAACACCGATATGGGAGACTGAACTTGGATACAGTTATAATATGACCGACAAGGATGTTGTGGTAGCAATATCCAACTCCGGGGAGTCGACAGGTGTGATCCAGATATTGGAGGCGGCAAAGAGCCGCGGCGCAGTCGCCATATCAATAACCAATAATGCCAGGTCAAGTGTTGCGGAGCTTAGCACATACCACATCACAACAGCTACCCGTGAAAAATTATTTCTTGATGGGTACTGCTTTTCAAGGGTGTCTGCAACCATGGTGATAGAGATAATATATCTGTTGCTTGCATCTATGAGAAAGGAATCCTACGAGTCTATAGTGAGACACGAACAAGCGATGGCATATACAAAGGAGTGACATGATGCTTTGATCAGTTGAATGAAGATGTGCGGATTTTTCAGAAAAGTGTCTATGGTATTTGACAAATGATTTCATGTGTGATACTTTATATGAAAGAAAATTACACGCACACAATATGCGTGAAAAAAACTTACATACAACGGGCATTTATGTGCAGTGTATATACAATCCAAATACATAATTATATATGGAGGAAACAGATATGAAAGATATCAAATGGGCAGTTCTCGGAACGGGAGTTATCGCAAATGAGATGGCGGTGGCACTCAAAAAGAATGGTAAGAACATTTATGCCGTCGGAAACAGAACATATGACAAAGCGGTGGCATTTGCTGAGAAGTATGGCATAGGTAAGGTATATTCAGACTACAATGAGATGTTCACGGATCCGGAGGTGGATGTGATATACATAACGACACCACACAATACACACATACAGTTTATGAGAAAAGCAATAGAGAATGGTAAGCATATATTGGTGGAGAAGTCTATTACATTGAACAGCGATGAACTCGAAGAGATGGTAAAACTTGCAGAGCAGCATAATGTGATCGTAGGTGAAGCGATGACTATTTATCATATGCCTATTTACAAAAAACTTAAAGAACTGTTGCGTTCAGGTGCACTTGGCAAAGTCAATCTCATAACCATGAACTTTGGAAGCTTCAAAGACTATGATATGAGCAATAGATTCTTCAACAGGAATCTTGCGGGAGGGGCAATGCTGGATATAGGTGTGTATGCCCTGTCATTTATAAGGTGGTTCATGGACTCAAAGCCAGACAAGCTCCTTTCACAGGTTAAGCCTGCGCCTACTGGAGTGGATGAGCAGGCAGGACTTTTGCTTATGAATAAGGAAGGCCAGATGGCAACTGTTATGCTCTCCCTTCACTCGAAGCAGCCGAAACGTGGAATGGTATCATGTGAAAATGGATATATAGAGGTGATGGAGTATCCAAGAGCGTGGGAGGCAAAGGTCACATACACAGATACAGGCAAAACTGAGACTGTTGCAGCCGGAGAAAATGCGGATGCCCTTGCGTATGAGCTTCAGGATATGGAGAGTGCGATATCCGGTGATGGAGATATGTATCTGGAATATACAAAGGATGTCATGGATATGATGACAGAGTTCAGAAGATCATGGGGATTTACATATCCAGAGGAAGAATAGATAGATTGCCATATGTAGGGGAGGCTGTTTAGAACAATTGCACACAATTGTCAGATAAATAAAAAAAGTCCTTGACATAAGATTACAGTGGTGGTATCTTATAAAAGCTGTCGCATGAGCAGACAGCATACGACAGCTTTTATGGGTATACAACATGATAAGTCACTGAGACATGATTATAAATTACCTGAAAAAGTTGTTGACATACACACTTCGGTGTGGTAATATTTAGAAGTTGTCGCCGAAGAGGTCAGACATCAGCAACCGAAAAGGTCTTGAAAAAAGATAAAAAAGTTGTTGACAAAGAACTTCAGATGTGATAACATATAGAAGTTGTCGCTGAGAGGCGAGAACATAAAGAACCTTGAAAAATTAACAACATGACAACCCTGAAATTCCAAACAAGAATTTCAAGAACGTCGGATCGAAAGAT